>JAFYAS010000046.1 GCA_017540605.1 Lachnospiraceae bacterium | reverse complement strand
TCAGCAGCTTCGCTGCTGCCAGTTACGAGCATCTCGCTCATTTAGAGACTTTGCTTCGCAAAGTGGAGCGAGATGCCTTCCTGCGTCACATCTTAACACGCTCTGAACAGCAAGTGTTCAGAGCTGTAGTGAACAGTTACGAAGAGACTTAATAATATGGCAGAAGAGATAAGATTAAATAAATTCCTTTCTGAGGCCGGTGTGGCATCGAGAAGGGGAGCGGACAAGCTTATAGAGGAAGGTAGAGTCGAGGTAGATGGAAAGGTTGCTATTCTTGGAATGACCATAGCCTCGGATGTCCTGGTTTTGGTTGATAAAAAGCCTGTTACCGCAAAGAAGGAGCAGATCATAGTGGCCTTCAATAAGCCCCGTGGCATAGTCTGTACCGCAAGCAAGAAGGATCCTGACAACATCTATACAGTGTTCAGATATCCGAAGCTCCTTAAGTATGTGGGAAGGCTTGATAAGCAATCGAGAGGGCTTATACTTTTCACCGATGACGGAGAGCTTGCGGAAAGCATATCAAAGGCGGGCAATGCTCACGAGAAGGAATACGAGGTAAAGACCAACAGATCGGTGACGGATGGTGAGCTTAAGCTGATATCTGAGGGGCCGGATATAGAGATAGACGGCAAGGTCTATCAGACAAGAAAATGCAAGGTGAAAAGACTGGCACCAAACCGTTTCCGTATAGTTCTTACCCAGGGCTTTAATCGTCAGATCAGAAGAATGTGCGAGGCGGTTGGTGTAAAGGTTGCAGATCTTAGACGTATAAGGGTGATGAATATTAAGCTTAACGGACTTAAGGAAGGTGCCTATAGAGAGCTTGGTGAAGAGGAAAAGGCTGAGCTTTTGAGGCTTGTTGAAAAAGGAAGATAGCTGTATAGTATTAATGTCGCTTGGCAGTTATGAAAAAAGATCGTAACGTAGTAATACAGAGGTTTGATATATGGACAAAAACAAACGAATGAAGGAATTGATAGAGGTGCTAAATAGGGCGTCTAAGGCTTATTATCAGGAGGATCATGAGATAATGAGTAACTTTGAGTACGACGCTCTCTATGACGAGCTTTGTGCTCTTGAAGAGGAGACCGGCATCACCTATCCCGGGTCGCCTACACAGAATGTGGGCTACGAGGTGCTTTCCGAGCTTCCAAAGGAAGCCCATCCCTCACCGATGCTGTCTCTTGATAAGACAAAGGAGGTAGCGGCTTTAGCTGATTTCCTTGGAGACAAGAAGGGTGTGTTATCTTGGAAGATGGATGGTCTTACCGTGGTTTTAACCTATCGAGATGGAAAGCTTTTTAAGGCAGTTACCAGAGGAAACGGTGAGATAGGTGAGGTGATCACAGCCAATGCCAAGACCTTTGTCAATGTCCCTCAGACCATAAGCTACAAGGGTGAGCTTGTGATCCGCGGTGAGGCTGTCATCAAGTATTCCGATTTTGAAAGAATCAATGCGGCAATAGCGGATATTGATGCCAGATACAAGAATCCGAGAAACCTTTGCAGCGGTTCCGTAAGGCAGCTTGATAGCTCAATAACCGCAAAAAGAAATGTTCATTTTTTCGCCTTCAATCTGGTGGATGTAGAGGATGTGGATTTTGAGAATTCAATCATCAAAAGATTTACCTGGCTTGAGAGTCTTGGCTTTGAGGTGGTTGAAAGAAAGCTTGTGGATGCAACAACAATAGCTGATGCAGTTAAATGGTTTTCTGAAAAGATCAGCACAAATGATTTTCCTTCTGACGGATTGGTGCTTCTTTTTGAAGATGTGGCCTATGGAAGAAGTCTTGGAAGGACAGCGAAGTTCCCAAGGAACGCCATAGCCTTTAAGTGGCAGGACGAAGAGGCAGAGACCACACTTAAGTATATTGAGTGGAGTCCTTCAAGAACGGGGCTTATCAATCCTGTGGCTGTATTCGAGCCTGTGGAGCTTGAGGGTACTACGGTGAGCCGTGCATCTGTCCACAATGTAAGCATACTTGAGGAGCTTAATCTGATACCGGGAGACCGGATACTTGTTTACAAGGCGAATATGATCATTCCACAGATATCAAAGAATGTTTCGTTTTCCGAGAGAACGGAAAGGATCGCACCAAGCCTTCCTGATGTCTGCCCCGCCTGTGGTGGAGAGACGGCCGTGAAGGATGAGAACGGAACCAGGACTTTGGTTTGTATCAATCCCTATTGTTCAGCTAAAAAACTTAAGCTCTTTTCACATTTTGTTACAAGGAATGCTATGAACATAGACGGAATTTCGGAAAGTACCATCGAGAAGTTTCTTGATGAAGGAATCCTTAATGATCTTCCGGATCTTTATAAGCTTGAACGCTTTAAGGACAAGATCGTGAATATGGAGGGCTTTGGTATAAAGTCCTATGAGAATCTTCAAAAAGCGGTGGAGACCTCAAGGACAACCACAGCGGCAAGGCTCCTTAACGGTCTTGGTATCGCCGGTATCGGTGATGCAAATGCAAAGATGGTTTCAAAGCATTTTAAGGGCGATTTTGAAGCTATGATAAAAGCGAAGGAAACAGAGCTTACTGAGATAGAGGGCGTGGGCGAGATACTCGCAAGGGATTTCGTTCACTACTTTGAGAATGAGAAGAATGTGGAGATAGTCAAAGAGCTTCTGTCTTTAGTGACATTTGAGACAGAGGCAGCAGGTGAAGATAGTGACAAGCTATCGGGTCTTAAGTTTGTTATCACAGGTTCCCTTGAAACCTATGAAAACCGTGATGCTTTGAAGGAATTTATAGAGTCAAAGGGCGGCAAGGTCATCGGATCTGTGTCTGCCAATACAAGCTATTTGATAAATAACGATGCCACCTCCGGTTCATCGAAGAATAAAAAAGCAAAGAGTCTCGGTATTCCCATTATCACGGAAGCTGAGTTTAATCAAAGATTTGTGTAAAGGAAGAAGGGAAAACAATGCCTATTAGAATTGACAACGACCTTCCTGTAAAGAAGGTACTTGAGGAAGAGAATATTTTCGTAATGGATGAGAATCGTGCTGTGAGTCAGGATATCCGTCCTCTTGAGATAGTGATACTCAATCTGATGCCACTTAAGGAGAAGACCGAGCTTGATCTTTTCAGGAGTCTTTCAAATACTCCATTGCAGGTGAATATCACCCTCATCAGAACAAAGTCCTATGTGGGAAAGAATACATCCGTAGATCACCTTGATAAGTTCTACAAGACCTTCGAGGAGATCAGACACAAGAAATTTGATGGCCTGATGATCACCGGTGCTCCTGTTGAGAAGATGGAATTTGAAGATGTGGAGTATTGGGATGAGCTTGTGGATATCATGAACTGGTCCGAGAAGAATGTGACCTCCACCATTCACATTTGCTGGGGCGCCCAGGCGGGACTTTACTATCGCTATGGCATAAAGAAGGTGGACCTTCCCGAGAAACTTTCGGGTGTATATAGCTATCATACCTTCCACAAAAAGACACCCTTGGTACGCGGCTTTGATGATGAATTCTTGGTTCCTCAGTCTCGTTATACCGAGTCTGACAGAGAGGGCATAAAGGCCTGTGACCGCCTTGAGATAGTGGCGGATTCCGATACCTACGGACCATACCTTATCATAGGTGATGATGGCAAGAATATCTTTGTTACCGGACATCCCGAGTATGATGTACTGACCCTTGATTCCGAGTACAGAAGGGATATGGGCAAGGGTATAAATCCCAATATCCCCGAGCATTATTATCCGGGGGACGATCCTACAAAGAAGCCCATTAAGTCATGGCGCTGTCATGCCAATGCACTTTATGCGAATTGGCTTAATTATTATGTATATCAGATCACACCTTATATTTTGGAGTGATGAGATGAAAAATAGGGTTTCGAAAGTGAAACTCTATTTTTGGTTCATTAACAATCATTTTCCATTGCTTATTATTTGTCATCGTGATACAATTCATATACATTTATCTGTTATGATAACATAGGCATTGTGGTGAGTTCCGATAAGGAGGTATTATTATGTACGGTGCAATCATAGCTGTAGCAATTTTTGTATGCTTGGGCGTAATAGTAAGGGTTATTCTTGAGAAGACTTCAGGTGTTGCAGAGGCTTCTGACAACAAGGATCAGCAGATGGCTCTCGGAGTGCAGATGAGTCAGGGAAGAGATAAGTTGTTCCCACAGTAAGCCTTGATTTTTTTGTGACAATATTATATACTGATACTATCTTTTTGTTCCAATTATAGTAACTATATATATCGTATCGCCTGGGAAACAGATGACCGTGATCCTTGATGATCAGTTGTCTGTGTTTTTTGCGTGCATTTTTAGGCAAATAAACGAAAGGACGGTATGTGATGTACAGTATTGTAAAAAGTGGTGCTATTCATGGAATCGATGGAATGATGATCGATGTGGAGGCCGATGTGAGTGACGGACTTCCACTTTTTATGCTGGTGGGTCTTTTAAGCTCGGAGGTTAGAGAGGCAGCGGAAAGAGTAAAAAATGCCATAAGGAATTCAGGCTTTAGGCTAAATGCCAAGCATGTGACCATCAATCTTTCTCCGGCTGATGTGAAAAAGAGTGGAACTGCATTTGACCTGGCTATTGCTATGGCTGTGATGTGTGGCTACGGCTATGTGCTTCCCGAACAGCTTGAGGGTGTGCTTTTTCTTGGAGAGCTGGGACTTGATGGTGATGTAAAGCCTGTAAAGGGTGTACTTCCCATAGTTGATGAGGCGAAGAAGAATGGGATCAGACTTGTGATCGTTCCCTTGGAGAACCTTTCAGAGGCAAAGCTTGTGGAAGGGATAGAGTGTCTTGGGGTGAAATCCTATAAAGAGCTGATGGAACATTTTTTGAATGACGGAGGTCTTTATACTGAGTATGAAAATGAAAATATGATCAGCTTTACTAAGGAGCATGATCTTAAAGACATAAAGGGACAGAAAACCCTCAGGCGAGCTTTGGAGATCGCGGTAGCCGGTATGCACAATATATTGATCGGAGGACCTCCCGGTGCCGGAAAATCATTGATCGCCAAATGTATCCCCGGTATCATGCCCGAGCTTACCTATGCCGAGAGTATGGAGCTTACGAAAATATACAGTACTGTGGGAATGTCAGAAAATGGCAGCCTTATAAGAAGGCGACCCTTTAGAAGTCCTCATTCCACCATATCCGCACAGGCACTCGTTGGGGGTGGAAGGATACCCAAGCCCGGAGAAGTCACGTTAGCCCATCGGGGCGTGCTTTTTCTTGACGAATTCCCTGAGTTTACAAAGCATGTGATAGAGATGCTAAGGCAGCCTATGGAGGACAGAAAAACCACGGTCTCAAGGGTTGATCAAACTCTTACCTTCCCTTCGGACTTTATGCTGGTGGCAGCTATGAATCTCTGTCCCTGTGGCTATTTTCCTGATCGCAATCGTTGTCGTTGTACAGAGCGTGACCGCCTAAGATATATTGGAAAGATCAGTCAGCCCATTATGGATAGGATAGACATTCAGGTGATGGTAGAGCCTGTGGGCTTTGATGACATCTGTTCTAATGAGGAAGGGGAAGGCTCAGAGGTCGTGAGAGAGCGCATAAAAAAAGCTCTTGATCATCAGAGTGAGCGTTATATGAATGAAGGGCTTATGTTCAATTCAAGACTTGAGGGAAAGAGGCTTTTTGAGGTGTGTAAGCTTGATGATGAAGGGAATGCTTTACTCAGGTCAGCAGGAGAAAGGCTTGGCTTATCCGCAAGAGGTGCATATAGGGTTCTTCGTGTGGCAAGGACCATAGCTGATCTCGCTGAGAGTGAGGATATAAGGGTTTCTCACCTTACAGAAGCTATAGGCTATCGGGATGTCATAAGCGGGATCGTTTATGAGGGGGGTGAGCTTTGATGAATGAAATGCTTTACGAGCTTTGGCTTTTTTGTCTTCCGGATATTTCAAGAGGAAAGAAAAGGAAGCTTTTGGATATCTATGGCACGGCAGAGGGGATATATAATGCGGATATCAATGAATTGAAGGACATATTATCGGAAGGACTTTTAAGGGTTTATGAGAAGACAAAGGATACAGATAAAATAAAAAAGACAGCCGAGGGGATTAATGAGAATCATATTGAATTCATTTATGAGGGGATGCCCTCTTATCCCGAAAGACTAAAGAATATCCCGGATCCACCCATCTCATTTTGTGTGAAGGGAAGGCTACCATCTGATGATATGCCCACAGTAGGTATCATAGGCTCAAGAAGAGCCTCGGCCTATGGTGTAGAGGTGGCTATGTATTTTGCGAGGGAGCTAGCTAAAAATGGAGTGGGGATCATAAGCGGGCTTGCCATGGGTATAGACGGTATGTCACATAAGGGGGCACTTATGGGTGGTGGCTACACTCTCGGAGTGATAGGTGGGGGAATCTATTCTGTATATCCGAGAGAGAACTATATGCTCTATAAGGAAATGGGGGAGAGAGGAGGAATATTTTCCGAGTATCCGCCCAAAGAGAGGGCTATAGCATTTCATTTTCCGGAAAGGAATCGTATCATCAGTGCTTTTTCGGACTGTCTGTTGGTTGTTGAAGCAAAGGAAAAATCCGGAACCTTTATCACCGTCGATCAGGCCCTTGAACAGGGGAAGGAAATATATGTGATTCCCGGAAGAATATCGGATCTTAACAGCCGAGGTTGCTATAAGCTCATGGAGGACGGTGCAAAGCCTGTGAATACCCCTAAAGAGCTTATGGAATACATGGGTATGAGTATTACGGTTCCCTCGGAAGAAAAGACGATACCTCTGGATCCTGACGAAAAGAAGGTATATGACTGCCTGAGCCTAAGACCTGTATTCATAGATGAGATAGTGAGACAAACCAAGCTTTCGGTGGGCAATTGTCTTAGTATTCTCCTTCGTTTTGAAATACAGGGATTGGCTAAACAGCCGGTGAAGAATTACTACACTAAATTCTTATAGTAGAAATTTTTTCTTGCGCAATCTGAGATTATGTTGTATAGTTTTGAAATTGTAGGGCAAGCCTTAGCTTGTCTTTGCATATTTTATTACTTATAAAGGGGTAGGAAATGGCTAAGAATCTGTTAATCGTGGAGTCGCCGGCAAAGGCGAAGACTATAAAGAAATTCCTTGGAAGTAATTATGAGGTGATCGCAAGTAACGGTCATGTGAGAGATCTTCCCAAGAGTTCGGTTGGCGTTGATGTAGAGAATGATTTTCAACCTAAATATATAACCATCAGAGGAAAGGGAGAGCTTCTTTCAGAACTTAGAAAGGCCGTAAAGAAAGCTGATACCGTATATCTTGCAACTGACCCGGACCGCGAGGGAGAGGCTATATCTTGGCATCTTAAGGAGGCACTGAAGCTCGGCGAGGGAAAGAAATATAAGAGGATCACCTTCAACGAGATCACCAAAAATGCCGTAAAGGGTTCCATCAAGCAGGCAAGAGATATCAATATGGACCTTGTGGATGCCCAGCAGGCAAGAAGGATCATTGATCGTTTTGTGGGTTATGAGATAAGCCCTATTCTTTGGGCAAAGATAAAGAGAGGGCTTTCGGCAGGACGTGTTCAGTCAGTGGCTCTTCGTCTTATCTGTGACAGGGAGAATGAGATCAATTCCTTCATACCGGAAGCATATTATACTTTGGAGATCATTGCGAAATCTCCGGATATGAAAAAGCCTGTTCTTTTCCGCTATGCAGGGACAAAGGACGGAAAGATCGGATCAAGGGCTGAGCTTGATACTGCATCCAAGGCGATAGATGGCAAGGAGCTTAAGATAACAGAGATAAAGGAAGGACAAAGAACAAGAAAGCAGCCTATGCCCTTTACTACCTCTACGCTTCAGCAGGAGGCTTCAAAGAAGCTTGGCTTTGCCACTGCAAAGACAATGAGGATAGCACAGCAGTTGTACGAAGGTGTGGATATCAAGGGACATGGAACCGTAGGACTTATCACCTATCTTCGTACCGATTCGGTTCGTGTATCGGATGAGGCACATGCTGCTGCAAAGAGCTTTATTGCGTCAAACTATGGCGAAGACTATGTGATAGATGACAAGGATATAGACACAGGAAAGAAAAAGATACAGGATGCTCACGAGGCTATCAGACCCACATATCTTGATATGCGTCCTGTGGCAATTAAGGATGAGCTTTCAAGAGATCAGTTTAGACTTTATCAGCTTATATACAGCAGATTTCTTGCAAGCCGTATGAAGCCGGCTGTTTATGCGACTACCTCGGTGAAGGCTGATTGTGCGGGCTATCCCTTCAGGGCGTCTGCCTCAAAGCTTTCCTTTGACGGATTTATGGCTGCATATTCCATTGAGGCTGATGAAGTGGACGACAACAAGACCTTGGCCGGACTTACGGAGAAATCAAAGCTTTCCGTGACAGAGATAAAGCCCGAGGAGCATTTTACCCAGCCACCTGCACATTTTACGGAGGCTGCTTTGGTAAAGACCCTAGAGGAGCTTGGTATAGGAAGACCCTCTACCTATGCGCCTACTATCTCTACTATTATGAACAGACACTATATCGCAAAGGAGAGCAAGAATCTTTTCGTGACAGAGCTTGGTGAGGCTGTAAATGCTATGATGGATAAGGCATTCCCTGTGATCATAGACGTGAATTTCACAGCGAATCTTGAGTCGCTCTTTGACCAGATCGAGGAGGGCAATATTGAATGGAAGACTGTTGTAAGAAACTTCTATCCCGATCTTCATGAGGCTGTTATGATAGCTGAAAAGGAGCTTGAATCCATAGAGATTAAGGATGAGCCTGCGGGAGAGACCTGTGAGCTTTGTGGCAGGGATATGGTCATAAAATACGGCCCTCACGGAAAGTTCATAGCTTGTCCGGGCTTCCCTGAGTGTAGAAATACAAAGCCTTACTTCGAGAGAATAGGTGTAAAATGCCCTGATTGTGGCGGTGATGTGGTCATCAAGATGACGAAGAAGGGCAGACGCTACTACGGATGCTTAAGCTATCCTGAGTGTGAGTTCATGTCATGGGCAAAGCCTGTGGAGGAAAAGTGTCCTAAGTGTGGCGGATATATGGTTGAGAAGGGCAATAAGCTGATGTGTCAGAATGAAGAATGCAAGAATGTTATCGCAAAGCCCAAGGATTGAGTTTCCTATTGTTTGAAAAGGGAAAATGTGGTAGTATATTAGGTGATACTGCTCTGAACTTTCAGAATATTTTATGATTGTTTGGATTAGGTTTTACGGAGGATGTTATGAGTGTTCAGTTGCTCGATAAAACAAGAAAGATAAATAAGTTATTGCACAACAACAATTCCAATGTTGTGGTATTTACAGATATATGTGATGTGCTTGGAGAGATACTTGGCTCCAACTGTTTGGTCATAAGTCGAAAGGGTAAGGTTCTCGGTATAAAGAACAGGGTCGGGATCGCGCCCATATCTGAGCTTACCTGGGATAATGTTGGAGAGCATATCGACCCTATGCTAAATGAGAGACTCCTTGGGGTGCTTTCTACCAATGAGAATGTCAACCTTGAGACCTTAGGCTTTGATTTTTCCGGTATAGCCGATTATAAGGCTATCATCATCCCTATTGATATCGCCGGAGAAAGACTTGGCACTGTTTTTATGTATAAGGTGAATAAAAACTACGAGATTGACGATATAATACTTGCAGAGTATGGTACCACGGTAGTGAGCCTTGAGATGATGCGTTCGGTGAATGAGGAGAACGCGGAGGAGAACAGAAAGATAGCCATAGTTAAGTCAGCTATCAGCACGCTTTCCTTCTCTGAGCTTGAAGCTATTACTCATATATTCGAAGAGCTTAACGGCAACGAGGGCATACTCGTAGCCAGCAAGATAGCCGACAGAGTCGGAATCACTCGCTCGGTGATAGTCAACGCTCTTAGAAAGTTTGAGAGCGCAGGCGTTATCGAATCACGGTCATCCGGTATGAAGGGAACCTACATCAAGGTTCTTAATGATGTGGTATTTACCGAGATTGAGAAGCTAAAAGTGCATTAGATGTAAACGGACAGGATGTCCGCTTAAAGCAAAAGGACTTGTGAAGTTGTTGTTTTCATGAGCCCTTTTCGTGCGTTTTATTGGGATCGGAGGTGTATCCCTATGATCAATTCAAACATTTATAATTATATCGATTATCTGGATATGGCTGCAGATGCTACACATCAGCGAAGCCAGATGATCACCAACAATATCGCCAATGTTTCTACTCCCGGTTACAAGAGGAAGGATGTGGCCTTTGAGAATATTTTGCAGGCTGCTATGTTTGGCGACAAGACCTTAGATGCCAAGGTAGCAGGAGTTCTTGACGAGAGAGAGGATTATTCTCCTATTGCTTACACGGACCACTCTGTGCTTTCCTACAGAGAGGATGATAACAATGTAGATATCCACACCGAGGAAGCCTATCAGGCGGAGAACCAGATCAGATACAATGCTTTGATCGATCTTATGCAGCAGGAGTTTTCAAGATATAAGACGGTATTGTCATAATACTATGGGAGGTTAGGCCTATGAGTATATTTACAGGAATGAATGTGTCTGCAACAGGTATGACAGCTCAGCAGTTAAGACTTGATACCATTGCAGAGAATATCGCCAATGCGAATACAACAAGAACTGACGGAAAGGACACCTACAGAAGAAAGATGGTTTCCTTCCGTTCGCAGGATACCCTTTCAGGCTTTGATCAGGTGCTTTACAACAAGATCCAGACTTACACTCCCCAGGGTGTGAAGGTTGCCGGTATCTATGAGGATCAAAGTGAGCTTAAGATGGTTTATGATCCCGAGCATCCCGATGCTGACGAGAATGGTTATGTGTGGTATCCCAATGTAGATACCGTTACCGAGATGACCAATATGATAGATGCATCCCGTGCCTATGAGGCCAATGTGACGGCATTTAACAGTAATAAATCTATTGCTACCAAAGGACTTTCTCTTATGGAATCATAACCCAAAAGTTTTATTGCTTTCGGTTACTATAAGAGCTCTTTGTACATTTAGGAGTTGATGGATATGGATATATACGGACTTGATATGGTCTCTCAGGGTATCAATCCCGCCTCTGCCTTAAAGCAGGAGACCAAGGTGAACACGAACAATACTGAAGCGTTTTCAACGCTTTTGAATTCAGCTATAAGCATGTATGATGAGGCGAATATGTATCAGAGGAAGGCCGAGGAAGCGGAGGTCAATTTTTCTCTCGGTTATTCCAACAATACTCACGATCTTGCCCTTGCTCAACAGAAGGCAAATATCGCCATTCAGTATACTGTGAAGGTTACCAACAAGGTGCTTGAAGCCTATAAGGAGCTTATGCAGATGCAGTTATAGTGTTAAAGGATCATGGGCCGGTCTTAACCCTGATCATAAATTATTTTTAGGACGGATACATAAAAAATGGCAGAAAGATTCAGACAGATTCCACAGATGTTTCTGGAATTCTGGAATAAATATACAAGCAAACAAAAGACCATAATTATTAGCGTCATCGCCGCCGTGATATTTACACTGGCGGTTTTGATCGCTATCTTTTCGAGAACCCAGTATCAGCAGTTAGAAAGCTACGAGACCACCAAGGAAGCCGCAGATGCTATGACTGTTCTTCAGGAGAACAACATCAATGTCAAGGCTTCGGGCAATGATGCTACGGTGATCAATGTCGATAAAAAGCAGTATTATGATGCGAAGCTTATACTCGGTCAGAACAATCTGACATCCTCAAGCAAGCAGGATTATTCAGATTTCCTTTTCAACAATTCAATGAGCACCACCAATTACGAAATGAGATTAAAGGCTCGTATCCAGGCTCAGAACGATCTCCAGAATATGATAAAGAATATCGATGGAGTAAAGAATTGTAATGTTATCATCTATGTTCCTGATTCATCCAACTCTATCTACAAAGAGGAGAAGATGTCAACTGTATCCATCTCCTTGATGACGGATGACAACTTCCAGTATGATGCGGGAATGCTTGCCGAGGTTGCTGCCAATACGGTGGGAACCACCACAGACAATGTCAGGATCATAGATCAGGCCGGACAGCTCTTGTGGTCGGCAGAGAAGGAATCAACCTCAGGTAATGCAAAGAATACTCTGGAGATAAAGAATCAGGTTGAGAACAATTTTAACGAGAGTGTAGCTAAGCTCTTTTTGAAATCAGGATATAATGATGCACAGGTGGCATCAAATCTTGATATAGACCTTGATGATAAGGTCATACATGATGTGGCATATTATTCCAATCGTGACGGCGAGACCGGACCTCTTGACGAGGTTTATACCTATCAGGCCGAGAATGTCGAGGGTATCGAGGGCCTTGTGGGAACAGATGCCAACGGAGAGAATGTTACTGATGTAGACCTTCAAAACACTAATCAGGGTGAGGGTACCGTTGCCGTAGAGAGAAAGCAATATAGCACGAGCTTTACTGAAACCACCACCACAACAAAGGTGGGAGATATCAACCTTGCAAATTCGTCTATGGCTATTGCTCTTCAGAGATACAGAGTCTACAACGAAGAGGATCTTGAGGGTAGCGAGACCCTTGGAGATATGAGCTATGATGAATACAAGGCAGCCAATTCGGATCCTGTGATGACAGATGTGGATGAGAACCTTTTGAATCTTGTGGCCAATGCTACAGGTATAGCAGCAGAGAGGATCAGTGTAGTGGCCTTTGATGTGCCTATCTACAATGACAAGCCTGAAAGCGGTTTCAATCTTGAGACCATAGTGCAGATCATACTTGCACTTCTTATAGTGGGTCTTATCATTTTCGTAGTATTCAAGGGCATGAAACCTGTAGAGGTGGTAGAGATGGAGCCCGAGCTTTCAGTAGAGCAGCTGCTTGCAACTACTAAAGAGAATCAAACTCTTGATGATATCGAATTCTCAGAGAAGTCGGCAACCCGTGCCCAGATTGAGAAATTCGTTGATGAGAATCCAGAGGCCGTTGCGGCACTGCTTCGTAACTGGCTAAATGATGATTGGGATTAGAAGGGGAGTGAATGAACCATGGCAGATTTAGCATTGATAGATGAGATAACCGGAGTGCAGAAGGCAGCTATTCTTTTGATCGCTTTGGGACCTGAGAAATCAGCGACGGTCTTTAAGCATCTTAAAGAGGATGAGATAGAGCAGCTCACTTTGGAGATCGCCAATACAAGAAGTATAGCACCTGAGCTTAAGGATGCTGTGGTAGATGAATTCTATGAGGTCTGCTTAGCTCAGCAATATATTGCAGAGGGTGGTATCACCTATGCCAAGGAATTGCTTGATAAGGCGCTGGGTGAGGAGAAGGCAAGAGATGTTATCGGTCGTCTTACCGCATCCCTTCAGGTTCGTCCTTTCGAGTTTGTCAGAAAGACAGATGCGACTCAGCTTCTAAACTTTATACAGGACGAGCATCCTCAGACTATTGCTTTGATACTTGCATATCTGCCTTCATCACAGGCTTCAGCAGTTATTGGAGCTCTGCCCCCTGAAAAGCAGTCTGATGTTGCAAAGCGTATAGCTTTGATGGACAGAACCTCCCCCGAGGTCATCAAGGAGGTGGAGAAAGTTTTGGAGAGAAAGTTAGCTTCCCTTGTAAACCAGGATTACACTATTGTCGGTGGCGTAGATGCTATCGTCAATATCTTGAATACAGTAGACCGAAGCACAGAGAAGCATATCATGGAGACCTTAGAGGTAGAAGAGCCCGAGCTTGCTGATGAGATCAGACGTAAGATGTTTGTATTTGAGGATATCCTTACTCTTGACAACCGTGCTATTCAGACCGTACTTCGTGAGGTTGACAACAACGAGCTTGCTGTTGCCCTAAAGAGCGCCAACGAGCAGGTTCAGGAAGCGATATTCACGAACCTTTCATCTCGTCTTGCTTCCATGATCAAAGAGGATATGGAATTCATGGGTCCTGTACGTCTGAAGGATGTAGAAGAGGCTCAGCAGAAGATAGTAAATATCATCCGTCGTTTGGAGGATTCCGGCGAGATCGTTATCTCTCGTGGTGGCGGTGACGAAATCGTTGTATAGTAATCGAAGGCTTATGAAGCATTTAAAAATGGTGCAAGGTGGTGAGCTTTATTGGGTAAAAATGTTATAAAATCGGGTTTTGTCGCATTTTCCCAGGATGAAGCCCTACTTGTGGATTCGGAGAATTATTTTAAGACACATGATCTTATAAAGAGTGTAGATGAGAAGGATGAGGATATAGAGGAGCTTGAGCTTTCTGATATCCTGTCTGACGAAAAATATGCCGATCCGGAATTTGAAGAAAAGAAGCAATATGCTGATTTTGTCATAAAGCAGGCCGAAGACAAGGCAGGCAGTGTGATAGCGGAAGCAAATATCAAGGCATCTCAGATCATGGCCGATGCCAAGGAGCAGGGTTTTAAGGAAGGCTACGAGGAGGGGAAGGCGAAGGCTGATGCTGAGCTTAGGGAAACTCTTGAAAAAGAGAGAGCTGATATGGAGGCCTTTAAGGAGAGCTTTGTTGCTGAGATAGAAGCAGAAAAGGAAGCCTATCTTGAGTCTATTGAGCCTCAGGCTGCTGAGCTTATCTGTCAGTATGTCACCATGCTTACGGGTATTGTTGCAAATGAACAGGAAAGCGTGATGCTTTTTATGATCAACAAGGCTATGCGTGACATCGAGGATTGCAAGGAGTTCAATATCAAGGTATCAACTGACGACTATGGCGATGTTTATGAGAAACGTGATGAGATCTACGGAGCTGCCAATCCGGCTCTTAGGATAGAGCTTTTCGCGGATGCAAAGCTTGGCAGAAATCAGTGCATTATCGAGACGGACAACGGCATCATAGATGTGAGTCTTGATACACAGCTTAAGAATCTTGTGAGAGATATAAGGATCCTTTCGGGTTTAGAAAAGGAATAGATATTATAGATAATGGATTTTGATAAGTACAGAGGATTATTAAATGGGAAGTCCTATGTCAAGGAGATGGGAAAGGTCGCAAAGGTTGTAGGTCTGACGGTAGAATCCATCGGTCCCTCCGCCAATCTTAACGACCTTTGTATCATCACCTCGAAGGATGGCAAGCAATCGGTTATGGCTGAGGTCGTTGGCTTTAGAGATAACCGTATTTTATTGATGCCCTTTGATTCTGTGGATGGTATAGGACTTGGAGCAGTGGTTTCCAATACCCATCATCCCTTGCAGATACCGGTGGGTCCGAATCTTCTTGGAAAGGTCTTGGACGGCTTTGGAAGACCTATGGATGGAGTGGAATTTGAAACTGAGGAATATTATTCCGTGGAGGCTGATGCCCCGGATCCAATGAAGAGAAATATGATAGAAGATGTGCTTCCTCTCGGGGTGAAGGCGGTTGATGGTATGCTGACTCTTGGGAAGGGGCAGCGTATAGGGATATTTGCCGGTTCCGGCGTGGGAAAAAGCACTCTTCTTGGTATGTTTGCGAGAAATACCAAGGCGGATATCAATGTCATAGCTTTGATCGGAGAGCGTGGAAGAGAGGTAGGAGAATTTATCGAGAGAGACCTCGGTAAAGAAGGCCTTGAGAGGTCGGTACTCGTTATCGCCACCTCTGACAAACCGGCGCTTATACGTAACAAGGCGGCCAAAACAGCCACGGCCGTGGCTGAATATTTCAGAGATCAGGGAAAAGATGTGCTTTTGATGATGGATTCCCTTACGCGTTTTTCCATGGCTCAAAGAGAGATCGGCCTTGCCTCGGGAGAGCCTCCGGTTACCAGGGGTTACCCCCCGTCGGTATATTCTGAGATGCCGAAGCTTTTAGAGAGAGCAGGCAATGCAGGCAAAGGCTCCATCACGGGACTTTACACGGTTCTCGTGGATGGTGATGATTTTAATGAACCTATATCCGATACTGCCAGAGGTATACTTGACGGGCATATCATTCTTGACAGACGCCTAGGTCACAAGAATCATTATCCTGCCATCGATGTGATGCAGAGTATTTCCCGTTGTATGAGTGCTATTGCAACCAAGGAGCATAAAAAGGCAGCAGGAAAGCTTAAATCTGTCCTTGCAACCTACAATGAGGCGGAGGATCTTATAAATATCGGTGCCTATAAGGCGGGCTCCAATCCCGACATTGATTATGCTATTTCAAAGATAAAGGATGTCAACGGCTTTCTCTGTCAGCAGACAGATGAGAAATTTGATTTTGATGAAGAGGTTCGTCTTTTGGAGGGACTCTTTGAATAGGCGGTGGTAAAGGATGCCTAAATTCGTATATAGGATGCAGAACATCCTAGAGATAAAATATAAGCTTGAGGAACAGGCAAAGCAGGAATACGGACAGATCCAGGCGAGACTCAATGAGGCTGAGGCAGATCTTTTAAAGCTTAAAAATATGCTTTCTGAGGATTATGAGAATCTTAAGGAAGCTCAGTCCTCGGTCCTTGATATATTGGAGATAGATATCCTGAGAGATGGGATAGTGTATCGAAAGGGTAAGATCGAAGAGCAGAGGCAAGTGGTCAAAAAGCTTGAAAGAGAAGTTGAGCGTGCGAGAATGAAGCTTAACGAGGCTATGCAGGAAAGAAAAATGCACGAAAAATTAAAGGAAAAGCAGTTCGATGCATTTGTGAAGGAAATGAACGACAAGGAGAGTAAGGAGGTTGACGAATTGGTCAGCTACACTTACAACGACAAGGAGAGCGATTGATATGGCCAAGAAAGAGAAGAAGGAAAAAAATGGAGAAGAGAAGGCGGGGGGAAAGATACTGTCTTTTATCATAGTGCTTTTGATAGTTGTGGTATGGCTTGCTGTCATCGCCCTTTTAGTAAAGATGGATGTGGGTGGCTTTGGATCAAATGTGCTTCGCCCTGTGCTTAAGGATGTGCCGGTAGTAAACAAGATCCTTCCTGCAGCAAGTGATGAGGAGGTAGCCGTGGAAACCGACCTTCCCTATACTACACTAAGGCAGGCTCTTGAGAAGATAAATGAGCTTGAGGCATCCAACAAGGAGTTAAATGATGCTTTAGAGGCCGCCAACAAGAAGATAGATGAAAAGGATAAGGAAATAGAGAATCTTAAGCTTTTTGAGACCAATCAGGCTGAGTTTGAAAAGAAAAAACAGGACTTTTATAACGAGGTTGTATATGGCGAAAATGCGCCGGATGCCGATACATATAAAGAATGGTATGAATCTATCGACAAGGAGAATGCGGAGAGGATATACAGGCAGGTTGTAGCAGCAGAAGGCAGCAAGGCCAAGTACAAGGAGCTTTCCAACACATACGCCGCTATGAAGCCTCAGGCGGCAGCGGATGCCCTTCAGACTATGACGAAGGATCTTGATACCGTAGCCACTATCCTTGATGGTATGACGGCAGAGCAAAGGGGAGCTATCATGAACAAGATGAAGCCCGAATTTGCCGCATCTATTACCAAGCGTATGAAACCGTAGAGTAACTGTTCACTACAGGTCTGAACACTTGCACCGTAGATTAATTGCCATTACTATTTACAGGAAGGAGGAGTCGGATGAATATTCAGGCTTCAAATAACAAAGCGGATATAATGTCTCTCGGGGCAAATGTGAATCCTCAGGGCAAGGACATTAAGACTGATGTTTCCTTTAGGGATTATCTAAAGAACGGACAGGCTGCAAAAGCTGATAGTAAGATCCCTGATATCAAGGATGCATCACAAAAGAATGCTGAAAGCAAGCCTCAGACTGACAAGGTATCAAAGAACGAAACAAAGGTTGATGATACGAAAAGCTCAGAGGTAAAAAAGACTGATGATCAAAAAGCTGTAAAGGATGATACCGAGAACAGGGTGAGTGATGTAAAGGATGATACCCAGGCAGAAGCTGTGGATGCAGCTGCAGAAGATACAGAGCTTACCGATGAGGAGATCGCGGTAGTTTCGGAGATCATCACATCCATCATGAATCTCATTTCCGAAGTTATGGGGATAGATGTAAGTGAGGTAGAGGGCGTTCTTTCTACCGAGGGCGTAGAGCTTCTTGATCTAACGGATACGGATACCCTTAAAAGCTTCGTTCTTGATGTGAATGATGCCGAGCCTGTTGATATCTTAACCAACGAAGATCTTCAGACAGTTATCTCTGATATGACTGAAGGAGTGGAAAGCATCATAGCAGAGGCTCCGGTTACAGAGGAGGTCATATCAAAGTATCAGGCTATGAAGGAAGTAAAGACCGAGGATGTCAACATCAAGGAAACGCCTGTTGCTGAGAATAAGCAGGATGTAGAGGTTGATGTGGCAGGAGAGACTGTAAAGGTAACTCTTGAAACGGATAAGATAAAGGCAGATACCGGAAAAAGTGAGAGGGATTTTGGACAGGGCAACGGAGAGAATCCCGGACTTTCGGATCAGGTGATGAATGGTATCACTGAAGCTGTCAATCAGGTAGCAGAGACCGAAGAGATAAGAGAGGTTCCTCAATCAGAGATACTTCGTCAGGTGATCGATGAGATCAAGCTCACTGCAAAGCAGGATACTACAAGCATGGAGCTACAGCTTTATCCTCAGCATCTTGGAAAGCTTCAGATCCAGGTATCTACAAGAAACGGAGCAGTTACGGCCCAGATCACAGCTGAGACAGAGGCAGCAAGAGCAGCTATCGAGAGCGGACTTCAGTCACTCAAGGATGCATTCAACAATCAGGATCTTAAGGTTGAATCCATCGAGGTCATGGTAGCAACCTCCAATTTTGCAGATAACCCTTTTACCAAGGATGATGCAAACAGAGATGAGAATGCAGGCAACGGAAAGAGTGGAAGAAGAAATCTCGACCTTAACGAAATTGATGAAAATGCCGATAATTTAACTGATGATGAACGTCTTCAGGCTGACATGATGAGAGCCGAGGGAAGGCGTGTAGATTATCAGGCGTAAAGGAGGTATCTTATGGGAATTCAGGGAATTGACACAAGTGGAGCATCGGCTGTAGCCAATGCAAAAACCACCAAGGAAGGCGCAAACAACGAGCTTGACAAGGATGCATTTCTTAAGCTTTTGGTAACACAGATGCAAAATCAGGATCCTTTGGAGCCTACTGACAATACTGAGTATATGTCACAGCTTGCACAGTTTTCATCACTTGAGGCTATGCAGAATATCTCAAGTCAGGGCAGCGTGACACAGGCTATGTCACTTACAGGACAGTATGTTATCATGAATACAACTGATGCTGCAGGTAATTTGAAGCAGATCTCGGGACTTGTGGATTTTGTGACAGTGACAGATGGAAAGGCTATGCTAAATATCAATGGAACATATTATTCCTATGACGACTTTGATTCCGTAGTTGATCCAAGCTATGTTTCCACATTGAATGCGTCAAATGCATCAGAAGAGGCTTAATTTTTACATAGAACAGGGAGGTTCTTATGGAGACGACGAAGGTGAATTTTTCAAAGCATGCCTCGGAACGTCTTTTGAGCCGAAATATAACTCTGACGGGAGAACAGCTTGAAAGGCTTTCCACGGGAGTTGATGAGGCAAAGAAAAAAGGAATAAAGGAATCGCTTGTAATGCTTGACAATCTTTATTTCATAGTCAGTGTAACAAATGACACGGTGGTCACTGCACTTGACAAGGAAACTTCCGACAGGAATGTATTTACAAATATCGACGGAGCGGTTTTGGTTTAGCCGGACCTTTTGGAGGCTTACTTGCTTTCGACTGACAGAGAAAGCATCCGCTCAAAGTATAAGGAGGTCATTTATTATGATGAGATCAATGTATTCCGGTGTTTCCGGACTTAAGTCACACCAGACAAAGATGGATGTTATCGGTAACAATATTGCCAATGTAAATACCATTGGATTCAAATCAAGCCAGGTTCAGTTTAAGGATGCTCTGTATCAGACAACCCAGAATGCGAAGGGTTCCAATGAAGCTACCAGAGCCGGTGGTACAGCCGCAAAGCAGGTAGGTCTTGGTACCGGAGTTTCTTCTATCGCATTTGATCCCTCTGCTACCGGTTCTATGCAGTCAACAGGAAATCAGTTCGATATGATGATCAGCGGTAACAGCTTTTTCATCGTCAATTCGGGTGGTATCAACTACTTCACCAAGGTTGGTGCCTTTTCAAAGGATAATGCGGGTAATCTTGTTACCGGCTCAGGAGCTATCGTTCAGGGCTGGCTTGCGGATCCTGATACAGGAGAGATCGTCAGAGATCAGGTTAAGGATTTAAAGGTTGGTGGTGTTCAGTTTGATACTGCACCTGCCGAGCTTACCTCAAAGTGCTATGTGGGAGGAAATATCGACTCCCGTGATAAGCAGCTCACCTCTGAGGATGGCGTAAAGATGTCCACCACTATTTATGACAATCTAGGTTACAGCTATACTGTTACCATGAAGGTCACAAAGGTTGATGAGAATGATGATTCCAAGTATCAGGTTGAGCTGATGTCCATAAAGAACAGTAAGGACGAGGATATACTTAAGAATGGCTATGAGGCTACTCTTTCAGATTCTATCATGAACTTCAATGTGGATTCCGGTAAGTTTATGTCAGTGGGAGATGATCCTGCTGCAGCTATAGAGAATATAAATCTTACTATCACACCTACCGATCCTTTGAAGGGTGATGTATTCAGAACCTATGATAAGAACGGCGATCCTGAGATCGAGACTATTGCTATAGATATGTCAAATATACAGATGTATGCATCAGGTGACAATTCATCTATCCAGCTATATAGAGGTGATGTAAAGGGTAACTATGGCGGACTTCCCGTAGGAACTCTTTCAAAGGTATCTGTTGACGGCGAGGGTATGATCTACGGTATATATGACAACGGTGTATCAAAGACCTTCGGTCAGATCGCGGTTGCTGAATTCAAGAATGCATACTCACTTGAGGCACTGGGTAACAGTATGTATGCTACCACCAAGAACTCCGGAGATTTTGACGGTATTGGTAAGGTAGTAAGCCAGGGCGGTGGCTCTATCCAGCAGGGAGTTTTGGAGATGTCCAATGTAGACCTTTCCGCAGAGTTTACCGATATGATCACAACACAGAGAGGTTTCCAGGCCAACTCAAGGATCATCACGGTTTCAGATACACTCCTTGAGGAGCTTATCAACCTTAAGAGATAATAAAATGAACCTATAAAGGTCGCGGGATTGTTTTTTAGACGGTCTCGCGGCTTTTTCTTAGCCTCGTTTTATAAACTAAATCTGTTTTGTATTCTTTGCCGAATGAGTGAATTATCAGTCCGAATATGCACAAATACTTGATTTTTCGGCTTTTATTGGTATAATAATATAGTGGTTTTGCACCTTTTGGGGGATAATATAAAAGAGAGAAAATGAGGTTTTTTATGGGATTGTTTTCAGATCTGTCGAAGATGGGACTTTCCTCCTTCGATAAGAAAAAGGTCATAGAGGATAAAAGTAAAGAAGCTGTAGCGAATGCTGTAAAGGCAAAGGCTCCCGTCAAGGTGATGACGGAAAAGGATTATCTCCTGAGTCGCGAGTATGATTGTCCCGTGTGTGAATGGAAGTTCAAGTCTTTGTCTGTAAAGTCCGGAAAGGCGCGTCAGACAGGACAGGAGATCGATATGCGTATTCATTATGATGGCATCGATCCTGTTAAGTATGATGTGGTGAGTTGTCCATATTGTGGTTATTCAGCTATAGCATCACAATTTTCCAATGTGCTTAAAAGACATATCGCAGATATCAAGGAACAGGTAAGTATGAATTTCATTCCGGATGATGGATGGGAGAATGTGGAAGAGCCTTATAGCTACAAGCAGGCTATCATGCGATTCAAGCTCGCTCTTATCTGTGCTATGGTAAAGAAAGCAAAGCCCTCGGAGCTTGCCTTTATATCACTTAAGCTTCATTGGCTTTTAGAGGGTTATATGGAGACTCTTTCTGATGATTCCGAGGATTATCAAAAAGCAAAGGCTGACAATGAGGAATGTATAAAGAATGCCTGTGAGGGCTTCACTAAAGCATTTTCCACAGAGAATCTCCCTGTGTTTGGACTTGATGATACAACTATGCCATATTTGATTGCGGCTCTTAACTATCTTTTGGGGCAATATGATACGGCACGAATGGTAGTGGGCAGGGTTATAACCAATCGCAATGCCAGTCCCCGTATCAAGGATAAGGCAAGAAGCTTGAAGGAAATGATAGACGAAAAGACCGGTACTTCAGGTCTTTCATGATTTGCGCTATGGGATCAAATGACGAAATATACGAAAAAGAATACAGCAGAGAGAGAATGAGGGGCTTGCACCTTACTCTTGTTGTGGCTATAACAGTAGGAGGGCTTGCTGTTTTTTCAGAGGCTCTTTTGATGAAATGGGAGTATGTAGTACTCCCTTTTCTTTTAGCCTCTATAGTTATCTCATGGTGGTTATATATCACCGAGCCTGTGAGCGTGCGCTTCAGGTATTATTTTTATGTATTCTCTGTATGTCTGATGCAGCTTTATCACGGTGTTCATGAAACCAGCCTTTTTGATATAGCTCTTATTGCTGTTCTTGCCATACTCCTTTTTTCTCAGGGCGAGGAGATGAATGCGATAAATGCGGTTGCAGGGATGTATTTTTTCCTTTTGATCTATCATTTTAATCACGCTATAGCCGGAGATGGACTATCTAAGGATTCTCTTATCATTTCCCGCATGATGCTTCATATAGGTACAGTGATCATCACCATGAAGCTTTCAAAGACAATGATCAAAAGAAGGATCACGGATGATAGGAACAATAAAAAGATCATGAATGAGATGAGAGAAAGCGAGAAACGTACAGAGGATTTTATGTCCAATGTTTCTCACGAGCTTCGTACTCCCATCAATGCCGTGACCGGAATCACTTCTATTATGTTGAACAATGAAAAGGATTCGGATAAGCTTAAAAACCTTGAGGCAGTCGGAGTTGCCGGACACAGACTTTCCGATCAGATAGATGATATTATGGACTATACAGAGCTTGACTCTGATAGGGTTCTCCTTTATGAGGAGAATTTTATGATCACCTCAGTGATCCATGATGTAGTCAATGAACTTAGAATATACGGCGGACTAAAGGGGCTTGAGTTGATAGTTGATCTTGAGCCTGAATTCCCGAATCTTATCACAGGCGATTCTAAAAGGATAAAAAAGATCATACATCATTTACTTGATAATGCCATCAAATTCACAGAAAAGGGTGGAGTCTACCTGCATGTTCATCACGTGAAAAGAGATTACGGCATCAATCTGATGATCGATGTGAAGGATACGGGTATTGGAATAGATCCCGAGGAAAAGCTAAAGATAAGTCGCGGGTATTATCAGTCCGAGGCAGGTCGTAACAGAAGGTATAGCGGTATCGGGCTAGGGCTTCCTATCACCTATGGCTTTGTTCACGCCATGAAGGGTTTTGTAAAGCTTGATAGTGAAAAGGGAAAAGGTACGAGCGTTCATATCAGTATCCCTGTGAAGGCGCCTGATACCTCACCTGCAGTTTATGTGAAGGACTCCGACAATCTTTGTGTTGCTGTTTATACAAGACTTGAAAAATATGATACTCCTGCGGTAAGGGATTTTTATGAGGCCATGATAGCCAATGTAGCAGAGGGTATCAATGTGATGGTCAAAAGAGCCAAGGACCTGCCGACACTAAAAAAGATCAGCGAGACCTATGCCATCACTCAATATATCATTGGCTTTGAGGAATATGTGGAGGAGAGAGCTTATTTCAATGAGCTTTCGGAAAGCTCTGTAGTTGCTGTTATCACTGATGACGGATCAAGGGTTGATAAGCTTGCCGGGCTAAAGCCTATGGTAAAGCCCTTTTTTGCCATGAGTATAGCCAATTTCTTGAATGAAAGAAATGATAAGAGTCTTGTGGTAAATGAGGGTAAGCCAACCTTCCCCGGACTTTCTGCCCTTATAGTAGATGACGAGGAAATGAATCTTGTTGTTGCGAGAGGTATATTTAAGGACTATGGAATGGATGTGGATACTGCCGTAAGCGGTATGGATTCCATCATCAAATGTGAAAACAGATCCTATGATATAGTCTTTATGGATCACATGATGCCTGAGATGGATGGTATCGAGGCTATGAGGCGCATAAAGGACGTGACCTCGAAAAAAAGTGTGGTTCCTGTTATGATCGCTCTTACAGCCAATGCTGTATCCGGTGCCAGAGAGATGTTTATGAATGCCGGCTTTGACGGCTTTGTGTCGAAGCCTGTGGATAGGCTTGAGCTTGAAAGAGTTTTAAAAAGGGTTATTCCCGAAGTAAGAATAAAAAATGTTGAGGATGAGGCATCGGAGACAGAGAAGGAGATCGCCTCTTATGTGAAGGGCCTTTCTCCTGAAAAGGCTATAGTAAGGCTTGACGGAAATAAAGAAGCATATTTGGAGCTTGTTTCAATTTTTAAGGATGAAAATGCAAAAAGGATCGGAAAGCTTAGACAGTGTATGGATAATAGAGATGGTACGGAGCTTAGACGCCTTATTTCAACCATTTATTCTGAGGCGCTTATCATCGGAGCAGATGAGATAATGGTTCTTTCAAGGGAAGCATATTTTGAATCTGAGCCCGAAAAGCTTTTAGCACTCATTAATGCTTTAAAGGATCTTGAAGGGAGGATCGCAGTATGAGATTTTTAGATAAGATCACCGCTGCGGTCTATGAAAGCGGTAAGAATACAAGAGACAGGATATTTAGACTTCTTGTTGCCATGGGCTCTTGCGCCATGCTTTTGATAGGACTTCTCGGTTATCCTTTGGGTATGGGTATTTCTCAGATAGTTACCCTGATAGTCGGTGCGGGAGTATTTCACCTTATAGGTTATCTGACGGATAAATATGACAAGCCTCAGCTTGGGGCAAAACTCATAGCCTTGCTCATCATACTTGTCATACTTCCTGTTTCATTCATCAATTCCGGTGGTATGTACGGCGGAACTCCGGTATGGTTTTTGTTCTGCGCGGTATTTATTGCCTTAGCTGTCAGGGGAAGGATCATCATTTTATTTATGTCACTGGAAACCCTTGTGGCGTTTATCTGCTATTATATTGCGTGGTTCAAGCCTGAGCTTATAAGGGAACGCCCCTTAGGTGATGCCTTTGCCGATTCCCTTCTTTCAGTGGTAGTGGCATCCTCTCTTATGGTACTCCTTATCTTTCTTTTGCTCCATCTGTATAGGAGTGCTCTTAAAGAGGTGAAGAACAGACAGCATGAGATCGAGGAAATGAACAGATCTCAAAATCTATTCTTCTCCAGTATGAGCCATGAGATCAGAACACCTATCAACACTATCATTGGTCTGAATGAGATGATACTTCGTGAGGATATAAATGATGAGGTGGCTGAGGATGCTGTAAATATCAAGGGTGCCAGCAAGATGCTTCTTGCCATTATCAATGATATACTTGATATGTCAAAGCTTGAATCAGGCAAGATGGATATAGTTTCAGTAGATTATCGCCTGCCGGAAATGATATCCGAGATAGTGGGTATGATATTTCCGAGAGCGAAGGAGAAGGGCTTGAGGCTTGATATTGACGTGGATCCCACCATGCCGGTAAGCCTTTACGGTGATGAGGTAAGGATAAAGCAGATCATCATCAATCTGTTAAATAATGCGGTTAAATATACAAAAGAGGGTACGGTCAGCCTAAGCCTTCGTGGTAAAAGGATAGACGACAAGAATCTTTCGATGATCATTTCCGTGGCGGATACGGGAATGGGTATCAAGAAGGACAGCATACCTCATCTTTTCGATGCCTTTAGACGCGTGGATGAGGAGAAGAACAGACATATAGAAGGGACGGGACTTGGACTTTCCATCGTTCGAAGAATAGTCGATCTGATGGGAGGAGAAATCTCGGTAAACAGCGTATATACCAAGGGAAGTACATTTGTAGTGACCATCCCTCAGGGTATAGTGAATGCAAAGGAGATCGGAGATTCTGCTTTTGATACGAAAAACAATATCGGAAGGCGTGAGCACTACAAACAGAGCTTTGAGGCTCCCGATGCAAGACTTTTGATCGTTGATGACAATGAGGTTAATATTGTGGTTGAGGCTAAGCTTCTTCGGGAGACAAAGCTTCAGATAGACACGGCGACAAGCGGAGAGCAGTGCCTTAAAAAAGCATTATCTACCAGATATGATGTGATATTTATGGATCATCTCATGCCTGAAATGGACGGTATTGATACTCTTATGGCACTAAGATCCCAGCCGGGCGGACTCAATAAGGACACACCTGTTATTGTGCTCACTGCCAATGCGGGTACGGAAAATCAAGTGCTTTATAAAAAGAGTGGCTTTGATGGCTACCTTACAAAGCCTGTATCAGGTATCGAAATGGAGGATACTCTCATCCGTTTTCTTCCGGAAGAGCTTGTGACACTTTCAGATATGCGAAAGGATACCGAGCTTTCCGAGAGTATCGTGAAGGAGCATAAGACCTGGGCACCATTAAAGATAACCACGGACAGTGTCTGCGATCTGCCAAAAAGATTTATAGAGAAACATAACATAGGTGTTCTGCCCTATAAGGTTTATACCGAGGATGGTGTTTTCCTTGATTCTCTTGAGCTTGATACCTCGGAGATGCTTTCCTATGTGAAGGCCGGAAACAGAGCACATTCCGAGCCACCCACGGTTGAGGAATATGAGTTGTTTTTTGCTGAGCAGCTTGCCGATGCCAGAGAGATCATTCATATCACCGCTGGCTGTCATACCTCCAAGGGCTATGAGCATGCTATGGAGGCCGCTAAAGCATTTGACAATGTAGAGGTATATGACTCCGGACATATTTCAACCGGAGTGGGCCTGGTTGCCATAGAAGCTTCAAGGCTTGTTGAAAGTGACCATACAAAAGAAGAGGTGCTTTCAAAGCTACCGGATATTTCAAAGAAGGTAGATACAAGCTTTATAGTTGAAAATGTTGAATATGCAAGACTTGCGGGAAGAATAGGAAAGAGAGTTGCAGGAATATGCCGCACCTTTATGCTGGTTCCTGTTCTGTCACTTAAAAACAGCAGCCTTAAAACTGTCCGTATCTTCAATGGACAAAGGGATGCAGTCAGGGAAAAATACCTAAGGCGTATAGCAAAGAGCAGAGCAGTCATGGATAAGGGAACTGTCTTCTTAACCCATGCGGGCTGTTCTGATATGGAGCTTTCAGAGATAATAGTAGAGCTTAAAAGAATGCTTGATACCGAGGATATCATTTGTATTGAAGCATCCTCGGCTATATCTATTAATTGCGGTCCGGGAAGCTTTGGAGTGATCTTTAAGAAAAAATAAAGTGGAGACCTTAACTTGAAAAAAGAGATATTGGTGATTGACAATTCAAGACTTGAAAGAGCATACATAAAGGAGCTGTTTAACGGGACAGACTATACTCCTGTTTTTTCTGAGTCCTTTTTTGAGGGGCTGGAGCTTTTGCCTGAACGGGATTTTTCACTGATTTTTTTAAACAGAACGGATATTTTCGGAAAGCTTCAGGAAGCGATTAAAAAGCTCTCAGAACCATTAAGAAAGAATGCGACTGTGATCATAATGGAGGACGAACTTTTTACTCCCGAAGATGTATATCCTCTCACCGTAAAAAAGCCTCTTACAAAGGAAAAGCTAAAAGCTATGTTGGAGCTTTTTGTTCCGGAGGATACCGGAGATCAAAGACTTTCAAATGACCCTATGAATAAGGTGGATAAGAAGGTGGAGCCCTATGACGGTATAGAGGGACTTGACTATGCTGAAGGAGTAAAAAACTGTGGATCCTTGGAGGGCTATCATGAGGCACTGGCTGTATTCTACAATACCATAGAGGGTAAAGCAGGAGAGATCGATAAGCTTTATCATGATTCAGATATAAAGAATTATATCATCAAGGTTCATGCCCTAAAAAGTGCTGCAAGACTGGTGGGAGCTTTAGAGCTGTCCGAAAAAGCAAGACTTTTGGAGGAAGCAGGAAACGAAGAAAATATCGAATATATAGATAATAATACCGATGAGCTTCTTGTTTGCCTAAAGAGTTTTTCAAAGAAGCTTAAGCCGATTCTTGAAAAGGATGAGGCTGATGATGCAAGACCTCTTATTGATGAGTCGGAGCTTTCGGAAACGTTTTCGGCTATAGCGGAATATGCTGATGCTATGGACTATGATTCTATTGAGATGCTTCTCGGATATCTGGCTGATTACAGATTGCCGGCAAAAGACAAGGACAGATATGACAGGTTAAATACATTGCTTTTAGAGATGAAATGGGAGGAGATAGTTGAGCTATGCAGGATTTGATGATCATAACAAAGAAGGACAATATCATATTAAAGAATGCGGTGAAAAAACTTTCGGAAAATGGTATCTCAGCCACTATTCTTCCCATGGACAAGGTGAAGATAAAGGATTCATGGGATGAGCACAAACTTGGGGTTCTCTATATTGAGGATTCTGTGGAATCTTTGTTTTCCGAGCTGATGATGATCAAGATATTGATGGCTACGCATCCCAAGGATTTTATAGTCGTAGGTGGAGAGAGTGAAGAAGAGGAGCTTTCAAAATACATTCCCGATGAATATGTTGTAGATAGATTTAAAAAGCCCCTTGATATCATGGGCTTTTTGGTGTCGGCAAGATCGGCTTTAGGTTCTGTCAATCTATCCGCAAAAAAGGATGGCGAGGGTGTATCGGAAAAGCCATTAAAGACCAATAAAAAGAAAAGTATCCTGATCATAGATGATGATGCCTCCATAGTGAATCTTTTGCGTGGATGGCTTAAGGATGAATACACCATCCAGCCGGCAAATTCTGGTATGCATGCAAAGAAATGGCTTATGGAGAATAACCCTGACCTGATCATTGTGGATTATGAGATGCCTCTTATATCTGGACCTATGCTTATAAAGCAGCTTAGGGAGGATGAAAGAACGAAGGATATACCGTTTATGTTCCTTACCGGTAAGGGTGACAAGAATACCGTGATGGAGGTCATGGACCTAAAACCTGTAGGATATTTTTTAAAGCCTGTAGACAAGGAAAAGCTTATGGCAGCGGTTCATTCATTTTTTTCAAAATAGGGGGCCGGATAATAAAAAAAAACTTTCCTAATATGCGCAAATATGGTATAGTAATAAATGATTATGTTCAACATGTAGTATTAGGGGAGCTGGCTTGATCGAGGTTACAAGATTAAATGATATAAAGGTTACGATAAATGCCGATATCATCGAGTTCGTAGAGGAGACTCCGGATACTGTGATCACACTTACAACGGGGAGAAAGATCATAGTAAAGGAAAGCGCAAGAGATATTACGGAATCGGTCATAGCATATCGTAGAAGGATATATTCTAATCTGCTCACCGAGTTGAAATAGTTTCAATGCGGAGAATATGCAGGTTAGATTATTGTGTTGTTTAATTAAGTGTATTAAGCGTAAGCAGCAAAACCGTTACTTTGATTTTTACTTAGAGGTAGTTTAAAGATGGATTTAGCTTCGGTAATCGGATTGTTATTGGCATTAGGACTCATGCTTTTCGGTATGATGAACTCACCTCAGGGTGTAGCCGGTGTCGGAAACTTCTTGGATGTTCCTTCAGTGCTCATCACGTTCGGAGGTTCCCTTGGAGCTACATTGGCTTGTAATACGATGTCCGGCTTTATTGGTGGACTTAAGAGCTTCGGACTGATCCTCAAGGTTCCACCCAATGATGAGATAGGTGCAATAAAGAGTATCATAGATCTTTCCAATGTTGCGAGAAAGGAAGGACTTTTGGCACTTGAGGAATCAGGTAACAGCATCGAGGATCCCTTTATGAAGAAGGGCATCATGCTTATCGTAGATGGTACTGATCCCGAGCTTGTAAGAAGTATTCTTGAAACAGAATTAGTCAACATAGATGTCAGACATCAGGCGAATATAGCCTTCTGGAAGGGACTTGGTGCGAACGGTCCCGCCTGGGGTATGATCGGTACCCTGATCGGTCTGGTGCTCATGCTCGTAGATATGTCGGATGCGGCTTCCATCGGTCCCAACATGGCCGTGGCCTTGATCACCACATTCTACGGCTCCGTACTTGCAAACTGGATATGTACTCCCGTGTCATCAAAGCTTGATGTTCAGAATGCCAGCGAGATGATGACAAAGGAGATCATGATAGAAGGACTTCTGTCTATTCAGGCAGGAGAGAACCCTCGTGTCATCGAAGAGAAGCTTAAGTCATTCCTTGCACCTTCTGCAAGAGAAGGCTTAGGAGGCGAAGGTGGTGGAGAGTAATGGCGAAGAAAAAAGAAAAGCCGCCCGAGGAAGGCGCCCCCGCGTGGATGGCCACGTTCTCGGATCTGATGAACCTGCTTCTCTGCTTCTTCGTGTTGCTTTTTGCCAGCTCCACGGTAGATGAGGGTAAGCTTCAGAATATAGCTGCTTCGTTCGATAGGATGAGCTTTTCCATATTGCCTCAGGGTGCCATCAATCTGATACAGGGTATGTCTGTATCCGGAGGTGTATCCCAGCTTCCGAACATCAATTCCGTGCTTACTGAGATAGGCTATGCTCAGGAAGAAAGCGGCAACAATGTTGAAGAGGAAGCCATAGGCGACGAGGGAGATAAAAACAATAAGAGTAATGATGACGCTGATCTGGGTACTGAGGAAAGTACCTCGTCGGGAGAATTTACCGAGGAAAGCACGGCTGAGTCAACTGAGGTAGCTGAGACCAAGGAAGAAAAGCTTTCTGAGGAGGAGCTTAAAGAGCAGATGTCCGAAAAGGGCGAAAAGCAGTCTGAGGAGATGTATGACGAGATCAGAGAACTCCTTGAGAGCTATTCCATTGAGGATATGCAGGAGCTCGATTACAACTCCCAGTATGTAGAGCTTGATATGAACGGATCTATACTTTTTGATTCCGGTAGTGCAAGCTTTGCGGCAGAATCAAAGATATATTTGCAGAAGGTAGCAAGTATTCTTGTAAAATACAGGAATAATATTATTAAATTTGAAGGACATACCGACAATGTCCCTATGACAAGCGGAACCTACAAGGACAACAGAGAGCTTTCGACAGCGAGAGCCAATTCGGTATATGACTTCATAGCCTCGCAGCAGAACTTCTTGGACGGCAATATCGAGATATCGGGTTATGGTGAATCAAGACCCATTACCTCCAATGATACTCCGGAAGGAAGGGCGAGAAACAGAAGAGTTGTGATAAAGATATACAATCAGCTCAATTCTCAGATTGAAGAAGGAGACAGCCTGCAATGAAAAAAAATCTGATAAGTGTTATTATATTGGCTTTATGCCTGGTTAATCTTGTGCTTAACTGTCTGATAGTATTTGTATGTATGCCGTCAGCCCAAAAGACCAACAATCTGATCACGGATATAGCCTCGGTTTTAAAGCTTGAGCTTACCGGCTCCGATACGGTTCAGATCCCTCTTGAGCAGATAGCAACCATGGAGTCAGCCGATACCATTATGGCGAATCTTCCTGATGATGCTGCAGGTGGAAAGCATTATGCTATGCTTAAGTACATTATCTCTATGGACAACAAAGCAGATGATTATGCAAAGCTTTCCTCGCTTTTGGGTTCAAGCATGGGTCTTGTGGATGATACGGTCAGAAGTACAATTTCACAGTATTCATACGAGCAGCTTAATTCAGCTGAGGGTCAGAGCAAGGTTAAGAAGGAGATCTTGAGAAAGCTTCAGCAGCAGTTCAATACCGAGACCATCTACGGAGTTGACTTTAAGGAATTTACCTTGCAATAATATTAAAATGATCTTGTGAGCATTGTGAGGTGAGATAAGTGGCAGACGTATTGTCTCAGGACGAGATTGACAAATTGTTGATGGATCTTAGTAGCGGCAATTTGGATGTCGAGGACTATCAGGAAGACCATACTTTAAAAATTAAAGATTATGATTTTGCCAGACCCGCAAAGTTCTCAAAGGAGCATTTAAGGACGTTAGAGATCATATTTGAACACTTTAACAGACTTGTATCGACTAATCTTCCTGCTTATTTAAGAAAAACGGTGCAGCTTGATGTCATGAGCTCGGAGGCTCAGACTTATCAGGAGTTTTCAAATGCTCTTCCGAATCCGGTGCTTCTTGGCATAGTGAATTTTAATCCGCTTTCAGGAAGTATTATCGTAGAGTTGGGAACCAATATTGGTTTTGCTATGATAGACAGGATGCTTGGAGGACAGGGAGAGGCTCTGGACAAGACGAGGGATTTTTCGGAGATAGAGATAAGTATCATCGAGAGGATATACAACATCATAGTCTCCCAGCTTATAGAACCCTGGGCCAATGTGGTGAAACTGTCACCGCGACTTGAAAGGATAGAGACCAATCCTCAGTTTGCGCAGATCATTTCCCCCAGCGAGATGATAGCCATCGTAACCATAAGCGTGAAGATGGGGGATGTGGAAAGTCTGATGAATGTATGTCTTCCGTTTATTACATTGGAAGACGTGATGGACAAGCTAAATACAAAGTACTGGTTCTCTACTATGCAGAGCACTGACGAGACCAGCTACGATGATGTGATAGAGGCTGCGATCAGCAAGGCGCCGATACCGATCAAGGCGGTACTTGGTAGAAGCTCGATTTCAGTTATGGACTTTATAAATATCCAGAAAGGTGATATAATAAAGATCGACAAAGGCGTTGAGAGTCCACTCGATGTCTATGTGGGCAACATTATCAAATTCAAAGCGTTGCCCGGTACCTCTGGTGAGAAGTATGCCGTCAAGGTATCTGAGGTCATTAGAGGAGAGGAGTAGTTATTTATGGATGGAATGCTTTCACAAGAAGAGATCAACGCTTTGCTTGGCGGCATGGGCGGAGATGACGGTGGTTCATCTTCCGGCGGCTTTGATCTTTCTCCTGAAGAGAAAGATGCCTTAGGCGAGATATCCAATATATGTATGGGAACGGCGGCAACCACGCTATATACCCTTGTCAACCAGAAGGTTATGATCACGACCCCGAAGGTCGAGGCGACCGATTGGGATAAGGTCTGTGATTCCTATCAGGTTCCCTGTGTTTTTATAGACATTTCCTACAGGGAAGGTATCAAGGGTAACAATGTCCTGATGCTAAGAGAGGATGATGTTAAGGTCATCACCGATCTGATGATGGGTGGCGATGGTACCGGTCATATAGAAGAGCTTTCTGAGCTTCATATGAGTGCCATCTGTGAGGCCATGAACCAGATGATGGGTTCTGCTGCAACATCTATGTCATCCATGCTCAACCGAAAGATTGATATTTCTCCACCTACGGCGGAGCTTATAAAGGATATCAGGGATGTTTCGGAGGAAAGGATAAGCGGTTTTTCAAGCGGGCAGTTCGCACTTGTTTCCTTCAGGATGGAGATCGGGGATCTGGTAGACAGTAACATCATGCAGCTTTATCCTATAGATTTTGCGAGAGAGCTTCTTGATGTATTCTCGATGAGCAAGCAGCCCGAAGAACCGGCAAGGCCTGCACCTGCGCCGAGTCCGGCGCCACAGCCTGCACCTGCACCGCAACCGATGCCGGCACCGGATATGAGTAGCATGGGCGGTGGTATGCCTCAGATGAATATGGGTGCGCCCCAGATGAACATGGGTATGCCCCAGATGAATATGGGGTATCCGAATTATGTGCCTCCGGCACAGGATATCAATGCTCAGCCTGTTCAGTTCCAGTCCTTCATGCAGGGAGTCAATCCCATTACCCAGCAGGAGAACATCGATCTTATCATGGATGTTCCTTTGCAGGTCACTGTTGAGCTTGGAAGGACAAGTAAGTCGATAAAAGAAATACTTGAATTCACTCCCGGTACTATTATAGAATTAGATAGGATAGCCGGTGAGCCTATCGACGTTTTAGTTAATGGTAAATTAGTAGCCAAGGGCGAGGTTGTCGTTATAGAAGAGAGCTTCGGAATAAGGGTTACTGATATTATAAAAGAAAAATCTGTAGTGGGCGGAATATAAGCCAACTATGAACAAATATGCAAAGAGAATGGAGAGTAAGTTATGGCTAAAAACATTTTGATTTGTGATGATGCAGCTTTCATGCGAATGATGATCAAAGACATTCTGACAAAGAACGGATATGAGATCGCCGGTGAAGCAGAGAACGGCGCAAAGGCGGTTGAGAAGTATAATGAGACTAAACCCGATCTTGTGCTTATGGACATCACAATGCCTGAGATGGATGGTATTCAGGCACTTAAGAAGATCAAAGAATCAGATCCCAATGCCAGCGTAGTTATGTGCTCGGCTATGGGCCAGCAGGCGATGGTTATCGAATCTATTCAATCAGGCGCAAGGGATTTCATCGTAAAGCCTTTCCAGCCTGATCGTGTACTTGAGGCAGTGAAGAAGGCTGTTGGTTAATATGCTTTTGTCAACAGTCTTGAAGACATCGAAGCTTGAGAGTGTATTGCAGCTTATATTTGCTCTTGCAATATTTCTTTTGGTGTTATTTTTGGCATGGGTTGCAGCAAGAGTTGCGGGTTCATATCAGAACAATGTGCTCCTAAAGAGAGGGAATATGCACATTGTGGAGACCATGAGGATAGCCAATGACAAATATATTCAGATCGTAAAGCTTGCTGATAGGTATGTTGCTTTGAGTGTCACAAAGGATCATATAGAGCTCCTTTTAGAGCTTGATCCCGATTCAGTAAATGAGCAGGCGGACACTACTGCATCTCCGGCTGACTTCAAGACTATGTTTTCCAAAGCGTTAAGGAAGGATAAGCATGAAGACAGCACGACAAAAGAAGACCTCAAGGGAAAAGATGAACAATAGAATAAAAAGATTTTTGATCACCTTCCTTCTGTTTTTTTCGGTGCTATCGGTGGGCTTTATTGCTGTAAATGCGACAGCTCCTCCCGCTGATCCCGAGGAACCTGCCGGAGTTAATGGGACTACAGAGGCAACGACGGCATCAACAGAGGCTATAGGTGATGGCAGCTCGCCATTTTCCATAGGTGTAACTCTGGATGCGAACAGCAGCAATGGAACGCTTGCGGGTACGCTCCAGATGCTTTTGGTGCTTACTGTCATTTCGATAGCTCCGTCAATACTTGTTATGATGACGTCCTTTACCAGAATCGTAGTTGTCTTGCATTTTGTGAGAACGGCTCTCGGTACCCAGTCAACGCCACCTAATAATGTTTTGATAGGGCTTTCATTGTTTTTAACCCTGTTTATCATGTCCCCTGTGCTGACGAGCATTTATGACAATGGTATCACCCCACTTGCTGAGGGCAAGATCACTCAGAAGGAGGCTATTGAGAATTGTATGGAGCCCCTTCGGGAATTTATGTTCAAGCAGGTGAAGGCGGATGATGTAAGGCTCTTTATGAATATAGCGGATATGGAGCCTGTTGAGGAGCTTTCTGAGATTCCCACTCAGGTGTTGGTTCCTTCATTTATCCTATCGGAGCTTAGGGCTGCATTTATCATTGGATTTTTGATATACATTCCCTTCATCATCATTGATATGGTGGTTTCCTCCACCCTGATGGCGATGGGTATGATGATGCTCCCCCCCACCACTATTTCCATGCCCTTTAAGCTTTTGCTTTTCGTGCTTGTGGATGGTTGGGATCTGGTGATCGAGCAGCTTGTTAAATCCTTCAATTTTTAGCCTTTTTAGGAGGGCTTTAGACCATGACTGTAGAAAGTGTAATAGATATAATGCGTGAGGCCATTTGGCTCATTATAAAGCTTGGAGCACCCCTTCTTTTGGTTTCTCTTTGCGTTGGTCTGCTCATTAGTATATTCCAGACTGTTACCTCCATTCAGGAGCAGACCATGACCTTTGTTCCCAAGATACTGTCGGTGTTCTTTACTCTTATTATTTGCGGTAACTGGATCATGACCGAGATATCGGATTTTACTGTAAGGCTTTATTCGATGTTCGGCAATTTTGTGAACGGATAGAGTTTTAATGTTTACTACTTCGTTTTCGATATATAACCTGGAATATTTTTTAGCGATACTTGCGAGAATAGGGGGCTTACTTACTGTGGCTCCGATATATTCTCAAAAGTCGGTGCCGCCTAGGGTTAGACTGTTTCTGGCTGTCGGTATAGCGTGGCTGGTTACCGGTGTCACCGGATTTAAGCCTCTTCCATATACCACATTTTTAGGCTTTACCGTGGTGCTTATAAAAGAGTTAATCACAGGTCTTACTATTGGGCTTATGGCAACCATTTGCGTGGCTACCGTCAATATGGCAGGTCAGTTCATTGACAGGGAGATCGGTTTTTCCATGGCCTCAACCTTCGATCAGATAAATGGTGGTCAATCTACAGTATCTGCCGATATGTACACCTATGGTGTGATGCTTATCATGATAGTTTCCGGTATGCATTACTTTGTGATCACAGCTGTCTGTGACTCCTTCAAGGTGATACCTGTGGGAGAGGTGATATTTGATACGGACGGTCTGATGAAGCTTGCGGTAAGCATACTTACCGATTATTTCATCATTGCCATGCGTATATGTATGCCTGTTTTTGTGGCAGCTACCGTACTCAATGTGGTGCTTGGTATATTGGCCAAGGCATCGCCTCAGCTCTCCATGTTTTCTATCGGTATGCAGCTAAAGGTGCTTGTGGGACTTACGATAGTGGTACTCACTGTTATGTATCTGCCCAATGTGACACAGTTTGTTTATGACGGTATGGAGACCTATGTGACCACTGTTATAAAGACGATGTATTGAGATGATTATTTATGGATTATTTAGATACCAGGGTACTCAGACTTCGGTATGATCTCCAGTTCTTTGCCAATGATGAGGGCGGAGAAAAAACCGAGGAGCCTACAGGTAAAAAGATAGAAGAAAGCCGAAAGGAAGGTCAGGTAGCCCAGAGTAAGGAGGTTGTGACGGGAGTCACACTGCTTGCTGCCATGCTTTCCATAAAGTATCTGATAGGCTATGTGGGCGGAAGATTTTTCACGGCATTTGATTATTATTACGGCAAGACCGGAGAGCTTTTGGATTACGGTATGGATATCAGGGTGGCGCATGATCTTTTGGTCGATGTGTTGCTTTATGTGCTGCTTACCGTTTTGCCCTTCCTGCTTATAGGTCTTATTGTGGGATTTTTTGCTACTAAGGTTCAGTTTAAATGGATGATCACCATGAAACCCCTTCAGCCGAAGCTTTCAAAGCTCAATCCCATAAATGGTTTTAAAAGGATTTTTTCAATGCAATCCCTAGTCAATCTTATGATCTCCATCTTGAAGATCGTAGTAGTCGGTTGGGTTGCATATTCAGTGATAGTAGATGATATAGGACTATTATTCAGAGTCTATGACCTGACTATAGAACAGACACTTGGCGTAATGTTTGACATCATTATGGATGTAGGTATCAAGGCAGCTGTTGTGCTTTGTCTTGTGGGAGCTGTGGATCTGTTCTATCAAAGATGGAAGCATCACAAGGATTTAAAGATGACCAAGCAGGAGGTCAAGGACGAGTTCAAGAACTCAGAAGGAGATCCCAAGGTCAAGGGACAGCAAAAGGCGCGTATGCAGCAGGCTGCACAGCGTCGTATGATGCAGAGTGTTCCCCAGGCCGATGTTGTCATCACCAACCCTACACATTATGCGGTAGCACTGAAATATGATCCGCAGATAGCGGATGCACCTGTGGTTACTGCAAAGGGTGCGGATTTTCTGGCGGCGAAGATCAAGGATGTGGCAAAGGAGAACCATGTTATGATCGTTGAGAATAAGCCTCTTGCCAGAATGCTTTACAACAATGTTGAATTGGATGCCCAGATACCCCCTGAGCTTTATCAGATGGTGGCGGATGTGCTCGCTTATGTATACAGTGTAGAAAAAAGAGTAGGCTGACGAGCGTGGGCTGATATATATTTCGTTAGATCGTCGGAAGGAGGGCTTCTATGAAGCGCAATATGGATATATATGTAGGCGTGTATCTCATGCTTGCGGTATTCTTCTTCATTGTGCCCATGCCTGCATTTTTGCTTGATATCCTTATCACCTTCAATATGACGATTGCCATGGTGCTGCTTTTTACGGCCATGTATTCACAGAAGGTTTTGGAGCTTTCAAGCTTTCCCACACTCCTTCTTTTTACAACTATTTTCAGAATATCACTTAATGTTTCCTCTACCCGTCTGATCCTTTTAAACGGTGATCCCGGGCAGGTGGTAAGAGCCTTCGGAACCTTCGTTGGTGGCGGTAGTCTGATAGTAGGAACCATCATTTTCATAGTGCTTTTGATCGTTCAGATGTTTGTTGTCAACAAGGGTTCTGAGCGTGTATCCGAGGTTACGGCGAGATTCACCTTGGACGCCATGCCCGGAAAGCAGATGGCTATAGATGCCGATCTTTCTACGGGAGCTATCACGGATGAAGAGGCAAAAAAGAGAAGAAATGAGATTCAGGAGGAGTCAAACTTCTTCGGATCCATGGACGGTGCTACCAAGTATGTAAAGGGAGATGCTACGGCAGGTCTTATCATCACCCTTATCAACCTTGTAGGTGGTATCGCCACCGGCGTTCTTATGAGGGGAATGTCGGTAAATGACGCATTAAATAATTATACGATCCTTACCATCGGTGACGGTCTTGTTTCTCAGATACCCTCGATGCTCATATCTCTTGCAACGGGTATCATCGTAACCAAGGCTGCAAAGGAGGAGAGTATAGGCACCACTATGGTGACCCAGCTTTTCCATATACCGAAGGTTATGTATATAGTCGGTATCGTGCTTTGTATATTGGGACTTGTTCCCGCCTTCCCGACTCTCATTTATCTTGGCTTTGGACTTTCTCTGATCGTTCTCGGAAGGATGATGGCGTCAAAGGAAGAGGCTCAGGTCATCGAGGAGAAGGTGGAAGAGGAAGAGGTACAGGCCGATGAGATCAGAAGACACGAGAATGTCAATTCACTTTTGCAGGTGGATCCTATTGAGCTTGAGTTCGGTTACGGTATCATCCCTTTAGCAGATGTAAACCAGGGCGGCGACCTGCTTGATCGTGTGGTAATGATCAGAAGACAGATAGCACTTGAGCTTGGAGCGGTTGTTCCTATCATCCGTCTCCGAGATAATATACAGCTTAATCCCAACCAGTATATCATCAAGATAAAGGGTATACAGGTAAGTGAGGGAGAGATACTTTTTGATCACTATATGGCTATGAATCCCGGTTATGTGGAGGAAGAGATCGCCGGTATTCCTACATTTGAGCCATCCTTCCATCTTCCTGCTATATGGATCACGGAGGGACAGAGGGAAAGAGCCGAGTCTCTCGGTTATACCGTAGTAGATCCTCCATCTATCATTGCTACACATTTGACTGAGATCATAAAGGCTCACCTTGACGAGCTATTGACACGACAGGATGTACAGAACCTGATTGACAATATAAGAGAAGCAAATCAGACTCTTGTGGAGGATCTTGTGCCCAAGCTTATGGGTGTGGGCGAGATCCAGAAGGTATTGCAGAATCTTTTAAAGGAAGGTATATCAATCAGGGATCTTGTTACTATATTCGAGACTTTGGCGGATTATTCACCCACCACGAGAGATACGGATATATTGACTGAATATGTGAGACAGAGCTTAAAGAGAGCAATCTCCAGCAGGTATTTTGCAGGGAATGAAACAACCAGTGTGATCACACTTGATCCTGCAATCGAGCAGAATATTATGAACTCAGTAAAACAGACAGAGCAGGGTTCATTCATTTCGTTGGATCCTCAGGTGACTAAAAAGATCATTAAAGCTACCGAGACAGAGGTTCAAAAGCTTGAGGATGCAGGGAAGATGCCCATCATAGTCACCTCGCCCATAGTCAGGATGTATTTCAAGAGGCTGACGGGAGACTATATGAAGGATCTGATAGTTATATCTTACAATGAGATCGACTCGAACATCGAGCTTCAATCAGTGGGGATGGTAACGATAAATGATAATTAAGAAATATACTGCAGCCACCGAGACCGAGGCTATCATGCTGGCAAAGGAGGATCTCGGCAAGGATGCCATAGTTATGAATATGAAGACGACAAAGCCGAAGGGTCTTCAGAAGCTTTTTAAAAAGCCTGTTGTGGAGATCACGGCTGCGGTGGACGAGAATCCTGCCCCCACGAAGAAGATAAAGCGGGGAGATCAGAAGGCGGAGCCTAAAAAAGAGCCGCTTTCCAAGGAAGAGCAGGAGAAGAATGCTGCCATAGAGGAAAAGCTTGACAATCTTGCTATGCTCCTTGAGCAGAAGATGGCAGATGAGGTAAAGAAGGAAAAGGGTATCACTGAGTCATTAAAGAACAACACCTTTGATACCACCATCGTAAAGACAGCGGATATTGGAAAGGCTCCTGAGGAAAAGCAAAGCAAAAAGGACAGGCTTTCAGAGCTTATATACGAACAGCTTAGAAATAACGAAGTCAACGAGAATTATGCAAAATCCATAGTTGCAGAGCTATCCGATATGAACGGCAAGACCAATATGGATGATCTTTTATCAAGAGTATACCAAAAGATCGTTTTAAAGCTTGGAGAGATTCATACCATCAAGGCCTTAAAGGACAAGCCTATGGTTTTATTCTTCATAGGTCCTACAGGTGTAGGAAAGACCACGACCATTGCTAAGCTTGCCGCAAAATACAAGCTCGACAAGGGCATGAAGGTTGCCTTTGTGACGGCTGATACCTTTAGGATAGCGGCTGAAGAGCAGCTAAAGACCTATGCAGGTATTATGAGTATTCCTATAGAGATCATTTACGAGCCTGATGATCTCAAGGAAAAGATAAAGAAATTCGAGGATTATGATCTTATCTTTGTGGATACCGTGGGACATTCTCACAAGAACGAGGAGCAGCTTGATTCCATCAGGAAGCTTCTTGATATGGTTCCTGTTATCCAAAAGGATGTGTATCTGGTGCTTTCGGCGACCACGAAGTACAACGATCTCATAAAGATCACCAAGACCTATGAGTCTATGGCAAAATACAGTATGATCTTTACAAAGCTTGATGAGACAAGTGCTCATGGGAATATACTTAACTTAAAGCTTGCTACCGGATACCCTCTTTCTTATGTCGCATGGGGACAGAATGTTCCTGATGATATAGGAGAGGTGGATGCACAAAAGATCGCCAAAAGACTGTTAGGGGGTAATGCGTGATGGATCAGGCACAAGCCCTCAGAGAACAGGTCATAAAGCGTGAGAATGTGAATTCCAACGTACCCTCGGCCAGAGTGATCGCTGTTACAAGCGGTAAGGGAGGAGTAGGTAAGACAAGCGTATCGGTAAATCTTGCCCTTCAGTTTAAGAAGATGGGAAAGAGGGTAGTGATACTTGATGCCGACTTCGGTCTCTCCAATGTAGAGGTTATGCTGGGTATAAGGCCAAAATACAATCTTGCCGACCTTATCTACCATGACAAGGGGATAGATGAGATCATCACCATGGGCCCTATGGATATCGGATTCATTTCCGGAGGATCGGGAGTTCAGGAGCTTGTAAGCCTTGATAAGGAGAGGATAAAGCTCTTGATATCAAAGCTTTCAAAGCTTGATGCCCTCTTTGATGTAGTCATCATAGATACGGGAGCCGGGATAGCTGATTCCGTTTTGGAATTTGTACTTACATCACCGGAGATCATTATGGTTGTGACCCCGGAGCCTACATCTATTACGGATGCTTATGCTTTACTAAAGGCTGTCAATAGGAAAAAAGAATTCATCGCCAATCAGAAGACCATCCGGATATTATCCAATCGTGTTGAGGATGAAGCTGAGGGCGAGGAGATATACGAGAAGCTAAATACTGTTTCTTCAAAGTTTTTGAACATCAATCTTGAGTATGTGGGTTATGTGGAATACGATAAGAGACTATCAAAGGCTGTCATAGAGCAAAAGCCAGTTTCCATTTCAGAGCCCAAGGGACAACCGGCGCTTTCCTTTTCCAATATAGCGGGAAGGATCATAAATGATGAAAAATACGAGAAACAGGAAACACAGGGAATAGCCGGAGTATTCCTTAATTATATCAAGACCAGGAGAAGAAAACGTTGATCGATTTTCATAAGATACTGTCAATTGGAGATAAGGCGGATCTTAGGCCCTTAAATGTCAGGAAGCTTAAGGAGGACGAGAAGGTTCCTACCTATCCCAGCCGCATTTTGGATATCAAGGACGGCAATGTCCTTCAGCTTACTATGCCTTTTGTGGACGGCAGGGTTGTTCCTCTTGTGGTAAATGAAAAATTCGAGATCTGTGTTTATACAAAGAACGGTCTATACAAATGTGATTCCGTCATAGTTGCAAGATACAAGGAAAATAATATGTTTTTCCTTGATGCTGCTGTATATACATCATTTACGAAGGTGCAAAGGAGAGCATTCTACAGATACACCTACAGAACCGGCGTTGAATACAGGGTTGTTAGTCAGGCTATAGCGATGGGTGCGGAAAAGGAGTCTCCTGAGGTAAGCGAGACTGCAGAATGGAAATCCGGTATTATGATAGATCTATCCGGTGGAGGAGTGCGAATGGTCACTGCCGGTCAGGAGGAAAAAGGAAGCTACATAGCCATGAGGTTCAACATAAAGCGATGCGGCACCGATTATCCGGTATTTGTATATGCAGAGGTTTTAAGAACCTTTAGGATGGAGAATAATCCAAAACTTCAGGATGTTAGAATAGAGTTTAAGAACATAGATGATAAGCTGCGTGAGAGAATAGTGAGTTTTATATTCGAAGAGGAAAGGAAAGCGCTGTCTTCAGGTAAAAAATGATGAAAAAAATTATGTTATTGGATGACTCTGCACTCATGAGAAGGGTTGTATCTGATATAATGTTAAAAGCTAAAGACTTTTCAATTGTATTTCAGGCTTCCAACGGTCTTGAAGGTCTTGCTTATCTCGAGAATAATACTGTTGACCTCATTATTCTTGATATGCATATGCCAAAGATGAACGGTGTGGAATTCCTGAGAGTGCTTAAGGAGAACAATGTCTTTGTTCCTACGGTGATCATCAGTGGTGTATCGAAGCGTGACACCAAGGATACTCTGGAGGCTTTAGAGCTCGGAGCTCTTGATTTTATGCGAAAGCCTGAGAATATCCTGAGGGACAAGGTAGAGTTTGAGGCTCAGTTGATGAAGATGATAGGAGCAGTCTTCCATGAAAAAAAGACCGGTATTCAGGTCACAACTACTCCCGATCACCGTGATCCCATAAAGAGGGCGGAAAAGGCTATTGCAAGACCCGGTGCGGCAAGGATCGGAGGAAAGGGAAAGCTTGTGGCTCTTGCCTGTTCAACAGGTGGTCCCAAGGCGTTGCAGGAGATGATCCCTATGCTTGATGCAAGGATCAATGCTCCCATTGTTGTGGTTCAGCATATGCCTGCAGGCTTTACAGGCTCCCTTGCACAGAGGATCAATGCTCAAAGTGCCATTACTGTTACTGAGGCAGTTGATGGAGAGATGGTTGAGAGAGGGCATGTATATCTGGCAAAGGGTGGTAATCACCTGATCCTGGATGATCGTATCATCAAGCTGACAGATACTCCACCGGTTGGTGGACTCAGACCTTATGCAAATCATATGTATGAAAGTCTGATCGACTCGAAGTATGAGGAGATCATATGTGTGGTACTTACCGGTATGGGTGCGGACGGAACGGAAGGCATAAGAAAGCTTAAAGCAAGGAAGCGTGTTTATGTCATAGCTCAGGATGCCCAGACCAGTACAATATACGGTATGCCGAGAGCAGTAGCAGAGGCCGGTCTAGTAGATGAGGTCAGACCGTTATCTGAGATTGCCGAGGCCATTAAACGACAGACAGGGGTGTATTAAGATGGATTTAAGCCAATATCTCGAGATTTTTATCGATGAGAGCAAGGAACACTTGCAGACACTGAACGACCAGGTGCTGATACTTGAGGCCGAGCCTGAGAACGAAGATACGATAAACGAGATCTTTCGTGCGGCTCACTCATTAAAGGGTATGGCCGGTACCATGGGCTTTAAGCGCATGCAGAAGCTGACCCATGACCTTGAGAATGTTTTCTCTGAGATCCGCAATAAAACTATGTCGGTTACTCCGGATCTGGTAGATGTGGTTTTCAAGAGTATTGATGCTATTGAGAGCTATGTGGGCAATATTCAGGAGAATGCAGATGAGGGCTCTGAGGACAATGAAGAGATCATCGCATTACTCAATGCATGTCTAAACGGAGGTATCAATGCGCCGGATATTCCGGATGAGGATGATGAAGGCGATGTGGTCGTTATAGCTCAGCCGGAGGCTCCGAAGGCCGCTGCCGAAGCAGCTTCGTCTCCTGATGATGAGAAGAAGAAATTTAAAAAGCTTCCTCTTGCCGACCATGAGAAGAATGCTATCAAGGAAGCACAGGCAGCAGGTAAGCATGTGTTCGGTGTAACTGTATATATTCAACAGACCTGTATCCTTAAGGCTGCCAGAGCATTTCTTGTATTCAAGGGACTTGAGGCTGTAGGTGAGATCATTAAATCCGAGCCCTCTGTTCAGGATATAGAGGATGAGAAATTCGAATTTGATTTCAGCCTGTTTATCATTACCGAGAAGTCACAGGCTGATATTCATAAGATAGTAATGGATGTTTCCGAGATCGAAGACAGCTTCGAGGAGGAGATAGACCTTTCAACTGCAGTATCTACAGTTGATGAAAGTAAGGAAGAAGCTTCAAAGGATGAAGGTACAAAGAGCGATGGCGGCAAGGCTCAGCCTGCAAGTCAGGGCGCAGGTGGTGCCAAGAAGACCGAGAAGAAGACTGAGAAGAAGGCTGTTGTCAATCGTTCAGTCAGAGTAGATATAGAGAAGCTTGATGACCTGATGAATCAGGTATCAGAGCTTATCACGGCAAAGAACGGACTTGTTTCCGCAAGTGCCACTGTTGAGAAGCAGCAGGGCTTCAACGAGCAGATAGAATATCTTGAGAGGATCACTACCAATATTCATGAGTCAGTTATGAAGGTTCGAATGGTGCCTATCGAGAGTGTTGTAAATCGTTTCCCTCGTATGATCAGAGACCTTTCAAAGAAGCTCGGAAAAGAGATGGAGCTTATCATGTCAGGTGAGGAGACAGAGCTTGACCGTACAGTCATCGACGAGATCGGTGATCCTTTGATGCATATGTTGAGGAATGCAGCTGATCACGGTCTTGAGTCTACACTTGAGCGTATCCAGAAGGGCAAGCCCCAGATGGGAACCATTAGACTTGATGCATATCAGGATGGCAACAATGTTACAATAGAGGTAAGCGATGACGGTGCCGGAATTGATGTTGAGAAGGTAAAAGCTTCAGCTGTAGCGAAGGGTCACATTACTGAGGAGCAGGCAGAGTTCATGTCTGACAAGGAGGCTGTCGACCTTCTGTTCAGACCCGCATTCTCTACCGCAGAGAAGATATCCGATGTTTCCGGTAGAGGAGTTGGTCTTGACGTAGTAAAGAATAAGATCGAATCTCTCGGCGGTGATGTTGAGGTTCAGAGTAAGCTTGGAGAGGGAACTACATTTATCGTAAGACTTCCTCTTACACTTGCTATCATACAGGCGCTTATGGTTGAGATCAGAGATGAGAAGTATGCTATACCTCTTAACTCTATTGTGACTGTTGAGGATGTACCTGTGACAGACATCAAGTATGTTCAGTCCAATGAGGTTATCAATCTTCGTGATATGGTCATCCCTCTCATCCGTCTTGATGAGATACTTGATTCAGAGCCGAAGGAAGAAGAGCCTGAGAACCTTGTAGTTGTTATCGTAAAGAAGGGTGACAAGCAGGCAGGTCTTGTGATAGACAACCTTATAGGCCAGCAGGAGATAGTTATCAAGCCTTTGGGCAAGTACATTAATATACCTAAGATGATCAGTGGTGCGACCATCCTCGGCGATGGCGAGGTTGCGTTGATCATTGATTCCAACACACTGGTCTAAGGGGGTGCTAAGCTATGGATGAGAACAACGTAATTTTAGATACAAAGCAGTATATAGTAGTTAAATTGGATGGTGAGCAGTACGGTATCGACATCAGCTATGTAGACAATATCGTGCGTATGCAAAAGCCTACCAGAGTTCCGAAGACTCAGCATTACTTTAAGGGAGTGATAAATCTTCGTGGTGAGATCATCCCTGTGATGAGCTTAAGACTTAAGTTCGGACTTTGCGATACTGAGGAGACCAATGCCACAAGGATCATCATTATAAAGACAGAGGCCAATGCGAAGCTCGGTATAGTAGTTGATGAGGTCAGAGAGGTTGTAACCCTTTCAGAGAATGATGTGGAGAAGACATCATTTGATGCGGGCAAGGAGGATCAGAGCTCTCTTATCGGTGTGGGCAAGGTGACGGATTCACTTATATCATTGTTAAATATACAAAGTCTTTTAAATGATATTGACAACGACTAATATTGTTTTCTATTACAAGCGGGAACGATCTTCCCGCTTGTGGTGGATTTACCATAAGAGCATTTAGGAAGGGGTGAGGGTTTTATGGGACTTGATAAGGGTGACTTTAATGATGTCCAGAAGGATATATTAAAAGAGATCGGAAATATCGGAATAGGAAGCGCCACAACGGCCATGTCCTTCATGTTCCATTCGAAGCTCACTGTAGATTTTACAAAGGTGCTTGCGTTAGAGTTTGACGAGGTCTTGCGCCTTTTGGGTGGAGAAGATGAGCTGGCTGTGTCTGTACTCAGTGTATTTGAGGGCGATGCGGATGGTATGCTTCTTTTTATTATGAAGAAGGATCAGGCAGACAACCTGGTGAACATGATGATGCAGACTCACGAGCAGATAGAGGGATATTCCGATATGCAGCAGTCTGCAGTCAAGGAGACCGGCAATATCATCGGCGGTTCATATCTTGCTGCACTTGAATCTTTCACCGGATTAAAGCTTAGACTTACACCGCCTCAGATCTGTATAGATATGGCGGGTGCTATTCTGTCAGTTCCTGTTATCCAATTCGGACAGACAGGTGATAAAGCCTTTTTGGTGGAGTCGAGCTTTGATGATGAAGAATATGATATTAACGGATTTTTACTGATGGTTTCGGAATTTGATTCCTATGAAAAGATGTGCGCTGTATTTTTCCCCGAAGGATAGCATATAGATTGTCTTTTCCTTTTGTGGAGAAATGAGGTAGTTTATGGGCGATACGATAAAGGTAGGCATAGCGGATTATGCTATCTGCAAGTCACCTGATATGGTGACCACTATCGGCCTTGGCTCCTGTGTTGGTGTAGTGATATATGATCAGATGACAAAAACATGTGGACTTATACATGTTATGCTTCCTGACAGCACCAGGATCAGAGCCAATTCCAATAAGGCCAAATTTGCAGATACGGGTATTCCTCTATTGCTTGAAGAATTGAAAAAGAAAGGCTGCAGCGGCCGCGGCTTAAGAGCAAAGATAGCCGGCGGAGCTAAGATGTTCGAATTTACCACCAACAACAATGCCACCAATGTGGGTGAACAGAATGTGGAGATGGTTTTGACCCAGCTTAAAAAGTTTGGTATTCCTGTTATGGCAAAGGATGTTGGTCTCAATTTTGGACGGACTGTGCTTTTTGATCCGTCAGATGCGAGTATGAAGATCACTGCAGCGGGCAAGCCGCCCAAGGTGATATAGCAGATGACTATAGAGGAGAGGCTAAAGTATTTAAGAGCATTTATCATGCTCGTGTCCGGCCTTATCATTTTGATCTGTGATGTAGTGAACAAGGTGGGGCTTACAAAGCTACTTATAGATCTATTGGTGATCATGATCATATTCTATATCATAGGCGGTATAGTGGTCTGGGTCATCAAAAAAGCTCTTGCCATGCCTGACAAGGCTCAGCTTGCAAAGGAATTGGAGGTTAGTGAGCTTGATTCCGAGGGTGAAGGTGAAGAGGAAGCCGGGGAGAGTCCGGCAGATCAATTCGGACTATTGTAAATAGTATTTTGGGGTGCCTGGGATGAAGGAAGAAGAAAGAAACGCGCTTTGGGATGCCTACGAGAAAAAACAGGATCCGGCAATTCGTGAAAAGTTGATAGTTGAGTATATTCCCCTTGTAAAGGTTGTGGCCGGAAGACTTAATATGTATCTCGGTTATGCCGTTGAATACGAGGATCTCGTAAGCTATGGTATTTTTGGCCTTATAGATGCCATAGATAAGTTCAATCTCTTAAAGGGCAACAAGTTCGAGACCTATGCAAGTCTTCGTATAAGGGGGGCGATCCTTGATCAGATCAGAAAGATGGATTGGATACCCCGTTCGGTGAGACAGAAGCAAAAGCAGATCGATTCCGCCATCTCAAAGATAGAGACCACTATGGGAAAGCAGGCTACGGATGATCTTGTTGCTTCGGAACTTGGTATAGATATTGATGAGTATTACAATTGGCAGGGACAGATTACCAGCCTTTCCTCTCTTGATGAATATCTGGAGATGGGGAATGATTATAGGAGCCTTGATGTAAAGAACGGAACTTCGTCAGAGCCTGAGGCGGAATTTGAGAGACAGGAGTTAAAGGAAAAGCTTTCCAAGGCTTTTGAGGCTTTGAAGGACAATGAGCAGAAGGTCATTTCATTATATTATTATGAGGATATGACCATCAAGGAGATAAGTCATGTGCTTGAGCTTTCCGAGTCTCGTATATCACAGATACATACGAAGGCTTTGTCAAGGATGAAGCAGTATCTTGGTGATGATATAAGGATCATGCTGGAAGTATAGAATTACTTGCTTTTAGGGGTGTTATATATGGCAAAAAATGGATATTTTCAAGTGGATGTAGCGGATGATGGCACCTATCTCATAGTTTATCCCCCCGAGGATGGAGGTAATGCCATAGACACTATGGAGATTGTGAACTATCTTGATAAGAACAAGATATCGGGATTTGATCTTGCGGATCTGGCAAAATTCGTGAATGGTGTCACAGCTGAAAAGGGTAGATTTAAGCTTTCCGACGCTCGGGCATTTGAGTGCTCCGAGAAGTTAAAAGTTGTTCTTTCAAGGGATAGAATGACTGCGATAGTCAGAGTATATGCTCCCTCTGTCAAGGGTAAGCAGCTTACTTATGATGACTTTGTTTCTGATCTTAAGGTGAACAGAGTCGTATACGGACTTATAGAGAACAATATCCGTTCATTTCTTGAAAAAAGAATATATTGCACGGATTTTATAGTGGCCAGAGGAAAGCCTGTAAGGGTTGGAATGGATGCCAAGGTCACATACCATTTCAATGTAGCCAATACAAACAAGCCAAAGCTTTTAGAAGATGGCTCCGTTGATTTTCATGAATTGAATATTTTTACCAGAGTGGAGAAGGGTGCTCTTTTGGCCACACTTACACCTGTGGATCCCGGTGAAAGCGGTGTGGATGTATCGGGCAATAAGGTTCTTCCTCCCAAGGTCAAAAATCGTATGCTAAAGTTCGGAAGAAATATCACTCTTTCGGAGGACAAGCTGAAGATATATTCAGAGGTTGACGGTGATGTGAAGCTTGAAGGAGATACCGTATTTGTATCGGATACTTATAGGGTGGCAGCTGATGTTGATGCTTCCACGGGAGATATAGATTACAACGGCAATGTGATAGTCACAGGCAATGTAAGAACCGGATTTAAGATAAAGGCCAAGGGCTCTGTCGAGGTTGACGGAGTGGTGGAAGGCGCCACTATCATTGCAGGTGGAAGTATCATTTTGAAAAGAGGACTTCAGGGAAAAAGCAAAGGCTACCTTGAAGCAGGAACTGATGTGGTTGCAAACTTTGTGGAAAGCGGGATAGTTGTTGCCGGCAACAATATAAGTGCCGGATATTTACTGCATTCCGAATGCAGAGCGGGCAATGAGATCATCGTAAGCGGCAGAAAGGGCTTTATCATAGGTGGAAAGACCGAAGCGAAGAATTGTATCTCGGCAGAGTCGGTAAGTAATGATGTAGAGGTTCCTACATCCATCAGGGTAGGTGTGCCCTCAGAGCTTTATGACAGACTTGAAGAACTGAAAAAAGAGAAGGCTGATTTAGTGGAGCAAAGCGAGAAGTATAGGAAGGTTTTTGCTGTATTTCAGGAGCAGATGAAGAAGGGCAAGAAGTTTACTCCCGAGGAGGTCAAAAAGATTCAGACCATAGCTCCTCTCCTTAAACAGTTTTCAAATCAGATCTCAGAGAAGGCTTTAGAGATAGACGGTATCAATAGGGATATAGAAGAAAGTGTGAATGCCAATATCAAGGTTGCTACCAAGGTACATGTGGGAACAACTGTGGCTATCAACAAATATTCGAGGTTTATTAACAAGGAGCTCTACCGTGCCAAGTTTAAGGTGGAGGGTGGAGAAGTGATCAGTGTCGGGTATTAAAGGAGTGATGATATATGATAGGTCAGGTTCAGCTTCAGATGGCTATTAATCATACTGATTCCGTTGCGCATGTTCAACAGCATGCGAATCAGGCTTCGGCTCTTGCAAGCGGCAATGCTCAGGCTGCTGTTCAAAAAACGGAGCAACGGGCTAGGGAGACTGTTATACCCAAGGATACTCTTGAGCTTCACGATTACAATTATGATGCCAAGGAAGAGGGCAACAACAAATATTATGATCGTCGAAAGAAAGGCAAAAAGGGTGAAGAGGACGAGGATCAACAGGACGAGCCTCTTCAGCCCAGAGTAAATTTTGATATAAAGCTATAGATTTTGTCTGTGGCAAAAGGATTTTTATTATGACAGCACCGATAATTATATTAATCATCATAGGCTTGGTATTTATCTTCGCCAGCTACTTTATCTCAGAGGCTATGGGAGATTCAGTTACCGAGCCTGTTTCTGTGTCTGAGGTTAATCTTACTCTTTCTGAGGAACAGAAAAAGATAGTACACGAGCAGGTAGAGAACGAGATAGCGGATTATTGCAATATGATCATTACAGAGACCAACAATACGCTTTCCACCATGTCCAACGAAAAGACCATGGCTCTTGGAGACTATGCTGTTTCGGTATGTGAAGAGATCGAGAAGAATCACAAGGAAGAGATGTTCCTTTACAGCATGTTAGGTGAAAAGGAGAAGGAGCTAAAGACACTGGTTGAGCAGATAGAGACCTTGAAGGAAGAGTTATCTGAGGAACGGGCTATAGCAAAGGCAACCATAGAGTATGCCGCAGCCGAAAAGAGGGCGAAGGAAGAGGAAAAGGGGCAGGGAACGAAAAAAGAGGCACCTCCAAAGGTTAAAGCTACAGAGAATCCTGAAGAGGATCTTACCGAGAGCGCCCTTAAAGAGCTGGAGGATCTTGATATGAACCTTGACGAGCTTGTGGAGGAGCCTGCTGATCTGAGTGGGGACAATGCCAATGATCTGATCATCGAGATGAAAAAGAGCGGTATGAGCGAGGTAGAGATCGCAAAGCAGCTTGGTATGGGAGTTGGCGAGGTAAAGCTTGTCCTTGAATTGTTTAAGTGATACCCGGAGTAAGACATGAAGTTTAAATATTTTATCAGAGGCTTGGGTGTTGGAATGATATTTGCGACCTTGATATTTTTGGTAGCATATATCACCAGTCCCAATAAATTGAAAACAGATGAAGAGATCATCGCCAGAGCCAAGGAGCTCGGTATGATCGAGGCCAAGGGTGATCTGGAAAAGCTTATAGAAAAGACAGAAGAAGAGACCACCACTGAGGCGACGACAGCTACAACAACCGAGGAGCCGACAACGGCTACAACAACCGAGGCCACAACGGCCACTACAACTGAAGCCACTACAGCTACAACCACTGAAGTAACAACAGCCACAACGACAGAAGCCACAACAGCTACAACAACCGAGGAGGCGACGGTCACAACCACTGAGGCCACAACAGCGGCTACGACCACAGAAGCCACAACTGAGACCACAACGGAAGCCACCACAGCCGCTATTACCACTGAGGCAACCGCAGCTGCTACTACTGAGACAACAACAGCTGCAAAAAAGCCCAAAAAACCCAAGGCTCCGGAGGCGACAACGCAAGCTGCGGCATCTGAGACTGTGATGAAGCTTACCATAAAGAAGGGAATGATATCAGAGTCGGTTTCAAAGCTATTAGCAAATGGTGGTGTGGTAGATGACGCCAAAGCATTTAACGATTATCTCAACAAGAATGGCTATTCCACAAAGCTCAATGTGGGTGAATTCACGATAAAGAAGGGGATGAGCTACAAGGAGATAGCTACTCTTATAACAAAGTAAAAAAAGGGCTTTACAGTCCTTTTTTTTTGTGTTAAAATATTCGGGCGTGCGAAAACGCGACACGTAAATATAATTCACGCAGACACCACGGTTTCGGTGCCCGGATATATGGGTTTAGCCGTAAAAAAGTCTGCGGAAGAAAAACCGGAGGTATAATTATGAGCGTTATTTCAATGAAGCAGCTTTTGGAAGCAGGTGTTCATTTCGGACATCAGACAAGAAGATGGAACCCCAAGATCGCTCCTTACATCTACACCGAGAGAAATGGTATTCATATCATTGATCTTCAGAAGTCAGTAGGTATGGTAGATGATGCATACGCAGCAATCAAGAATTGCGTAGCAGAGGGTGGCAAGATCCTTTTCGTAGGAACAAAGAAGCAGGCTCAGGATGCGATCAAGACTGAGGCAGAGCGTTGCGGTATGTTCTATGTAAACGAGAGATGGCTTGGTGGTATGCTTACCAACTGGGTAACCATCGAGAAGAGAATCGCAACTCTTAAGAAGTATGAGCAGATGGAAGAGGATGGAACCTTTGATGTTCTTCCCAAGAAGGAAGTAGTAAAGATCAAGAAGGAGATGGAGAAGCTTACCAAGAACCTTGGCGGTGTCAAGGAGATGGGTGGAGCACCTGATATGATCTTCGTTATAGATCCTCGCAAGGAGAAGATCTGTATAGCTGAGGCACATTCACTCGGTATTCCTCTTGTAGGTATCGCAGATACAAACTGTGATCCCGATCAGCTTGATTACATCATTCCCGGTAATGATGATGCTATCCGTGCAGTAAAGCTTATCGTATCAAAGATGGCAGATGCTGTTATCGAGGCAAACCAGGGTGTGGATGCAGGCGCAGCAGATGAGGACTCTGAGGAAGAGGAAGCATAAGAAGCATAGAGAGGAGTATTGAAATGGCTATTTCAGCACAGGACGTAAAGAAATTAAGAGAGATGACCGGTGCAGGTATGATGGACTGTAAGAAGGCTCTTACCGAGACCGAGGGAGATTTTGATGCAGCTGTTGAGTTCCTCAGAAAGAAGGGACTTGCTACAGCAGCAAAGAAGGCAGGAAGGATCGCCGCTGAGGGTATCGTTCTTACCACAATAAAGGATGACAAGAAGGCAGCTATCGTAGAGGTTAACTCTGAGACAGACTTCGTTGCAAAGAACGATGTATTCAAGGGCTATGTTAATGAGCTCCTTGAGGTTATCGTTTCCAATGACGTAGCTGATGTAGAGGCTCTTAAGGCATGTAAGTGGGTTGATGATTCAGCTGCTACTGTTGATGAGAAGCACACCGCTATGGTTGCAAAGATCGGCGAGAAGCTTGATATCAGACGTTTCGAGAAGATCACAACAGACGGTATCGTAGTATCATATATCCACGCAGGTGGAAAGATCGGTGTTTTAGTAGAGGCAGAGTCAAGCTCATCAAGCGATGCAGTAAAGACTTGCCTTGAGAATGTAGCTATGCAGGTTGCAGCAATGAATCCTCAGTTCCTTAACAGGGAGGCTATGTCACAGGATGTACTTGCTAAGGAGAAGGAGATCATTATCGACAGCGCACTTGCTGATCCCGCATCACTTCCCAAGCCCATCCTCAATGCAGTTATCACAGAGGCTATTGAGAGCAAGAAGTGGTCAGATGAGGACATCGCTATATATGAAGAGAAGAAGAGCAATATGCAGTATCTCTTCAACTTCCTTTCAAAGGAAGCAGCTCAGACTCTTAGAGATATCGCAGCTACACACAAGGCTGAGTATCTTGAGAACAAGATCTTCGCAGGTCTTGTAGAGGGACGTTTCTCAAAGCATCTTAAGGAGATCTGCCTTGTAGATCAGGAGTATTTCCAGGCTGAGAACAAGGAGAACGTTGGTGCTTATGTAGCAAATGTTGCAAAGGCAGAAGGCGTTGATCTTAAGCTTAAGAAGTTCATCCGTTTCGAGACCGGTGAGGGACTTGAGAAGAAGAACGAGGATTTTGCAGCTGAGGTTGCAGCTCAGATGAATGCATAATAACAAGATATGATATGAACCCTGAGGCTTAGGTCTCAGGGTTTTTTACATTGAAATAAACCTGATTTTATAGTAAAATAGTAACTGTTCACTACAGCTCTGAACACTTGATGTTCAGAGCGTGTTAAGATGTGATGCAGGAAGGCATCTCGCTCCACTTTGCGAAGCAAAGTCTCTAAATGAGCGAGATGCTCGTAACTGGCAGCAGCGAAGCTGCTGAACAGTTACGTAAAAATATCTTGGATTGTTGCATTTTGAACGCTTACTTAGGGGTTATGCTTATGGAGAGAAAGAAGATCGCGGTTTTACTTGCGCAGGCAGATGAATCATATCAGAACAGCTTTTTAAAGGGAATCATGAAGAGGGCATTTGAGCTTTCTTATGATGTCTATGCATTTTCCATGTACATAAAATATCAGGATACCAAGGAACGAGAGATTGGTGATGTGAATATTTACAACGCCATCAATTATGATGAATTCGATTCGGTGATCGTCCTTGCGGATCTTATCCAGACTCCCGGTGCAGTAAAGAAGATAGAAAAAAAGATAAAGGAGTGCTTTAAGGGCATTGTTCTTTTTGTTGACCGTGACAGTGAGTATTTCCCCTGCTTTTGGACTACGGGATATCGTTCCGTGTATAAGACTATCTCTCATTTGATAGAGGTTCATGGATATAAGGATATTGCTTATCTTACCGGACGGAGAGGGCATCAGCATAGTGAGATGAGACTTGAAGCATACAAGATGGCAATGAAGGATCATGATCTGCCTATAAAAGAGGATCATATGATCTATGGAGATTTCTGGTATACAAGTGGCGCAGCTACCGCGGAAATGTTGCTTAGAGATAGAGAGAATTTTCCGGATGCTGTTGCCTGTGCCAATGATTGTATGGCTATCGGGTTAGCTGCCGAGCTCGAAAAGAGTGGTATAAAGGTACCTGAGGATATAGCTATCGTTGGCTACGGAACTACTGAGGAAGGTCAGAACAGCCCCCGTTCTCTTACATCTACATATATACCTGCAGAAAGCTATGGAGAGTTTTCAGTAGATGCTTTGATGAAGCTGAAAAATGGAGAAGAGATCGGACAGCCCGAATACGAGCCCACTCTCTATGTTGGTGAAAGCTGTGGCTGTGAAATGGATCAGAGTCTCTTCAATACTGCAAAAAGGGATTCCTGGGCGACGGCAGATTCGGAGGAAAGCTATTATTCTATACACAATATGCTCCTTGGCGACCTTATAAGGAGCAACGAGCTTTCGGATTTCCTTGAAGTTGTATATGACAATATCCATTATATCAAGGGAGTCAAATCATTCTTTTTATGCTTGAATGATATGTGGACTGAGCCCGAAAAGCTCTTTACTGCAGAGATCATCAACGAGGGCTATACCGATCAGTTGCTTGCAGCTATTTCCTACAATAGCGATAGTACCTGTTGTAAGATAAGCACATCCGAATGTTTTGATAAGAAGGAAATGCTTCCGGAGCATCCTATTCACGAGAACCCCCAGGGCTATATCTTTACTCCTATATATGTTGGAGATCAGTCTATCGGTTATGCTGTGGTCAGCTACGGAGATATTCCTTCCGGATATGAAGAGACCTACAGGCTATGGATGTATTCTATTTCCCTCGGCTTTGAGTGCTTGAGGAAGAATTATATATTAGAGGCTTTGAGGGATGGAACTCTTAGGAAAGCATTTACCAAGTTTTCTGACCTTTCAGTTTTTGGCGGAGCGACCAAAGCTCTCCCTCATCTTTCTGAGGAAGAGGTGGAGGAGCTTCAGGAGGTGGAGAGGATACTTGATAACAATCTTTTGAAATATCATTTCCAGCCTATTGTAAATGCAGTTGATGGAAGGATCTATTCCTATGAAGCTCTTATGAGATCAAAGACCGAGAAATTCATTTCTCCCTTAAAGATCATAAAGTATGCCGACATACTCGGAAGACTTACGGATATAGAAAGGGCCACCTTTTTAAATGTTCTGGATATCGTTGAGAATTCAAAGGAACTATTTAAGGATCGAAAGGTATTCATAAACAGTATTCCCGGCAGCAAGATCGAAAGAAATGATGTCATGAAGATCGAAAGGCTCTTGTCTGCCAATGCGGGAACCATAGTAGTAGAGCTTACGGAGCAGTCAGAGCTTCAGGACGAGGAGCTTGACGAATTAAAGGAACAATACAAGAAGATGGGAACCGAGCTGGCTGTAGATGATTATGGCACCGGCTATTCCAATGTCAACAATCTTCTACGCTATATGCCTGATTATGTGAAGATTGACAGATCGCTTTTGACGGGAATAGAGAACAGCAAGTCAAAGCAGCACTTTGTCAGGGAGGCGATAGAGTTCTGCCATGACAATGGTATCATGGCATTGGCCGAGGGTGTAGAGACTACTGAAGAGCTGCGTACTGTTATTAGACTGGGAGCCGATCTTATACAGGGCTATTATGTGGCACGACCCAAGGAAGAGATCATTCCTTCAGTTGATGAAAGCATCATGCAGGAGATCGCAAGACACCATAAGGACAAGGTGGACGGCATTATGAATATGCCATATATAGCCGGACAATCAAGACGCGTAAGTCTCAATTCTCTCATAAAAGAAGAGATAAATACCATTGTGATAGGGGATAAAGCTGCTACTCACATAGATTTAACCATAGCCGGTACCCCCGGTGTGAAGTCTGATATGCAAATAGAGGTAAAGGAGGGCTTTGAGGGAAGGATAACCTTTGAGAATGTTACCCTTTCCACCAAAAAAGGAAGACCTTGTATCAGGATCGGTGAGAATTGTAAGCTTACCCTAAAGCTTTGCGGTGACAATGTACTTTATGGAGGCGGAATACTTGTTCCGGAATCCTCTTCTATTTTGATCGAGGGAGACGGCGATCTGAAACTTAAGCTATCAGGTGCGGAGACCTATGGTATAGGTAATGATGACAAGAGCCGCCACGGAAAACTTGAGTTTTATCAGGATGGTGATCTCGTCATTGAAGCGAATGGAATGAAATGCATCGGTATCGGATCGGGGCTCGGAGGAATCATAGAGGTTCAAAGAGGTAAGTTCGATATTACGATAGATGTGGATGAAGGAGTATGTATCGGCTCTATAAATGGAGATGAAAGTATATCCATACATGATTGCGATATGACCATTAATGCGGCCTTCCATAGAGGAGTTCTGATCGGAAGTGTAAATAACAACATTGATATCACTATCTGGCGAAGCCTTGTAAAATGTATAGGCAATTCATCAAGGATGGCAGCCATAGGCTCTTTAAATGGTCAAAGGGCCAAGGTTCATTTGTATGATATGAGTACCGTTATCAATGTTCGAGGTGATGACACCATTGGTATAGGAAGCATTGAGGGAGATACTGATTTCAAGATAGAAACAGCCGGCATCAAGTATTTAGGCTTTGGAAGGAATGCCTACGCCTTTGGTGGTCATTCCGGAAAAACGAAGGTTGAGTGCTACAATGTGGATATGAATCTCGATCTTAGGACTGAGACAGGTAAGATAACAGACGCCTCTGATGAGGATTATATAAAGAAATTTGTTCGGTCAGAGATCACCATCAATGGAAGTACAGTGATCGAGCAAGAGGATCAGTAGGATGTTAAAAAAGGAAAGAAAGGTTGAATCCGGCGAACGCTTCAGGTGGTTTTTGATAGAGATACTTGTGGTGTTCGCGGCTATCATCCTTATTGTTACGGTATTTTTGGATTTTGTTATACTTGGAAGATCAAGGTCTGCCTTGCAGCAGACATCATCCGAGCTTATAGCAGCCAACAGCCGTCAGCTTGAACTGAATATCAACTCTTATCTTGAGAGGGTGGAGACTATATCTACTCTGCTTTTTTCTGATGAGAGCATCTATCTCTATGACGCCACCGATCCCGGGATAGAGGAATACAATAAGGTAAAGAATGAAGAAACCATAAACAACAGGATAGTGGATATCGGTCTTATGGAGAATTATTCCGATTTTGGTATCATTTATTCTGACGATCATCATGTGGGTTGGATATCTCACGGTACCGAGGATCTTTTTCCTGAGGGCGGCATCTATGAAGCATTTTCAAAATACATAGTAAATGAAAAGAAGAATGATGGATGGTGCTTTGGTATAGGTGGAAATACTGACCGAATGTTTTATGTCAAGCGACTTAATCCCAATGCCATATTGGTTGCATCCACTTATACCAGAGAGCTTTTATCAGTATTTATCTATCCGGAGCAGCTTGAGGGCATGACGGTAAGACTTGTGGATGCAGAGGACGGGATTATTTTTTCTTCAAACTTTGAAGAAGAGATTGGCAAAAAGATCCCTTTTGAGATTGCGGGACAGCTTAAAAATGACTTAGGTACTTCTAGATCCGTGATCACAAGGGATTATATCATAAATTCCAATCTCTGCAGTAACTCATGGAGAGTTATCTGTTCTATCCCCACAAAGATTATTTTGAACGAGAATATAAAGCTTAGACTTTTCACCCTTAGAGCCTCAGGTATCATGGCCATACTCTTTGCTCTTTTAGGACTTGTTATGATCAGAAGACTTTCAAGACCTATGGATGGTATGGTTTCATCACTTCAGGAGAGAGCAGAGGTTGACAGGCTTTCGGGTGTTATGAACAAGGCAACCTTCGAGGAAGAGGTAACGGAGAGACTTACAGACAGCAGTAAAAATAGGATCCTGGCCTTCGTGATGCTTGATATGGACAATTTTAAGCAGGTAAATGATAAGCTGGGACATGCATACGGAGATCAGGTGATCATCCGTGTGGGTGAGCTTTTAAGAAGTATGTATGAAGACGACACCAGGATCGGACGATTGGGCGGAGATGAGTTTGCTCTTTTTACTGAATTCACCGATTTGAAATATGATGATGCGGAAAGGTCAGTTAAAGAGCAGATGAAGAAGGTTATGAATGCCTTTGCCGGAGAATTCCACAAGGAGAGAGAGCAGTGCGATGTATCTCTTAGTGCGGGAGTATATCTGACAGATAAGGAAAAGCCTGATTTCAACGAACTCTATCAAAAGGCGGATAAGGCGCTCTACAACTCAAAGAACACCGGAAAATCAAGGTTTACATTTTATGATGAATTGCAGGGGGGATTGTCATGAAGGAGTACAGACGGCAGAGAATAGCGATGCTGATATTGATAATCCTGATAGTAGCAGGTTCCGTCGCGATCATCGTCAAGCTCGATGAAGCAAAGGTAAATACGGTAAGCGTGACAGACCGACAGGATGAAGTCAGGATACGCATGTCCTGGTGGGGCAATGACGGAAGACATAAATATACCATGGAAGGCGTGGATGTGTTTCACATGAAGAATCCGGGTATAGCGGTAGATTATCGCTATGGTGAATGGAACGGATACGAGAAACGCACAAAGGTATGGATGGAATCTCATACAGAGACGGATGTGATGCAGATCAACTATGCTTGGCTTGATCAGTATTCTCCGGATGGGAATGGATTCTATGATCTGAATAAGTTGGCTGATTATATAGATCTTGACAACTTCACCGAGGAAGAGAAGTCCTACGGTATGAAGAACGGAAAGCTAAATGCTCTTCCAATAGCCATGAATTCCCATACCTTTTATTACAACCAGGATGTGCTTGATAAATATGGACTAAAGGTTCCTGAGACCTGGGATGATCTTCTAAATATGGGAAAGGCAATGGCTCCCGATGGAAAATATGTCCTTGGAATGAGTAAAAAACAGATGTTTCTTCTGCTTCTTTCCTACTATGAGCAAACCTATGGTAAGCAGATGTTTTCGCAGGATGGAGGGCTTGTCATAGATGAAGAAGGGATGACTTTTATTCTTGACTTTTACAAGAGGATGATAGATGAGCATGTGTCCTGTCCTATCGAGCTTTTTGAACGATCAAAATATATGTCCGGAGAGATAGCGGGAGCTATGTGCTGGATCAGCGATACAAAGATCTATTGCGATGGACTTGCTGAGACCGGAGCGAAGGTAGTAAGAGCAAGTTATCCAAAGCTTAATGGTTCAAAACTTTCCGGCTGGTATATAAAGCCTGCCACTATGTGGGCCATAAGTGCAGATACCGTGCATCCTGAGGAAGCTGCAAAGCTACTTGATTATCTTCTAAATGATCCCGATATGGTAAAGCTTCAGCAGACAGAGAAGGGTGTTCCTGTAAGCAGTGCAGCCATAAAGACCTTGTCTGAGGAGGGGCTTTCCGAGACCAATGAATATAAAGCCACTATGGAGCTCAATAAGAATATCGAAAGCCTTAACCTTATGATTCCCAATATGGAGAATGAAAAGATCATAGATGCATTCAAGGTTGGAGCGGATGAATATATATTTGATAAACAGAGTGTTGAGGAATGTGCAAGAAATACACTTGATGCTATGAAAAAGGCAATATCAGGTGAGAAATAATAAAATGGGACGGTGTGGGCCGTCCCGTTTTCCTTATCTTGTCTTAAAGGTCTTAACCTTTGACCATTTTGAATAATACTTAACTCCGCCGACTGATTTGTAGGCTCTGACCTTTACATAATAGGTCTTACCCGGAGTAAGTGAAAGCACAATGCTTGTGTTATCTGCTTTTTTAAGTTTCTTTGATCTGGTGGTTGTTGAGCTTTCCTTGAAGCTTTTATATCTTGAATACTTTATCTGATAACCACCGGCCTCCTCTCTTTTTGTCCAGGAGATCGAAGCCTTGCCCCAACCGCCAACGGCCTTTTGGATAACAGGCTTTCTCGGAATGATGGTAAATGTGGAGCTTGCAGAGCCTGTATAGTGGCTTGCGTCGGTAGCTGTAACCGTGACGGTGGCAGTGCCGACCTTTTTATTGTTGGTATATTCTACCGTATAATCGTTCTTGTTAAGGAGCTTTCCTTCAGCGTCTCTTACTGTTTGTATCGTTGCCTTTCTAGGATTGCCTGACCAGGTGAGAGTGTCTGATTTAAGGAAAAGACTTGATATACTTCCTGTCCTATACTTAAAGCGGATATTATGTTTGTTGGCATAGGTACCTACAGCGCTCGTCTTACCTGAGGTAAGCTCTAGTGTTGGACTGCAGCCGTCAAAGGCGTGGTCGCTGATGCTTGAATAAAGCATATTGTCAGGAATATCCACATGAGACAGTGAGCTGCATTTCCAAAATGCGTAGGGTCCGATGGAAACCACACTTGATGGAAGAGTGATGCTTTGAAGACTTGTACAACCCTCGAAGGAGCCTTTTCCAATAGTCACATTGGTACCGCCTGAGAGGATGATGACCTCTGATAAAGAGGAACAGTTCTCAAAAGCGTCATCCGTGATATTCTGAACCGATGTGGGTATAGTGACCGATGTAAGAGCCGAGCAGCCTGAAAAAGCCGAAGGCCCGATGGTTTGAACCGTTGAGGGAAGCATAAATTCAAGCTCTGTCATGGCAGTACATTTAAAGAAGGCGTGTCTCTTTATCTCTGTGATCCTTGAAGGGATGGTGACAGAGGCAAGTCCTGAGCAGTACTCAAAGGCACCCTCCCCAAGCTCCTTAACGCTTGAGGGGATAGTCACCTTCTTTAGGTTCCTGCAATTATAAAATGCATAGCTTCCAACCTTGATACAGGTAGAGGGGATGACCACCTCGTCAAGAGTATCATTCTCATAGAAGAGGTTGTCGGCAAGCTCGGTGACATCCTTTTCGTAGGACTTCTTTACCGTATTTTTTTTGCCGGCTGAGTCCTCATATGAATACTCAACTGTGATCTTTACCTTATCGGGGATCTTAAGTACTGAAGGGGTATCTCCCCCTGAATTGCTGCCGGTAGAGGATGATCCTGTGCTCTTCTTTGTTCCCGTGGTAGTGGTCTGCTTCATGATGGTGAAGCCGCCGGTAGCATTGCCCTGGGGAGTGTAGCCCGACCAGTTGGCATCAATCTCCCAGCCTGCAGGCTCGATAGTGATCTTGGCATCTGCCGGAGCGTTCGCAGCAAATGCATTGCTTGACGGGAATAAAACGATCCCCAACATGAATATCAAAATATAGAATGCTTTTTTCATAGCTTTTTCTCCTCGTTATTTTGATTTTGTAAACTCATAACAATTATGATAACACAATAAGCCACCAATATCTATACTTATCTTAAGCATTTCTTAATTGATTTATGTGGGCTGTTCTATTATAATCAATTTATTATTGTGTTTCGGGGTGGGACTATTTATACGGAGGTATATGTAAAAGATGGATAATAGGAATGGCGGGAAGATATTGACGGTTGCGATCCCCTGTTACAATTCCGAAAGTTATATGGGACATGCGATAGAATCTGCTCTTGCAGGCGGTGAAAAGGTCGAGGTTTTGATCGTGGATGACGGCTCCAAGGATAGGACAGCCGAGATCGGAAAGGGCTATGAGAAGGATTATCCCCATCAGGTGCGATACATTTACAAGGAGAACGGCGGTCACGGAGATGCCGTGATGTGTGGACTCAAGAATGCCACAGGTCTTTACTACAAGGTTCTTGACAGTGATGACTGGCTCGATGCCGAGGGTATAGTAGAGGTAGTAGAGGCACTTTCGGATGCGGCTCTTTTTGAAGAATATTATGATATGTTCATCTGCAATTATGTATATGAAAAGGCGGATGAGAAGAGAAAGGTAGTCATGGATTACGTGGATGTACTCCCTGAGGAGCAGGTCTTTGACTGGCGTGAGGCAGAGCAGTTCAAGATAGGACAGTATATCCTTATGCATTCGGTTATCTATCGTACAGAGCTACTTAGAGAATGTGGACTCCATCTTCCGAAGCATACCTTTTATGTGGACAATATCTATGTTTACCATCCACTTCCCTATGTAAAGAAGATGTATTATAAGAATATTGATCTGTATCATTACTTCATTGGTCGCGAGGATCAATCCGTAAATGAGCAGGTGATGATAAAGAGGATCGATCAGCAGCTTTTTGTGACCAATATGATGTCAGATATGTATGATGTATATAAGATAGAGCCACCGGCGCTTCGCGATTATATGGCAAAGTACCTAACCATTATGTACACCGTACCTTCGGCGCTTTTGGTAAAGGATGGAAGCGATGAAAGCCACGAGAAGAAGGAAAAGCTTTGGGATGCATTTCAGAACAATCATCCCGAGGACTATGCCCTTGTGAGAAAGAATTTTCCTACGAAGCTTGTGGAAAAAGACGGCTGGATGTGGGATTATCTCATCGAGATAGGATATTTCATCACCCAGAAGATCTACCATTTTAATTAATGTATATACCGGATATGCTGCATAAGGTGGCATATCCGTTTTATCTATCAGGAGGAAATATGTACCACAAACTATCAAATGAGCTGATAAAAAGAATAGAGGATGACAGAAGTAAAGGCATTGCCAGTGAATATGCGGCAAAGGATGAGGACATCATAAGGCGCAATCCCGATCATGACATTCCGTCGCTATGGCGCCCTGCTTACCTTCGTGATATCGAAAAGATACTACACAATCCCTATTACAACAGATATTCGGATAAGACACAGGTTTTTTCCTTTGTGAAAAACGATGATGTAAGCCGTAGGGCTCTTCATGTACAGCTTGTATCGAGAACCGCGAGAAACATTGGTCGTGTGCTTGGATTAAATCTTGATCTCATAGAGGCAGCAGCTCTTGGTCATGATATAGGGCATACTCCCTTCGGACATGCGGGGGAGAGGTTCTTATCGGAGCTTTATAGAGAGCATACGGGAAGGCTTTTTAATCACAATGTCCATAGTGTAAGAGTACTTGATAAGCTTATAAGAAGAAATATGAGCTTGCAGGTTCTTGACGGAGTACTTAGTCACAACGGCGAGCTTGAGCTAAAGGAATATAGACCTGCATCCCTTCCTATATACGAGGGCGATGGATCCTTGGATTCTAAAAGGGCATATTCAGCCCAATGCTTTGATAAGCTTGACGAGAGAGTGGAGGCTTGCATCACTGATCCTACTGCCAATAAAAAGCAGATACCCTGTACATTAGAGGGTTGTGTAGTCAGAGTGAGTGATATCATAGCCTATCTCGGAAAGGACAGACAGGATGCCATAAGGCTTGGAGTTCTTGAAAGCGACAAGGTATTCTCCGGCTCAGAGAATATAGGAACCTCCAATCCTGAGATCATCAACAATATGATAGTGAACATCATAGAGAACAGCTACGGTAAACCATATCTTAAAATGGATGATGAGTATTTCGAAGCATTTTCAGCGGCAAAGAAGGAAAACTATTCCTTGATCTACAACAACGAAGGCTTGGAGGAGCTATATGCCACCAGGATAAAGCCTATGTTTTCTATGATGTATGAAAGGCTGGTGTCGGAGTTTTCTGAGATAAAAAAGGTTGCAGATACTATCGAGGATATTTCACCTTCATTGCTTTCGGATGATGAAAAAACACATGCAATGGGCTCTGTAAATGAAAGACTTCTTGTGTCAGTAAAGGACGCCATCGGTGATAGTGAGGCCCTGATCCACCACATAGGATTTCTCGTGAAGGAGAACTATTACAATGCCAACTTCTCTTTGAGAGAGTACCTTTCGGAGCCTGCCGACGCTATGACTGTAGACTATATTGCCAGTATGACGGATGATTATTTCATAGATTACTTTGAAAGGCTGTTTCCTGAGAGTGGACTTCAAGTGCCTTACAGGAGCTATTTTGGGTAGAAGGCACCCTTTGCTTGGTCCAATACGTGTTGCTTTTTTACTCCCTTGAACTTGAATATACACTATGGTTTAAGGTAGATAAAATGATGAGGATATGGTATAGTGAACCTATATATGGATTGATAGACTCGGAGGTGAGCAGATGGCCAGACAGATATCAATAGGTGCGCAGGATTTTGCAGGCTTGATTCAGAACAACTATTTTTATGTTGATAAGACAGCTTTTATAAAAGGATGGTGGGATAACGGAGATGCAGTAACGCTTATTACTCGCCCACGTCGTTTTGGTAAGACCATAACCATGAGCATGTGTAACTATTTCTTCTCCAATAAGTATGCAGGGAGAAGTGATCTTTTCGAGGGGCTTGATATATGGAAGGAAGAGAAATATCGTAAGCTTCAGGGGACGTATCCTGTTATTTTTCTGACTTTTGCGGGAGTTAAGGGGAAGACATATGCTGATACTGTGAAAACGATTAAAATTGCTTTATCCAATCTCTTTTCAGAGTTTTCGTATATTTTGGATTATGATGGCTTTGACAAAAAGCAGTTGAAGCTTTTTGATGATGTGGGTGAAGATATGGACGATGTGACTGCTGCTCTTTCTTTGAACCTTCTTTCAAAAATGCTTGAAAAATACTATGGTAAAAAGGTCCTTATATTCCTTGATGAATATGATACACCTTTGCAGGAAGCCTATATTCAGGGCTATTGGGATGATATGACAGCATTCATCCGTACAATGTTTAACAATACCTTTAAGACCAATCCATCAATGGAAAGATCGATCATGACGGGAATCACGAGAGTGAGCAAGGAATCAATATTCTCCGATCTTAACAATCTCGAGGTGGTTACAACTACCTCTGATAAATATGAGACGGATTTCGGATTTACGGAAGAAGAAGTATTTGCCGCATTGGAGGAGCTGGGATATTCTGAAGACGATAAGAAGAATGTAAAAAAGTGGTATGACGGATTTGTATTTGGAAAGTATACTGATATATACAATCCCTGGTCAATAACACATTTCCTTGAAAAAGGTAAATATGATACTCACTGGGCTAATACAAGTGGCAATGGTCTTGTGGGACACCTTATTCAAAATGGTGATAAGAATATCAAGATGGAATTTGAAAAGCTTATCACCGGTGGATGCGTTGAAGCTGCTATTGACGAGCAGATAGTGTTCAATCAATTAGCCGGTAATAAAAATGCAGTATGGAGTTTACTTCTTGCAACAGGTTATTTGAAATGCATCAAGATCATCCGTGAAGAATTGGAGGATACACCTATTTACAGACTGGTTCTTACCAATTTAGAAGTCAAGAAGATGTTTGAAAAGATGGTAACAGGATGGTTTGAAAAGGATGGATCCTTCAATGAGTTTGTAAAAGCTATGTTTAAACGCGATCTTCGAGGCATGAATCAGTATATGAACAAAGTGGCATTAAATACCTTCAGTTATTTCGATGCCGGTAAAAAGCCATCAGAGGAAGAGGAGCCGGAGAAGTTCTATCATGGCTTTGTGTTGGGTCTATTGGTGGACAACGCCAAAAACTACATCGTGAAGTCCAACAGAGAAAGCGGCTACGGACGATATGATGTGGTATTGGAGCCGAAGAATAAAAGCGATGTCGCTGTTATCATAGAGTTCAAGGTCTATGATAAGGAATATGACAACGAGGATGATCTCAAGGATACCGCTGCCAATGCTCTTCTTCAGATAGAGGAAAAGCAATATGCAGCAGACCTTATAGCGCAGGGGATACCTGAGGATAAGATATTCAAGTACGGCTTTGCATTTAAGGGAAAGAAATGCTTGATTGCTGTATGATGATTCCTGATTGATGCGATGAAGTTGAAGTTTAAATTTGAAGAAGACCCGGGAGGTGTCAAAATGTTTTTCTGAAGTAGCGGACGACTAGTGCATCGGCCGAAAAATAACTGGACTAATGCGCAGAATGCTTGCCCGAGAGTGCATACCTGAAAACGTAGGCGTAGCGGGCTACGCTGAGGCTTTCAGGTATGTTCTATCGGGATAAGCAGGCAAGCATTCGATCCAGTTATTTAAGGACCGAGGCACTAGATCAGGAGAAAAGAATATCTCCAAAAGCTTGAGCATTATAAAGGCAATATTCTGATCATAAGTGTCAACTACAACAAGGATGTTAAGTCGGAAGAATATAAGCATCATGTGTGTAGGATTGAGAGAGGATAAAGATACTGAATATAAAAATAAAGGAGAAAAAAGCTAATGAAAATGAAGATGAAAAAGTTTTTGGCCATCTATTTAAGCCTTGCTCTGATGCTGGGGCTTATGCCGGGGTTGAGTCAGACTGTTCTGGCAGATGGAGGGCACATCCACGACGGTGTCACTTTCACCGCATGGACAAGCACCAACAGCCTGCCCACCACAGCGGGCAACTATTATTTAACTGCCGATGTGACTCTGGAAAACCGGTGGTGGGTTCCTGAAGGTACCACTAACCTATGCCTGAATGGACATTCAATCATCAGTCAAAAAGTGGCTATTCATGTTGAGAAAGGAAATCTGAATCTGTATGATTGTGACACAACGGAGCATAAATACATCATCAATGACAATGACATCGGTGTATTGGATGAAAATGGGGATCATTCCTTTCAGGGAGGCTACATTTGTGGTAAGAGTACAGACAATGGTGCCGGCATTTGTGTTAGAGAAGGAAAATCTTTCACCATGAACGGGGGGACGATCTTTGGATGCTCTGGCAAAAGTGGTGCCGGTGTACATTTATCAAATAATACAACATTTACGATGTCCGGTGGCACTATATGCGGAAATAATTCAAACGAAGGTGGTGGCGTACTTTTCCCATCTAATTCGACATTTACGATGTCCGGTGGTACTATATGCGACAATTATTCATCAAAAACCGGTGGAGGAGTTTGGGGTAATGGCACTTTTACTATGACCGGCGGTGAGATTAGCGGCAACAAATCTGTTTCAGGCGGTGGAGTATATATCTTAGAAACATTCAATCTATCAGGTGGAAGCATCAGAGAAAATGAAGCTAGTAGTAGGGCCGGCGGCGTGTACATGAATAACGCGAGCACATTAAATCTGTCCGGTAGTCCTTACATTGCCGGCAACAAGGTAGGAACAGGAGACAGTGGGGTAAACAGCAATGTATGCATGGGCAAAATGCCGATTATTAAAATAGTGGATACCCTCAGCTACAGCACTCCCATAGGCGTTACGAAGATAAATGTGGACACAGGCGCATTTGAGATGGGCGTGATTACCAGCGGATGGACTTCAAAGATGGGCACAAATGCCGGAAACTGTGACCAATTTTTTGTGAGTGAGTATAGCCCCTATGTTGTCCAGAAGGAAGGTGAAGAACTGAAGCTGACACACCTCCACGACTTCACCTACTCCGTAAATGGTGACACCATAACGGCGACCTGTAGTATTCAGGGCTGTCCACTCACAGATAGCAAGGCCACCCTGACCATCGCTTCGCCAAAGCATACAACTTATGGTGACGGCAAGGAAGCGGCAGCGGTTATCACCGATGTGAACGGTATTCAGGGCACGGCTAAAGTTCAGTATCAGAAAAAGACAGGGGACAGCTATGGCCCCGCCACGGAAACTGCCCCCACGGATGCGGGGGACTATAAGGCGAGCATTACATTAGGCGATGGCGAAGATGCAAAGACGGCATGTGTAGAGTATTCGATTGCCAAGGCAGATCCCGCTACACCCACCGGTATTGCGGCCGCCTACAGCCAGACATTGGCAGATGTGGAACTGCCTGATGGTTGGACATGGACAGATACTGCGACCACAAGCGTTGGTGATGTAGGTAATCATACCTTCAAGGCGAATTTCGCCGGCAATGACAACTACAATGCTGCATCCGATGTAGATGTGACAATGACCGTCGGCAAGGCGACGCCGGTCATTTCGGCAGAAGATAAAACCGTAAAAATAAACAAAACGGTCTCTCTCGGCGCAACCGTTAGTCCGGAAGTGGGAGTGACATGGGGATATTCGAGTGGTAATAAATCTATTGCCACAGTAAGCAATACAGGTGTTGTGACCGGTGTCGCAGGGGGTAGTACAACCATTACGATCACTGCAACTGCCACTGATGCGAAAAACTGCAACAATGCACAGAGTAAGACGATCAATGTCACGGTGCTTGACAAAAAACCGCAGACAATCACTGCATCCGACGTGACTCTAACCTACGGAGATAAGAATAAGAGTGTGAGTGCCACGACGGACGGAACCGGCGAGATTAGTTATGCGGTAAAAGAGGGCGGTGATGTTATAGAAGTGGATTCTTCTTCCGGTGTGTTGAAAATCAAGAAGGTAGGTACCGCCATAGTTACTGTCACTGCTGCAGCAACTACCGGGGACGGTCCGGATGAAATTGATTACGCACAGGCGACAAAGGACGTTGCCGTGAATGTCAATCCGAAGACACTAACCATCACAGCAAAGGATCAGAACATCATTGTGGGTGGTGAAGTACCTGATTTGGCCAAACCTATTTGGGGTACGCATTACAGCGTTAGCGGACTCGTTGGTTCGGAAACGATAATAACTCCTCCGATGCTGGCTTATCAGGAAAACGGTGTAGCGGCCGGACCAAACAATACCGTGGCGGGAATCTATGATATTGTTCCCTCCGGTGCAGATGCAGGAGAAAACTACAGCATCAACTATGTAAACGGTACTCTTACAATCAGCGAGAAAGAACCTGCGGAAGTAACAAAAGCACCGGCAGCAAAGGCTTTGACCTACAATGGCTCGGCGCAGGAGCTTGTAACAGAAGGATCGGTAACCGGGGGAACGATATATTATGCTCTCGGTGAAGATGCGGTAATGGCACCGGCATTTGATGGCCGGTCAGAAGAAGAAAACAAAAAGTGGAATACATCCATCCCTACGGCCACCAAAGCAGGAACCTATTATGTTTGGTACAAGGCTGTAGGAGATGAAACTCACGTTGATAGTGATGCGGAATGCGTTACTTCAAAGATACTTGCTGATATTTCAAAGACAGTTACCTTCAAGGTGGTAAATGGTTCATGGGATGAAGGAGATAGCAAGGACAAGGTTGTAAAGCTTGAGGGCTTTGAGGGCGATACTATTAAGCTTTCGGCTGACAAGATCCCCGCAGTAGGAACCAAGCCTTTAGATGGTTACAAGGAAGGAAGCTGGGCTGTGGTTCCCAAGGCTGACACTGAGATAAAGGTTGACACAACCTACATCTATACCTATGTAAAGAAAGACGATGTGAAGCCTGAGCCCGAGCCTAAACCTATCGTAGAACCTGCTCCCACCGAAAAGACCAAGCTCACAGTAACAGCCAAGGATCAGACCATAGCCTTTGGTGATAGCGTATCACAGGCATCTTCAAAGTATACTATCAAGGGACTTCAAACCGGCGATAAGGCAACAGTTACCTTGAAGACAGATACAAAGAAATATACCATTACACCTGTAGTAACTGTAAAGAGCGGTGACAAGGATGTGACCGATACCTATGAGATCGAAACAGTTTCAGGAAAGCTTGCTATAAAGCAGGTACCTATGGTAATGGCTATAGCAAAGGGCAACGCGATCACAGCTACAACTACAAAGATAAACAATGTTGACGGGTACCTTATCTATACAGGCTATTGTGACGGAACCGCAAAGCTTGTAAAGACAGTGAAGGGCAACAAGTTAGTAAAATACACCTACAAGAGGATCGCAGGAAAGGTACTTAATCGCAAGAAGGCATCAAAGGTCATAGTAAAGGCATATCGCCTTGTAGACGGCAAGAAGGTAGTGGTGGCCACAAGTATGACAGCATACGTAGCAGGTGCACTTGATAAGAAGTTCACCAATGCTTCGGCTGTAACAGCTGCAAAGACTACAGTCTCTCTGAAGAAGGAAAAGACAACAAAAGTAGGTGCAAAGATAGCGCTTGCCGCAAAGAAGAAAGCACAGCTTTCCAAGGGCTATGCAGCAGAGCTACGCTACGCATCAAGCAACAAGGCAGTAGCAACTGTAGATGCAAATGGCAAGATCAAGGCAGTAGGTAAAGGAACATGTACCGTATATGCCATTGCTGTAAATGGAGTGAAAAAGGCTGTAAAGGTTACAGTAAAGTAGTTTTCTAGGTCTTAACCGAATATGATGAAAAATATATAGCTTTGATGCAGTATTTAGTTACTGAACATTCTAAATATAGTGATTCATAATGAACATAAATCCTCTGATACTTTTCATATAATGTGGAGAGTATCGGGGGATTTTCTTGTGGATAAACAAGAAAAGTTATGGTATATTGTAAATATGTGGCTGTTTACTACAGCCTTTAGAAATTTCGATTATTTATAGAATCCTGGAGGTAATAATATGCGAATACTTGTTACGGGAGGTGCGGGCTACATAGGTAGTCATACATCGGTAGAGCTTTTAGAGGCCGGTTATGAGGTTGTGATCCTTGATAACCTTTACAATTCAAGTAAGAAGGCTATAGACAGAATAGAAGAGATCACCGGAAAGAAGGTGACCTTCTATGAGAATGACATGCTTGATGCAGATGCTTTGGAGAAGATCTTTTCAAAGGAGAAGATTGATTGTGTGATCCATTTTGCAGGTCTTAAGGCGGTTGGAGAGTCTGTTGCAAAGCCTCTTGAGTATTATAAGAACAATATTCAGGGAACTCTTACACTTGTTGAGGCTATGAGGAGTCACGGCTGCAAGAATATCATTTTCTCTTCATCGGCTACGGTCTATGGCGATCCTGCCTTTGTGCCCATTACAGAGGAATGTCCCAAGGGTACACCCACCAATCCCTACGGTTGGACAAAGAGTATGCTAGAGCAGATACTTACTGATCTTCATACTGCGGACAATGAATGGAATGTGATATTGCTTAGATATTTCAATCCCATCGGAGCTCATAAGAGTGGTAAGATAGGAGAGGATCCAAAGGGTATTCCAAACAACCTCCTTCCCTATGTGGCTCAGGTAGCCATAGGTAAGCTTCCCGAGGTCGGTGTATTTGGAAATGATTATGATACCCCTGACGGAACCGGAGTTCGCGATTACATACATGTGGTGGATCTTGCCATAGGTCATGTGAAGGCTATAGATAAGATCAAGGAGAATCCGGGAGTGAAGATATACAATCTCGGAACAGGTAACGGATATAGCGTCCTTGATGTGATCAAGGCGTTCTCAAAGGCCTGCGGTCATGAGGTTCCTTATCAGATAAAGCCTCGCCGTCCCGGTGATATAGCAACCTGCTATGCGGATGCTTCTCTTGCAAAAAAAGAGCTTGGCTGGGAGGCCAAGTACGGTATCGAGGATATGTGTGCTGATTCATGGAAATGGCAGAGCATGAATCCAGGCGGATATAATGAATAAAAATAAAAGCGTGCTTTCAAAAGATCGAAAGCACGCTTTTAAAATTCCTTTTATACCTCAACTTCGGTATCGTTGGCTACAGGAACCACCTCTCCGTCAACTACTGCAAGCTCTCCCAGCTCGTCAAGCACCTCTGCTCTGTAGGTGAGCTCATCAGTATCCTGGAAGCCTACGAAGTAGAGCATTTCAATGTTGTTTCTGTTGAAGAATACCAAGTCTTCGTTGCTTGATATTCCCTCAGGATAGACACAGCCAGCATAGTCGTAGATCTTGTCTGTTCCCTCCGGTACTACGATCCTTCCACAGATCATAACATTTCTTTCTCCTGCATCCAGTCTTACTACTGAACCGATAGGTAATAGATCCTTGTACATTTTAGATACCTCTCTTTCTTATTTGCCTAAAGAATTACTTGCGTTTATATTGTGATTATTATTGTTTACATTGTTGTTTACATGCTTCTTATTGTTGTTTGCGGCATTGTTGTCTTTTATACTTTTCTTGATGGTATTGGTCTTTGCGATGCTGTTTGATCGCTTGATCTTTGCCTGATCGTCCTTTGCAGCTTCTACCTGATTGCCGGAAATAGAGTTTCTTCTCTTTTTGTTGGCCTTTGCCTGCTTTCTTGCCTTTTCTTCTGCCTTCTTGGCGGCAAGTGTCTTCTTTGAGATAGCTCGTCTTTCCTTCCAGTGCTTAACCTTAGTCACAAGACCTCTCCAGTCTACTGAGACATAGAAGCTTCCGCCGAAGCCAAGTGCACCGCCTCCGCCAAGCTTTATACCGTTGGCAGGCATAAATGTAAATTCGCCTTCAGCACCGATTCCCAATGCCTTTCCATTGGCCTCAAAGCCTATTCTTACACCAAATACGCTGAAGCCTGCGACAGCCTTTCCGTTTAATACAGCTGCTGTAGCTCCACCCTTAGCAGAAACACCAAAGCCGTCCACGATGAGCTCGCCATTGTCCTTCTCCTGGTAAATATGACCGAAGGCTAGGGTTCCCTCTGCCTTTGCGTGACCCACATGTCCCTGAAGATTACCTGAAAGATTGATATTGGGCTTTCCGACACTTCCCTTAACAACACCTCTTAATGCATAAGCCTCTGCTGAACCTACGGCGCTCAATTGGATGCTGGCAGGATTCTTAAGTGAGAAGCCTAGACCAACACTTCCTACAGCTTTGGCACCAAGTGCGCCTGCATGGGCTCCTGCGCTTACGAGACCATTCTTAGATGCGTACTTAAGAGATACCTTTCCGAGCTTTCCCTTAAGCATTACAGGCATATCAACAGCGCCCGCTATGCCGTCTGCCTTCATCTTCTGGCGGCCGACTCTTGCCTGTGCATTTAAAAACTTGAAGTTTCGCTTCAGCTTGTCGCCTACTGTTCTGTTTATGTATGATTTTTCTGCTCTTGCAGAGGTTGATATGTTCTGCTTGATGCCCAAGTCCTCTAAAGACCTATATGCAATAGCGTCCTTGAAAAATCGTATCTTGTCAGTACTTGGTTTATACTCAACAGGTAACTGAGGATTATTAAAATTGTTCTCAGCATCCTTAAGCTTTTTCTCAAGCTCATCCTTTTTAAGGGGGGCCAGTTTCTTTAATTCGTCAAGACCCATCTTTGCAAATTCAGGGTTGGCATACATTGACATACGGTGATCCATGTGTCTGCCGATCATTTCCAGTGTAGAGATCTTTTCTCCAAGCTCCTCGAACTGCTTATTGGTAAGTCCTAAAGAAACACGAAGAAGATTGTATATCCTTTGCTCCTTCGGTGTTCCCTTTTTCCATTCCATGGCGTTGTTGTAAATATCAACCACCTGACGGATCTTGTAGCGATTGGCCTTGTATGAATTCATAAAGTCAGATCCGTTGTTGTACTTTAAAAGCTCAAGTCTGTGAAGGTTTTCAAGCTCCTTGAACTCCTTAGTCATCACGCCAATAGTTGTCTTTTTGCCCCAGAATGAATTCTTAACTGCTTCATTATAATCCTCTACGGCCTCAACGGCACTCTGATGGAAGTGGATGATCTCCATCCTGGCCTTGTGATCCTTGGTGAGCTTCTTCGTATTCTTGATGATATCGGAAGCAGATACATCGCCGTCTCCGAGCTTTTCATCAAGCTTTGCATATTCGCTGGGAAGCTTAGTGGGCTCTTTTCCTGCCTGGGCTGCAATCTCTGTATCAAGGGTGAATCTTATTGCATCCCTTGTAAGAAGGGCCATATCCGCTGCGGCCTGCAATCTTGTTTTTTTATCCCCCGTTGCTGCTATTATACCATCTCTCGGTGAATCTACAAGTGCATAACGTTCTTTTCTGTTCTTTCTCTTTGCTTCTTCGTAAGCATGAGCCTTAAGATTCATATCCGACATAATGGTTTTCAGCCTTTTAAGCTGTGTTTCGTTTAATGAATCATAATTGTAATACATTGTGAGAAGATTCTGGCAAGCAGTCGCACTATCATATAGAGCGTTGTTTTCTTTGCTGTAGGTAGCACTGAACAATGCGCCTCCGCCGGTCTGCAGATTGGTTCTGTAGGTGTTGATGGATCTTATCCATTCACCTATCTGTTCTTTGGTGATCATAATACATACCTCGTTTTTTAATACTGACCTTAAGCTGAGCTCATTATAACAGTCAAATAGCAACATAAGCGCAACATTATTTTTCAATTTTTCAAAATGTTGACAAAAAACTTTTGAAAGCATAAAATAATTTGGTATTATCGTAAAGGAGGCGGCCTAAAAGGCCGAAGGGGCATGGAACTTTTCCTACTAAATCTATTTCCTGTGGCACTTTTTATAATGACATTTTACGGGGCAAAGCTATCAAAGAAAAAGGAGGTTTCCCCTGATTTTTTGAGCCTTGAACAGGGTAAGCTTATACAGGGCTTTGCTTGCATCGCTATCATCATGCATCATCTGACTCAACAGATCACATCCTATGGAACATATATCAAAGGTCCCGTTACCATTTTCAATTATGCAGGTATTCTTTTTACTTCCATATTCTTTTTCTTTTCGGGCTATGGATTGATCGTCAGCCTTTATACAAAGGAAAACTATTTAAAGAACTTTTTAAAAAAGCGACTACCTACCGTTTTGATCCCTTTTTGGGTGGTGAATATACTTGGGGTTCTTTTGACGAAATTTGTGTATGGCTCAAAGGACGGAACCATAGATGTGATTAAGGATATCTTCGGTATTACCCTTATAAACAGCAATGGATGGTTTATCGTTGAGATAGTTATTTTCTACCTAATATTCTATGTTTTGTTTAGCTTGATCAAAAAGAAGGATATCTCACTTTTTCTTATGTGTGTTTCTGTTGTCCTTATAATAAGGTATGCTTATTTCAAGGGACACGATCCTGAGGGAAATAAGGCACATTGGTTTGCGGGAGAGTGGTGGTACAATTCGACTATAGTATTTGTCTTTGGTATGCTTTACGGAAGATTCAAGGAAAAACTCACTGCATTTTTTAACAGGTTTTATGTATTTTTCCTTTTGATAACTACTGTGCTTTTTGGGGTGATGTTTGGCTATTCCATCCGTAATCTTCTTCACTTTGGTTATTATATTGAGACCTATGTGGGCATATACAAATACGGAAAGCTTATTACGCTCCTTAGTCAATCCACAGCCTGCATACTTTCTACCTTGCTTGTTGTGCTTTTAAATATGCGTATAAGGCTTGGCAATCCGGTTCTTAAGTATATAAGCGGAATAAGCGTTGAGCTCTTTTTGATACACGGCTATTTTGTAAATCGTATATATGGAGATATGACTATGTCTGATCCCTTGAGATTTACTGCGGTATATGCTTCGAGCATTGCCTTAACAGCCCTGGTATCCCCTGCAGTTAAGTTCCTCATAAAAAAGACTGTGGCGTTTTTAAATCCACCTCCAAAAACAGAGGCTGAAAAGAAGACTAAAAGGAAGGTGCATATAAAGCTTTTGATCATAGCGATCGTAGTCTTGATCCTTACCTTGACTGTGGGAAGATTAGTAAGAGATATGATCAATTATTCCTCCGAATGTAAGGCTATAAAAAATGCAAATGTGGGCGACGAGGTAAAATGGGGCCGCTTCGATATGGACGGTATTCCCGGAAGAGAGCGTTGGAGCTGGATCGTTGTAAAAAAAGATGGCAACAAGGTGATGCTTCTATCGAAGCAGGGTGTTGACGGTGAGTGCTACAATCACAAGCATATGGCTGTCACCTGGATGGAATCTGATCTTAGAAAAATGCTTCACAGCAAGACATTTATAAAGAGCTTCAGCTCGGGAGAGTTTAAGAATATTGTCAATACTAATGGGGATGTCATCACACTTTTGACTCCCGAAGAGGCCGCTGAGGTTTTTGATACTGATGAAAAAAGACAACTGTCGGTTACTGAGCTAGCAATGATGAAGGGGACCAATACCAATGTCATGAGTAAATATAACTATTGGGATATGAAGGATTATAGAAGCTCATGGTGGTGGTTGAAGGGTGCCGAGGAAGCTCCTGATATATATGCTCCCATAGTGACTGTTGACGGAGAGATATCTGTAGCCGAAAAGGAGGTCAACAGACCCAACGGTGCTATCAGGCCGGTGATATGGGTGGATGTCACTTCGGAAAACTAAAAAGTATTGCTCGTAACTGGCAGCAGCGAAGCTGCTGAACAGTTACGACGAAGGATTGTATCAATTTATCATCCTTCGTCTTTTTTTTCTTGAAAAAAATAAGACTAGGTTATATAATATAAATGTAAACGATTACAACAAGTATTCAATGGTGCTTTGGATAGGAGAGATGGACGATGACGATTAAGGATATCGCAAAGGAAGCGGGAGTTTCATCAGCCGCTGTCAGCAGATATTTTAATGGGGGGTCATTAGGAGAAGAAAAACAGAAGAGGATAAAGGCGGTAGTGGAGAAGTATCACTATGTTCCAAATCAGGCTGCTCAATCCATGAGAACAGGAAAAAGCGGTCAGATAGGAGTGATAGTTCCGAAGATCCATTCTGATTCACTGTCGCAGATCATGCACGGCATAGCAGATGGCCTTTCTGAAAATGATTACAATATGATTCTTGGTTTAACAGAGGGTGCAGTGGAAAAAGAGGTTCAATATATCAACATGATGACACTTAGTAAGCTTGAGGGCATCATACTTATGGGCACCACCATGACACCGCATTTAAGGAATACCATTGAAAGATGTCCCATACCCATTGTTATCACCGGACAAGCTTTTGAGGGCTTTCCCTGTGTATATTATGATGACCAGAATGCTATGAGGGAGCTTGCCCAATTGATGCTCAAAAAAAGGAAGAATATTGCATATATCGGGGCGCCGGAGACTGATCCTGCGGTTGGTATCAAGAGAAAGGAAGGCGTTATAAAAGCCTTTAAGGAGATGGATAAAGATCCTTCAAAGCTTATATCGGTTGAGACTTCAGGCTTTGATATGAGGCATGGTTATACTTCTATGAAGGAGCTCTTTTCAAAAAAGAAAAAGATTGATGGAGTGCTTTGCGCCACGGATTCTCTTGCTCTCGGTGCCATGAAGGCAATCAGGGAAAAGAAGCTTTCAATACCTGATGATATTGCCATAGCGGGTATAGGCAACAATCTTGCCGGACAGGTTACAACTCCTGAGCTTACTACGGTGAGACTTTACTTTGAGCAGTGTGGTCAGACGGCGGCAAGGATGCTAAGAGAGATGATTGAAAACGGTAAAGAAGGTTATCCTATCAGCCAGATAAAGCTTGGATATGAGATCATAGAGAGAGAGTCGATTTAATATAATCTTTTATGACCTAAAAAAACTTTCAAAATAATACATTTTTTAGTTGACAAGAATAAGATACTGTGATAATCTGAAAACAGATTGAAAACGATTTCAAACAACCAATAAAACAATGTGATTTTTATGGAAGGAGGTCAATGCTATGGCACTTGATTACAGAAGATGTGCTGAAGAGATCGTATCCCTGATCGGCGGAAGGGAGAACGTTGCACAGGCAGCACATTGCGCTACAAGACTTAGGCTTGTTATCAAGGACAATTCAAAGATTGACAAAAAGAAACTCGAAAATGTTGATGGGGTGAAGGGTATGTTCGAGAGCAACGGACAGCTCCAGCTCATCATTGGAACCGGTACGGTGAACAAGGTTTATGAGGAGTTCTTAGCGGTTACCGGTATGACAGCGGCTACCAAGGACGACGTGAAGGAAGCAGCTGCTGCAGCACAGCCCGCCTGGAAGAGGGCATTAAAATCAGTAGGAGATGTATTTGTTCCTATTCTTCCCGCTATCGTGGCATCCGGTCTTATGATGGGTGTGGTTGAAGCTCTTGGAAAGGCTATTCCCACCTTTGCGGAAACTGACTGGTACGCATATCTCGATATGGTTGCCAATACTGCTTTTGCGTTTTTGCCTGTGATCGTGGCAGTAAGTGCTGCGAGAGTATTTGGAGGCAATATATTCCTTGCGGCGGTTATTGGTCTGATGATGGTTCACACCGGTCTTTTGAACGGTTGGAACGTAGGTAGTGTAGATGCGATAAATGGTTTCTTCGGAGTTACCGACGGCAAGATACCTACATGGAACCTGTTTGGCAATATCAAGATAGGCGATTATGTATTGGGATCCATATCCCGGCATGGTTATCAAGGTCATGTAATCCCGGTTATGATAGCTATCTGGTTTATGAGTAAGATCGAGAAGTGGTTACATGATCATGTTAATGAGATGATCGATCTCTTCGTTGTTCCCATCACCACAGTATTTGTTACATCACTCTTCACATTTGTTGTGATCGGACCTATCTTCGCAACACTTGAGAATTATGTACTCAAGGGCGCTGAGTGGCTTGTACAGTTCCCTCCCGGAGCTATGCTTATGGGCGCTATTTATCCCGTAACGGTTGTAATGGGTCTTCACCATATGTACAATGTTATTGAGGCAGGAATGCTTTCATCTGTTGGACTCAATACCTGGATGCCTATAGCATCGGCAGCCAACTTCGCACAGTTTGGTGCCTGCCTTGCGGTAGGTCTTAAGTGTAGACAGGCCAAGCTTAAGACAGTTGCTGTTCCTTCTGCTCTTTCTGCTTCGCTCGGTATCACCGAGCCTGCTATCTTCGGTGTAAACTTCCGTTTCATGAAGCCCTTTGTATGCGGTATGATCGGTGCGGCCTGCGGTTCTGTTTTCGGAGCTATCACCAAGATCGGTGCAACAGCTTACGGTGTGACCGGTATCCCCGGTTATCTGACCATAAACAATCCCGGTGTCTATACAGTTCTTCTTCTCATTTCCGGTGGAGTTGCCTTTGGACTTACATTGGCTGTCTGGAAAGAGGATAATGATGAGATACCTGGGGCAAAGGTAGATGAGCCCAAGACAACCTCTACTCCTATGATAAATGAGGTTCAGGCATCCAAGTCATCAGGAGAGGTTCCTTGTGACAATGTAGTGATAAGCTCTTCAGCAGGTGAGATCGGGCAGCCCACAAAGGGAAAGATCATACCTTATACAGAGATCAGTGATGAGACCTTTGCATCAGGCGTATTGGGTCAGGGTGTTGGTATCATACCCGATGAGGGAGTTGTATATGCTCCCATGGATGGTGAGATCAGTTCGGTGGCTGACAGCAAGCATGCCATAGGTATCACCGGTGCAGAGGATATGGAGCTTCTTATCCATGTAGGCGTAGATACGGTTGAGATGAAGGGCGACGGCTTTACTACCTTCGTGTCTGAGGGCGATCAGGTAAAGAAGGGACAAAAGCTTATGGAGTTTGATATTGCAAAGATCAAGGCAGCGGGTAAGGCTGATACGGTTGTGGTATTGCTTACCAACAGCGATGATTATGAAGATCTCAAGCTGTCATAAATAAGTAGAACATAAAACAATTATAATATATTAGGAGGTACACTTATGAAGGAATTTAAGTATGTGATCACAGATGAGGTAGGTATTCATGCTCGTCCTGCAGGACTTCTTGTTCAGGAGGCTAAGAAGTACTCAAGCACCATTATGTTCGTAAAGGGTGAAAAGAGTGCCAAGGCTACATCTCTTATGAAACTCATGGGTATGGGTATCGTAAAGGGTGATGAGGTTACTGTCACAGTCGAGGGCGATGACGAGGAGGCAGCAGCTGCTGCTATCGAGGCTTTTTTGAAGGCTAATCTCTAATAGTTTATGTGTGTCGGAGCATCCCTTTGACGGATGCTCCGACTGTGTTGTTTTAAGGAGAGAAGATATGTTATACGGTGCATTGGAGGCCGGAGGTACAAAGATGGTATGTGCTATCGGAGATGAGACCGGGAAGATATACGAACAGATATCTGTTCCCACAAAGACTCCCGAGGATACCATGCCGGCTATCATAGATTATTTTAAGGACAAGGATATAAGGGCTTTGGGTATAGGCTGCTTTGGCCCCATAGATGTAGATAAGGCTTCACCTTCTTATGGTCATATATTAAGAACTCCCAAGCTTCCCTGGATAGATTTTGATATGGTTGGCACTATGAAAAAAGCTCTAGGTGTGCCGGTGGGCTTTGATACGGATGTAGATGGCTCCCTGCTTGGTGAGGTGACCTGGGGAGCGGCAAAGGGTCTTTCGGATGCCCTTTATATTACCATAGGAACCGGTGTCGGCGGTGGCATACTTTCCGGTGGCAAGGTGGTTCATGGTATGATGCATCCTGAGCTTGGACATATGAAGCTTGTAAAGCATGAATCCGATACATACGAGGGCAAGTGTCCTTATCACGGAACCTGCCTTGAGGGTCTTGCTGCAGGTCCCGCCATAGAAGCCAGATGGGGAAAGCCTGCTAAGGAGCTGGTTGATAATGCAGAGGTCTGGGAGCTTGAAAGCTTTTATATAGCACAGGCTTTGGCCAATCTTATACTTACCCTTAGTCCCAAAAAGATCATTTTGGGTGGAGGCGTGATGCATCAGCTTCAGCTGTTTCCTCTTATCAGAAAGAAGGTATTGAAGGAATTGAACGGATACCTTGTTACAAAAGAGCTTGATGATATTGATAGCTACATCATCCCTGCAGGCTGCAATGATGATCAGGGCATTTTGGGTGCCATAAAGCTTGCTATGGATGCAGAGGCGGATGTTTAAAAAGGAGGGTTTTACGGTATGGTTATATATGAGGGTAAGGCAGTATTTGAGGGTATTGCCATTGGCAAGCTAAACATTTACCAAAAGAAGGAGCAGTCGGTTAAGAGAGTGAAGGTAGATGATACCGAGGCTGAAAAGAAACGCTATGCCGATGCCAGAGAGGTTGCCATAGATGAATTGAAGGCGCTTTATGAAAAGGCTGTAAAGGAGGTTGGAGAGTCCGGGGCAGAGATATTCGAGGCTCACCAGCTGATGGTTGATGATGAGGACTATATTGAATCCGCTGAGAGCATCATAGAAACAGAGGGTGTCAATGCAGAGTATGCTGTGGCTCAGACCGGTGACAATTTCTACAAGATGTTTTCTGAGATGGAGGAGGAATACTTTAGAGGAAGAGCAGCTGATATCAAGGATATCACCGAGCGTATATTGAATGCTCTTTCAGGCGCGGGCTCCGGTGGTATTGTGTCAGATGAGCCTGTGATCGTAGTGGCAGACGATCTTGCTCCCTCTGAGACTGTTCAGATGGATAAGGACAAGATATTATCATTTGTTACTGTGCATGGATCTGCCAATTCGCATACATCTATCCTTGCAAAGACTATGAGTATTCCCGCTATCATAGGCTGTCCTGTGCCCCTTTCAGAGGAGCTTAACGGAAAGCTTGCCATCGTCGACGGAAATGAAGGGAAGGTATATGTGGAGCCTGATGAGGAGATCCTTGCTGCAAAGAAGAAGTTAGTTTTGGAAGAGGATGAAAAGAAGAAGCTTCTTGAAGAACTTAAGGGCAAGGATAATGTGACCCTTGACGGTCAGAAGATAAACCTTTATGCCAATATAGGAAACACCAAGGATCTTGGACTTGTTCTTAAAAATGATGCAGGGGGCATCGGTCTTTTCAGATCAGAATTCATTTACCTGGGATCTGATGATTATCCCACTGAGGATGAGCAGTTTGCAATATATAAACAGGTGGCTCAGACCTTGGCTGGAAAGAAGGTTATTATCCGTACGCTTGATATCGGTGCGGATAAGCAGGCTGATTATTTCAAGCTTCCAAAGGAAGAGAATCCTGCTATGGGACTTCGTGCTATCAGGATATGTCTTACGAGGCCTGAGGTATTTAAGACCCAGCTTCGTGCTATCCTTAGAGCAAGCGCTTTTGGAAAGATATCCATAATGTTTCCTATGATCATATCCTTAGGTGAAGTGAAACGTATCAAGGAGATAGTGGCAGAGGTTAAAGCGGAGCTTGATGCTGATGGGATTTCCTATGACAAGGATATAGAGCTTGGTATTATGATAGAAACTCCTGCGGCCGTTATGATCGCTGACGAGCTTGCCAAAGAGGTTGATTTCTTCAGTGTTGGAACCAACGATCTTACTCAGTACACATTGGCTATAGATAGGCAGAATCAGTCTCTTGATGAATTCTACGATCCTCATCATCCGGCTGTAATGCGTATGCTTAAGATGATAGTGGATGCTGCTCACAGGCATGGTGCCTGGGCGGGCATATGTGGAGAGCTTGGTGCAGACCTAAGTCTTACAAAGGAATTTTTGGCTATGGGCTATGACGAGCTTTCTGTATCTCCGGGAAGGATTCTTCCTATCAGAAAGATCGTGTTGGAGACCAATGTATCTGAGTACAAAGGGTGATGCCTATGAGGACATGGACAAATGAGGAAAGATATAAGTATCTTGAGGATCCTTCGGAGCTTTTAGGGCTTTATGAAGATACCAAAGATTCGGTATACAGACAGACCTATCATATACAGGCGGTAACAGGACTGATAAATGATCCCAACGGTTTTTCCTATTTCGGTGGGAAGTGGCATATGTTTTATCAATGGTGCCCCTGGGGTGCGGTTCACGGTCTAAAATACTGGTATCATGTGGTATCAGAGGATCTTGTGAACTGGAAGAATGTAGGAGTAGGTTTAAAGCCGGAGGAAGAGTATGTCTATGACAACAAGGGTGTGTATTCCGGATCAGGTTATTCTCTTGAAGACAAGCTTTTCCTTTATTATACCGGGAACAATCGTGATGACGATTATATAAGACATCCCTATACCTGTCTTGCGAAAATGGATAAGGAGGGCAGGATTGAAAAAGCTACCCATCCCTTATTTAAAGAGCATCCGGATTATACCGAGCACCAAAGAGATCCAAAGCTTGTGGCATTTCCCGAAAAGAACCGTTACTATATTGTGATCGGTGCAAGGACAAAGGATGAGAGAGGATGTATCCTGATATATGGATCCCAAAAGCCTGCCTCAGACTACGAGTTTTTGGGTGAGCTTAAGGTACCGGGCTATGAGAGCTTTGGCGGAATGTGGGAATGCCCATCCATCGAGCATATAGGCGATAAGGATGTGCTGATATTCTGTCCTCAATATCTGAAGCTTCCCGGTCGTGGCAACGGAACCAATCAGAATGTCAATATTGTGGGAAGGATGGATTGGGATGATCTTATCTTTACACCGGAGAAGGATTTTTCTGTGCTTGATGAAGGCTTCGATTTTTATGCGGCTGCCTGTGCGTTCAATACAAAGGATGAGAGAACTATTATGTCTGCATGGATGGGCCTTCCTGATGTTTCCTATCCTACGGATGAAGAGGATTGGTCAGGTTGTCTGACATTGCCAAGGGAGCTTTCTATAAAGGAAGGAAGACTATATCAAAGACCGGTAAGGGAGATAGTATCTATCCGAGATGAAGAGCTTGATATCACCGATAACGAGGATGGTATCTATGAGCTTCCTAAGACTTATGAGCTTTTGATCGATGTTAAGAGTAAGGACTTTAAGATATCTTTATTTACGGATGAAAGAGGAGAAGGTGGGCTTTCTTTACGATATGACAGTGAGGCTAAGCTATTGACCTTTGACAGAGGAAATATGAAGACAACCTTCAATGAAAACGAAGGCTTTACAAGAGGATCGAAGCTTATTGATGACCTTTATAAGCTTCAAATCTATACTGATAAAAGCTCGGTGGAGATCTTTGTAAATGATGGGGAGGCGACCTTCACATCAAGAGTATTTCCTGATGAGAGTGAACGCTACTTGGCGTTTCATGCGGGAGAGGTAGATATGAAGGCTTGGAGCTTAAAAACATCAGTGGATCAGACCTTTGTTATCTGAGAGCTGTAGTGAACAATTACATCTGATCACATTAGTAGCGCAAAAAAAAGAACGGTTCGAGAACCGTTCTTTTTGCTGTATCTTCCTAGATGAAATCGAAGCCCTCATCGGGATCGTCGTCATTACCTATACGGAAAGCGTTGCTTACCTTTACATTGTCCTCAACCTCTCCGCTGAATACTCCGTCGTCATCGTCATCATCAGCAGGCTTGGGATTGGGTGCCTGATGATTGTTGAGTCCTGCCATCCTAAAGCTCTTGGGAGCTGAAGATCCGCCGCTTCCTGCCATCTTGAAACCGCCTGTTGAAGGCTTCTCGGGCTTGGGTGCTGCCTGAGGCTGTGGAGCAACCTGGGGCTTGGGTGCACTTTGAGGTGCAGCCTGGGGCTTTGGAGCTCCGGTAGGAGCTGCCTGAGGCTTGGGACCACCTTGGGGAGCGACGGCAGGCTTAGGACCGCCATGTGGAGCGCCGGCAGGCTTAGGACCACCCTGAGGCTTGGGACCTAGACCGCCCTGAGGCTTGTGTGCGGGACCACCGTTCTTAATATTTGCAAGCTCTGCTTCGAGCTTTCTTACACGATCATTGGCTTTTTTGAGATCGTCTGTCTTGTCGTCCAATTCCTTTTGAAGATTGTAGTTCTTCAGAGCATTCTCCTGGCTGGTCTTTGAGAGAGTCTCAAGATCTGATTCAAGACTGTCGACCTTCTTTTTCATCTCTTTAAATGCATCCTCTGCTTCTACGAGGAAGCTCTTAACCTCTGCCTTTTTGATACCAAAAAGAGAAAAACCGAATTCCTGACTAGACATATTCGAGTAATCTTTCATTGCATAAACCTCTTTTCAATAAAAATTTCACTAAGGACTATTCTACTATATTATCCAAAATATTTCAAACCTAAAATTCAAAAAAATGCCTAAATTTTTGAAAAGGAATTTAGATAACTTGCACATTAAGGTTGACACCCATTTTTTTAATGGGTATAATTTTTTTCTGGTAATCATTTTTACTACATGATTAGTAATCATTTCTACTAAAATTTTAAGGAGGGTTTTTAACATGGCAAAAAAACCGTATTACATTACTACTGCGATCGCCTATACATCAGGCAAACCTCATATAGGGAATACCTATGAGATAGTCCTCGCAGATGCCATTGCGCGTTACAAGAGATTTGTGGGTTATGATGTTCGCTTTCAGACCGGTACTGATGAGCATGGCCAAAAGATCGAGCAAAAGGCGAACGAGGCGGGTATCACACCGAAGGAATTCGTGGATGGTACAGCCGGTGAGATCAAGAGAATTTGGGATCTGATGAACACTTCTTATGATAAGTTCATAAGAACCACTGATGAGGAGCATGAGAAGCAGGTTCAGAAGATCTTTAAGAAGCTTTATGATAAAGGTGATATATACAAGGGCAAATATGTCGGTATGTATTGTACTCCCTGTGAGTCCTTCTTCACTGAGACTCAGCTTAAGGATGGCAAGTGCCCCGACTGCGGACGCCCTGTTGAAAAGGCTGAGGAGGAGGCTTACTTCTTCAAGCTTTCAAATTATAGCGACAAGCTGATCGATTATATAGTTACACATCCTGATTTTATTCAGCCGGAGTCAAGAAAGAATGAGATGATGAACAACTTCCTTCTTCCGGGACTTCAGGATCTGTGCGTTTCACGTACATCCTTCAAATGGGGTATCCCTGTTGATTTTGATCCCAAGCATGTGATCTATGTATGGATCGATGCTCTTTCAAACTACATAACCGGACTTGGCTATGATGTTGATGGAATGAGCGACAAGCTGTTTGATCGTTATTGGCCCTGTGATCTTCATTTGATCGGAAAGGATATTCTCCGTTTCCATACCATTTACTGGCCTATCATGCTTATGGCTCTGGATCTTCCTTTGCCTAAGCAGATCTTTGGACATCCCTGGCTTTTACAGAGCGACGGAAAAATGAGTAAGAGCAAGGGCAATGTAATATATGCCGACGATCTTGTAAGCATCTTCGGTGTTGATGCTGTAAGATTCTTCGTGCTTCATGAGATGCCCTTTGACAATGACGGTGTGATCTCGTGGGATCTTATGGTAGAGCGTATGAATTCTGAGCTTGCCAACACCCTTGGCAACCTTGTGAACAGAACTATCTCTATGGCCAACAAGTATTTCGATGGTGTGATCACCAACGGCAAGGCGTCAGAGTATGTGGACAAGGATCTAAAGGAGGTTGTTCTCGGAACCAGGAATAAAGTGAATTCCTGCATGGACAAGCTTCGTGTGGCAGATGCCATTACAGAGATATTCAATCTCTTTAAGAGATGCAACAAATATATTGATGAAACTATGCCTTGGGTTCTTGCTAAGGATCCCGAGCAGCAGGCAAGACTTCAGACCGTGCTTTACAACCTGGTTGAGAGTATTGTTCACGGCGCAAGCTACTTAAAGTCATTTATGCCTGAGACTGCTGACAGGATACTTGCACAGCTTAATGCTTCTCCCAGAAAGATAGAGGAGCTTACTGAGTTTGGCGGATATCAGTCAGGAACAAAGGTTACCGATTCCCCTGAGATACTCTTTGCAAGAGCTGATCTTGATGAGGTAATGAAGAAGGTAGAGGAGCTTATGCCTCCTGAGCAAAGCGTTTCAGTGGATGAGGCCCCTGTTGACAAGGGTATCGATATCCCTGAAAAGCCTATGGTTACTATTGAAGATTTTGATAGGCTCCAGCTTCGTGTAGGCGAGGTCATAGATTGTCGTGCTATTCCGAAATCTAAGAAGCTTCTATGCTCGCAGGTGAAGTTCGGAAGTGAGGTAAGACAGATCGTATCAGGTATCCATGCCAAATATGAGCCTGAGGAGATGATAGGAAAGAAGGTTATCGCAGTGACGAATCTTGAGCCCGCAAAGCTTGCCGGCTTTATGTCGGAGGGTATGCTCCTTTGCGCTGAGGATCAGGAGGGGGCGCTTTCACTTCTTACCACAGAGTTCTTTATGCCTCATGGTGCAGAGGTTAGGTAAATGAAAAGATCGATCATATTACTGCCGCTTTTGATCTGCCTTTTGATCCTTTCAGGCTGCGGAAAAAGCGGTGCGAGTAATAAAGACTATAAAAAGTATGTCCTTGCTTATCTTGATGCCAATTATAAGGGAGATGTAAGTAGCTATGCAAAGCTTACGGGTAGCGAGAAGGATGCTCTTTACGATTCCTACAAGGATGGTATGGGTACACTCGCTTCTTCCCTTGCAGGGTATTATGGGATAAACATACCTTCAGATAACAAGGAACTTCGGGATAAGTACATTGATATCACCAAGCGTATATACGAAAAGGCTGATTATGAGGTAAAGGAAGCTGATGGAGAGGGTGCTGTCGTAGAGGTTGTCGTCCGGCCCATAAAACTTTTGCCTGATACCGAAGCAGAGGTGATAGCTCTTACCGAGAGCTTCAATGCAAGGAAAAACAACGGCGAATTTGACGATTACGGAACAGGCAAGTATGAGTCTGAATTTGCTGAGGGTGTTTTGGCTATCATAGAGGCGAAGCTTGATTCTCTGTCTTATGGTGATCAGGCATCGGTAAAGGTTGAGATCACAGGAGGCGATGGCAACTATTCGCTTAATGGGGAAGACCTTAAAAAGCTTGACGCCCTGTTTATTACCGCAGATTAGGAGAGTACCTGATGGCAGGAAAAAAGATAGTTTTGACAGGCGGTGGTACCGCAGGTCATGTAACCCCGAATATGGCTTTGATGCCCTCTTTAAGAGAGGCGGGCTATGAGATATACTATATAGGTTCATATGAGGGTATAGAAAAAAAACTTATAGAAGAAACCGGCGTGCCGTATTATGGTATCTCATCGGGCTTGCTTAGAAGATACTTTACATTGAAGACCATCAAGGAACCGAGAAAGGTTATAAAGGGTGCCAATGAAGCCGGAAGGATACTTAAAAAGCTAAAACCTGATGTAGTGTTTTCAAAGGGCGGCTTTGTGTCCGTTCCTGTTGTATGGGCTGCAAAAAGGCTTGGTATTCCCGTGATCATCCATGAATCTGATCTGACACCGGGACTTGCCAACAAGCTATCCATGCCTTGCGCTGACAGGGTGTGCTGCAATTTCCCTGAAACTCTTTCTTATCTTCCTGAGAGCAAGGCTGTTCTTACGGGTTCTCCTATCAGACAGGAGTTATATGAAGGCGATAGGGAAGCGGCGAGAAAGCTCTGCGGATTTGATGAAGGCCTTCCTGTTCTTTTGGTCATCGGAGGAAGCCTTGGAAGCGCTGCTATAAACGGTGCAGTGAGAGAGTGTCTTCCTGAGCTTTTGAAGCATTTTCAGATCATACATATCTGCGGAAAAGGCAATCTCGATGAAGGCCTTAAGTGTACGAAAGGATATATTCAGTTTGAATATGTTAAGAAGGAGCTTTCCAATCTCTTTGCGCTGACAGATATTATGATATCCAGAGCCGGAGCCAATGCTATCTGTGAGATACTGGCTTTAAGAAAGCCCAATCTTTTGATACCCCTTTCAAAGGCAGCAAGCAGAGGAGACCAGATATTAAATGCCGGATCCTTTAAGAAACAGGGATTTTCCTATGTGCTTCTTGAAGAAGAGGTAAATCATGAATCTCTTTTGAAGGCTGTCAAAGAGGTCTATGAGAACAGAGAAGAATATAAAAAGACCATGATGGGAAGTGAAATGGCCGATTCTATCGGCATCATCATGGGACTTATAGAAGAGGTTCAAAAATGAGATAAACCGAAGGTCGTTATGGCCTTCGGTTTTTGATTTGGGTAACTGTGCTTGGTGTAAGAGTTTCGCGAGTGATTCTCTTTTTTGTTTGACATTACCTTTGTTTTTTGCTATATTATACACATTCCGTGCAGCCGGGGAGGTAGCGGCGCCCTGTACCTGCAATCCGCTATAGCAGGGGTGATGGTCGGCTTGAGGGGTGACTTTTGTAGTGCTGCCCCTTGTAAGTGGCGTTGATGATTGGGTCTTACGCAATGGGTGCTTGTGAACCGTGTCAGGTGGGGAACCAAGCAGCACTAAGCAGGATTTCTCATGTGCCGTAAGGGTGCCTGGTCTGAGTTAACTGCAAGGGTAACGGCTATGAAGGCATTTCGATACCGACCGCGCGGATTTTTTTATTTTTCCTAATTTTTTGTAGCAAATTGAAGTGAAATGTGTTATCATAACTATAACTGTTTGTAGGTTTATTATTATGGGTTACACCTACAGATATTTCATAGGAGCTTAGGTATGAATTACGCAGAGGTTATTGAATTTGTTAAAAATCAGACATCTAAAGAGGATCGTCCCGATATAGAGCCTTTCAGAAGCCGCTTTGAACACACCATGAGAGTGTATCGTTGGGCTATCAAGCTTCAGGCAAAGGTTGGAGGCGATCTTGAGCTTATCACACTTGCTGCTCTTTTACATGATGTGGGCTGGGAAGATGGAAGACCGTCTAATGAGGTTAGCTGCGAGGTAGCGGTTGAATATCTCGACAGTATCGAGTATGACGAGGAGCGCATAGGAAGAGTCGGAGAGCTTATCATGCTACAGAATCAGCAAGAGGCTACCGATGAGCTGCAGGGTGATCTATCCATTGAATGTAAGGTAGTGATGGATGCTATTCTTTTAGATGAGATAGGTGCCATCAGCGTGCTGTGGGATGCTATGGCTGTGGCTGTCAGTGATGAGGCCACCTACAAGAAGGCTTACTACAGGATCAAGAATTTCTACCGCATCAATCGTCCGAAGATCAGACATTTAAAGACTGAGATCGCAAAGAAGGAATTTGAGCATAGACTTAAGACTATAGAGGAGTTTTTAGGGGAGCTCGAAAGAGAATTGTTCTAATGATCATTTACGCCGTATGTGAGAGCATACGGCGTTTTTTATTTTTCCTATTGTAATTCCTACATTGAAATGGTAAAATGTTTTTTATCTATGGGGTAAATAAAGTTAAAAGGAGATTTATAAAAATGACACAGAGTATTAGCTTTGATTATTCAAATGCAAAATTCATGGTTTCTGACGAAGAGATCAAAGAGATGAGCACCAAGGTTTTGGAGGCAAGGGAGACCTTACTTGGCAGAACAGGCGCAGGTAATGATTTCCTCGGATGGATCGATCTTCCCAAGGAATATGATAAGGAAGAGTTCGAAAGGATCAAGAAGGCGGCAGCCAAGATCAATTCGGATTCGGAGATTTTGATCGTTATCGGTATCGGCGGTTCATACCTCGGTGCGAGAGCAGCTATTTCAGCGCTTCGCCATTCCTTCTACAATGTGATCGGCAGAGATCAGAGAAAGACAGCAGAGATATATTTTGCAGGTAATAACATAAGCAGTACATATATTGAGCATTTGCTTGATGTAGTAGGTGACAGAGATTTCTCTATCAATGTTATTTCAAAGTCAGGTACTACAACCGAGCCTGCTATCGCATTCAGAATCTTCAAGAGACTTCTTATTGAGAAGTATGGCAAGGAAGAGGCTGCAAAGAGGATTTATGCTACTACAGATAAGACCAAGGGAGCGTTAAAGACCATGGCTGATGCAGAGGGCTATGAGACCTTCGTTGTACCTGATGATGTTGGAGGACGTTTCTCAGTTCTTACTGCAGTAGGTCTTCTTCCTATCGCGGTTTCAGGTGCAGATATCGATGAGCTGATGCGTGGAGCTCAGTCAGCAAGAACACGTTGCATCCATGATCCCTTCGAGAACAATGATGCACTTCAGTATGTTGCACTTCGTAATATCCTTCTTAACAAGGGTAAGACCATGGAGATCCTTGCAAACTACACTCCTTCAGTTCACTTCGTAGCTGAGTGGTGGAAGCAGCTCTTTGGTGAGTCAGAGGGTAAGGACGGAAAGGGACTTTTCCCTACGGCTGTTGACTTTACTACAGATCTTCATTCACTTGGTCAGTTCATTCAGGATGGTACCAAGAACCATATAGAGACAGTTATCAATATCGGAAGCCCCAGATTAAAGATCATAATGGAGCAGGAGGATGAGGATCTTGATGGTATGAACTATCTTGCAGGAAGAACAGTTGATTACATCAATAAGCAGGCTATGTACGGAACAGTGCTTGCACACGTAGATGGTGAGATCCCCAATCTCATGATCACACTTCCTCAGATGGATGAATTCACTCTTGGTGAGCTCTTCTACTTCTTCGAGTTTGCATGCGGTGTCAGCGGCTATGTACTCGGAGTAAATCCCTTCGATCAGCCCGGTGTTGAAAGCTATAAGAAGAATATGTTTGCTCTTCTTGGCAAGCCCGGTTTTGAGGAGCAGAGAGAGGCACTCTTAAAGAGACTCAGATAATCATTATGGTAAATGTTGGTCTGCCGTGGTTTAAACTGCGGCAGACCGTTTGAATAATTCCCGGTAAGATATCTAATGGATAATAAATCGTTAAATGATAACAGAATATTGAAATATCTCAGACTGCCGTTTTTGCTTTTTGTCATATTGGCGGTTATGAATGTTGTGATCTATATCATGGATACCAAGGCGGGAGCGGCTGTTTCCGTTTTCCTTTTGATCTATGTTCTTTTACTTGTGCTCTTTTATTATCGTTACAAGAAGAGTATTGCAAGCGATATGATAAGCTTTGCTATGGATCAGGGTAATGTGCAGAATGGCCTTTTAAAGGAGATGTCAATCCCCTATGTTCTTACGGATACAGAGGGAAGACAGCTTTGGGCCAATGAGGGCTTTAGGGAGATAGTCGCCGGAGAAAGTAAGCCCTCGAAAAAGACAGTATTTCAGCTGTTTGAAGATTTTGATCAGGATGATTTTCCTACGGTAGTTGATAAGACTGAGACCATTCTCGACTACAACGAAAGATCCTATCGTGTAGAGATGAAACGCGTTGTGCTTAATGAAGAGGTGGAGAATGACGCTTTAGTTGCAATTTATTTTCATGATGAGACAGAGCTTAACAGATATATCAGAGAGAATGAGGAACAAAAGCTTGTGGCCGGTCTTGTCTATATAGACAATTATGATGAGGCTATTGACAGTATCGAAGAGGTAAGACAGGCTCTTCTTTCAGCTCTTATCGACAGAAAGATCAATATCTATATGCAGAATATCGAAGCCATAATGAAGAAGATGGAAAAGGATAAATATTTCTTCGTATTCCAGCAGAAGTTTCTTCCTCAGCTTGAGACCACCAAGTTCGCCATACTTGATGAGGTCAGAGGTATCAACATAGGAAATGAAATAGCGGTCACCTTGTCTATCAGTATCGGCGCAGAGGCTGAAAGCTTTTGCAAGGCCTATGATTATGCAAGAGTTGCCATGGATATGGCTCTCGGCAGAGGTGGCGATCAGGCTGTAGTTAAAAAGGGTGAGAAGATCGTATATTATGGCGGTAAGACAAGAGGTGTGGAGAAGCAGACCAGAGCAAAGGCAAGAGTAAAGGCTCATGCTCTTAAGGAGCTTCTTGATACCAAATCAAAGGTAATTGTTATGGGACATCACCTACCGGATCTTGATTGTATCGGTTCGGCTCTCGGTGTTTTCAGAGTAGCTACCGATCTTGGTAAGGAAGCCCATATAGTTATCAACAAGGTTACCAATGCTGTAAAGCCTGTGTTTGACAATTTTGCAGGCAGCAGCGCTTATCCCGAGGATCTCTTTATAAATAGCGAGCAGGCTTTATCCATAGTTGATTCGGATACCCTTCTCGTGGTGGTGGATGTAAACAGACCTTCCTATACGGAGTGTCCTGAGCTTCTTACCATGGTAAAGAGCCTTGTGGTCATTGACCATCACAGACAGACCAGTGAGGTCATACAGAATGCGACCCTTTCATATGTGGAGCCCTATGCTTCTTCGGCATGTGAGATGGTAGCAGAGATACTTCAGTATATCGTAGACAAGCCAAAGCTTCGTTCAGCAGAGGCTGATGCCATGTATGAAGGCATACTTACGGATACCAACAACTTTGTAAGAAACACCGGTGTCAGAACATTTGAGGCCTGCGCATTCCTTCGTCGCTGCGGTGCCGATGTGGTGCGTGTCAGAAAGATGTTCAGAAATGATATGGATGCATTTAAGCAGAGAGCTATGGGTGCTATGAATGCAGAGGTATTTATGGATACATTTGCAGTATCAAGCATACCTGCGGAGGGTGTGGAATCACCTACCATAGTTGCTTCCTCTGTGGCCAATGAGCTTCTAAACATTGCGGGAATACATGCATCCTTTGTGCTTACTGAGATCGGTGATCAGATAAATATCAGTGCGCGTTCCATAGATGATGTGAATGTACAGGTGATCATGGAAAGATTCGGCGGAGGCGGTCACGCCAATATGGCAGGTGCCCAGCTTTCAAATGTTTCATTGGATACTGCTGTAGAGCAGGTGAAGGCTATGCTTTATAAGATGAGACAGGAAGGAGATTTATAGGTATGAAGGTTATATTATCGGCTGATGTAAAGAATGTGGGGAAAAAAGGTGAGGTCGTTGAGTTAAATGACGGCTATGCCAGAAATTGTATTATAAAGAAAAAGCTCGGTGTGGAGGCTACGGGAAAGAGCCTCAATGACTTAAAGCTTAAGAATGCTCATGACGAAAAGGTGGCAGCAGAAAAGCTTGAGGAAGCAAAGGTGCTGGCAAAAAAGATCGAGGAGAGTAGGATCGATCTTTCTTTGAAGGTTGGAAACAACGGCAAGCCCTTCGGTGCCATTTCCTCAAAGGAGATAGCTGAGGCTTCCGCAAAGCAGCTTGGTATCGAGCTTGATAAGAAGAAGATATCCCTTAAGGATAGTATAAAGACTCTCGGTGTTACCGAGGTTACCGTAAAGGTTCATCCCCAGGTAAGTGCAAAGCTCAAGGTTTTTGTTACTGAAGAGAAGTAGGTTAGTATGAGTGAAGAGGAATATTTTTTGATGTCTCAGGCAGAAGCGGGCTCTCTTGATATAGATCCCGGTCCTGCCGCTGATACTCTAAAGAGGATGCCGCCTCACAATGATACAGCGGAACAGGCTGTTCTTGGTGCTATACTTATGAACCGTGATGTGATAGCTGATGTGAGTGCAGTCCTTGATAAAAGTGATTTCTACAATCCCAGATATGGGGTAGTCTACGAGGGTATGCTCGCTCTTTACAATGAGGGGCAGGCCATCGATCTTTTGCTTTTAAGTGAAAAATTAAAGAATATGGGTGCAGATGAAGCTATCTACAAGCTTGAGTTTATGGGCGAGGTCATAGCTTCTGTTCCTTCTGCGGTAAGCGCTGTGAACTATGCGAAGATTGTAAGCGGAGATTCCATGAGAAGAAAGCTTATAAAGCTTTCCGATGAGATAGCCAATTCCTGCTATATGGGAAAGGATACCGTTGATGAGCTTTTAGAGAGTGCGGAGCAAAAGCTGTTTAAGCTATCACAGAGTAATCAAAGCTCTGACGGACTTGTTGGAGTAAAGGATGTGGTGATGGATGTTCTTGACAGGATATACAAGGCATCGAAGACCACAAGCCGTATTACAGGTGTGCCTACGGGCTTTGCACCTCTTGATTACAAGCTTTCCGGTCTTCATGGCTCTGAGCTTATCCTGATAGCGGCAAGACCTGCTATGGGTAAGACAGCATTTGCTCTTAATATCGCTCAGAATGTTGTAAGTAAGTCAAAGATCCCTGTTGCGATATTCAGTCTTGAGATGCCCAAGGAACAGCTTGTGTCAAGAATGGTTGCAATGGATTCTCTTGTGGATTCACAGAATATCCGAACAGGTCAGCTCGACGGAAGTGAGTGGAAGAGCGTTATGGACAGTGCGGTGATGATAGGTGAGACCCCTCTCTTCATCAATGACAATTCGTCCATTACCATACCTGAGCTTAGAAGTATCTGTACAAGATGGAAGTCAAAGCATGGTCTCGGACTCATCATCATAGACTATCTTCAGTTGATGAACGGCAACAGAAAGCGTTCGGATTCAAGACAGAACGAGATTTCTGAGATATCGAGAGCGCTTAAGATCCTTTCGAGAGATTTGGATGTTCCCGTGATAGCCCTTTCTCAGCTTTCCCGTGCGGTAGAGTCGAGGGATGATAAAAAGCCTATGCTTTCAGACCTCCGTGAATCCGGTGCCATAGAGCAGGATGCCGATGTGGTTATGTTTATATACAGAGAGGATTATTATCTCAAAGAGGAATCCAAAAGAAAGGGTATAGCCGACATCATCATTGCAAAACAGAGAAACGGTTCCACAGGTACGGTCGAGCTTGTATGGCTCGGTAAATATACCAAATTCGCAGTTCCGGAAAGACCGAAGGAACAGGCGTGATGCTCATAACCGAAAGCAGCGAAGCTTTTGAACAGTTAAGTTACAACACGATTACCAATTATGATAAACGGGTGAAATGATATGGTTTTTTCAAGCCTTGTTTTTTTGTTTAGATTCCTGCCGGTGGTGCTTCTCATTTATTATCTTGCACCTAAGCAGTTTAGAAATCTTATATTGTTCTTATCAAGTATCTTTTTCTATGCTTGGGGCGAGCCTATTTTGGTTTGTCTGATGATCTTTTCTTCAATACTTGATTTCTTTATGGGACGGGGTATCGGTGCCGCAAGAAGGATGGGCAATGAGACTCTTCCCAAGGTTTTTCTTACCATTTCTTTGGTTGGTAACCTTGGACTATTGGCAGTGTTCAAGTATGCTGACTTTTTCATTTCATCGATCAATACCGTGACGGGTGCTGAGATTCCTCTTTTGAAGCTGGCGCTTCCCATCGGTATTTCTTTCTATACCTTTCAGACTCTTTCGTATACCATAGATGTATATAGAGGTCAGGTAAAGCCTCAGCGAAACTTTATCGCATTTGCTGCTTATGTGACTTTGTTCCCACAGCTCATAGCAGGTCCCATAGTACGCTATAAGACTGTGGCAAGGGAGTTAAGGCGCAGAAAAGAGAGCCTCAGAGATTTTTCGTCCGGCGCTTTTCGTTTTGTTATAGGTCTTTCAAAGAAGGTGCTTATAGCCAATTCGGTTGGTGCTGTATTTGATGAGGTTGCAGCCATGAATTCCTCAGAGCTTTCTACCATGACAGCGTGGCTTGGAGTTGTGGCCTTTACCTTCCAGATCTATTTTGATTTTTCTGGTTATTCTGATATGGCTATAGGTCTTGGAAGAATGTTTGGTTTCCACTTCCTTGAGAACTTTGAACATCCCTATGAGTCAACATCTATTACTGAGTTCTGGCGTAGATGGCATATTTCCCTCGGTACCTGGTTTAAGGAATATGTCTATATTCCTCTCGGTGGCAACAGGAGAGGCTTTAAGAGACAGGTGATAAACATCGCTATAGTCTGGTTCCTTACAGGTATGTGGCACGGTGCTTCATGGAATTTTGTGCTTTGGGGTGTATATTACGGAATACTTCTTGTGCTCGAAAAGCTTTTCCTTCTTGATAAGCTTGAAAAGCTTCCGGGAATCTTAACACATTGCTATACCATGGTATTGGTAGTGATCGGTTGGGCCTTCTTCTCATTTTCTGATGTTAAGTTTAAGGGAGATTTCCTTTCGGCTCTTCTTTTCAGAGCGGGAGGAGGATTTGCTGATAGCAGATTCGTATATCTTCTACTGTCAAACCTTGTTATGTTTTTGATAGCCGCTATCGGCTCTACCTCGATCCCGATGCTTTTCGGAAAGAGGGTATTTGCTATGAGTAAGAGAAAAAGAGCATTAGTTGTCGGTTTGTTTATGGGTATATGTCTGATGCTTTCGCTTTGCTCCCTTGTATCGGATACCTACAATCCTTTCCTGTATTTTAGATTTTAGGAGGGCTCGTCGATGAAGAAAAAAGTAAGAATGGTACAAAGTCTTGTTTTAATAGTATTTATCGTGCTCTTTGCTTTCATCACCCTAGTGACTCCCAAGTCTGATTTTTCGGAGGCGGAAAACAGAGCACTTCAGACCCGTCCGGAGCTTTCGCTTGATGCGGTAAAAAGCGGTGATTTCCAGACAAATTATGAGAATTACTTAAGCGATCAGTTCTTCGGAAGAGAGCTCTTTGTAAACCTTAAGACTAGAGGCTCAAGACTTCTCGGCAAGAAGGATATAAACGGAGTATATGTAGGTAAGGATGATTACCTTATAGAAAAGCACTCTTACGGTGATTATGATGAGGATCGTGTAAATTCAAATATCGAAGCCTTGGCTGATTTTATGAACCGTATGACCGCAAAGTATGGAAAGGAGCATACCTGTCTGATGTTTGTTCCCGCCAAGGATGCGGCTATGTCAAATAAGCTTCCTGCTTTTGCGAAGCCACTTGATACAAGTCTTATTACCGAAAAAATGTCAAAGCTCTTGGATGATGGCGGAGCCGGAGCAGATGTGATGCTCGACCTCACTGAGACCATGAAAAGTCACGAGGATGAATATATTTATTTTAGGACCGACCATCACTGGACTATGCGTGGAGCTTACTACGGATATTGTGATTATGCTATGAAGATGGGACTCACACTTCATCCCTCAAGCGACTATGATATCACTGAGGTGGCAAAGGATTTCTACGGAACAACATTTGACAAGATACAGCTAAAGAAAACTCCTGATATCGTTGAATTGTTGACCCTGTCAACCGGAGCTCCGAAGGTCAAGGTTAAATTTGATGATGATAATAATATCTGGCAGACCCTGTATAAAGAGGATGCTGTAAATGCTAAGGATAAATATACATATTTCCTGGGTGGCAATACGGCAAAGATACAGGTGAACAGCAATACCAAGAACAATAAGACTCTTCTCTTGGTAAAGGACAGCTTTTCAAATTGCCTTATTCCGTTTTTGACCAGTGAATACGAGCGTATATATATGATAGATCTTCGTTATTCCAAGGATATGATGAGTGTGACCATGGACAAGATAAATTCCAAGCATACCATCACGGATGTGCTTGTCTGCTTCAATTATGAGAAGTTCATGGAGGCAACGGGAGTTACGCTGTTAAAGGAAGCTGACGCGCTTCAGTAAGGAGTTTGTTCATGTCGGGAACACTTTATCTGGTGGGAACACCCATAGGCAATCTCGAGGATATGACCTTCAGAGCCGTGAGGGTGCTTAAAGAGGTTGATATGATCGCAGCTGAGGATACTCGTAACAGTATCAAGCTTTTAAATCATTTTGAGATCACAACTCCCATGACCAGTTATCATGAATTCAACAAATATGACAAGGCGAAGACCCTGGTGGAAATGCTTCTTTCCGGTAAGAATGTGGCCGTGATAACCGATGCCGGTATGCCGGGTATATCCGATCCCGGAGAAGAGCTTGTAAAGCAGGCTCATGAAGCAGGAATAAATGTGACCGGTGTGCCGGGAGCCACGGCATTTACCGATGCACTTGTTATCTCCGGACTTCCCACAAGAAGACTTTCCTTCGAAGCCTTTTTACCACATGACAAAAAAGAACGGACTTTTATTCTTGATGAGCTTAAGAATGATACCAGGACTATATGTATCTATGAGGCTCCTCACAGACTTGTAAAAACCTTGGAGCTTCTTTATGGAGCATTGGGAGAGCGAAGGATCTCTGTTTGCAGAGAGCTTACCAAAAAGCACGAGACCATATTTCAGTCAACATTTTCCGAGGCGATAGCCTATTACAAAGAGAATGCTCCCAAGGGTGAATGTGTGATAGTGGTTGAGGGAAAAGGTGTAGATGAACTAATAGATGAAGCCAGAAGCGAATGGGATAGGCTTACGATACCGGAGCATCTCGACATCTATCTTCAAAAGGGAATAGATAAAAAAGAGGCTATGAAGCTTGTGGCAAAGGATAGAGGTATAAGTAAAAGAGATGTTTATCAGGCGGTAATGATAGGAGATTGATATCTGATGCAAAAGGGAAACAATGTAATAAGTACAATAGAGAGCCAGCTGACAGGCTTTAGGAAGGATTCACTTTTGACTCCTTTTTTTATGATACTTGAGGTGGCGATGGAGATGATCATCCCGCTTCTTATGGCGACCATCATAGATGATGGTGTCAACAAGGGCAATATGCCTCACATATATATCATGGGTGGACTTATGGTTGTTTGCGCTGCCATAGGTCTTTTTGCGGGTATGATGGGAGGACGATTCGGAGCAAAGGCATCTGCGGGTCTTGCCAGGAATTTAAGAAAGAGTATGTATGAGAAGATTCAGACCTTCTCATTTGCCAATATTGATAAGTTCCAGACCTCAGGTCTTGTTACACGTATGACCACTGATGTGACCAATCTGCAGAACGCCTTTCAGATGATCCTTCGTATGGCGGTTCGTGCAAGCATCAGCCTTATAGTTGCTCTTATCATGGCATTTTATGTGAGCGCGGATATAGCCAAGTACTTCCTGGTGGCGGTAGTATTTTTGGGAATCTTTGTAAGTATTATCATTTCGAGAGCTTCAAAGTATTTCTCGGAGGTTTTTCCGAAGTATGATGATCTCAATATGAGTGTTCAGGAAAATGTCTCAGCTATTCGTGTAGTAAAGGCATTCGTTCGAGAGGATTACGAGATATCCAGATTTGAGACAGCTTCAAAGAATCTCTACAAGATGTTTGTGAAGGCGGAGAATCTGGTTGTTACCAATATGCCTACCATGATGGCAACTATCTATACATGTATGCTTCTTATTTCATGGACAGGTGCTCAGATGATAGTTGTGGGGGATCTTGAGACAGGTGATCTTATGAGCCTGTTCACCTATTGCTTAAATGTGCTCACAAGTCTTATGATGTTTTCCATTACATTTGTTATGGTGTCACTTAGCGCTCCCGCTGCAAAGAGAATTTCAGAGGTTCTTAATGAAGAGAGTACCATAAAGAATCCCGAGGATCCGGTGATGGAGGTTTCTAATGGCAGCATCACATTTTCACATGTGAACTTCGGCTATCATAAGCAAGCTGAAGAATGGGTGCTTAAGGATATCAATCTATCAATTAAGTCCGGCGAGACTATAGGTATCATCGGAGCTACCGGTAGTGCCAAGACTTCCTTTGCAAATCTTATTAGTCGAATCTACGAGGTGTCCGAGGGTAGCGTATCCGTAGGCGGAGTTGATGTGAGAAAGTACGATCTTGAGGTGCTTAGAAATCAGGTTGCTGTAGTTCTTCAAAAGAACGTATTGTTCTCAGGAAGTATCCTCGACAATCTTCGTTGGGGTGATGAAAATGCAAGTCGCGAGGAATGTATTAGAGCATGTAAGCTCGCCTGTGCGGATGATTTCATCGAGAACTTTCCCGATGGCTATGATACTAGGATAGAGCAGGGTGGAACCAATGTATCCGGCGGTCAGAAGCAGAGGATATGTATCGCCAGAGCTCTTCTTAAAAAGCCTAAGATATTGATACTTGATGATTCCACCTCTGCTGTTGATACGGCAACCGATGCACGTATCAGAAAGGCATTTCGTGAGGAGATACCGAATACAACAAAGCTTATCATCGCTCAGAGAATTTCATCCGTGAAGGATGCAGACAGGATCATCGTTATGGAAAATGGCGAGATCAATGGCTTTGGAACTCACGACGAGCTTTTAGAAACCAATGAGATATACAAGGATATTTACGAGTCACAGACAAGCGGAAGCGGTGACTTTGATCAAGTGGGTTAGGAGGTGATCGTGATGTCTGAGTTAGCAGCAACAAAAAAGAATATCGATCCCTCTGCCAGAGAGGGAATATCCTCTGTAAAGGAAAGGTACGGCAATCGTAAGGCTGAGATAAAGCAGGGTGGTCCCCGTGGCGGAAAGCCTGTAAAGGGCGTTCCCGGAATCAAGGATCCGGGCAAGGTTATAAAGAGACTTGCGGGGTATATAGGAAGGTATTATGGTATTCATCTTGTGATCGTGGCTGTCTGCATAGTAGTGAGTGTGCTCTGCAATGCCCAGGGAACTATGTTCATGCAATCGCTGATAGATGAGTATATTGTTCCTCTGATGAAATCAGCGAATCCTGATTTTTCAGGACTTAAGGCGGCAATATTCAGGGTGGCAGGCTTTTATGCCCTTGGTATCATTGCGGCATTTACCTACAACAAGATCATGGTATATGTGAGTCAGGGGACTCTTCATGTACTTAGAAAGGATCTTTTCAGCCATATGGAAAAGCTTCCTATCAAGTATTTTGATACCCATGCTCACGGTGATATCATGTCTATTTATACCAATGATATAGACACACTTCGTCAGGTGATCTCACAGAGTATGCCACAGTTCTTAAACAGTGGAATAACTATTGTTACGGTTTTGGTGTGCATGATCAGGCTTTCGATACCTTTGACCGCAACAACTCTCGTGATGGTGGCTCTTATGCTTATGGTTACAGGTAAGCTTGCCGGCCAGTCGGGTAAATATTTTGTAAAGCAGCAAAGTGATCTTGGCGCGGTAAACGGATATATTGAAGAGATGATGTCGGGACAGAAGGTAGTAAAGGTCTTCTGTCATGAGGATCGTGCTATAGCAGATTTCAACGAGCTTAACGATGAGCTTTTTGACAGCGCATACAATGCCAACAAATTTGCAAATATGCTGGCTCCTGTAAATGCACAGCTGGGAAATATGAGCTATGTGGTATGTACCATAGTGGGTGCACTTCTTGCTCTTTCCGGCATGACAGGACTCACTCTTGGTAAGCTTGCCAGCTTTTTGCAATTCAACAAAAGCTTTAATATGCCCATCAGCCAGGTGTCTATGCAGCTAAATGCAATAGTTATGGCCATGGCCGGCGCAGACAGGATATTCAAGCTTCTTGACGAAGAGGTGGAGTTGGATGACGGTTATGTAAAGCTTGTAGTTGCCGAAGAGAAGGATGGAAAGCTTGTAGAGAGCGATAAGAGATTTACGGGAAAATGGGCTTGGAAGCACGAGCATCAGGCTGATGGCTCGGTTGAATATAAGCCCTTAGAGGGTGATGTGGTCTTAGAGGATGTGGACTTCGGATATACCGAGGACAAGATGGTGCTTCACGAGATCATGCTCCATGCAACCCCCGGTCAGAAGATAGCCTTTGTAGGTTCTACCGGTGCAGGAAAGACAACCATCACCAATCTTATAAATCGTTTCTACGATATACAGGACGGAAAGATCCGTTATGACGGTATCAATGTAAATAAGATAAAGAAGGCAGATCTGAGAAGATCCCTTGGAATAGTTCTTCAGGATACACATCTTTTTACCGCTACGGTAAGAGAGAATATAAGATACGGAAACCTTCAGGCTTCCGATGAAGAGGTCATCGCTGCGGCAAAGCTTGCCAATGCGGATAGCTTTATAAAGCATCTTCCTGACGGCTACGACACAGTCCTCACAGGAGACGGAGCAAACCTAAGTCAGGGCCAGCGTCAGCTCCTTGCCATCGCAAGAGCTGCTATAGCCAATCCCCCTGCTCTGATCCTTGACGAAGCTACATCATCCATCGATACCAGAACCGAGAGACTGGTTCAGGGCGGTATGGATAAGCTTATGAAGGGCAGAACAACATTTGTTATAGCCCACAGACTGTCAACTGTAAAGAACAGCGATCTGATAGTTGTACTTGAGCATGGCCGCATCATAGAGCGTGGAACCCATGACGAGCTTATAGCACAAAAGGGTAAGTACTATCAGCTTTATATGGGAAAGGGAGAATAAAAAATTAAGCCCCTTTGCAATAAACATGTCGCAAAGGGGTTTTATTTTTACACTTCCCATCTTCCGCTTGCGCCGCAGGGAAGGACAAGTCCGGTTCTTTTTACCGGAAGTCCGATCTCGCCGCTTTCGGTGTGACCGCCGTATTTCTTGGCAACGGTGGTTTCTATCATATAGTTAAGGACAGCGGGCTGAAGTCCTGTGGTATATGAATTTATCAGGAAGAAGAGGGGCTTATCTGATAGGATGTTTAGGCAAAGCTTAATGAAGGGATATACACTTTCCTCTATTTTCCATATCTCGCCCTTGGGACCCCTGCCATAGGAAGGGGGATCCATGATGATGGCATCGTAGGTGTTGCCTCGTCTTATTTCTCTTTCAACGAATTTTACGCAGTCATCAACGAGCCATCTGACAGGTCTGTCGGATAGCCTTGAGGATACTGCGTTTTCCTTTGCCCAGGAAACCATGCCCTTTGAGGCGTCGACATGAGTGACCTCTGCACCGGCTGCAAGAGCAGCTAAGGTAGCACCACCTGTATAGGCGAAAAGATTAAGTACCTTGATGGGACGGCCTGCATGTCTTATCTTTTTATAGAACCATTCCCAATTTGTCGCCTGCTCGGGAAAAAGGCCTGTATGCTTAAAGCTCATGGGTTTTAGGTTGAAAGCGAGATTAAAGCTTTGCGAAGCATCACCGATCATATAGTGTATGCTCCATTGCTCAGGCAGATCAAAGGCTTCCCATTCGCCACCACCTTTGTTGCTCCTGTGATAATGACCGTCAATACCTCTCCATTCCTTGCCCTTTTCCGTGCTCCATATAACCTGGGGATCAGGGCGCAAAAGCTTATAGCGACCCCATAGCTCAAGCTTTTCTCCGTCCGAGCAGTCAAGTACAGTATAATCTCTCCATTTATCAGCTATCCACATATTTTTTCCCTCTTTCTTTTGGTAAGTATATAATGTATAATCAGTTTTAACTGTTCACTACAGCTCTGAACACTTGCTGTTCAGAGCGTGTTAAGATGCGACGCAGGAAGGCATCTCGCTCCACTTTGCGAAGCAAAGTCTCTAAATGAGCGAGATGCTCGTAACTGGAAGCAGCGAAGCTGCTGAACAGTTATAATCAGTTTACCACAGATGATATAAAAATAAAATATGCAACTGTACACTACAGCTCTGAACAGTTACACAAATAGAGAAAATGGTGACATTCATGTATGATATAGAAGAAATTATAAATGAGATAATAGAGGCCGGGCTTGTAAAGCTTGTGATCAGCAATCCAAGGCATGTTGAAAAGGTTATTGAATCTGATGATGCCCAGGTGAAAAAGATCAATATCCGGCCTGTGGAGATAGGTGGGAGAAATCTATATCAAGTCGAAAAGCTTACAAAGACCCAGGCCTTTCATCTTAATATAGAAGAAACTGAGCTCTTTCAGGTGATAAATACATATATGAAGGGTTTTAAGCAGCTGAATGCCAGATGTGAAACGGTAGAGATAGATGCGAAGTACACAAAAAAAGAAAAGCTTCTATATAATAGGAAGAAGCTTCAGGCAATCGAAGGGTCAGCCTCTCACAATAAAAAGAAAAACTATCTCTTAGAGGGTGATGAGCCGGTACCTGTTTTTTATGATCTTGGAATATATACAAAGGACGGAAAAGTAGCCGCTCCCATGTATGATAAGTTCAAGCAGATGAATCGCTTTGTGGAAATGGTCTGGGATGTTCTAAAGGACTATGACCGTGACGAGCTTCATATCATTGACTTTGGTTGCGGCAAATCATACCTGACCTTTGTGCTTTACCATTTTTTGACTGCTATAAAGGGAAGGAAAGTTAAGATCATAGGTCTTGATCTTAAAAAATCAGTCATAGAAAAATGTAATGCTTTGGCAAAAAAATACGGATATGACGGAATGAGCTTTGAGCTTGGGGATATCAACGGATATAAGACAACAGAGCGTATAGATATGGTAGTTACGCTTCACGCCTGCGATACTGCCACTGACTATGCACTTTACAATGCTATCAGATGGGATGCGGATATCATTCTTTCCGTTCCCTGTTGCCAGCACGAGCTTAATAAACAGATCAAAACAAAGGATTTTCAGGCCTTGACAAAGTATGGTATAATCAAGGAGCGTGTAGCGTCTTTAATGACGGATTCCATCAGGGGAAGCCTTTTGGAAGCACAGGGCTACGACACCAAGCTTTTGGAATTCATTGATATAGAGCATTCGCCGAAGAATATCATGATCAGAGCGGTGAAGGGACATATAAGTGATGCAAAAAAGCAGGCGGCTTTGGATAGTGTTGAGAGATTGTGCGACGAATTCAGATTGGAGCCTACTTTATTAAAGCTATTGAAGTGACACATTTTGGAGGTTACGAGATTGAAGGATAAAATAATCATATCTTTTATAATGAGTATGGTATTGGCATTTACGGTGATCACAACACCTGCGGTATCAGCCAAGGAGGCTGCGAAAGCGTACTATGTGCAGGTTGAGGGTACCGTTAATATGCAATATGCCTACAAGGTTCTGGAGCTTATAAATAAGTACAGAGAGGATCACGGCTGCGATGCCATTATCATGAATGAGTTTTTGCTTGATTCCGCTGTACAGAGAGCTGCTGAGCTTTCGGTTAGCTTTGATCACACAAGGCCTGATGGATCAAGCTGTTTTACCTCCTGCGATCTTATGTATGCGGAGAATATCGCAGCGGGTCAGCTTACTCCCAAGGAGGTTGTAAAGGCCTGGAAGAAGTCGAAACCACACAGAGCCAATATTTTGAAAAAAGGCTATCAGTCTTGTGGCATTGGATGCTTTAAAAACAACGGAGTATATTATTGGGTTCAGGATTTCGGGATATCCAATGCGGATGAGTTTATTGATGAAGAGAACAGAACCCAAAGATTTTCCATAAAAGTTAAAAATAAGCTTAAGTATAAGCTTTCTGTGGGAAAGAAGCTTACCATGAAAGAGGGTGCTACAAAAAAGATCAATATCTTTCGTGTGAGCTCTGACAATGCATATTTCAATTCAAAGCTTTTATCTGCCAGCGGTAAATGGAAGTCTTCCAATAAGAAGGTTGCGACCATCAACAGATACGGAAAGCTTACTGCAAAGAAAAAAGGAACCGCAACCATCACCTGTACTATGGGTGGGGTTGAAAAAAGCTTTAAGGTAACGGTGAAAAAAGCCGATCAAAAAAAATAAAAAAAGTTCTTGCTTTTCAAAAACGGATATTGTATAATAGCGTTTGCTGTGACATTGATAGCGAAGAAGCGTGAGGTTGCTATCCATTGAGATAGGTTTTTCCGTGGAGCGAATGTCAAGTTAGGAAACTGGCGACAAGTCACTGTACTATACAGTATCTGTTGAAAAGCAGAGAAGTCCGATGTTGTGTCGAATTGAGTTGCAGGACACACACGGCAGAGTGTACAGTCACCACTTGTCGTACTGAAATTAAGTGCGAAAAGGAGGCGGCTTTTTTTATGGCAAGTCAAGTAATGAGAATTACACTGAAGGCTTATGATCACAAGCTTATCGATCAGGCTGCAAAGAACATCATCGAAACCGTTAAGAAGACAGGAGCTCTTGTTTCAGGTCCTGTGCCCATGCCCACCAAGATTGAGAAGATCACCATCTTGAGAGCAGTACATAAGTACAAGGATTCGAGAGAGCAGTTCGAGCAGAGAACCCACAAGAGACTGATCGACATCATCAGCCCTTCAGCTGAGACCATGAAAGCATTGAGAAATCTTGATATGTCGGCTGGTGTGTATATCGACATCAAGAACATCAAAAAGTAATTATTAATTAAAGAAGGCGACTAATTATTTAGTATGATTGGCGACAATCCGCTGTAAATTTATTAGGAGGAAATTTTAAAATGAAGAAAGCGATTTTAGCTACAAAGATCGGAATGACACAGATCTTCAATGAAGATGGTGTATTGACCCCTGTTACTGTTTTAGAAGCAGGTCCATGTGTTGTAACACAGGTAAAGACCGTTGAGAACGACGGTTACAGTGCAGTTCAGGTTGGATTCGGAGAGAAGAAGGAGAGAGTTACAACCAAGGATGTATCTGGCAAGAAGGCAATAAGAAATCCCCACGGTGCCGGTAAGGCTGAGCAGGGACATTTCAAGAAGGCCGGAACTACTCCCAAGAAGTATGTAAGAGAGTTCAAGCTTGAGAATGCTGATGAGTACACAGCAGGTGAGAGCGTGATCAAGGCTGACATCTTCGCAGAAGGCGACAAGGTAGATGTAACTGCCAGATCAAAGGGTAAGGGATATGAGTCTGGTATCAAGAGATACGGTATGAGAACAGGTCCCAAGACTCACGGTTCCAAGTATCATCGTCATGCAGGTTCGAATGGTTCTGCAACTACCCCCGGTAGAGTATTCAAGGGTAAGAAGATGGCAGGACATATGGGAGCTGTAAAGGTTACCGTACAGAACCTCGAGATCGTTAAGATAGATGTAGAGAACAACGTTATCTTGGTAAAGGGTGCTGTTCCCGGCCCCAAGAAATCATTAGTTATGATAAAGGAAACAGTAAAGACCGGTAAGTAGTCTTTACGGGAAGGAGGAACCAGATAATGAGTACAGTTAAAGTTTACAACACCGATGGTAAAGAGGTTGGACAGCTTGAGTTGGCTGATTCAGTGTTCGGTGTAGAGATAAATGAACATTTGGTACACATGGCAGTTGTTAGTCAGCTTGCCAACAAGCGCCAGGGTACACAGAGCGCGAAGACACGCTCAGAGGTATCAGGTGGCGGAAGAAAGCCTTGGAGACAGAAGGGAACAGGTCATGCAAGACAGGGTTCTACACGTTCTCCTCAGTGGACAGGTGGTGGAGTTGTATTTGCTCCGAAGCCCAGAGATTATTCTATAAAGCTTAACAAGAAGGAAAAGCAGCTTGCACTTAAGTCAGCTCTTACTTCTAAGGTTCAGGATAACAAGTTCCTTGTACTTGAGAGTCTTACAATGGACGCTCCCAAAACAAGCACATTTGCAAAGATCATGAGCAATCTCGAGGTGCATAAGGCACTGGTTGTTACAAAGGATGCAGACAAGAACGTAGTTCTTTCAGCAAGAAACATACCTGATGTAAAGACCACCATGTCAAGCACACTCAATGTATTTGATGTATTAAAGTATGATACGGTAGTTATCACAAAGGATGCCGTAGCAGCAATCGAGGAGGTGTACGCATAATGGCAGATATCAAGTATTATGATGTTATTCTTAAGCCGGTAGTAACCGAGAAGAGCATGAATGTTATGGCTGACAAGAAGTACACATTCTTAGTAAATCCCGAGGCAACCAAGAACCAGATCAAGGAAGCTGTTGAGAAGATGTTCGACGGCGTAAAGGTTGCAGCTGTAAATACCATGAACTACGATGGAAAGACAAAGCGTCGCGGTAATGTATATGGTAAGACAGCAAAGACAAAGAAGGCAGTCGTAAAGCTCACAGAGGAGAGCAAGGATATAGAGATCTTTGCAGGACTGTAATTTGATCAAAGTATACGCATTCCAAGCGTGAGAATAAAAGGATAGTTTGAAAGGAGAAAGAAAATGGGAATCAAGACATATAACCCATATACACCTTCGAGAAGGAATATGACCGGTCTTGACTTTTCAGAGATCACCACAGACACTCCCGAGAAGAGCCTGTTGGTTTCTTTGAACAAGAACGCCGGACGTAATAACCAGGGTAAGATCACCGTAAGACATCAGGGTGGTGGAAACCGTAAAAAGTACAGGATCATCGATTTCAAGAGAAAGAAGGATGGAGTGCCTGCAAAGGTTGCTACTATCGAGTATGATCCCAACAGAACAGCAAATATCGCACTACTTAACTACGCAGATGGTGAGAAGGCATATATCCTCGCACCTGTAGGCTTAAAGGTTGGCGATACACTTATGAACGGACCTGAGGCTGAGATCAAGGTTGGTAACTGCTTACCTCTTGAGAACATCCCCGTAGGTACCGAGCTTCACAACATTGAGCTTTATCCCGGACGCGGCGGACAGATGGTTCGTGCAGCTGGAAACTCAGCACAGCTCATGGCTAAGGAAGGTAAGTACGCAACACTTCGTCTCCCTTCAGGAGAGATGAGAATGGTTCCTATCATCTGCCGTGCAACAATCGGTCAGGTAGGAAATATAGAGCATGGCCTTGTCAACATCGGTAAGGCAGGACGTAAGCGTCACATGGGTATCCGTCCCACAGTTCGTGGTTCGGTTATGAACCCCAACGACCATCCTCATGGTGGTGGTGAAGGTAGAGCACCTATCGGTCGTTCAGGCCCTTCAACTCCTTGGGGTAAGCCCGCACTTGGACTTAAGACCAGAAAGAAGAACAAGAAGTCTAACAAGCTGATCGTCAGAAGACGTGACGGACGCAGTATTAAGTAAGGAGGTAAGGACATGGCTCGTTCAGTTAAAAAAGGACCATTCGCAGACGCAAGCCTGCTTAAGAAGGTAGATGCTATGAATGCGGCAAACGAGAAGTCAGTCATCAAGACATGGTCTCGCCGTTCCACCATTTTCCCCTCATTTGTGGGACATACAATCGCTGTATATGACGGAAGAAAGCATGTACCTGTATACGTTACAGAGGATATGGTTGGTCACAAGCTCGGTGAGTTTGTAGCAACCAGAACCTACAGAGGACATGATAAGTCAGAGAAAAAGGGTAAGGTTAGATAAGAAGATTGAAAGGAGGTTCATCCCATGGCTAAAGGACATAGATCCCAGATCAAGAGAGAGAGAAATGAGAATAAGGATACAAGACCTTCAGCAAAGGTCTCTTATGCAAGAGTATCCGTTACTAAGGCTTGTTTCGTACTCGACGCCATCAGAGGTAAGGATGTATAGACAGCACTTGCTATCTTAGCATACAATCCAAGATATGCATCAAGTGTTATAGAGAAGTTGCTTAAGTCTGCTATTGCAAATGCAGAGAACAATAATGGTATGAAGGCTGAGGACCTTTACATTGCAGAGTGTTATGCAAACAAAGGACCTACAATGAAGAGAGTTCAACCCAGAGCACAGGGTAGAGCATACAGAATTGAGAAGAGAACCAGTCATATCACTATCGTGCTTGATGAGAAATAAGGAGGTTAAGTATGGGACAGAAGGTTAATCCTCATGGTTTAAGAGTAGGTATCATCAAGGATTGGGATTCAAGATGGTACGCTGATACAAAGGACTCTGAGTTTTCCAACAATCTCGTTGAAGACTATAAGATCCGTGAGTTCCTTAATAAAAGATTGAAGAATGCAATGGTTTCAAAGATCGAGATCGAGAGACCTGCAGGTAGAGTAAAGGTCATCGTTCACACAGGAAAGCCCGGTCTTGTGATCGGTAAGGGTGGCGAGGAGATCAACAAATTAAAGGATGAGTTAAACAAGCTTACCAAGAAGAAGCTTTCACTTGATGTTCAGGAAGTAAAGAAGATCAATGTTGATGCAACACTTGTTGCAGAGAGCATCGCTTCACAGCTTGAGAACCGTGTAGCTTTCAGACGTGCCGTAAAGAGCACAATGCAGAGAACAATGCAGGATGGAGCACTTGGTGTAAAGGTTTCCGTTTCAGGAAGACTTAACGGAGCTGATATGGCTCGTTCAGAGTTCTACAGCGAGGGTACTATTCCCCTTCAGACACTTCGTGCAGACATAGATTATGGTTTCGCCGAGGCTGATACAACCTATGGTAAGATCGGTGTAAAGGCTTGGGTATACCACGGAGAAGTACTTCCGGTAAAAGAAAATAAGGAAGGGAGCGAAAAGTAATGTTAATGCCTAAGAGAGTTAAGCGCCGTAAGCAGTTCAGAGGTTCTATGACCGGTAAAGCGCTTAGAGGAAATAAGATCACCAATGGTGAGTTCGGTATCGTTGCTATGGAGCCCGCTTGGATCAAGTCAAATCAGATCGAGGCAGCCCGTATCGCGATGACACGTTATATCAAGCGTGGTGGTAAGGTTTGGATCAAGATTTTCCCTGACAAGCCCGTTACAGCAAAGCCTGCTGAGACTCGAATGGGTTCAGGAAAAGGATCTCTTGAGTATTGGGTAGCTGTTGTTAAGCCTGGTCGTGTAATGTTCGAGATCGCAGGCGTACCTGAGGAGGTAGCTAGAGAGGCTCTTCGTCTTGCAACACACAAGCTCCCTGTAAAGTGTAAGATTGTATCCCGCGAGGATTTGAATGCAGAGGTCGAGGGAGGTGCCGCTAGTGAAAACTAAGGATTTTATGAAAGAGCTTCAGTCGAAGTCTGTTGATGAATTAGGAAGTGAGCTGGTAGCAGCAAAGAAGGAACTTTTCAACTTAAGATTCCAGAACGCTACCAATCAGTTAGAGAATACAAGCCGTATCAAGGAAGTCAGAAGAAACATTGCCAGGATCCAGTCAGTTATGGCTGAGAAGGCAAATGCGTAATGACCGGAAGGAGGAATTATTGTGGAGAGAAATCTTAGAAAGACACGTGTCGGAATCGTCACAAGTAATAAGATGGACAAGACTATAGTAGTTGCAATCGTTGACAACGTTAAGCATCCTCTGTACGGCAAGATCGTAAAGAGAACTTACAAGTTGAAGGCTCATGATGAGAATAATGAATGCAACAAGGGCGATAGAGTAAAGGTAATGGAGACAAGACCTCTGTCAAAGGACAAGAGATGGAGACTTGTTGAGATCATCGAGAGAGCTAAATAATCAAGGAGGCAAAGTATCATGGTACAACAGGAAACAAGACTTAAGGTCGCTGATAATACCGGTGCAAAAGAATTGCTTTGCATCCGTGTAATGGGCGGCTCAACAAGAAGATATGCGAACATAGGAGACGTCATCGTTGCTTCAGTTAAAGATGCAACGCCAGGCGGTGTTGTAAAGAAGGGTGACGTTGTAAAGGCCGTTGTTGTTCGCTCAAAGAAGGGCGCACGTCGTAAGGACGGCTCATACATCAAGTTTGATGAGAATGCTGCTGTTATCATCAAAGAGGATCTTACTCCTCGTGGAACACGTATTTTCGGACCGGTTGCCAGAGAGCTTAGAGATAAGAAGTTCATGAAGATCGTTTCACTGGCTCCCGAAGTATTATAAGGAGGGTACGATAGTGGCTACAGCAAAGATTAAGAAGAATGACCTTGTAAAAGTCATTGCCGGTAAGGACAAGGGCAAAGAAGGCAAGGTACTTTCTGTTGATTTAAAGAACAATAAGGTTTTGGTAGAGGGCGTAAATATGGTATTCAAGCATACCAAGCCCAATATGCAGAATCAGACCGGTGGTATCATCGAAAAGGAAGCTCCCATCGATATCTCAAATGTTATGTATCTTTACAAGGGTAAGCCCGTAAGGATCGGTTTCACAGGCGAGAAGGCTGACAAGGTCAGAGTTGCCAAGGTGGACGGCAAGCTTGAGAAGATCGATTAATGAAAGGAGGTTACCAAGGTGAGTAGATTAAAGGAACAGTATAGCAACGAGATCGTCGATGCTATGACTAAGAAATTTGGATATAAGAATATTATGCAGGTACCCAAGCTTCACAAGATCGTAGTAAACATGGGTGTTGGTGAGGCAAAGGAGAACGCAAAGATATTGGATGCTGCAGTGAAGGATCTTGAGACCATCACAGGTCAGAAGGCAGTACTTACCCGCGCTAAGAATTCAGTGGCTAACTTCAAGATCCGTGAGGGTATGCCTATCGGATGTAAGGTAACTCTTCGCGGCGAGAGAATGTACGAGTTTGCAGATCGTCTTATCAATCTTGCACTTCCCCGTGTACGTGACTTCAGAGGTGTTAACCCTGACGCGTTCGACGGAAGAGGAAATTATGCACTCGGTATCAAGGAGCAGATCATCTTCCCCGAGATCGAGTATGACAAGATCGACAAGGTTAGAGGTATGGATATTATTTTCGTAACTACGGCTGAGACAGATGAGGAAGCCAGAGAGCTTCTTACTCAGTTCGGAATGCCATTCAAGAGATAATTATAGGAGGTTTTTCCATGGCTAAGAGATCAATGGTTGTTAAACAGCAGCGCAAGCAGAAGTTTTCAACAAGAGAATATACTCGTTGCAAGATTTGCGGACGTCCACATTCTGTACTCAGAAAGTATGGAATTTGCAGAATCTGCTTCCGTGAGCTCGCTTACAAGGGCGAGATTCCCGGCGTAAAGAAGTCAAGCTGGTAGAATTGAAAGGAGGACTAAGAAGATGGCAATGAGCGATCCTATTGCAGATATGCTTACGAGAATTCGTAATGCTAACACAGCAAAGCATGACACAGTCGATATTCCTGCATCAAAGATGAAGGAAGCGATTGCAAACATCCTCTTAAAGGAGGGTTATATAAAGGCAGTTGACATCGTAGAGGATGGCAACTTCAAGAATATCCGTATCACACTTAAGTACGGCAAGGATAAGAATGAGAAGATCATCACAGGCATCAAGAGAATATCTAAGCCCGGTCTTCGTATCTACGCTGATGTAGAGAATCTTCCCAGAGTTCTTAACGGACTTGGTGTAGCTATCATCTCTACAAACAAGGGTGTGCTTACAGACAAGGAAGCTAGAAAAGAGAACGTTGGCGGCGAAGTGCTCGCTTTCGTATGGTAATTGATTTGAATATTTTTAGGAGGTAACGGCATATGTCACGTATCGGAAGAATGCCTATCGCTATACCTGCAGGTGTAACTGTTGATATAGCAGAAAATAACAAGGTGACAGTTAAGGGACCTAAGGGAACCTTAGAGAGAGTTCTCCCTTCAGAGATGAATATCGAGAAGCAGGGTGAGGAGATAGTCGTAACAAGACCCAATGATCTTAAGAAGATGAAGTCACTCCATGGTCTTACAAGAACTCTTATTCACAACATGGTTGTCGGTGTAACCGATGGCTATGAGAAGAAGCTTGAAGTAAACGGTGTTGGTTACAAGGTTGCAAAGCAGGGCAAGAAGCTTGTTCTTTCACTTGGTTACTCACATCCCGTAGAGATCGAAGATCCCGAAGGACTTGAGTCAGTAGTTGAGGGTAACAACATTACCGTAAAAGGTATCGACAAGGAAAAGGTTGGCCAGTATGCAGCTGAGATCAGAACAAAGAGACCCCCTGAGCCTTACAAGGGCAAGGGTATCAAGTATGCTGATGAAGTAATCAGACGCAAGGTTGGTAAGACCGGTAAGAAATAATTAAAGGAGTGAATAAGAATGATCAAGAAAGAGTCAAGAAGTGAAGTTCGCATAAAGAAGCATATGAGAATTCGCAATCGTTTTTCTGGCACAGCAGAGCGTCCTCGTCTCGCTGTATTCAGAAGCAACAATCATATGTACGCTCAGATTATTGATGATACGGTCGGAAATACACTGGTTTCTGCATCAACAGTACAGAAGGATGTAAATGCTGATCTTGACAAGACAAACAATGTTGAGGCAGCAGCAAAGCTTGGTGAAGTGATCGCAAAGCGTGCACTTGATAAGGGAATCAAGACAGTAGTATTTGACCGTGGCGGTTTCGTATATCAGGGTAAGATCAAGGCGTTGGCAGAGGCAGCTCGTGAAGCTGGTCTTGAATTCTAAGAAGGAGGAAAGTAAGCTATGAAGCAGATTATAGATGCACACGAGCTTGGTGAGTTGGAAGACAATATCGTTGCCATCAAGAGAGTAACCAAGGTTGTTAAGGGTGGTCGTAATATGAGATTCGCTGCACTCGTTGTAGTAGGCGATAAGAAGGGCCATGTAGGCGTTGGTCTTGGCAAGGCTGCCGAGGTTCCCGAGGCTATCAGAAAGGCTAAGGAAGACGCTACAAAGAAGCTTGTAGAGGTTCCCATCAATGACAACGGAAGTATCCCTCATGATTATACAGGTGAGTTCGGAAGCGCTGAGGTACTTCTTAAGGCTTCTCCCGAAGGTACCGGTATCATCGCAGGTGGTCCTGCGCGTGCGGTACTCGAGCTTGCAGGATACAGAAATATCCGTACAAAGTCTTTGGGTTCCAACAACAAGCAGAACGTAGTTTTAGCAACTATCGATGGTCTTACAAAGATCAAGACACCTGAGCAGGTTGCTAAGCTTCGCGGCAAGTCTGTTGAAGAGATTCTCGGTTAATGTCCGGGTTATGATTGGAGGATATTAAATTATGGCAGATAAAGTAAGAGTTACATTAGTTAAATCTCCTATCGGCGCCATTCCCAAGCACAGAGCAACAGTTGCTGCTCTTGGTTTAAGGAAGGTCAATAAGTCAGTTGAGCTTCCCAACAACGCTGCAACAAAGGGAATGACAGATCAGGTTAAGCATTTAGTTAAGGTAGAGGAAATCTAATAAGGAGGTAAGGTCATGGATTTATCAACATTAAAGCCAGCTGACGGTTCTAAGCAGAGCGATAACTTCAGACGCGGACGTGGACATGGTTCCGGAAACGGCAAGACCGCAGGTAAGGGACATAAGGGACAGAAGGCTCGTTCAGGCGCTCCCAGACCCGGCTTTGAGGGTGGCCAGATGCCACTTTATAGAAGAATACCTAAGAGGGGCTTCACCAATAGAAATACAAAGACTATCGAGGCAGTTAATCTTTCAATGCTCAACGATAGATTCAATGATGGTGATGAGGTAACCGTAGCTTCTCTCATCGAGGCTGGAATCTTCTCTGATTCAAAGAGCAGACCTATCGATGGGGTTAAGATTCTTGGCGACGGTGAGTTAACTAAGAAGCTTAATGTAAAAGTAAATGCGTACAGCGCATCAGCTAAAGAAAAAATTGAGGCTCTTGGTGGAAAAGCTGAGGTGATCTAATATGTTAAAGACCTTTATCAATGCTCTTAAGGTTCAAGACATTAGAAAAAGATTGTGGTTTACATTCTGGATCCTGGTAGTCGTTCGTATCGGTTGCCAGATCCCTGTACCCGGAATCGACGCAGCAGCAGTAAAGGAATTTCTGCAGAACAACCTAGGTGATTCATTTAACTTCATGAATTCATTTACAGGTGGTTCCTTTGAGAATATGTCAATATTCGCTTTGAACGTTACACCGTACATTACATCTTCAATTATCATCCAGCTTCTTACAATTGCCATTCCGGCACTTGAGGAGATGCAAAGAGATGGTGAGGATGGAAGAAAGAAGTTAACAGCTATCACCAGATATGTAACGGTTGGTCTTTCAATCATGGAGGCTCTTGGCCTTGTGATCACCTTCAGCCGTTCAGGAATGCTTCTTAAAGACAACATATTTACAGCAATCGTGATCATCGTTGTACTTACAGCGGGCGGTTGTTCAGTAATGTGGCTTGGTGAGAGAATATCAGTAAGTGGTATCGGCAACGGTATCTCAATCGTGCTCCTTATCAATATTGTATCAAGGATGCCCAGTGATTTCTCAAACCTTTATGTACAGTTCATTTCAAGTCAGACAGATATTGTCAAGAAGGTAGCAGCTGCGATTGTTATCCTCTTCGTAGTAGTAATAACTACAGTTCTGGTTATCCTTTTACAGGATGCTGAGAGAAGAGTTCCGGTTCAGTACGCAAAGAAGACCGCGGGTAGAAAGATGATCGGCGGACAGTCATCATACATCCCTATCAAAGTGAATACTGCGAACGTTATTCCTATCATCTTCGCAAGCTCACTTCTTTCTATCCCTTCAATATTTATCAATTTGTTTAATCTTAAAACAAATGAGTTCTGGGGCAAGATCCTTACAGGAATGAATCAGAATTACTGGTTCGCTTCAGGACATCCTTGGGCGAATATCGGATTGCTCGTATACATCGTATTGGTGATCATTTTTGCATATTTCTATACATCGATCACCTTCAATCCGATGGAGATCGCCAACAATATGAAGAAGAGTGGTGGCTTTATCCCCGGTATCAGACCCGGAAAGCCTACCCAGGATTATCTCAACAAGATCCTCAACTACATCGTATTCATCGGTGTTTGCGGACTTATCATCGTTGCGATCATCCCCATTTTCTTCAACGGACGTTTCGGTGCAAGTGTTTCCTTCGGTGGTACATCGCTTATCATTATCGCCGGTGTTATCATTGAGACACTGAAGCAGATCGAGTCTATGATGCTTGTACGTCACTATTCAGGCTTCCTGAACGAGTAGTCGTATTTATGTATAATGTGATCGTTTGGAGTTTAAGAAGACTTCAGGCATGTCCTGAATCTATAAAACTCCAGACGGTTACAATATTTTTATTTTATGGAGGTAGGTATTTATGAAGATCATTATGTTGGGTGCACCCGGTGCAGGAAAAGGAACACAGGCAAAGATGCTCGCTGAGAAGTATGGAATTCCCCATATCTCTACCGGAGATATCTTCAGAGCCAATATCAAGAACGGTACCGAGCTTGGAGCAAAGGCTAAGGAGTATATGGACAAGGGTGAATTGGTTCCTGATGAGCTGGTTGTAGATCTGGTTATCGATCGTTTCAAGGCAGATGATTGCAAGAAGGGTTATATCCTTGATGGATTCCCCAGAACGATCCCTCAGGCAGAGGCTCTCGACAAGGCCCTTACCGCTATCGGAGACAGTGTAGATTACGCTATCAATGTAGAGGTACCCGATGAGAATATCATCAACAGAATGGGCGGACGTCGTGCGTGCGTAGGTTGCGGAGCTACATATCACATCGTATATAACCCTACCAAGGTAGAAGGCAAATGTGATGCCTGCGGAGCAGATCTTATCCTTAGAGATGATGATAAGCCTGAGACAGTTAAGAACAGGCTTGATGTATATCATACACAGACACAGCCCCTCATCGATTATTATAGCAAGAAGGGCATCATGAAAGAGGTTGACGGTACAGTAGATATGAATGACGTATTTAAGGCTATCGTTGATATTCTTGGTGAGTGATTTAGGTGAGATGAAACATGCCTGTAAGTATTAAAACGCAGGAAGAAATTGCATTAATGCGGGAAGCCGGGCGCATTCTCGCCATCGTTCATGAAGAGATGAAGAAGGCGCTGTGCCCCGGTATTTCCACATATAAGATTGATAAGCTCGGTGAGGAGATCATCAGAAGCTATGGATGCATTCCGTCATGCTTAGGTTATGAGGGTTATCCGGCTTCGGTATGCATTTCCATCAACGACGAGGTAATACATGGTATTCCCGATAAGAAGAGGTTGATCAGGGAAGGAGATCTGGTCAGTCTCGATACAGTCCTTTCATACAAGGGATATCATGCAGATGCCACAAGAAGCTACTCAGTAGGACCCAATCCGAGAGCGGAGGATCTGGTAAGGGTAACCAGACAGAGCTTTTTCGAGGGACTGAGATATGCAAAGGCCGGAAACAGGCTTTCGGATGTGGCAGGGGCGATACAGAAATATGCTGAGGGACACGGATATTCGGTGGTCAGAGATTTCACCGGTCATGGCATCGGAAAAGAGATGCATGAGGAGCCTGAGGTATACAATTATGTAAGACCCTTTAGAAAGGGAATAAAATTAGTTCCCGGAATGACGCTTGCGGTGGAGCCTATGATCAATGAGGGTAGCCCCGATGTAGCGATATTGGATGATGATTGGACAGTGGTAACCTGTGATGGTTCGCTGGCTGCACATTATGAGAACACAATTTTGATCACGGACAAAGAGCCGGTCATATTAACCAGAGCAGATGGCATAGATTTGTAGGAGGTAAGACATGTCAAAGGCAGATGTTATTGAAATAGAAGGAAAGGTTATCGAGAAGCTTCCCAATGCGATGTTTCAGGTAGAGCTTGCAAATGGACATCACGTATTGGCTCATATCAGTGGAAAGCTCAGGATGAATTATATTAAGATCCTCCCGGGGGATACGGTTACGATCGAAATGTCACCCTACGATCTTACGAAGGGACGCATCATCTGGAGAGATAAGTAATTTTTTTAAATTTGTTGTTGCATTGTGTTTTTCATTGTGGTAGAATGTGGTATTGCAGTGGACTTTAGCGAAAGGAGTGTAAACGATGAAGGTTAGAGCATCAGTAAAACCAATTTGCGATAAGTGCAAAGTCATCAAGAGAAAGGGCGCAATCAGAATCATCTGTGAGAACCCTAAGCATAAGCAGCGCCAGGGCTAATTAAAGCCTAAGAGACATAAGGAGCATAACCCGGCTCCCTGATGATAGCCCATCCGAAGATTATGTCTCGGTGTTGTTTTGTTGTATGTCCGTATTCCCGGATGTACATTAAGAAAGAAAGCGGCTGTGGCAAGAGATTGTCATTATTTTATATAGTAGTTTTATGTGCAGAGATATGGTCTTGGTATGCATTTCACCCGTTCGTTTTTGCGAGCGGATACTGAAGGCTTTATGTTATGCGGCAAAATTAATTCGGAGGTGCAAGAATGGCACGTATTTCAGGTGTTGATTTACCAAGAGAGAAGCGTATCGAGATAGGTCTTACCTATATCTATGGTATAGGACTTCCTTCATCAAAGCGTATTCTCAAAGAAGCAGACGTTAATCCCGATACAAGAGTCAGAGATCTTACTGATGATGAAGTAAGAAAGATCCAGGATGTGATCAATGAGACTCAGATCGTAGAGGGTGATCTTAGAAGAGAGATAGCTCTTAATATTAAGCGTCTTCAGGAGATTGGCTGCTACAGGGGTATTCGTCACAGGAAGGGACTTCCAGTTCGTGGTCAGAAGACAAAGACCAACGCAAGAACACGTAAGGGTCCCAAGAGAACTGTTGCAAACAAGAAGAAGTAATATAAGATTTTTACAGACTTTATATTTGTAAAACCATAGGAGGTTTAATAATGGCAAAGCAGGTTGCTAAGAAGAGTAGTGCCAAGAAGCGTGTTAAGAAGAATGTCGAGCACGGTCAGGCACATATTCAGTCATCTTTTAACAATACAATAGTTACCTTAACCGATTCACAGGGCAATGCTTTATCATGGGCAAGTGCCGGTGAGCTTGGATTCAGAGGATCTAAGAAGTCTACTCCCTATGCTGCACAGATGGCAGCTGAGAAGGCTACAAAGGATGCTCTTATCCACGGCCTCAAGAAGGTTGACGTTATGGTAAAGGGACCCGGTTCAGGTAGAGAGGCAGCTATCCGTGCACTCTCAGCTTGCGGTCTTGAAGTGCTTAGTATTCAGGATGTTACTCCCGTTCCTCACAACGGATGTCGTCCTCCTAAGCGCAGAAGAGTTTGATTAGGAGGTGCTAAAAGATGGCAGTAGATAGAACACCGATATTAAAGAGATGTTATTACCTCGGCCTTGAGCCCCAGGTATTAGGATATGACAAGAAGTCAAGAAGACGTATTAAGAGTGCACAAAGAAGAAAGGTAAGTGAGTACGGACTTCAGCTTAAAGAGAAGCAGAAGGCAAAGTTCATTTACGGAGTACTTGAGAAGCCTTTCCGTAATCTTTATGAGCTCGCTCAGAAGCAGCAGGGTCTTACAGGTCCCAACCTCATGATCCTTCTTGAGCTTAGACTTGACAATGTTGTATTCAGACTTGGTCTTGCAAGAACCCGTAAGGAAGCAAGACAGCTCGTAGATCACAAGAACGTTCTTGTAAACGGCAAGTGTGTGAATATTCCTTCATACAGAGTAAAGCCCGGTGACAAGATCGAGATCAAGGAGAAGTGCAAGTCTTCTCAGAGATACAAGGATATCCTTGAGTCAACAAACGGAAGACTCGTTCCCGAGTGGCTTACTGCTGACAAGGAGAACTTAAGTGGCGAAGTTACAGCTAAGCCTCTCCGTGAGCAGATTGATGTTCCCGTAAATGAGACTCTTATCGTCGAGTTGTATTCTAAGTAAGATAAAGTGACCCGGTTTGCCAAAGTATATATATACATTTGGCAAACCTGTGTCTATATAAAAAGCAACTACAGAATATGATTCAATGATCTAAAAGGAGGATATTACCGTGTTTGATTTTAAAGTACCCGAAATTAAGATTCCAGTGAAATCTGAGGATAACAAGTATGGTCGTTTCGTGATCGAGCCTTTGGAGAGAGGCTACGGAACAACTCTTGGCAATTCGCTTCGTAGGATCATGTTGTCTTCACTTCCCGGATCAGCAGTGAGTTCTATCATAATCAAGGGCGTTTTACATGAGTTCAGTTCTATCCCCGGTGTAAAAGAGGATGTAACTGAGATAGTTATGAATATAAAGGAGCTGGCATTAAAGAATAACAGCTCTACCAATGAGCCGAAGCAGGCTTACATCGACTTCCGTGGTGAGGGAGTTGTAACAGCGGCTGATATCCATGTTGATAGTGATATAGAGATTATCAATCCTGATCTGGTCATCGCACATCTTTCAGGTCCCGACGCAAAGCTTGAGATGGATCTTACCATTACCAAGGGACGCGGTTATGTAGGTTCTGATAAGAACAAGAGCGAGGATATGTCAATCGATTCAATCGCGATCGATTCGATCTACACTCCTATTGAGAGAGTGAATATGACCGTAGAGAACACACGTGTAGGTCAGGTAACAGATTATGACAAGCTTACACTTGATGTTTATACCAATGGTACTCTTAGCCCCGACGAGGCAGTGAGCCTTGCAGCAAAGGTACTTTCAGAACATTTGAGTCTCTTTATCAATCTTTCAGAGACTGCAAACAATATCGATGTTATGCAGGATGTTGAGGAACCCAACAATGATAGGGTACTCGATATGAGCATTGACGAGCTTGAGCTTTCAGTTCGTTCATTCAATTGCTTGAAGAGAGCAGGTATCAATACTGTTGCTGAGCTTTGCAACAAGACACCGGATGATATGATGAAGGTTAGAAACCTTGGTAGAAAGTCACTTGAGGAGGTTCTTGCAAAGCTTGCAGAGCTCGGACTTTCACTCAATTCCGGAGAGAGCACAGCATCAGCTGAGTAATACACATTTTATATGCCACACAGCTACTGAAGGATGAAGTAGGTACTGTGAGTTAATCTAAGGAGGATAAGATAATGGCAATGTACAGAAAATTAGGCAAGAAGTCAGATCAGAGAATGGCACTTCTTCGTAACCAGGTAACACAGCTTATTTATAAGGGCAAGATCAAGACTACTGAGGCTCGTGCCAAGGAAGTAAGAAAGATCGCTGAGCACCTTATCACACTTGCTATCGCTGAGAAGGACAACTTCGATGAGGTTACTGTTTCAGCAAAGGTTGCAAAGAAGGACAAGGATGGCAAGAGAGAGAAGCAGGTAGTAGATGGCAAGAAGGTTACAGTATATGATACTGTAGATAAGACTGTAAAGAAGGATAAGCCTTCACGTCTTGCAGCCAGACGTCAGATGCTTAAGGTTCTCTATCCCGTAACTGAGGTTCCCGCTGATGCAGCAGGAAAGAAGGCTCACACCAAGAAGGTAGATCTTACAGATAAGCTCTTTAGCGAGCTTGCAACAAAGTATGCTGACCGTAAGGGTGGTTATACAAGAATCGTTAAGATCGGACCCCGTAAGGGTGACGCAGCTATGGAAGTATTCCTCGAGCTTGTTTAACATATATGATCATAAAAAGGGGTTGCCGACAGGCAACCCTTTTTAGTTATATTGTAACTATTCACTACAGCTCTGAACACTTGCTGTTCAGAGCGTGTTAAGATGTGGCGCAGGAAGGCATCTCGCTCCACTTTGCGAAGCAAAGTCTCTAAATGAGCGAGATGCTCGTAACTGGAAGCGGCGTAGCTGCTGAACAGTTACGTTATATTTAGGAATGAAATTATTCGATATAAAAAAACTCACATTTGAATATTTTAGGCGTGATGAGGATGGAGATGTATCTGAGGTGGTCGAGGCTCTAAAGAGTATCGACCTTTCAGTAAAAAAAGGCGATTTTATCTCCATAGTGGGAGGAAACGGAAGTGGTAAGTCGACTCTTGCCAAGCATTTGAATGCTTTACTTTTCCCAACCGGAGGTCAGGTTGTTGTTGACGGTATGTCTACGGATGATGATAAGAACATACTTCCTGTCAGAAAAAAGGTAGGTATGATATTTCAAAATCCGGAGGATCAGTTCGTCAGCAGTGTGGTGGAAGAGGATATAGCCTTTGGACCGGAAAACATAGGTATGCCAAGCGCTGAGATTGAGGAAGCCATAGAAGGTGTATTGAAGCTTTTGGATATAGAAACCTTAAAAAAGAGGGATCCTTTGAAGCTTTCCGGAGGTCAGAAAAAGAAGGTTGCCATAGCCGGTGCCCTTGTTATGAAGCCTGATTGTTTGGTGCTTGACGAGGCTACATCTATGTTGTCGGAAACGGAGAGAGAGGAGCTGTTATTACTCCTTAAAAAACTAAATTCAGAGCTTGGTATGACTATCATAAATATCACGCATAATATGTCAGAGCTTGCCGCATCGGATATAGTGATCGCAATGAATGAGGGCAGGGTAGAGTTTACCGGAAAGCCTGATAAGCTATTCAATGATATCGCTCTTATGGAAAAATGCCGATTGAGTCTTTCGCCTGAGAAAAAGGCAGAGCTTGATGAGCTTGTTAATATCAATTCACATATTGGCAGAGATGACACATTTGATATTTCCGAGGCTTTGATATTTGATAAGGTAAGCTTTTCCTATGATGGCAGGGTAAATGTTCTTGAGGATATTTCACTCGCCCTTCATCCCGGTGAAACACTTGGAATCTGTGGTCATACAGGCTCAGGAAAATCAACACTTTTAAAGCTTGCCAACGGCTTGCTTACTCCTACAGACGGAACAATATATTATAAAAATAAAGACATAACTGAGAAGGATTATGATAAGGCAGGACTTAGAAAGCATGTGAGTTTGGTCTTTCAATTCCCTGAGCATCAGCTTTTTGAAGAATCTGTGATAAAGGATGTGACCTTTGGTCCCTACAATCTGGATATTTCAAGAGTTGAAGCGGAAAAGAGAGCGTTTAAGGCACTTGCTGATATGGGACTTCCTGATACCCTTTATGATATATCGCCCCTTGCACTTTCCGGAGGTACAAAAAGAAAGGTAGCCATAGCGGGGGTACTTGCAATGGAGCCGGATATATTACTTCTTGACGAGCCGGGAGCCGGACTTGATCCGGTGAGCAGAATGGAGCTTTTCATTCTTCTAAAAAAGCTTCAAAGAGACAGAGGGATGTGCATAGTGCTTGTGTCACACGACGAAGCTGAGATAGAGATGTTTTGCGACAGGGTTATAAGGCTTGAAAGGGGAACGATTCTAGAGTAAGTAAGCGGTCAGTAAAACTTGATGCATTTACGTGAGGAATGGGAATTGACAAGAGATATCACCTTTGGACAATATTATAATGTGAATTCATTTATACACGATAGGGATCCAAGAGCAAAGTTATTTATAACCTTTGCCTATCTTATTGGTCTATTTCTTTCGAGATCCTATTATTACATAGGCGGGATGGCGATATTTTTGATCCTTTATTCATTGATGGCAAGGCTTGAGCTACCTCTGGTACTTAGAACACTAAAGCCGGTGAGACTGTTGATATTGGTATCGGTTTTGTTGAATCTTTTTTATGGAGCAGGGGATGTTGTTCTTTCGGTTGGCCCCATCGCCATCAAGGAAACGGGAGTAAAATCTGCCATACTTATAGGCTCGCGTATGGTATTGATGATCATGTTTTCCTCTACCCTTACATTTACCACTATGCCAAACGCATTGATGGACGGTATGGAAAAGGGCTTTTCATGGCTAAAGCTTTTCAAGGTTCCTGTTTCGGAGCTGGCCCTCACAATGTCCATAGCACTTAGATTTATCCCTATTCTGAAGCTTGAGATGGATAGGATCATGGATGCACAAAAGGCCAGGGGGATGGATTTTGAAAATGGCGGATATATAAAGAGAGTAAAGGCATTTACTCCTGTGATCATCCCTATGTTTGTATCGGCAGTGAAAAGATCTGAGGCACTTGCCATGGCTATGGATGCCAGATGCTATACGGGGGGAGAAGGAAGAACAAAGCTACATCCTCTAAGATATAAAAAAGAGGACATCATTCTTTATATGCTTGGAATCGGTATAATTGCAGCGGGGATAGTATTATGAAAAGAGTCTTTTTGAGAATAGCATATGACGGAACGAATTACTGCGGCTGGCAGATTCAGGACAATGGGATCACCATAGAAGAGGTCATCAATGAAAAGCTTTCGGAGCTTCTGCACGAGGATATAGCTGTGATAGGGGCAAGCCGCACGGATTCAGGTGTTCACGCTCTTGGCAATGTGGCAGTATTTGATACAGAGACAAGGATACCCGCCGAGAAGATATCATTTGCCCTCAATCAAAGACTTCCGGAGGACATCAGGATACAGGAATCAAAGGAAGTGGCGCCTGACTTTCATCCCAGATATTGCGATACGAGAAAGACCTATGAATACAGGATACTAAATCGTACCTTTGATGATCCGACCACCAGGCTTTATACACATTTTTGTTATTTCAAGCTTGATGTGGAGAAGATGAAGCAGGCGGCGTCCTATCTTGTGGGTGAGCATGATTTCAAGAGCTTTTCATCGGCAAGAGGACAGGCAAAAACTACTGTCAGGACCATCTATTATTTGAATATTGAAAAGGAAAATGATATAATAAGGGTTCAAATAAATGGAAATGGCTTTCTCTACAATATGGTCCGTATCATAGTGGGTACTCTTTTGAAGGTTGGCATGGGCATATATCCCCCTGAGCATGTGAAGGAGATACTTGAGGCAAGAGACAGAAGTATGTCGGGTCCCAAGGCACCGGCCAAGGGACTGACACTTGTAGAGATAGAATATTTGTAGATACCAAGGGGGTATAGGTTATGCGAAGAGCATACCTGATCATCTTTTTAATTGTTTTTAATATAGCAGCATTTTCGTCTATATGCTTTTTTGAAAATGTAAAAGCAGTGGATTATGATATTATTGAGGATGATACTGAGGAGCCGACGGGCTTCACCACATCAACCACTGAGGTGACCACGGAGGCTACCACAGGGAAAGCATCCGTAGAGATTACTACAGAAACCACAGGTTCTACCGAAGGAAAAACGGAAACAACCAAAATTGAGGCAGGATCAAAGACAGAGGAAAAGACAACTGAAACTCAAGCTACAAAGCCTGTTCCTGAATCGATCTCTATAGAGAACACTGATATCTTCGTGATGAAGACAGAGACCTTTCAGGTAATAGCAGGAGTTAAGTATAGCGACGGAAGCGTAGACAGCAAGGCCTCGCTTAAATACAAGATAGGTGATTCAAAGATTGCCAAGGTTGACAAAACCGGATTGATCACCGGAAAAAAGGTGGGCAATACAGTCCTCACCATTGAGACAAAGGACGGGAAGATATCCACCAGTGTTGGCGTGACAGTCACGAAGCTTGTAATTCATGTAGGCGGTATCAAGCTTGACAGGCAGAAGGCATCTGCCAAGGTCGGAGAGATCATTAAGCTCAATGCCACCGTTTACCCCGATGATGCTACCGACAAGAAGATCATTTATACCTCATCAAATAAAGAGGTTGCGAAGGTAGATTCCAAGGGTATAGTCACAGTAAAGAGTGTAGGTGAAGCGAGGATCACGGCAAAGACCAGAGATGGCGGCTACAAGGCTGTGTGCGCCATTACCAACAAGCAAACCTATTTTGTGGTGACATCATTTGGTGCCATACCCAATGATAAAAAATCTGATTCGGGAGCCATCAGAAAGGCACTTAACCTTGCAAAGACAACCAATAAGACATTGACTATCTATGTGCCGAAGGGAACCTATTATCTGACAGGTATGCTTCCTATTTACTCCAATACGAAGCTCATCCTTCATCCCAAAGCGAAGCTTGTAAGACATAAAAGCTTTGCGGGAACTATGCTACAAAGCCTTTCAAAAGGAAGGATGGTAAAGGGCTACGGTCAATGTAAGAATATCACTATACAGGGCGGAACCTGGGACGGTGGAAGCAACAAAAAGCGTGCCGGAGATATTATGTATATTGGCCACGCATCGGGAGTGACCATCAAGAATACCACTATCAAGAATTGCTACGGTGTGCATATGATCGAGCTTGCCGGTGTGAAGAATGCGGTGATCTCAGGTGTGACCTGCAACGGCTTCAAGGTACTTTCGAAAAAGGCCTATCCCAATACTCAGACCATCAAGGAAGCTATACAGCTTGATGTTTGCTCAAAGAATTCAACACCTGCCATGAAGCCTTGGGATAAGACTCATTGCAAGAACATAGTGATAAAGAATTGCAATATCAAGAACTATATGTGTGGTATAGGAACACACAGCCTGTTTAAGAATGCTGTGGCAAAGAATATCACCATAAAGAACAACAGCTTTTACAACATTACCAATACCTGTATCGATCTTCGCAACTTTAAGAATGTAAAGATCAGGGGCAATGCAGCCGTAGGCTTCAACAACTTCCTTTATACGACTAAGTCATCGGGAAGTGTGGTAGGCAATTTTATATCCAACAAGAAGTTCAAACATTTGATAAAGGACGGACTGTTTACTGCCAATGGTATATCCCTTACCAACAAGAGCAGCTTTAAGATCAGTGACAATACCATTGAAAGATGTAAGGGCAGCGCCATAGTCTTGGTTGGCGGAAGTAAGTCAAAGCTTCTTGACAATGTGATAGCTGACAATAAAAAATATGCCGTCAGATCGGAGAAGTCCAATCTTACCATGACCGGCAATGTTATCGCAGGGAATGTAAGCGGTGCCTATGATATAGATGATCACACTGTTTTGACATCTGACGACATTACAGCATACAAGGTGAAGCTTGAGGATAGCTATCCCTTTAGCGGCGAGCCCGTGATACCTGATATAAGCCTTCACGGACTGGTGAAGAATCAGGATTATGATATTATGTATAAGAACAATTTAGCACCCGGAACAGCCACAGCAACCATCAGGGGTAAGGGCAGAGTCAAGGGAGAGCTGGTTGTAGAATATACCATTGAGTAAGGAAAAGAGGAAAAACTATGAAGAAAAGAATTTTAAGTGCATTACTGGCTTGTGCTCTTGCATTTTCCTGTATTGCACAAACAGAAGCTTTCGCTTATCAGGAAAATGGTACTGATAAAGTGAGTGCCAAGGAAGAATCGGCAGAGCATTATGAGGCAGATGCCGAGATACTTAGGGAGATCTACGCCGAATCGGAAGAGGGCGGCGGAGAGACCAAGGAAGAGCCTGTCTATAAGCCCAAGAGTATCACAGTGAAGCTAAAGGACAATGCTGATATCGATCTTTCAACATCTGTCATCGATCTGTTGACCACAGATGCGGGAAAGCAGCTTGTAGTGACAGTCAATTATGAGGCACAGGCTGAGTCAGGAGAGACATTAAAAAAGAGTGTGGAGCTTACCAGGGAGATTCTTGAGGCTGATCCGAATAAGAAGCTCACATTTACGGTGTCAGACCCTGAGAAGCTTTCAGTAAACGCTGACGGAGCATTTACCATACTTGGTGTGACAGGGGATACCCCCATATCCGTAAAGGTTGAATATTCAGAAAAGCAGATGGTAGATGGGGTAGAGACAGAGCTTTCTGTTGATCCCTTTACCTGTCAGGTGAAGATATCAGCACCTGTTACCGTTGATGATCCCATAGCTCTTACCTTAAAGATAGCAGGGGAGGAAACGACGGATATCGTCACCAATCCCTTAAGACTTGTAAAGGGCGGTGCAGGAAAGAAGCTAGCTGTAACTGTAGTATATAGGTCAGGAGCAACAAAGCTTCTTGATCCTACGGCACTTCCCGAGGGAACTACCTTAAAGTTTGAGGCTCTTGAGACTACCAAGGTAAAGGTGGATCAAGTAGGCTTAGTAAGTCCTGTTGCAACTACGGGAGACACCCCCACCACAGTTAATGTGTATTATACCGAAACCATCACAGCCAACAGAGAGACGAAGGAATATCCTGTATCTGCTTCTGTAAAGGTAGTGGTTGTTGTTCCTGTGACCGGACTTACAGCCAAGTACAAGATGACAAGTATCTATCCCGACAAGGCAGTTTCTACAAAGACTACAATAAAGAATGGGGCAGCACTTGACAACTGGATAGCTGATAAGATCACCTTGTCTATGACAGTAAAGCCCACCGATGCAACAGACAAGACACTTACCTATGCAAGTAGCAATACAGATTGTGCTACTGTCACAGCAAAGGGTGTTGTAACTGTAAAGAATATGGGCGATACTATCATCACTGTGACCTCGGTTGATAATCCCAATGTTACCTTCGCATTCAGCATTCATTGCTACAAGAATATCATCAATGTAGTGACTGATATGGGTGCGGTTCCCGGAGATGGAAAGACAGATTATTCTGCTATAAACAATGCACTTGCCCAGGCAAAGTATTTGATACCCGGAGATAAGCTGACAGTCAATGTGCCCGCCGGAACCTTCAATATCGGTGGAACCTTGAGGGCATATTCCAACACCGATCTGATACTTGATCCTGCCGCTATCATCCAGAGATTTGCAGCCAACGGCAACAAGCATATGCTTACAAACCATATAGATCAGAATGTGGGTGGATATAAGCAGATCCAAAACTTCAATATGAGCGGTGGAACCTGGGATGGTAACAGCGCCCTTACGGGAGCACAGACCTCGGATCTTATTTACATCGGACACGGTCAGAACATTACCATTCAGAACACCGTTATAAAAAACACCTGTGGCGAGCACCTTTTAGAGCTTGCCGGTGTGAACAATGCAACCATCAACAATGTAGAGCTTTTCGGACACAAGGTACCCAAGTCCCTCACAGAGTATTCGGGACTTAAGGAAGCCATACAGCTTGATTATTGCTCAAGCTCATCTACTCCCGCTATGGTGCCTCACGACCTTACGGCCTGCAAGAATATCACCATAACCAATTGTAACATACACGATTACATTTGCGGTATTGGAGCCCATGGTGCTTATCCCGGAATATACCTCTCCAATATCAGCATAAAGAACAACACATTTACCAATATAAGCAATATCTGTGTTGATTCGAGAAACTTTAAAAAGCTGACCGTTAAGGGCAATACCGCTACCGGCATGACAGAGTTCCTTTATGCAACCAACTCAACCGGAACCATAAAGAGCAATACCGTAAAGCCCAAGACCTTCACAAAGCAGCTAGCTAAGAACTATTTCTATACAGCAAATGGAATAGAGCTCATTACCTCCAATTTCACCATTCAGTCGAACTACATCACAGGAATGAGAGCAAATGCGGTATATGTAGGTACAGGCTCAACTGCCACCATAAAGAGCAACAAGCTCTATAAGAGTACAGGTTATGGAATATATTCTTATGGCAGTACCATAACTCTTGCAAGCAACAAGTTTTCAAAGAACACCAAGGGCATCTATATGACCTGCAACAATGTAAAGATCAAGTCATCTGATGATATCAGGTCATATTACTTCGATATTGAGCCTGAGTACCTTTATACCGGAAAGGCCATAAAGCCCTTAAAGAAGATCAAGAACCTGAAGAAAAAGTTCTACAAGGTAACCTACAAGAACAACAAGAAAAAGGGTACTGCAACCATTACCGTCAAGGGTAAGGGCAAGGTGAAGAAGTCTATAAAGATAAAGTTCAAGATCGTGAAGAAACTATCAAAGACAAAGACCACAACAAGTACGAAGAAGAAATAAAAATGAAACCCCGCAGGTTTGCCTTGCGGGGTTTTTGAGTGGAAGACGATTGTCCTGCACTTTCAATTATTTTTTAGTTGTGATAGAATAGGGACAAGATTTTCTTGAAAGAGAGGTAGGTAGAATGAAGAAAATATTTACGACATTGTGTTTTGTCTTTTTAGTTGTCTTCGTGGCAACAACGAGTGTCAAAGCCGAGGTTTTGGAGCCTGCAGGCAAGGATGGCAATGACAGACGAAATATTCAAAGCGAACTTGATACGAATAAGAAGGTAAAGCTTAAAAAAGGCGGAAAGTACTATTTGGACAGCCACCTTATACTTGATGACGGTTACAGTATAGATGCCACAGGCGCAACCATTTACTGTTCCGGTGAGCTTTTTCTGCACAATATAACCGCTACCGGATATAAGTCCCTTAAAAATGTGACGGTAAAGGGCGGAACCTGGAAATCCACCATCAAGACAGGCTGTACCCACAGTACTATCAAGCTGGTACATGCAAAGAATATAAAGCTTATAAACATGAAGATATCATTAGCCAATATTGAGTCTCATACCATAGAGATCGTGGCTTCAAAGGATGTGCTTATTGAAAACTGCAAGATCACACCACTTGGTAAATCAAAGTCAACAAGTGTAGAGGAACCCTTGCAGATCGATATTGCAGCACCTCATACAGCGCCCTTTGTGAATTCAAAGTATCTAAACGGAGCCACCTGCAAAAATATCACCATCAGAGCTTGTACGGTAAAGGGGTGTCGAGGAATATGCGCAAACTATCCTCCCAATGACAGACAGTATATCAACAATTTCCATGAGAATATAGTAATTGAGGATTGCAAAATCACAAGTACTACAAGTCAGGCGCTCTCTCTTTTCAATACCAAGAGTGCAACAATAAAGAACAATACCATTATTTGCAATGTGCCTTCAAGCAGAGGATATTATGCGGGTGGTATGCATGTGGCATATTTTGGGAAAGCACCCTCAAAGCTTTCTGATGCCAATTTCACCATTACCGGCAATACCATAAAGGGCACGAACTTCGGTCTGAAGGTAGCCTCAAAATATGGAACAGTTACCATCAAGAACAATGCCTGCTACAGCAAAAAGGGAGCGGGCGCGGCACTTTCCGTGACAGGTCAGACAAAGCTTGTGAAGGAAAAGAATAAGACTGAGGCTTGGAAATAGAAATGAGAAGAAACCTCGTAAGTGACAGCTTATGGGGTTCTTTTTTGTTAAATGACAATAGTTTTTCTGAAAATAAATTGTATATTCTTACGAAATCAATTATAATATTATTACATAACTCAGGGTTAATAAAAATAAGAAATGTGCCGATACACCACGAAAGTGTAGAATACCATATCGGAATTTTTCAATAATGATGAAATTAAAGTGTAATTATACGACATGAAAATAGTAAGATAAAGTAGCATTTATATGTGTTTTGCATAATAGTATACAGGTTGTATATCAGTTCTAGGAGGAATGGCTATGAAAAAAATAAGAAAGGTTATGGCATTGCTCGTTGCAGTGGCTATGTTGCTCAATATGTGTCCACCGTCGGTTGGCGCAGGTGTGGGAATCAGGCAGACTCCGATATCTGTTGGAAATGCTGATATACAGTCCTCAAATGATGATACAGGGGATAAGTCTGCGTCAAATGAAGAGGTCAAGGATACTAAGACCGCTAGTGACAAGACAGGCAAAGATTCAGATTCAGGCAACAGTAATGGAGAAGGTGAGGAAGTCGTAGATGAGAAGAATAATACTTCTACTTCCGAGGAAACTGTTGCAGATGACGAGGAAAAGAGCACTTCCGATACTGAGGAGAGTAAATCTAAAGATAAAAAAGATGAGGATAAGGACTCAGATGAAGATGAGAAGATGCCTGTATTTTCGGAGACAAAGGCGATTGATGGAGTGAAGATTACGGTTGCTGCTGATAAGGATGTATTTCCTAAGGGAGTGACCTTAAGCATTCGTAAGGTGTCAAAGGCTGATGTCAAGAATGTTGATAAGGCTATAGATAAGATTCGTGAGGATGGAGTAAATGTTGCAGCAGCTTATACATTTGATATCAAGATAGTTGATAAAGACGGTAACGAGATGCAGCCTGCTGACGGCAAGAAGGTAAAGGTGAGTTTTGAAGCAGAAGAAGTAGGCAATGACAATCTTGCTGCCGACATATACCATATTACAGGCAAGGGGAAGAAACTTTCTGCTGAAATGTTAGACTCTGCGGAACATGATGATAAAGTAACAGCATCTACAGACGGATTCTCTTTGTATACTGTGGAATTCACCTATGATGAGATACAATATGTCATGGAGGGTGATACTTCTGTAGCCCTTACTGACATATTAGATGAAGTCGGGCTTACAGGAGAGGTTACCGGGGTGGAAGTAAGCGATGACAGTCTCTTCTCTGCGAAGAAGAAGGACGACAAATGGATGGTTACAGCCCATAAAGCCTTCTCCACAACAGAGTGGATGAAGGTTACTATTGAAGGGGTAGAGTATGAGATTGTGGTTACGGATGATCAGACAATAATGTATAATGAGCTAAATGTGGGTGATTTTATACAACCGGGAACGACCGTCTCATTTGGTGAAGAGCAGGGGCGTGTTTTATTTACAGGTATCGGTAATGAGTATACTTTTGTTGAAAAGACTTGTTCAGAGTTTAAATATAATTCCGCAGACAGGAATTCAAATGAGTTTATAATTGATGGAGTGTCATATAATCATGATACTTGGGATGGATATTATAATGGCAAGTGTCAGGTTGTTGGGATTGAGAAGTATTGTAATAGGCTTATTATAAAAGGATTGAAGGACGGAGATGCTGAAACTGTGAGTCCTTTGATATTTAAATACAGAAAAGATGCAGAATCCGAAAATCAAACCAGTGAAAATGATTTATTACCGCAGAGTGTATATGCGGGTTATACAAATGAGAGCATTACTGTTTTTGTTCCAGACAGTATAACCGGTGATAAAGGAGTAGTGACAAGCTGGGATTTTTATTCTGCAGAACCGGAAGAATTCGATGGGGTTACATATGACTACTTGATTAATTGCCTTGAAACTGAATTAAAACCCGGCGGATGGTTAAATACCACTCTGGATACTGCCAAGAGCTATGTATTCGTTCCGCACTGGGGTGATTATAAAGTCGTTTTTGATACAAATGGAGTTGAAAGCGTAAGTTTCGCTGATGCATACCCGGATTCGGACGGATATGTTACGTTGCCGACATCCGTTGGAGGAACATACGGAGAATATTTTAGGTTTTGGAGTACGGATCCATATCCTACAAGTGAACTACCATCTTATTACCAACGACCTAACGATGTTAGCGATAAAATTATTACATTATATGCAAATTGGTACTCGATTCGTAAGCTGAAATATGATGCTAATGGTGGTACATTTATTAGTAGTGGTACGGACACCTATGAGGATCCTAAAAATCCATATGATTGGACCTATCCGACTTCGGGATCAGGAATTGCTACAATTCTTGATGGCGATAAACTTACTCATCCGGAAGGAAAATCATTTAAAGAATGGAATACAAAAGCTGATGGCACAGGTACAACTTATACTGCAGGTGCAACTCTGGACTTAAAGGGGCTGACTTACAATACTGTATTATATGCCCAATGGGAAAGTGCTGAGCCTGCTGCCAGTATGACAAGCGGCAGTACAACAACGGACTATGGTGATTTCTCTGCGGCAGTTAGCGCGTGGAACAGTGCTGAAAGCGGGGCAACACTTAAGTTGATCGCGAACGTGACCACAGGCAGTACTGTCAGTGTGTCCGGGACAAAGACACTCGACTTAAACGGCTATGGGATAAAAATGACCGGAAGCGGCAGTGTTATATCGGTAACAGGCGGTGCGAGCCTTACCCTTAAGGACAGTAATACTGATAATGTGACACATAGATTTACGATAGCTGATCCTTCTGAAAAAGGTGCGGGATTGGCAACGGTAAACGACGCCCTGGAAAGCGGATATAAGACCTTTATGGGAGGCTATATCACCGGTGGAAGTGCGAGTCAGGGCGGCGGCGTGTATGTTGCCGGCGGAACATTCAACATGACAGGGGGTAACATTATTGGCAACAAGACCACGGCGAAAGGATACTATGAAGGCGGCGGTGTAGCTCTTTCGAATAATACGGATTCCCGATTTATTATGACCGGTGGTACGATTCAGTACAATACATCAATTGGCCGCGGCGGAGGACTCGGCATTGAGAACAATGCAACAGCGGACTTGTCCGGCGATGCTAAGATCATGTACAACGGAAGTACTGATAATGATTGGGGTGGAGGTATTTCATCCTTTGGAACACTTAACATATCCGGTAATGTGAAAGTTATGTATAACAAAGGCGGAAGTGCCGTGCATCCACAGCAAGGCTCAATTAATGTTTCCGGATCACCTGTTATCTATGATAATGAGGTTTCAGCGGGTAATATACTCCCTGATGTTAAGATTAACGTAGTCGGAACGCTTGCGGAGTCGGCAAAATTTGGCATTTATTATAATGCCGGTGTGTTCACTACAGGTGACAATGCTGCAGATTATGCTTCTAATTTTACCAGCGACAACGATAGCTACATTGTGGGTAAAAATGCAGATGGTCAGCTTTATCTTGGAGTACCTGTTGCTGTGAGCTTCAACACCAATGATGGTAGCACTGTGGAATCCCAGACTGTTGCCAGCGGTAGTATGGTTACTAAGCCTGATGACCCGACAAAGGAAGGCTATGCCTTTGTTGGATGGTACAAGGAAGCTACATTTACAACTGAGTGGGATTTTGATAGGGATACTGTAACAGAAGATACTACTATATACGCGAAGTGGAAGCAAGTGTATTCCGTAACTTTGACAGGAGGAGCTAACTCTTCTGCAAGTCCAAGTGATAAGACTACCCAGACCGGTTTGACAGGTGTGATGACGACTGTAACGTATACAGCCAATGATGGATATTACTTTGGAGAGTTAACAACAGTTCTTTCCCGAAATGGAATTACTGTAACAAGAGCGGATGATGGAAAGACAATCACCGTATCTGGTACACCGACTGCGGATGTTAATATTATAATCCCGGATGCGGTTGAGAAGTACGAAGATCTTGAATATGAAGGCATAACTTTCAAACCGTGGACGAAAAAAGATTCTATGCCTTCTGAAGCCGGTAATTATTATCTGATAGGTGATGTCACTTTGACGGTTTATGGTGATGCATTGTGGGCCACTCCAAGCGGCACCACCAGACTCTGCCTTAATGGCAAGACAATAGATCTGGCCGGTAATAACGAGATTAAGAATGGTTCTGCCGATTCTCATTTGATCATATATGACAACATAGGCACCGGTAAGATCAAAACTTCGTTGGCAGAAAATGACGGATGTCTGATGTATCTGAATAAAGGGAAGATGACGTTGAATTCGGGAACTATAGTCGGTAATCAAAAAGCTGGACAGGAGGTTTTCTATGCCGGTTCAAATACCGAGTTGATCATGAATGGCGGAAAGATTATCAGTGAGAGTGGTAAAGGTGAATGTGCTGTCAATCTGGCTGGCAGAGGCAGTAAATTCACCATGACAGGTGGAGAGATTGATATACCTGAAGCACCAAATGGTGTGATTAAAAACGCCAATGGAACAGTAAACATCTCAGGAGACTCTAAGATTACAGGAAATAGTTATGTATATTTGTATGATGGTAAAACTATCAACATAAATGGTGCACTTAGTTCTGATGCCGAGATACGTATTAAGATGGAGAACCCGGGCGTATTTACTAATAGTTCCAATGTCGATTACAACGATCCTGACAGGTTTGTAAGCGTTGATGAGGAGTACAAAGTGTTCAAGAACTCGGATGGACAGCTTGCGTTAGGTGTCCCAATATCTAAGACTGTTACCTTCAAGGTTGTGAACGGATCGTGGAATGACGGAGAAACGACAGACAAGACTATTATCTTGAGCGGCTATGAAGCTGAAGCGTTGAAACTTACTGCATCACAGATTCCGGCAGCAGGGGATAATCCTAATGCTACATACAAAGCAGGAAACTGGGATACAACTCCAAGTGCAGATGCGGTGATTACAGCGGATACCACCTATACATACACTTACGCTGAGAAAATTTCAATTACTCCAACTGTCAGTATTTCAGGTTGGAAATATGGAGGGACTGCCAGTACACCGAGTGTAAGCGGTAACACCGGTAATGGTGAAGTGAAATATACATACGCAAAGAAGGGGACAACAGATTTCTCTGAAACGGTTCCTTCGATTGCAGGTGAATATACTGTTAAAGCCGTGATTGCTGAGACGGATAACTATCTTGGTGGTGAAGCAACGGCTGACTTTACAATCACCAAAGCGGAAGTGACGGCTCCTACCATTGCGAATAAGAATTATACAGGAGATAAACAGACAGCGGATGTAGAGACGAGTGACTTATATAACGTTACGACCAATAATGGCGGAACAGATGTGGGAAGCTATGATGTTGTACTTACACTTAAAGATGCAGTTAATTATAAATGGACGGATAGCGAGGAAGCAGCAAAGACACTGACATTTAAGATTGTAACTGCGACAGCGAATAACGTAACAGTTGATATTGAAGGCTGGACATACGGAGAAGCAGCAAAGACACCGACATCAACAGCCGATTTCGGCGCAGATACAGCCACATATACATATTCATCCTCAGAGAATGGAGAGTATTCTGACGCTGTTCCGACAGATGCCGGAACCTGGTATGTGAAGGCAAGCATTGCGGAGACAGATAACTATCCGGCAGGTGAGGCTAAGACATCATTTGTTATTGAACCTGCAGCCATTACGATTATGGCAGATGATAAGTCGACCGTTTATAATGAGGAGTTAGCTGAATTAACATATACTATCGGTGGCAGCTATGTAGAAGATGATGACCTTGGAATTACATTGTCTACAACGGCAGCCAAAGGCTCTGAGCCGGGTGATTACCCTATTACGGTAAGCTGGAAAGAGAACCCTAACTATGATGTCGCTTTAGAGGATGGACAGTACACCATCACCAAGGGCGGAGTGTCAATAACCGTATCAGGTTATTCGGGAAAATATGACGGCAAGGCACATGGTATTACAGTTAAAGAGCTTGAAGGCGAATCAGGGGAGCTTATCGGAATATTCGATGGTGATTCACCTGAGGCAACAGTATATTATAGTACCAAAGAGCTTGGTAAGGATAATTACAAGGATGACGGCAGCAAAGAGTCACCCACATTTACGGATGCAGGCAAATATACGGTATATTATTATGTCCAATGTAAGGGTTATACCATAGAACCGATATCGGGAAGCAAGACGGTGGAGATTACCAAAGTGCCCCTTAAAGTGACAGCCAGGGATGCTACGATTACCTACGGCGATAAACCTGATAATAACGGAGTTGAGTATTCGGGATTTGTTAATGATGAGACAAAGAAAGTTCTGAAGGGTACGCTTTCTTATAATATCGATTATGAGCAATATGGAGATGTGGGAAGCTCATATTCAATTGTTCCTAAAGGTGTAACAGCTGAGAATTATGATATAACTTTCGTTTCGGGCAAACTGAAGGTTAATCCCAAAAAACTGACATTTACATGGAATGATGCAGATAAGGAATATACCTACAACGGAAAGAAACAGAGTGTTACGGCTAAGGCAAAGACGATAAATGATGATGTTCTTACACTTATATATTCGGATAATGAGAAGAAAAATGCCGGAAAGTATACTGCAAAGATTACAGGTGTAGAAGGTCAGAAAGCAGCCAACTACAAATTATCTGATGACGAGCCTACCGCTTCTTGTGATTGGGAGATTGCCAAAAAGAAGATGAGCGTTACGGCTAAGGATGTGAGTGTTGAATATGATGAGAAAGAGCATGGAATAGAAGTTAAGGTCACTGACCCTAAGAGTGGCTACACCATTACATATGGCAAGGAAAAAGGTGAGTACGACAGCAGGAAGTCTCCTGCCATAACTAAGGAAGGTTCACTTACAGTGTACTTTAAGGTTGAGGCAGACAATTATATCACCTATACCGGTTCTGCCAAAGTAACTGTCAAGGAGAAGAAGGAAGGTACTTCAAGTTCATCAGTGGAGTTGAAGGAAGGAACCCCGTCAGTAAGTGTTAACGGATTGGATGAAGAAGCCAAAGCTTTACAGGAAGGTGAAGCTTCTGATGTCACTGTTACGATGTCGGTAGAACAGATGGCGGAGGAAAATGCAGAAGGTGACGGCGTTACGGCAATAAAGAATATTGCAGAAGGAAGAATGCTCACTTTCTTCGATATCAAAGTAATCAAGGATGTTGGATCTGTTCAAACTGTTTTGAATACGACTACTAATATTCTTGAAATATGCATACCATATTATCATGTATCTGAGGAAGGCTTAGCCGCATATCGTTACCACGGCTCAGCTGCCACAAGACTTACAGAGAGTGATTCAAGACAGGATGGTACATACCGTGTTGATAAGATTACTAAGAAGGTATATATTTATACGAATCAATTCTCGATTTATGCTATAGGATATACCGTTAAGAGCTCTGTCAATGAAGAGGGCGATACCGTATATGATATTTCAGGCAATATCCGGTATGAGGGCATAGATGGTATGGCTAAACTGATACTTTACAGGAACGGTGAGGAATGTAAGAGAGGTATAGCATTTTTTACAGGCGGTATTGGAACATATCGGTTTGAGGAGCTTAAAGAAGGAAATTATAGCTTGAGAATAACTTATGATGCCGGCAAAGACAGTTTCACTTTGGAGTTACCTATAGGGGATGTAAGCAAACAGGTCGCGGAGTGATTATTCTGTTTGATTGAGCAGATCAGCATATAGGCCGGTTGTTAGGAAGGGAGTTGTATGAAGAGAGAAGATTATATTAATTGGGATCAGTATTTTATGAGTGTGGCGCGTATCTCTGCCGAGAGAAGCAAGGACCCGAATACCTGCGTGGGGGCTTGTCTTGTGGGAGTGGATAACAGAATCATTTCAACAGGATATAACGGGTTCCCGAGAGGGTGTTCCGATGATGAATATCCATGGGACAGAGAGGCAGAGTCTGAGCTTGGCACAAAGTATATGTACTGTGTGCACGCTGAATTAAATGCTATTCTTAATGGTACAGGAAGAGATATGAAAAATGCAAGGCTCTATACGACTCTTTTTCCCTGCAATGAATGTGCCAAGGCGATTATTCAGGTAGGGATTTCTGAGGTTATTTATCTGGAGAATAAGTATGAAAAGGAGGCGTTTGTTATTGCTTCCATGAGAATGCTTGATTCTGCCGGAGTAATATATCGAAAATATGAGAAGGGAGAGAAGGAACTGATCATGAAGATATAGGGATTGCTTATATCAACCACCTAATAACGGACAATAACAAAAGGAGACGAATATGGACGATTACGAATTATATGATGTCGACGGTGAATTGTTTCACTCTCTTGATGATGCTGGAGATGAGGACGATAAGAAGCCTGATGACGGTAAAAAACCGGAGGGTAAAAAACCTGACGACAAGAAACCTGATGACGGTAAAAAACCGGAGGGTAAAAAACCTGACGACAAGAAACCTGATGACAAGGGTTCGAAGGACAAGAAATCGGATAAGAAAAATGATGAAAAGGACAATAAAGGAATAAGCGATCCTATGCTGATGGCAATTAAGATTGCCGTAGTTTTGGTGGTTATAGTTTATTATGTGTTGCTTATCTTTGGTAAGAAGCTGCTTGGAGCAGACAATGAGTTCTTCAGAAGTCTTTATCTGTTCTCTGAAGACGGAGACTTTGAGCCTATACGTTTCTACAGAATACTTAGTCTTGTGATAATGGTTCTTACTGTACGAGAAGTGCTTACATGGATATTTGACAAGATAATAGCAACTCCGGAGCTTACGAAGAAAACGGGAACTGCGATAATAAGTCTTTTTCAGAGTGCAGTAAGATATACTGCCGTCCTTGTACTGTTATTCATGATATTACGTACACTGGGAATGAATACCACAGAGCTTCTTGCCGGTGTTGGAATACTTGCTATGATTGTAGGTCTCGGTGCGGAAAGTATTGTTGCGGATATTGTGGCAGGATTCTTTATTCTTATTGAACATCTATATGATGTGGGAGATATCATAACCGTTGATAATTTCTACGGAAAGGTTATCGCCATCGGAATCAGATCTACCAAAATTGAGGATAAGAGTCAGAATATTAAGATCATACGTAACTCATCAATCGGAACACTTATCAACATGACAGAGAAGAAGACCATGCTTGCCCTGCATCTTGTACTTGATTATGATGTTGACCTGATACGTGCAGAGAAGATCATCAAGGATGCGCTTCCAGCCATGAAAGAGAAGATTCCGGATATAATAGATGGACCTACATATCTTGGGGTAACTAATATAGACGGTAATGGACTTACCATAAGAATAATTGCCGGATGTAATGAGGCAGCAAGACCGAGAGTTAAGAGAAAATTATTTAGAGAGTTAAAGCTGCTCTTTGATGAATATAACATCAGTTTTGGATGGAATAATTATATCAAGCATACAGATTAGATATAACATGAAGGGAGGGAAGCTCTATGATGCCACGAGATTACGAAGATCATCCGGAATGGAATTATATAGATATAGACTGTGATGATTATAATACTTCTTTATATACTGCATTAGATGCGCAAGACGCGGCAGATGACTATAACGGTGACTACGAGCATTCCCTGGATTATCCCGATATTAACGGGATGGAATCCTCGTTGACAGATGAAGAAGAGGGCGATGATTATAATAATGATTCATCATCTTCGACAGGTGCTTCCGGCATGTCGGGGGCTGTTGCCGCCAATGCGGTATCTGCTATCGCAAGAACAATTGTAATGCTTGTTACAGGGGCGGCTATAATCACAAGCTCATACGGAAAGTCACTTGCCATAAGGAATGGCGAAGCCGCTAATATGCGAGGCAGTAATGAGAGTATGGAATCTTCGGATGACGGTTATAATGACGATGATAATAATTCTGAATCCGGAACGGACGCAGAGAATCCGGAAGAAAATGGTCATAGTTTCAGACTGAGTAAGACAAGCGAAGAAAACAACGGAAAGATAATATATACTTATGTGTGTGACAATTGCGGCAAGGAAATTACCGTAGAGGTAAATGTGAAAAGCAGAAAGTTAGAATCGGAAGGTTTGCAGGAAGAAGAACAGGAACAATTACAGATGCAGGGGGAAAATGGGGTAGAGAATGATAAATAAGTTATATAATAAACTGGCAGAAAAATATGAAAATGTTAACGAGCGGGTGTGCATATCGAACAGGCACACAGGGGTTAAGGTAAAGACTTTGTCTAAAGAGGCGGAATCTATAGTGGATGAACTCCTTGTGCTTTCTGATGTATTCGGTAAGGAAAATTATGAAGACTGTAAGGACAAATTCGAGATTATAGTTGATATCGATGAAAAGTTAAGCGGTGAGCTTCGTAATTATATGACCCATAATCTGACAAAGTCGGAAAAAGAGGTATTCAATCGGAGAATGCCAAGTCCGGGGATTGATGTCTATGAGGTGGATGGCGAGTATGCACTTGTCGATTGGCGGAAAAAGGCTCTGATGATTACCCGTATAGGTTCTAATAAGCTTATCGTGTTAGCAGATACCGTAACAGGAGAACTCCATGGACTTATTAAACATCTGGGAACTACACCATTTGTACTATCAGGGGATATTCACCTTATTCATGGTACATCTGTCAATTACAGGGGTAAGAATATCATAGTTGCCGCTGAGAGTGGTCACGGAAAGACAACATTTGGGCTGTTGTTCGGATTTGATGGCGGTGCTCTGATTTCCGAAGATATAACATATATAGTTAATTCATCACAGATAATCAACACAGGCTCAAAGAATTATATAACGATAAGGAAGGGAACCCTTTATGCCTTCCGGGAATACTTCAGTGAGTTCTGCACCGAGGAGAATGTGTCTCCGAAGGAACTTTATCTTGCAAGAGAGGACGAGAGTGTGAGGGTTGCTCTAGATACTATAAAGCTTCACAGTGAATCCGGAAAGAAGCTTGAGTCGATAGACTGTGTTATAGTTCCTGAGATTGACGGTGATTACAGTGGATATGAGATTGTTGATTTAAGTAAAGACGAGATAGACAGTATTAATACTATAAGCAACAGAGATTATAATACGGACTGGCTGATTCCCCTTCTGTCATGCGATGCAGAAAGTGAGGAGTGCAGGAATAACTGCCAGATTGAAGATGTAAGGTATGTAAGACTTCACACGGATTTCAATTACAGGGATTATTTTGAAGAAATCATTAATGATTTGATAGGATAAATTGATTATTGATGCTTTAAAGATTGATTACAGAGTATTTCGGGTGGGATATAACAACATCAATTGTCATGCGACCTTGCTTTATAGACAAAAATAGCAGACAGAATAGGGGGTATGAGAATGGATTCAATTATCGAATTAAATGTAGGGACAGACTTTGACATTTCCGTGTTACACTCTATTATCGGGATGAATGAAAAATCAGAAGAAATAAAGGTGACGGAGGTATATGGAAGTCTTCGCTCAGAATATATTGATATGCCTTCAGCGAGACCTGATTTCAGGTTGTCAAATTCGGACAAAGCCAACTTTGAGGAGTATATTAAGGTTGCCGCAGAGAATGGTATCAGCATTAACTATACAGCAAACGCCTCATTTAACCGGTCTATAGATGAGTATGCAAACAAGAAGGATAAAATCATTGACGTGTTCAAATACCTTGAAAGTGTAGGGGTCAACAGTGTCATCATTGCAAATCCTCTGCTTATTGAGATCGTGGAAGAATGTACGGATTTGAAGATCAAAATATCTACCATACAGGGAATTGACAAGCCAAGTGCTATCAAGCATTATGCGAATGGACATGTGAATAAGATTTGCGCTGACATTTATGCAAACAGAAATATTCCTCTTCTTAAGGCTATGCAGGAGGAGGCCGGGAAATATGGTATTGAGATAGAGCTTCTTGCCAATGAGATTTGTCTATATGGTGATGCTCCATGTAGTAATGTCTTAAGATCAGCCTGTTACACACATTCATCCATGGGTGGTAATAAAGATAAATTGTTCAATAACTGGCCATTTGAGCGGTGCCAGAGAGCCAGACAGGAATATCCCATCTGCTGGCTGAAGATACCCTATATCCTTCCGCAATATCTTAAGTTTTATAAGGAACATACAGGAATACATAATTTCAAGATTACAGGACGAACAAACACTCATGAGTATCTGTTAAGAACTCTGCAGTCGTACATGGATATGGAGTATGAGGGAAGTATCCCTGAGTTGTTCATGCTGCCACAGAATGTCTCTAATAAGGATGTGCTCATTTCTACAGAAGAGCTTGAGAAAATGGGCTTTTTTGATAATCTGCTTAAGAACAAACAGTGTGATTATCGCTGTGAAGAGTGCGGTTTCTGTGAAGCATACTGGAAAAAGTTGAATATGAAATAATGTACACTTATTGTAGAGAATAGATTAGTCATTTAGTCCGTTAATGTAAAGTTTGCATAGTTGGGGCAGTTTTGATAAAAGTGCTTAGAGAATATATTAAAGCGTGTGATATGTAGGGTTACGGAGGATGATATATGATTCCGAAAAATGTTAAAAGAGTTGTTATAACCGGTGGTCCATGTGCAGGAAAGACAACTGCAATAGAAAATATAAGAACATATTTTGAAGAAAAGAAAAGTCGGGTTATATTTGTTAACGAAGTACCCACTGAAATAATGAAAATGGGTATAACTTTAGCAAAGTACGGCAAGCTTCCATTTCAGAAAGCAATAATAGATCTGCAGCGCAAAAAGGAACAGGTTATAATGGATGCGGCATGTTCTGTTGAAGGGGAACAGGAGGTTCTCATTATATATGACAGGGGAATTCTTGACCATTTTATCTATCTGAATGACAAAGAGCAGAAGTTGATTGAAGAGGAAATGGGAATTGACAGACAGCAGTTATACGGCAATTATGACCTGATCATACATATGTTGTCGGTTGCATCCAAGATGCCTGAACTATATGAAAATAGCGAGTTCAGATTAGAGGCTGTACCGGAGGCGAAAGAAATAGATAACAAGATAGGGAATATATGGAAGCAGCATTCCAATTACATTCAGATTGACTGCGAAAGGAATTTTGAGGATAAAATACAAAAGCTTATCAATATAATAAGTTCAAAAACTTTATAACTCTAAGAACTCGCCGGTGTTAGTAAGGATGCCGGCGATTTTTTTACGAGCATTTATTTGAAGTATAATGTTTGAATCATGCTTCACATAACGGTTCCTTCCCAAACTGATTTCCTGTAATTATAAACCTCTACTCTTCAATAAGCAACCATTTTTAAGGAGCGTTTTTTGTTAAATGGATTTTTCCGGTTGCATTATCACCCTCATAATGTTATCATTTGACTTGGGCAAACCCAAGAAAATCAATAAAAAGGAAGGAGAAGAAGGGTTATGAACAAATTCAAGCGTGTGGCAGCTTCAGCACTTGCTGTAGCCATGATAGCATCATCAGTTCCGGTAAATGCAGCTAAAGTAACACCGGTAAAGCTCAAGAAAAACTCTGTATCATTAACGATACAAACGGGGGAGACTGTCCGAAAACTAGATAGGTTTGATATATAGGAGATGGGATTTATTATAGCCCACCCGGCACCTTGGGTGCCGGTTCCCACCCAACAAGGATGCTTCTGCTGACGCAGAAGCCAGGATGATTTTACATTTG
>JAFYAS010000045.1 GCA_017540605.1 Lachnospiraceae bacterium | reverse complement strand
CTGCAAACTAAAAGGAACGAGCTTAGCCTTTGAATATACAACAGGAGAAATAGAAGCTATTGATACTATCGATAGCGTAATGAATCCCACCGCTTGTATCATTAAGGCTGAAAAGATTGATAAGCTTATCATGGATCCAACGAGGATAGACATAAACAAGACTACTATAGATGCCAAAATCGGCGAAAGGCTTGATCAATTTGACGGAGTCATCCCCGGTATACCGGAGGCAGCCCTTTACCATTGAACGATCGGCCGAGAGGTTTATTATATGGATTCTCTTGAAAAGATGCGTTGCGGAGAAAAGATAAGTTCTTCCGAACAACTGCTCCTGCTTTTAAGATTAAGCACACCCGCTATTCTAGCACAAATTTCAACTATAATAATGGAATATATCGATGCCTCGATGGTTGGAAGTCTCGGTGCATCTTCTTCTGCCGCCATCGGTATTGTCTCCACCACTACATGGCTTATCGGAGGACTTACCAATGCCATAGGCACGGGCTTTACCATAAATATCGCCCACAAGATTGGCGCAGGTGATGACAAGGAAGCAAGGAAATACGTGAAAACCGGATTGTTAACAGTCATAGCTTTCTCACTGATCTTAATGCTTATGGGTATTTTGATCCACAAAAAACTTCCACTATGGCTTGGAGGATCACCGGAGATACTTCAAAATGCATCCGACTATTTTTTGGTTTTTGCCTTGACTCTTCCCATCATGCAGATAAACTATACCGGTGCAAGTATGCTTGAATGCAGTGGCAATATGAAAACTCCCGGTATGTTAAATATCATTTCCTGCTTTTTGGATGTGATCTTCAACGCCTTCTTCATATATCCCTCAAGGAACATAACTATTTTAGGAAAAGAGATTTATGTACCGGGGGCTGATCTCGGTGTTTTGGGAGCTGCTTTAGGAACATCTCTTGCTACTCTCTTTTCCGCCTTTTTCATATTACTTTCAATACTGGTATTTTCCGAAAAGCTTCACTTGAGAAAGAACGAAAAAAAAGGACTATCCATGTCCTCTATGATCTATGCTTTAAAGATGTCATTTCCTGTTATGATAAGCTCCTCTATTATGGGGTTTGCTTATGTGGTGTCTACCCTTATTGTCGCACCCTTAGGTAATATCTCCATCACAGCCAACTCATTCTCTATCACTGCCGAAAGTCTTTGCTACATGCCGGGCTACGGCATCGCTCACGCTGCAACCACCTTAGTCGGTCAAACAAAGGGAGCAGGAAGATTAAATCTTGAAAAACGATTTGCATTTTTATCAGTTTTAATGGGAATGATCATCATGACACTATCAGGTGTCCTTCTCTTTATCCTCGCGCCATGGATGATAGGCTTGATGTCACCTGATCCCGGAGTTAGGGAGCTTGGAACAACTATATTGAGAATAGAGGCCTTCGCTGAGCCTATGTTCGGGGCCTCCATTGTATCCGAAGGCGTATTTAGAGGAATCGGTAAAACCGGTATTCCAAGCTGCTTAAACCTTATCAGTATGTGGCTTGTACGTCTTCCCCTATCTGCATTTGCCGCCAATTTTTTTGGCTTGAAAGGCGTCTGGTATGTAATGTGTGCTGAGCTTTGCTTCAGAGGATCAATCTTTATCATTGCGTTGATCAAGACCTACCACAGTGATACCGTTTAATCACCCATTATAGATCTTTGACGTTGGTATATATAAATGAATCATCTTCACATCTCAAACAAACTCATCTGCGGATACTTATCGGGAATCTCGCCCATATACCTAAAACAATCATCCGGCTTCCACGGGATCCCGTTATCCTCGCAGATGGTCCTAAGAAGTTCTTTAAGCTCCTTGGCGTTTGGACTGGGTAGCTCATATGCATTTCCATAGGTCTTGATATATTTATCCTTCATCCCCGGAAAATGCTTATCAAGGGCGGCATAAAAGTATTCCCTGTCGCCTTCTCTTAAAGTCAGTCCCATACCAAAATCTATGATGCCCTTTACTCCCACGCGGACACATTCATTAAGTATTGCCGAAACATTCTCCTTCGTGTCATTGATAAAAGGAAGAATCGGCGTGATCCATACGACCGTCGGGATGCCTCTTTTTTTCATTTCTTCAAGCACTTCTATACGACGCTTGGTATTGCATACATTCGGCTCAACTATACTACAAAGCTCGTCATCATAAGTGGTAAGTGTCATCTGCACCACCGCTTTGGTGTTCTTGTTGATCTCATCAAGAATATCTATATCCCGTAAAATGCGATCGGACTTTGTCTGTATCGCTACTCCAAAGCCTAAGTCTCTTATGATCTCAAGGCACTTTCTCGTAAGCCCCAGCTCCTCTTCACAATGCATATAAGGATCTGACATCGCACCTGTTCCGATCATGCTTATCTTTCTTTTTGACTTAAGTGTCTTAAAAAGAAGCTCCGGAGCATTCTGTTTTACCTCGATATCCTCAAAGGGATGTGTAAACTGATAACATTTGCTTCTGCTGTCGCAATAAATACATCCGTGAGTACAGCCTCTGTATATATTCATTCCAAGGTATCCGCCGTTTCCGGACAGTATCCCTTTAGCATCCACGAAATGCATTTATCAGCCCTCCTTTAGTATCTACACCGTGATCTCGATCCTATTGCCCTCTATCACCACGATCTGGCTTTCATAGTAACCGTCACCCGTGGTTCTGGGGCCGCTTACTACCTTGTATCCTGCGGCTTCTATCTCCTTCGTAAGTTCATCTACTCTTTCCTTGCTTCCGACAGAAAAAGCAACATGACTGTATCCCATACTCTCCGGCTTTATATCAACGCCGACTATGCCGGGCTTATTCATGACCTCAAGTCTTGCTCCGTCATCAAAGCTTATGAAATAGGATCTAAAGCCTGTGGTCTTGTTGTGATAGCCGTCATTCGCGGTTCCGCCTAAATACTTTACAAAGAAATCCCTGCATGCTTCAAGATTCTCTACATACATTGCAACGTGTTCTATCTTCACGATCATTGATCTCCTTAAAAATAATTTATAGTATTGCTTTCTCTCTAATTCTTATTTTTTCACCTGCAATTCAGCAATGGAAACATAATGCTTTACCTCAAATTCTTCCGGAGCATTTTCATTAAGCATCCGGATATGCTCCTCATTCCACTCGCGAAGTTTATTGTCATCCATTGTAGCTCCCACTCCCCTGCACGCACGCATTCGTCCATGCCAGCTTTCTCTTGTAAATGTGACATTTACCCGGAATTCTTTTTGTAGCACCATATCAAAGTTTGTCAAAAGCTCCTCCGGTACATAAACCGGATGAACAGTATCTCCATAAGAAGACCAGTTTGGGTTGTGTTTTAAAATGATCTCCTCGCTTTTTCCGGCAATAGGATCCTCGTAAGGAAGCCATCCCATATAAAGGATCAGCAATTTCCCACCAGGCTTAATCATCCTTGCAAAGCTCTTAGCTATCTCCTTCGCGTCCAGATACCAGATACACTGACAAACAGTTATAACATCAAAGGTGTCATCCGGATAATCCACCTCTTCGGCCGGGCATGAATAAAACTCAATATTCATCCCTTTCTCCGCAGCAAGAAGCCTTGCCTGTTCGATCTGATTTTCTGAAATATCAGTTCCTATCCATTTCGCACCATAACGATACATATTTCTCGGAAGCACTCCGCTCCCTGTTCCGACATCAAGCACCTTCTGTCCGTCCAAACACAACCCGAGATCTATAATACTTTCATAGAATTCACCGGGATAAATATCTCTGTATTTCGCGTAATCCTTTGAAGTATTTCCCCAATCAAAGGACTTTCCGTTATCTATATCTGAAAATTGCATTTTATAAAACTCCATCGATTATACTTTGTTGATCTTAAATATCAAACAAGCTCATCTGCAGAAATATATCAGCCCTATGATTTGATATATAATACGATCTAAAGCCTATGGTCAACATCTTTACTATGTCAGATGATAGCACAAAACAAGCCCTACCACAAGGCGCGCTTCGATCCACCCTATTTCTTAACACAAAATCTATGAAGCTTACATTTTTTCAACATACATTGCTATCTCTTCTAATAATATTTCAATTAGTCATATTTTAAAAAGTATTCTGTTGATTCATTTTTGAAAAAATGCTATAATAAATCAGTTTCAGATGATTATACCATCTATACAAAGGCATAATCATCTGAATCACACCATTTATACGCTATTTCAGACATTTATAACAAAGGAAGTGACATTATGAACATAATTGGTCGAAAAAAAGAACAACAGATATTACAAGATTGTCTTGACTCAAATAAATCCGAGTTTTTAGTCGTATATGGACGCCGAAGAGTCGGAAAGACATTTATGATCAAAGAATTCTTTGACAATCGTTTTTCATTTTATGCCACAGGTGTTGAAAACGTAAATATGAAGAACGAATTAAGCTTTTTTTATGATAGTCTGATAGAATACGGAAGTGCAGATAAAAGTCCTATAAAAACCTGGAGAGAGGCATTTTCAAGATTAAAATCTCTATTAAAGAATGATTCGGTAGCACGTGATCCTCTATCGGGCAAAAGAATTATATTCTTAGATGAACTTCCATGGATGGATACTCCCAGGTCGGATTTTAAGCCTTCTCTTGATCATTTTTGGAACAGTTACGCTTCTGCTGAAAAAGATATAGTCCTAATTGTGTGTGGATCCGCCACATCCTGGATAATTGGAAACATTCTTACAGACAGAGGTGGTTTTTACAATCGTATTACCAGACAGATTCATCTGATGCCTTTTACACTTGGCGAATGTGAAAGATTCTTTATGGCAAATGAATTGAAAATATCAAGAGAGGATATTGTTTCCGCATATATGATCTTCGGAGGTATTCCTTATTATCTTGGTCTTTTCAGTCGTAGAATGAGCTTGGCACAAAATGTGGATGCTCTTGTTTTCGACGAATCGGGACCATTGCATTATGAATATAAAAGATTGTTCAACTCTCTGTTTAAAAACTCAGAAAAGCATTATCAAATTATAGAAACATTAGCAAAACGCCGAAGTGGATTAATGCGCACAGAAATTATAAATGATACCGGAATAGCCGACGGAACACTACTTACCAAGGCTTTAAGTGAATTGGAGCAATGTGGCTTTATACGAAAGTACATAAATTTCGCCAAAAGCAAGACCTGCGCATATTTCCAGATCATAGACCCATTTGTCTTATTTAGCATTACATTCACAGAGAATAAGAAACTTTCTTCATGGACAAAATACATCAGAACTCCAAGCTATAATTCATGGAGTGGTCTTGCATATGAACTTGTGTGTTTAAACCATGTTGATAAAATAAAAAACGCCTTAGGTATATCCGGAGTAGAAAGCTCTGAATATGCCTGGAGAAGTGAGCATTCATCACCGGGAGCACAGATAGATCTTCTTATTGACAGAATGGACAATGTGATCAACATCTGCGAAATGAAGCATACTACAAATAATTTTGAGATCACAAAAGAATATAGAGCTTCTCTTGAGCGCAAGCTGGATGTATTTCAAAACGAAACCAAAACAAAAAAGGCTCTTCACTTAACTATGATCTGTTCAAACGGCTTAAAGCATGAAGGGTTAGATTCTATTGTAGTTAATGAAATTGATGGCGATGAATTATTTGATTGATATTTTAAAATTGAATTTACTATAATAAGCCCTGCCACAAGGCAGGGCTTCGGTCATCTTCATATTTTATTTAATCAAACTCCTTCATAGCAACAAACTCCTTAAAGAACGGCAAACAAAATCCCGTTCTTCCATAAGAAACAGATTTAGATAGGATACCACTTTTCACCAGCGTATCTCTGTATGTAGAAAATGTGTTACTATCCATCTCAGCTTTGTCTCTGACATCCTTAACCTCGGGATTCCCGTCCATTTCGGATAGCGTTTTTACAAGCTTTCTTTCTCCCTCCGACATTTCCTCCCATATCTTTTCATAAGAAGCTTCAAAAAGATTGATCTTGTACTCGGATAATACATCTTCGTCTATCTCTGTCTTACCCATTTCATACATAATATATCCAAGGATCTGAAAAGCATAGGAATAACCATCTGTTTGATCAGCAATAATTGATGCTTTTTTATCATCCACTTTAAACACAGATTTGTATTGATTAGCTACACGCAATTCATTGAGAGGACCAAGCTCTATCCTCGGAGCACGTCGCAAAAAGGTTTGAGATCTGTTATTCTGCAATGCCCTAATATTCTTGTATAGTCCTGTCATCAATACAAAAACCGGTAGTTTTTCTCTGATACAATGTTGATAATAGGAAGTGAACTCTCGTATATCCTTTGAATTGAAGATTTCATCTATAGTTATCAATAGCCGATAATGCTTCTTATCAAGCTCCTTTATCATGGTATCAAGATCAACCTGAATATTTGAATACTTTTCTTCCTTTTCGTAAGATACTCCTATGCCTTTGATGGACATATCAAGCTTCAACCTTGAAAAATTGACAGAAGAATCTTTATACAACCTCGATGCTAAAAGCTCAAGTAAGTTGCTTTCGGAATTGAGATCAATATGGATCCATCCCTTCTCATCTCTCAGCCTGTGCGAAGCTTCGGTCATCAAAACGGTCTTTCCGGTTCCTCTTGCACCTATCAGCATAAAGAGATGAGTTGAAGGAGTTTCCTGTTTAAAAGTATCAACTATCTTATTCAATTCTTGAACTCTTGGAATATATAAATCGGGTTTTGCTCCAAAATCAAGATTAAACGGATTATTCTTCATAGTACACGGTCTCCTTATAATTCTAAAGACATTATACTACTTATTACTACTTATTACTACTATAAATTTTCATTACTACTTATTACTACTTATTACTACTTTCATTTTCCATTACTACTTATTACTTCTTATTACTACTTTCTCTATCAAAGCCATCACTCCCTGTTTTTAAGCACCTCCGCCGGGGTGAACTTATCAATCCTTCTTACAAGCATTGAATTGATCACGAAATACAGCACTATCATCACAAGATAGGTGATCACATAAAACCAGATGGGTGCGCCGAGATTTAATCCACAGGCTACATTCGGCACCATATACGGGAAGAAGGTATTCATGATACCCTTTGATAATGGCAGGCAGATAAGAGCTCCGATAGCAACTATATAGAAATTGCCGTCAAGATAGAGCTTCCTGACCTCTCTTCGCCTATAACCGAATACTTTGATGAGAGAAATGTTGTAGGCACTCCTGTCAATCATCACCTTCATCATCAGATACATTACAACACAGAGGATGGCTGCCGATGCAAATGAAATAGTATAGACCATAGGCATCATAAGACTTGTAAATACTGATGCTCCATTTACTATATCCTCTCTTGACGTTATGGTATATAGTCTTCCGGGATCGATATCCAGCTTTTCATCCGAGAAAAGCACATTGTAATGATCATCAGGTTGTCCCATCATATCACGCATCACATCAATATCCATAAAGATATAAAAGCCTGAAGAGTACTTTGCGATTTCATTAATGCAAAATGCATACTTACACTCTTTTTCTTCATCAGAGACGACGAATTCTTCACCGGTCTTAAGTCCGAACTTCTCTGCAAATGCCGATGATATCACCACATCAACCTTGCTGTCGCCGGGATCCACATCAAAATATGGATTGTCCTTTTCTATTCCGAGAATGGTCACATCAAAATTGTAGCCCATGGTTGATTTTTTACAGGTATATGCATAGGCTACCGAAGCATTTTCCGGAGGCGTCTCCTCGGGATACTTGAGAGTGTACATATATCCATAGCGTGTGTCAGCTTCGTAATCCTTGGCGATATTGTTACATAGAATAAAGCAATTTACGCCTATCATAAATACCAAAAGCGATAAGAATATTCCAAATACCACTGCCAAAGACGATCTCATCTCCCGAAGCATCTGCCTGATACGAAATGCATTTACAAAGCTAAGCCCCTTAAGATTGACCTTCTTTATGCCCTTCTGTTTTACTTCATTCTTTATCAATGAAAGTGCAGTTCTGTTGAGCTTACTTTTTATCACGAGGACATTAACGATCACTGCAATGATGGGGGGGCAGCACACTGAATATATCCACAGATAATATGGTATCTCGAAGTTAAACTCAGGTATAGAAAAATAACTGTAAGAACTTTCTGCGATCATGGGGGCCATGATACCGGTAGCAGCGATAAGTGCTCCCAAAAGTCCCGCTATAAATGTAACAACTACGGGAAGGGTGATATAGTGAGTAAGAAGATCATTTCTTGTAACACCCATGGAATAGAGAGTTCCTATAATGCTGCTCTCACTTTCAATGCTGTGAACAACGAATACGGATATGACATATGCAAGAAGTATAAAAATGACTACTCCCGCAATGATTCCCACCTCTATATCAACCACCTTGTCATTCTTAGTCGCAAATATCCTGGGATTGTCAGATCTTTTCAAAAACATAGTCAGGTTGGATAAAGATATATCGAATTCATCCAGGGCATCATCTACTGCTTCATCAAGCTCATCAACTCCATCCGACATCTCACCTACTCCGTCATGAAGCTTTTCTACACCATCCGTATACTCTTCAATTCCATCCTTGTATTTCTTTATATCCTTGAGCTGATCTCTGGTATTCTTTAAGGTCAGTCTCAAAAATGGATTATCACTTTTTTCGCATATATCATTTATCTCAGATTCAAAATTGTCCTCGGTGAGATTGCCCTTCATACCGTTTTTCTTCAAAGCATCATTGGTCTCATCAAGATAGGTATTCATAAGTGTGGCTGTTGCATCATTGATATCCTTATTGTTGTCCGTAAGCTCGGTAAGTCCCTTTTTTACATCCTTTGTCGCCTTACTTAGATCCTTTACCGCATCACGGAGCTTCTTTTCAACTCCACCGGTTCGATCCCAGTATTCCGTAAACAATTCATCATCCACCTCAGAGGCATCAATCTTTAAATCCTTGAGATAATCCTTTAATACCTTGTCTGTTACCCCATCACCAAGTCTATAGGCATACAGATAATCCTCAGACTTCTGAGCCTTCCCGGAGCTTTTAAAATCCTCATAGGCGTCTTCTGTCATAAACACAAGTCCAAACTGCTTTGAATTACAAGACGTATCGGAAAGCTCCTTTTGCGGGCCGTCATAATCAGATACTACGGCAATACCGGAAATATTGTAGGTCACGCCGGCAATCTCGAAGTTTCCTCCAACCTTTAGTTCATGCTCTATTGCATATCTTTTTTCAACGACTATATCATTCTTTTTTTCAGGTTCACCGCCGTCAATATAATAAAGCTTGTCTATTCTTTCACGAACCTTTAGTAGTCTTACAGTACTTTGATCATATCCATCAAGCTGAAGGTCATAAAAGAAATGCTCTTCAAGCTCGATATTTTTAGCAGCTATGGTGTCACATTCCGCCTTGGTCAACGGAACAAACACCTCAAACTCTCCGTCCTCAAGCTTTGTCTCCTCGGCTACCTTCTCGGTTCCCTTTGTCAAAGTCTCTGCCGATCCGACTATGGTCACTACCAAAAATATACCCATTGCGATCATCAGACCAAGCGCAAAATACCTGAGGAAATTGGTCTTTAAATCTCTTAAAACTCTTTTTCTAAGTACACTCTGCATTTTACAGATCCTCCAATTCGCAAGCCGCAACCTTTGTCTCATTCAGATAATTCTTAGATATCTCTCCATCCTTCAAATAGATAACATGATCGACCATGTTCTTGATAGAATTGTTGTGCGTCACTATAAGCATGGTCGTGCCGTATTGTTTGTTGATCTTCTCCATCAATATAAGGATATCTCTTGATGTCTTGGAATCCAAAGCACCGGTAGGCTCATCACAAAGAAGAAGCTTGGGGTTCTTAATTAGCGCTCTCGCGATTGCGCATCTTTGCTGCTGACCACCTGACAATTGCGAAGGAAACTTGTGCTGATGCTCGTAAAGTCCCAATACGTTCAGAAGCTCATCCATGTCGAGAGCGTTCTCAGTGAGATACTGACACACCTGCACATTCTCTCTGATGGTAAGATTCGGTATCAGGTTATAAAACTGGAAAATGAATCCAAGGCTCTCTCTCCTGTAATCAGAAAGCTTCTCCCCTTTAAGTCCTACTATCTCTTTGCCGTCTATCTTTATGGATCCGGTGTCCACCTCATCAAGGCCTCCGATGCAGTTTAGAAGTGTTGATTTTCCGGAGCCTGATGTACCCTGTATAACACACATCTCTCCCTTTTCGACTCCCACAGAAACTCCCTTAAGAACCTGTACGAAGCTTCCGCCCTCTCCATAGCTTTTCTTGATATTACTTACTTCAACAAACATTTTGAATCCTCCGTTTATTCTATATGCGCAATATACATAACACTGTTATGTTGATTACCTTTTTTAAGACCTGCAAGCCGCAGGCCTTATTATCATTTTATGTTGATGACGGCAAACCATCCGCCTATCATATATGCCATCATGTTCTTTAATTGCTTTTCGCCTTCTTTGAAGCTTTTGCAATGTGTGAGTATGTGAATGAATATATCTATCTGATCATGAGATATCCAGTGGATGATGAACTTATCTTCAGCAGTGATCTGACGTTTCGAATCATACCCTTTCATCACTGCATACATCCCTGTATAATGTTTCTCAGCCATAGCCACCATATGATCAGCTATATTCTCATAGCTGGAGCCCTGAGCCTTTGTAAGCAACAGATCGAATATATCTTTGTTCTTAAAAAGATACTTAAGAACCTCTCTTGCAACGGCATTGTCGTCCTCAAGTCCTTCCTCTGAAGCTATCTCTGAAATGTCGATCTCACCTTTTTTCAACAGATAAGATATGTTCACTTCCTCATTAAAATGACCTTCTATCATTCTTTCAAGCTCAGCTAACGGTTCACTTACCAGACTTCGAAACAGATCATCCTTGTCCTTAAAGAAGAAATACAAGGCCCCGGTGGTCACTCCGGCATTCTTGCAGATGTTTCTTAATGAAGCCTTCATATAACCCTTATCCGAGAATTCCTGCAAAGCACATTTTAAAAGCTTTTGTTTGGTTTCTTTTTCCTTCTCCATAACATTCCCCTTTAAATAACACTGTTATGTACGTGTCACATTATAAACATAACACCGTTATCCTGTCAAGCATTTTTTGTGAAGAGAATAAATTTATCTTCAAATCCCCTCTAAACTATGTTATCATACACAAGGTTAAATAATTAGCGAGGTGCACATCATGGTACTTGCATGTCAGAACATAGATAAGGCATACAATGACAATATCATATTGAAAAATATCAACTTTCATATAGAAGAACGTGAAAGGGTGGCTGTAGTCGGCGCAAACGGCGCAGGTAAGACTACCCTTCTTCGTATTATCACAGGTAACGAGGAAGCCGATTCCGGCAACATCATAATCGCAAAAGACAAGGAACTGGGATATCTCACCCAGAATGTTTCCTACGAATCGGATCTCACTATCTACGAGGCCATGAGAGAAGCAAGGAAGCATATCTTCGAGCTTGAAAAAAGGATCAGAGACCTTGAAGTAGCTATGAAATCCAAAGAAGGTGATGAGCTTGAAGCTCTTCTTACCGACTACAACAGATTGAGCTCCGAATTTGAGTTAAAGAACGGATATGCCACCGAAAGCGAGATCACAGGTGTCATCAAGGGTTTAGGATTTACTGAAGAGGAATTCAACAAAAAGATCAGTCTACTTTCGGGAGGTCAAAAAACCAGAGTCGCTCTCGGAAGACTGCTCCTTACCAGTCCCGATATCCTGCTGCTGGACGAGCCCACCAACCACTTGGATATGGACTCCATCGCCTGGCTTGAGGGCTATCTTTCTTCCTACCGAGGAAGCGTTCTTATCGTATCCCATGACCGTTACTTCCTCGACATACTTGTGACCAAGGTAGTTGAGATTGAGAACGGCAGGTCAGAGGTATTTAACGGAAACTATTCCTTCTACGCTACGAAGCGCGAGGAACTACGCGACATCAGGCTCAAGGCCTATTTAAACCAGCAGGCCGAGATAGCTCACCAGGAAGCAGTCATCGAAAAGCTTAAATCATTCAACCGAGAGAAATCCATAAAGCGTGCCGAGAGCCGTGAGAAAATGCTCAACAAGGTTGAGCGACTTGAAAAGCCTCAGGAGCTTAAGGATGCCATGAGACTCTCTCTTGAACCGGAGTTTGAAAGTGGCGAGGATGTGCTGTTTATTGAGCATCTAAAAAAATCCTTTGGTGACCACACTCTCTTTTCAGATGTGAACATGGATATAAAGCGTGGCGAGCGTATTGCTCTCATTGGAGCAAACGGTACAGGAAAGACCACCATTTTAAAGATCATCAACAGACTGACCTCCAAGGATGACGGTAGGATCAACCTCGGCGCCAGAGTTAAGATTGGCTACTACGATCAGGAGCACCATGTACTCTCTCCCGAGAAGACTATTTTCGAGGAGATCTCCGACGCCTATCCCAAGCTTACGAATACCAGGATCAGAAATCTCCTTGCAGCATTTCTTTTCACAGGCGATGATGTATTTAAACAGATAAAGGATCTCTCAGGTGGTGAACAGGGAAGAGTTGCTCTTGCAAAGCTCATGCTCTCTTCAGCGAACTTCCTTATCCTTGACGAGCCCACCAACCACTTGGATATCACCTCAAAGGAGATACTTGAGGAGGCGCTTAATAACTATTCGGGAACTGTCCTCTATGTCTCTCACGACAGATATTTTATCAACAGGACAGCCACCAGGATATACGAGCTGATGGGTGATGTTAAGAACGAAGGCAACGAGAATTATCAAATGCTTGAGTTCACAGGAAACTATGACAGATACTTAGAACTTAAAGAGCTTCCGGTCTACAAGAAGGCATATGCCATAAGAGATGGTATCACCTTCACAGAAGAAGGTGGGGAAAATGAAGCCCCTGTTATCTTGAAGGCTGAGACCGCCGCAAAGGCAGACTGGAAAGCAGACAAGGCCGAACAGGCACGTATCAGGAAGCTAAAAAATGATATCAAGAAAGCGGAGGACAAGATAACCGAGCTGGAAGGACAGCTTGAGGAGCTTAATAAAGAGCTTGCTGATCCCGAAAATGCTACCAATTCCGCTAAGCTTACCGAGATCACAACCAAGCAGGCCAAGATCACCGAAGAGCTTGAGAATGAATATGAGAACTGGGAAGAACTGCAAACAGAATTAGAATAAAACGAGGGCATCCCTCCACAATTTACAAACAAAAATGCTCCAAGCAAACTTAAGCTTGGAGCATTTTTATTATTCCTGTTCAACCTTATGCAGGGTTCCCGGTTCCATAAGATCCGTATACATGATACCGTCGAGGTGATCGAGCTCATGGCAAAGAGCCCTTGCTAAAAGCTCAAAGCCCTCCACTTCAATCTCTTCCATATCTTCATTTAACGCCTTTACTATCACATGATTGGGACGAACAACCTTGGCAGCCTTACCTGGTACACTAAGGCATCCCTCTTCGCCTTCCTGCTCGCCTTCTTCAAACACGAGTTCAGGATTGATCAGACAATAGGGTTCCTCTTCATTGTCATCAGTACTTAGGTCGATCACAACTATCCTCTTTAATACACCTACCTGAGGCGCCGCAAGTCCGACTCCATTGTTCTCATACATGGTCTCGAACATGTCATCAATAAGTTCCTGTATTCGAGGCGTCATCTCCTTTACAGGCTTACAACGCTTTCTCAATATTTCATCATCATCAACTCTGATCTGTCTGATCGCCATCTCTCTACTCCTTAAAGAAACTAAAAAAATTCACACAAAGGACATTATAGCCACATATACGCCAAAAAGTCAAGACTTAAAGAGTCCTAACAGGATCAAAATCAAACATGATCCGGGCATGTGAGGGCAAGCCCTTCTTCTCAAGCACAGCTTCCATCTCGTCTTTTATCTCAACAAGATTCCTGTGTTCTGTATGCCTTACATATACCACTCTTCTGAAAACATCATTTATCTTTGAAATGATAGAAGTACCGGGACCGATGACCTTCACCCTTCGGTCTTCCGAGGCAAATTCACGCTTGATATGATCCGCAATATTAAGTGCCAAAGCATCAGCGTATGCCTCTTTTTCAGAAGTCACAAGTATTCCAAGCATATGATAAGCCGGTGGAAATCCAAGCATTTCCCTGTATGCTATCTCTTCTCCGAAAAATGCATCATAATCCTGTTTCATTGCATTTACAATGCTATAGTGATCGGGCCTATAGGTCTGAATCACCACATAACCCTTCTTGTCAGCTCTACCTGCCCTTCCCGCTGCCTGTGTAAGCAGCTCAAAAGTTCGCTCAGCCGCCATATAATCAGCATCATTTAAGGACATATCTGCAAGCATGATCCCCATGACCGTCACATTGGCAAAATCGTGCCCCTTTACGATCATCTGGGTCCCCACAAGGATATCTGCCTCGTGAAGAGCGAATTTTTCAAGTATCTCCTCGTGTCCATCCTTTCTTCTGACAGTGTCTGTATCCATACGAAGAACTCTGGCCCCGGGAAATGTTTTCTCGGTAAGCTCAACAAGCTTTTCCGTTCCCATCTTAAAGCCTGCCAGATGCTCCGCCCCACAGGCAGGACATTTCTTTGTATATCCTATCTCAAATCCGCAATAATGGCAGATAAGTTTTGACCTTCCATGTAACGTCAAAGCCACATCACAGTGAGGACATGTGATCACCTCACCGCAACTTCTGCAGGAAATTGAACTTTCAAAGCCTCTTCTGTTTATAAATAGCATAACCTGTTCATTGGCAGCCAATGCGTCTTCTATACGCCTTTTTAAAACAGCTCCAAATGGTGTTCTGTTGCCCTTTTTGAGCTCCTCACGAAGGTCGGTAAGCTCTACCTCAGCCAGCTCTCCCGCTCCCGCTCTTTCCGGCAACGAAATAAGCTTTATCTCTCCGCGCCTTGCCCTATAAAAGCTTGTTACAGAGGGAGTGGCAGAGCCTAAAAGAAGACTTGCTCCACTATCCTTTGCAATATATTCGGCTACCTCTCTCGCATGAAATGCAGGAAGCTTGTCACTTTTATATGAGCTTTCATGCTCCTCATCTATCACTATAAGTCCAAGTCTCTCAAATGGCACGAAAAGTGCCGACCTCGGACCTATGACCACATCCACTTCTCCTCTTGTGACACGCAGATACTGATCGTATTTTTCGCCCTTGGAAAGCTTCGAATGAAGTATGGTCACACGATCTCCAAACACCCTTCTAAAACGCTTTACAGTCTGATATGTAAGAGCTATCTCCGGTATCAGCATAATTGCTTGCTTTCCCGAAGCAACTACTCTTCTGATACACTCGATATATACCTCTGTCTTACCGCTTCCTGTCACACCATAGAGAAGATATGTATTACTAATACCCTTTTCAAAATCTCCCGCTACCGCTTCTATAGCGCTTAATTGATACTCATTAAGCTCAAAGCCTATATCCTTTGCACTTGCATATTGCGCCACCTGTCTATATTCCTGCTCTGAGATGATCTCGATCACTCCATCCTTTTCCAGGGACTTAAGTGTAACCGACGAAATATGAAGCTTATCACGTACTATCTCAAATGGCAGCGCCTTCTCCTCTATAAGCTCATTAAAGAGTCTCAGCTTTGCACTGCTTCGACTCTTTACATACTTTGCGCGGATTGCTTCCACATCATCCATAGAAGCCTTAAAGATCACCGTCTTTTTTTCCTGAGCCTTTATCTTTTCCTTTACGGGAAGCACCGTCTTTAAGGCCTGTATCATTGTACCGCCAAAATTGGTTTTTATCCAAAATGCGAGCTTAATGAATCTCTTGTTGATGGATATGGTATCAGATTTTCCGATGATCTCCTTTATCTTGGACTCATCATAAGAGGTCTCGTCAGAAAAACCGGTCACATAGCCCTTTCTCTCGGTATCACCTCTTCCAAAAGGAACGATCACTTCATCACCGATATCTATATCGGAAATAAGCTCCCAAGGCACGGCATATTGAAATACCCTGTCAACAGCTTCATGCGAAATATCTATTATTATATCCGCATATCTTCTCAACGTCTTCCTCCTTCAGTATCTCTCCGATCAGCTCTCTCTCATCCATATGGTGCTTTACACCCTTAATGATCTGGTAATCCTCATGACCTTTACCGGCTAACACAATGACATCTCCCTCTTTAGCGTTCATGATAGCATAGCGAATGGCATCCTTGCGATCAGCTATCTCGATGTATTCACCGGTAGTTTTTGAAATGCCTGTTACTATATCAGCCATGATCATATCAGGATCCTCGTCACGGGGATTGTCAGAGGTAATGATGGTAAGATCTGACATATTTCCTGATACTTCACCCATCTCAAAGCGCCTGCTCTTTGCCCTGTTTCCACCACAGCCAAAAAGAGTCACCAGTCTCTTCGGTTCATAAAGCTTCAGACTCTTTAAAAGGCTCTCAAGACTCATGGCATTGTGGGCATAATCTATCATAATGGTAAATGCATCACTGATAGGAATAAGCTCAACTCTACCCCTTACCTTTATTCCGGTAAGCACTTTCTTTATAACCTCATCCGATGCCCCCATGGCCTTGGCAACAGCAATGGCTGCAAGGGAATTGTGGACACTGAAATCACCGGGCATATCAACCTTTATCTCTCCGGTCATCTTTCCGGAAATAGTATATTCAACACCAAGCACAGCATTTTCATTGTACATATGTGCATCATCAGCCTTGTAATCAGCAGGATTCTTAAGTCCGTAGGTAAGCTTATCACAAGAATGATCTGCCATCATATATTCGGCATGCTCGTCATCAGCATTGAAGATACCAACCTTTGTAATATCAAAAAGCTTCTTCTTCCAATCTCTGTATTCCTCAAAGCTTCCATGCTCGTTGGGTCCAATATGATCCTCTGAGAGATTGGAGAAAATGGCATAGTCAAAGAAGAGTCCGCTCACACGATCAAGCATCATAGCCTGTGAGGAAACCTCCATAACTACGCTCTTACATCCAATATCAACCATTTTCCTCAGATACTCATGAATCTTTAAAGACTCAGGAGTAGTATTAACCGAAGGTATATGTTCATCACCTATGATGGTCTCTATGGTTCCGATAAGACCTGTCTTGATTCCCGATCCCTCAAGCATCTCTCTTATCATATAGGTAGTGGTGGTCTTGCCCTTGGTGCCTGTGATACCGATCACGGTAAGCTCCTTTGCAGGTTGTCCGTAAAAAGCAGCTGCAACTATACCCATGGCATGCCTTACACTGTCAACCTTAACAATTGTTACCGAATATGAAGGATCAAGCTTCACTTCTTTTTCAACTATCAATGCAACCGCACCCTTTTTGGCCACATCCTCTGCGAATTCATGGCCGTCAAATGCAGCACCCTTTACGCAAAAAAACAGGGAACCAGCTCCAATAGTCCTTGAATCACCGGAGATTGTCTGAATATCAACATCAGTGGATCCTGACAGTATATCAAAGCTCAGTCCCTCAAGTAATATATCAAGCTTCATATTTCTTTCCTTTCCGCTAAAAATGAGATGCCACAATATAGTGACATCTCATAGTCTTAAATCTTATTCCTCTTCATCGCCAAGAATCTTGACCTTGCCCGAATAAAGCTCACCAACTGCAACAGAAAGAGGCTTGGGAAGGCACTTGATCACAATGTGCTCATTGTACCTGATATCCTTTTGAGGATCTTTGTTCTCTTTCACAACTCCTCTTTCGGTGATGATCTGTCTGGCACGCTTTGAGGCTGCCATAACAATAGAATATCTGCTCTGTACCACAGGCTGCTCGCCGGGCTCAACATCGCTGTTTACAACTTCCATAAGATCGGTATAAGACGGATGTAACATATCTGTATCTCCTTTAGCTCTTGATTATTTATATATAAGGCATTGCCTTAATAAACTATGTTAACTGTTAAGTCCTCTCTTCATCTCTTCGATGATCTCAGAACTTTCAGCAAGCTCGCTTCTCTTTGCCAAGAGTATGCCGTGAATAGTATGGACACATACATCAAGGTCATCATTTATCACGATGTATTCGTAGCTTTCCATCTGCTTGACCTCTTCGGCGGCTCTCTTCATACGCTTATTTATAGTGGCCTCATCCTCTGTGCCTCTGCCTTCAAGTCTCTCCTTAAGTACCTGCGCATTCTTTGTGGTAAGGAATACAAGCACTGCATCAGGATATTGCTCCTTGACCTTCATGGCACCCTGAACCTCAATCTCAAGGATGACATTTCTACCCTCTGCAAGCTCCTTTTCTACATAGGCTCTTGGGGTTCCGTAATAATTGTCAACATACATCGCCCACTCTATAAAACCGTTGTAATCTATGAGGGTTCTGAATTCGTCAACCGACTTAAAGAAATAATCCTTGCCGTCGACCTCGCCCTCTCTCGGCTCTCTGGTGGTGGCGGAAATGGATAATGAATATCCGTATTCCTCAACAAGCTTCTTTACAACAGTTCCCTTCCCTGCACCGGAAAAGCCTGAAATAACTATCAATGTACCTTTCTTCGCCATGTGATCACCCCTTTATATTAATCCTTCGTAATAACACGAATTGCTCCGCTTCGCTCCCGCAATTCTACAGCTATTCGCATTCCCACAATCTGCTTCGCAGATTGCTTCATGCTCATACCTGTTAGGCTCGCAAAGAGCCTGCAATTGCGCCAGCGCATTGCCGGCTCCTTGCTCACCTTTATCACTCTATGTTTTGAATTTGCTCCCTTACTTTTTCTATCTCTGTCTTCAGGTCGATAGCTTTATTTGATATCTCAAGGGAGTTGGCCTTTGAGAGGATCGTATTGGCCTCTCTGTTCATCTCCTGAGCGACGAAATCAAGCTTTCTACCAACAGCGCCACCCTCAGTTAAGATATCTATCATATTGTCGATATGGCTGTTTAGTCGAACTGTCTCTTCGTCTACGCATATCTTGTCGGCGTATATGACAACCTCAGTTGCTATCCTGCTCTCATCTATGGGAGTCTGGCCTAAAAGCTCTTCAACCTTCTTGGTAAGTGTCTCTCTGTAGCTTTCAAGGATATCTCCGGAATGCTCATCCACAAAAGCAACCATATCCTTCATAGCCTTGAGCTTTGCGATAAGATCCTTCGTAAGCTGATCGCCTTCCTTGATCCTGCTTTCCACAAAGCCTTCTGAGGCCTCTCTCACAGCCTTCTCTATGATCCTCTTGATCTCCTCCTCGTCAGCTGATTGCTCCTCAAGGGTAAATACCTCAGGGAATCTTGCAAGCTGACCGGCGGTGATATCAGCGGATATACCAAAAGTCTCGCTCATTTGCTTCAGATAATTATAATACTCTCCGGCTACACTTGCATTATATTTAACAGTAGCCTGAGTCTCACTCAGATCCTCATAAGTCATAAATATATCGATCTTTCCGCGATTGATATATTCCTTCAGTATGGTTCTCACAAAACTTTCAAAATATCCAAGCTTTTTTGGAAGCTTGATATTCATATCACAATATCTGTGATTGACAGCCTTTATCTCTACTACTACCTTCCTGTCGCCTTCGGAAATCTCACTTCTTCCGAAGCCTGTCATACTTTTGATCATCTTACTTCTCCATATAATAGTAATGCCCATAATGCATGCAACAGGGCGCAAAGAATAAACGCCTTTTTGCAGACAATACATTATAACACAAATATAACATCAATACAAGAGTGCAACTACTGTTTCACTTCCTCTATCCCCTTTATATCGGGTTCTGAGATCATAGAATAATTCTTGTGATAGATCACATATCCCGGTTTTGCTCCGGGGGGCTTTTTTAACTCTCCTCTTCTTGTATAATCAATCTCCACCTTGGGACTTGTCTTTCCGGAAGAAAAATATGCCGCAAGTCTTCCCGCCTCGTTGTATGTGGCATCAGGTAGATCTCCGGCCCCTTCAAGCCTTACGATCACATGGGAGCCCGGCATTTTCTTTGCATGGAACCACATATCACCTGCATTTGCAAATGAAAATGTCAGATGATCATTTTGGAGATTATTCTTTCCCACATACATATGAAAACCATCTGAGGAAATGAAATGAAGAGGCTTTGCCTTTTCCTCTCTCTTCTTCTTATCTGTTTGTCTCTTTGCTCTGATAAAGCCCGATTCTATAAGCTCTTCCTTTATCTCAGTAAGATCAGCTTCACTCGCTGCTATATCAAGGGCATTCTGAACAGATAAAAGATAATCAAGCTCTGCCTTTGTCTCCTTTGTAAGAACAACTAACGCGTCATAGGTGCGTTTTAGCTTGTCATATCTGTCAAAATATTTCTTTCCATTCTCCATTACACTTATGGTAGGATCAAGAGGAATGGTTATTTCTTCATTGGTATAATAATTGAGCGCTTTAAATTCCTTCGCTCCCTCTTCCACTCCATAGCCGTAGGTGTGTATGAGCTCACCGTACACCTTGAACTTCTCTCGTTTGTCTGTATCCTTTAATTGTTTCATCTGAAGATCATATTTCTTACCTGCTCTCTCGATAGCATTGCTCACTATCCTTCTAAGATCAGATGATTTTTGCCTCATTCTTGAAAAGCTTTCTTTTCCGGAATAATAATTCCTGACCATTGCGGAGCAATCAGGAAAATCCACCCTCGAAAGATCTGAAAGCATAGTGAAAGGAAGTGCTGAGAATTCCTTTGGTTCTTCACCATCATAATATATTGAGGGCGAATATGAACCGGTAGAAATATCCGCTATCAGCCTTTCAAATTCCCCAAAGAGTCTCTCCTTATCATCGACCGAAAGAGCAGCTGTGCTCTGCTCTCCATCAACCTCCGCTCTATAAGAAAGCTCTGAAAGCATTGAAAAAGAAAATCCCTGAAGTCCCAAAAGTAAAGCCTTAGATACGGTATCCGGCTTTTCAAGCAGCCTATAAAACACGTCTTTATTAACCTCAAATGGCGACAGCTTATCATTTACAGGAGGATAAACATACTCCCGTCCGGGAAAGACCTCCCTGACAGAGCTTATCTGAGCACCGATATGCTTGATACTGTCAACTATCATCCCCTTATCGTCCACGAAAATGATGTTGCTGTGCTTACCCATAAGCTCTATGATAAGCTTTTTCTGCCTTTCGTCTCCCATCTCGTCAAGATGCGAGATATTGAACTCAATGATCCTCTCAAGTCCCGGCTGAGTGACAGAAACAACTCTTCCGCTACCGATGTATTTTCTTAATAGCATGCAAAAATTGGGAGCCGTCAGAGGATTGGTCTTATTGTCCTCCATCACATAAACCAAGGGAAGGGTTGCCGAAGCTGAAAGAAGAAGTCTCACATTCCCCCTTCCATGCTCCTCGGTCTTTGGTGTCTTAAAAACTATATTAAGTTCGTCAGCCTCAGGCTGATATATCTTACTTATGTGACTATCTGTCAAAAGTGCATTAAGCTCTCTCACAAGACCTGCCACACATATTCCGTCAAATGCCATTTTCTTATCCTTATAAAAGGGGCAGACACACTTTGGCGCTGCCCCTAAATACATTACTTTTTGAAATGATTATAAACTCTCGTAAAGCTCCTGATATTTGAGTGCCGACTGTCCCCAAGAATAATCCTGAACCATGGCTCTCTCTACTATCTTCTCCCAATTCTCATGATGATCATAATATACTACCTTCGCATAATTGATGGTTGCAAGCAACTCATGAGCATTGTAATTGGCAAATGAGAAGCCGGTACCTGTCTGATCATATTCATTGTAGGGCTCTACGGTATCCTTGAGTCCACCGGTCTCACGAACGATGGGAGGTGTACCATATCTAAGTGCCATAAGCTGTGTAAGTCCGCAAGGCTCAAATCTTGAGGGAACAAGCATAACGTCCGCTCCTGCATATACCATATGCGACTTCGCCTCATCATAATAGATATTGGCTGAAACCTTGGTGGGATGTATGCCCTGATAATAGCGGAACATATTCTCATAACGGGAATCACCGGTACCGATGATCACGAATTGAACGCCATCCTGACAGATCTCATTCATAACTCTGTCGATAAGATCGAGTCCCTTCTGATCAGTAAGTCTTGATACAAGTCCGATCACAAACTGCTTCTCGTCAACGGGAAGTCCCATCATCTCCTGAAGCTTTTTCTTGTTCTCTTTCTTATACTTCTTCCAGGTCTTTACAGTATAATTCTTTGCAATAAGTGAATCCGTCTGTGGATTCCAGATATCGTAGTCGATACCATTCACAATACCCCACAAAGACTCATTTCTTGCCGAAAGAAGTCCGTTAAGGCCCTCGCCATAATAAGGTGTCTGAATCTCCTTGGCATAGGTATTGCTGACTGTGGTGATCTTGTCCGCATATACAAGTCCGCCCTTTAGCATGCTGGCATCCTTGTTCATCTCTAACTTATCGGGAGTAAAGAGATAATCGGGAAGTCCCGTATCTGCCTTCAAGGTAGCTATATCCCAACAGCCCTGGAATTGAAGATTATGTATGGTCATAACTGTCTTCATGCTAGTATAGAAGAGGTCTCCCGCAAACAGAGTCTTTAAATAAACGGGAACCATACCTGCCTGCCAATCGTGGCAATGGATTATATCAGCCTGGAAATCAATAGCCTTAAGTATGGAAAGAGAAGCCTTTGAGAAATAGCAGAACTTCTCAATATCCCATTTCACATCTCCGTAAGGAGTAAAGCCATTGAAATAGTATTCATTATCAATGAAATAGAACTTGACGCCTTCATACTCAAGGTACATAACGCCCACATATTCCTGTTTCCACCCCATATCCATATAGAAATGGGTAACATATGTCATCTTATTTCTGAATTTCTCGGGAATACAAAGATAATTCGGAATGATAACCCGAACATCGTACTGTTTCTTGTCAAATACCTTCGGCAATGTCCCCACAACATCTGCAAGTCCTCCGGTCTTGATAAAGGGTACGCTTTCGGAAGCAATATAAGCAACTTTCTTCATCGATCATATCCTCCAACACATAAGATGAAAACATTATATCACACTTTCATTTCTTTGTCACTTTCAAAAACTCCTAAAAAAGCGGTTTTTACTTTATGTGAAAACGGGTTTCCATCAAAGCAAAAACCGGACTCCCTAAAGAGTCCGGTAAAAATACTTAGATAAACTGATGATGCTGAATCTGAACCCTATATCCCTTCATCCTCTGTGCGAAACCGATATAGCCTGTCAGATCAATCTCATTGCCATTGTATATAACTGATGTTCTTCCTGAAAGTGCTTCCTTAGCAGCCTTTATGGAATCCTTATGATTCTTGTGGGTAAACCTGCCTTCATCATAATCCTTGAAGGCCTTGTTAAGAGAACCGTTTCTTGTAGGTGAGAACTGATACTTCTGATAGATAACATCATGCATATTGTTGGGATAACGCTTTGACTTGATCCTGTTCATTACCACTATTCCCACACCAAGCTTTCCTGCATAGCACTCCATTCCTGCCTCACAGAAGATGATGCATGACAAAAGTCTTAACTCATCCTCATCAAAGTCGCCTGTGATCACTTCGTTCTCGAACTGAGCAAGATCCTCTGCAGAAAACTCTCTGCTCACAGCAGTGCCGAGCTTTGATACTCTCTTAGTCTTCTTAGCTTTCTTTGAAGTCTTCTTCTTAGTTGTGGCCTCAGTGTTCTCAACTTCATCAGACTTGGTACCTGTTGATGCCTTCTTGGCTGCCTGCTTTGCCTCTGCTGACGGAGCAAGTGTTACAAAACACAGACATACTACCATAACAAATGCAAATATCTTTACAAAATTCTTCTTCATCATACTCACCTTACAATCCTTTTTTCGGGTACCTTTCATATACCCTCTTTCGATCTGAAAACAAATTGTAAACAGATCGTTTAGTGCTTGTAACTTTTCTGTAACATTTCGTAACAAGTATATCATATTTTTATAGATTGTCAAGTGTTTATTTAATGAAGTCACACTATCAACATTTTCCACAAAGGCTCAATAAAATCAAGGATTTCAGAGCTTTTGTTTCACTTCATCCGCCATTTTTTTCATCTCTGCGGCACTGTTTTTCACAGCCTCAGTGATCTCAACACCACCTATAAGTCGTGACAATTCATTAACAATATCCGCATCCAAAATGCGTCTGATATCGGTCACTGTCTTTCCATCCTTCACCTGTTTTTCTATCAGGTAATTGGCGTCAGCAATCGCTGCTATCTGAGGAAGATGTGTAATACTTATAACCTGTCGGCTCTTTGCAATGGTCGCCAGCTTTTCAGAAACCATCTGTGCTGTCCTTCCGCTTATACCCACATCTATCTCATCGAATATAAGTGTATCGGTCTCATCCACATCTGCAAGCACAGCCTTTATAGCAAGCATGATCCTTGAAAGCTCACCACCTGATGCCACATCAGATAAAGGTCTCATATTCTCTCCCACATTGGTGGATATCATAAATGTAACCTTATCCGAACCCTTAGATGTGATCTCACCGGTATCCTCCACATTTATCTCAAATACAACATCTAAGAAATTAAGCTCTGACAGCGCAGTTTTTATAAGCTCCGAAAGCTTTTTTGACAGCTTAGTCCTCTCACTATGAAGTTTCCTAGAAAGGCTTAAATATTCCGCTTTCGCCTTTTCTTCTCTTTCTTTTAGCTCTGAAAGATATTCTTCATAGTTCTCAAGCCTCAAAAGCTCAGTACTTCTTTTATCGGCATATTCCAAAATAGCCTTTATGGAATTCCCGTATTTGATCTTCAATCCGTTTATCACATCAAGCCGCTTTTCAACCTCGAAAAACTCCTGTTCATCGAAACTAAGTGAACTCATATAGTCAGAGAGATCTCTGTTAAGATCGGCAAGTAAAGCGTCTATATCGATAAGCTCGCTTGCAATGGGCTTAAGCTCATCATCAAGCTCAGCGGCGGAATTCATCATAGACATAGCGTTTCCTATAAGACTTCCTGCAGACGCATCCTCTTCATATCCGCAGATAGCATGAACACGATTAACATATTCTATGATATCCCTACCATATTTCAACTTTTTATAACGCTTTGCTATCTCCTCGTCCTCGCCCTCAAAAAGACCGGCATTCTCAATCTCCGAAAGCTCGTACCTAATAAGATCCAGTTCTCTTTTTTGCTGCTTTGAATCGGTCATGGCTCCATTAAGCTCATCTCTCACGGCATGATACTCTTCGCAAGCCTTCTTTACCTTTTCAAGCAATGAAGAAACAGACTCTCCTCCAAATCGATCAAGAATCCCCATCTGATATCCGGGCTTTTTTAGAGCCTGCTGTTCATGCTGAGCATGAAGATCCAAAAGGATATCCGCACAATCCTTGAGAACAGAGGCTGTCACGGTATCACCATTTAGCTTATTGATCACCTTATTTCCCGTGATCTTCCTTGAAATAAGCAGTTCTCCGTCCTCTCCTATATCTATCCCTCTATCTGACAGGGATTTTCTTGTAGTTTCATTATCCACTGAAAACAAAAGCTCACAAAGCCCATACTCGGCATCCGTCCTTACCATATCAGAACGCATCCTACCACCGAGTCCAAAAGCAATGGAGCCTATGATTATCGATTTACCTGCACCGGTCTCACCGGTTAAGATATTCAGATGATCATCAAAGCTGATATCAATATTGTCTATCAGCGCCATATTTTTTACATGAAGATTAAGTAACATATTTTTCTCCTTACATATATGTCACCTTTTTTTGGAATTACTATACTTCAGATTTCACTTTAGTTTCGCCCTTAAAACCTCGTAAAATCCTACTTTATATAGCTTTATCAATTTGGTAAACGAATCCGCTTTACATATGCGTATTCGATCTCCCGCCCTGCATGTGATACCGTTGCTTCCGTCAAAATTGACATAGGCGACAGTATCCGGTCTTATGTTATCAATTTCAACCTCTATCACATCCCTGTTTGAAAAAACAATACTTTTTGATGTAAGGGAATGAGGAGATACAGGAGTCAAAATAATGATATCTGTATTGGGACTTACTATAGGTCCTCCCGCAGAAAGGTTGTAGCCCGTAGATCCCGTTGGGGTAGCGCATATCACACCATCAGCCTCGTAAATATCAGAAAGCTCACCATTTACAAATATTTTGAGCCCTATAAGCCTTGAATTGCCCGCCCTCGTGATGACTACATCATTAAGTGCCGACCTTGTTAGTAGTTGTTCGCCATCTCTGAACACGGTACCTGTCAGATGTATTCTCTCTTCAATGGTATAATTATCGGACAAAAGTCTTTTAACCATATCGGAAATATTTGACTGATCCACTTCTGCTAAGAATCCAAGAGTTCCGAGATTTACTCCGACTATGGGAATATCCCTCTCGGGAAAATCTCCTGCAACTCGAAGAATAGTACCATCTCCTCCAAGAACAATGGCACATTCAGCCTGATCAAGAGCCTCTTCTTCCTCTCTCGCAGCCTCATCGGGAAGTATCCTTGCCATTCCGCCCTCTTCCTCGATCAAAGTAGCTATACGCTTTGATAAAACAAGCTCAGGATCCTTTATGGAATTTGTGATTATTACAAATGATTTCATATTATTACTTATCAAGCTCCTCATGAGATCTTGAAACAACAGCTTCTATATCAGTATCAGTAATATCAGGCTTACCTTCCACTCGTTCTCCATTTTTTATATGAAGAAGATATTCTATATTGCCCTCAGGTCCCTTTATAGGTGAATGTTCTAGATGAAGAGGGGTAAATCCAATGGTATTTGCATAGTCTATTACTTTTTTTATGACCTCGGAATGAACTGCCCGATCTCTGACCACGCCTTTTTTTCCAACCTGCTCTCTCCCTGCCTCGAACTGCGGCTTTATAAGACAAACCACTTCACCATCGGGAGTCAAAAGCTCCTTCACAGGTAGCAATACCTTCGTAAGTGAAATAAATGAAACATCTATGGATGCAAATTCTATGGAATCCTCTATATCATCAGGAGTTACATATCTGATGTTGGTCTTTTCCATACAGACGACCCTTTCATCATTACGAAGGCTCCACGCAAGCTGACCGTGACCGACATCCACGGAATAAACCTTTACCGCCCCGTTTTGAAGCATGCAATCCGTAAATCCTCCTGTGGATGCGCCCACATCCATACAGACCTTACCAGATAAGGTCACATCAAAGCCTGCCATAGCTTTTTCAAGCTTTAAGCCTCCACGGCTTACATATTTAAGGGTATTACCTCTGACCTCGATATTTACTTCCTCCGGAAACGAAGTTCCCGCCTTGTCCTCCTTCTCACCGTCCACATAGACGATACCGGACATAATGACAGCCTTCGCCTTTTCTCTGGAAGGTGCAAGACCACGTTTCACCAAGAGAACATCAAGTCTTTCTTTCATATATTATCATTTCCTTTAAGTGCTTTAATAAGAACCTTGCTCATAGTATCAGGAGAAAGACAATTCTCCTCCATCTGTCTGGCTCTCGTAGCCTGTTTAACATATATATCCTTTACAGCAAAGGGTATCCACCTAAATGAGTAGCCTTCCTCTAAAAGTGTTCCCGAAACGGTTTGTCCAAATCCGCCATTTAGCATACCCTCTTCCATAGTACAAAGGATATCGTGCTCAGATATAAGCTCTCTATAAAGAGTGATATCAAATGGCTTAACAAACCTGACATTTATAAGAGTTGGCGCATAGCCTTCTTCTTTCAGTCGTTCCACAACCTGTACCGCCTCTTTCACCATGCTGCCCACAGCAAGTATCAAAAGCCTTTCACCTCTTTCGAGCACCTCTGACTTTCCAAGCTCTATATATTGTATCTTATTTTTCAATTCATAATAAGCAAAATCCTTTGGATATCTGATGGCAATGGGACCATCAAAATCAACGGCAAATTCAAGCATCCTTGACATCTCATAGCGATTCTTCGGTGCCATGATAGTCATCCCCGGCATACCATTCAGATATGAGATATCATACAGTCCCTGATGAGTCTCACCATCAGAACCCACGAAACCGGCTCTGTCGATACCAAATATCACATGAAGTCCCATCAGACATACATCATGAAGTATCTGATCGTAGGCTCTTTGTAAAAATGACGAGTAAATTGCAACCACAGGAGTAAGACCTGCTGCTGCCATACCCGCCGCAAAGGTCACTGCATGCTCCTCTGCAATACCCACATCAAAAAGTCTAGACGGATATGCCTTTCCAAAACGTGAAAGCCCTGTGCCGTCAGGCATAGCCGCAGTGACGGCAACGATACTTTTATTGCCCGCAGCCATCTCTGTAAGCTTTCTTGCAAAAATACCGGAATAGCTCATTACCTCCGGTTTAGAAAGGACCTTCCCGGTCTTTTTATCAAAGGGCTCTATACCGTGAAAATAATCAGGATGCTTCTCAGCATAGCTGTAGCCCATACCCTTTTTAGTTTTCACATGTATGAGAATGGGATGCTTTAACTTGAAGGCCTTTGAAAATGTCTCTACCATCTCAGTCACATCATGACCGTTCACAGGTCCTATGTAGCTGATTCCAAGATCCTCAAAAAACTTTCCGGGAACAACAAACTGTTTCATACTATCCTTGGTCTGTTTAAGCTTTTTAGCGATCTTTTCACCGGCAATAGGAATCGTCATCAGAGCATCCTCAACTCCTATCTTCAAGCCATTGTAAGCCGAACCAAGCCTTATCTTATTCAGGTATTTACTCATAGCTCCCACATTATGGGAAATAGACATCTCGTTGTCATTAAGTATAACTATGATATTTTCTTTTAGATGAGACATATTATTAAGTGCCTCAAATGCCATACCGTTTGAAAATGCGCCATCTCCGATAACAGCCACTATCTTTTCGGAACCGCCCTTAAGCTTTCTCGCTTCAGCATAACCTAAAGCCGCTGATATGGATGTAGAGCTATGTCCCGTATCAAACGCATCCGCATCAGATTCTGACATCTTGGGAAAGCCGCTCATACCGCCCTCTTTCCTCAATGTGTCAAAGCCTTCTTTTCTTCCGGTTAAAAGTTTATGAGTGTAGGCCTGATGTCCCACATCCCAGATAAGCTTATCCTTTGGAAAATCCATACAGAGATGCAGCGCCATAGTGAGCTCAACTGCCCCAAGGTTGGATGCAAGATGTCCTCCGGTTTCTGATACATGATCCACTAAAAATGATCTGATCTCAGCAGCCAATTCATCATATTCACCGGGATCTATCTTTTTTATGTCATTTTCTGAATCTATTCTGTCTAAGATCAACTGTCTTTACACTCCTAAAAATCTCTCTCTACCAGCCACTCTATAAGCTGCTCGATAAATAATCCTTCTTCTTTATTTCCGCCAAGCCTAGATAGGGTTTCCTTTGCATTTAAACTCAATTCCCTGACTCTCTTCTTTGAAGCTTCCATACCGTAAAGAGATACATAAGTAGTCTTCATATTTTTTTCATCTGAATGCACGGGTTTTCCAAGCTTTTCTTCATCACCAACAACATCTAAAATATCATCCACTATCTGAAATGCAAGGCCTATATCAGATGCTGCTTTTTCCACGCTTCTTATCACTTCATCAGATGCCCCAGCCATAATGGCACCTATCATTAGGGCACACTCTATCAATGCGCCTGTTTTATATTCATATATAAATTTAAGCTGTTCCTCAGTCTTTTTTACATCATTTAATTCAACATCCAAGGCTTGACCGCCGATCATACCATAGATACCGGGCTTTCTTGCCAATACCTTCATCGCCCTGATGTGAGCTCTCATAGCATCTATGTCATCACTTTCAAACCTGCTTGCGATCTCATAGGCATAATTAAGTAGCCCATCTCCCGCAAGTATTGCCATAGCCTCTCCGAACTTTTTATGGTTGGTAGGAAGGCCCCTCCTAAAATCATCATTATCCATAGCCGGAAGATCATCATGTATCAGCGAATAGGTATGTATCATCTCAAGCGCTGCCATATATGGATAAATAAGCTTTTCATCTCTTCCGTCAGATAAGAACCTGAATATAGAAAGCATTAAAAGAGGGCGTAGCCTCTTACCGCCCGCCTTAAAGGAATAATTCATTGCTTCAGCTATTCTCTTTTGAAAACCGCTCTCTTCAGGAAGGAAAGAGCAAACTAAATCCTCAACCTCAGCTATTCTTTTCTTCAGCTCATCCTCAAACATAAAATCAACCTCTCTTAGCCTCGATCTCTTTTATTCTCTCTTCAATGCCTGATAGCGATGATCTGCAGGCATCCACAAGGCCAACCCCTTTACTATAGAGCTCGATAGATTCCGCAAGGGGAAGCTTCGGATCCTGAAGCCTTTCTATAATACCTTCAATATTCTTGAAGGCCTCTTCTACATCAATGTTGTCTTTCTCTGCCATAACCTTTTTCCTATATTATCTCTTCTATCTTCGCAAGTGCCGATCCATCATGAATAGTGATCTTTATTCTGTCTCCAGGCTTAATCTCTTCCATCGAACCTACGGGAGTTTCAATATCTCTATCAGGATGTGATAAGTAACCAAATCCACCTACAAGCTTCGCTGTGGGCGAAAGTCCATTGAGTCTTTCGGCAAGCAACTTGTACCTTGCGATATTATCATTTAGTTTCTGCATGACAGCCTGCTTAAGAGCTTCATCAAGTTCACCGGTTATTCTCATCTCATCAAGAAACCTTTGTTTTTTCTGTTCATAGCAAGTATCAAGCCTCATCTGAAGCTTGTCTAAGGTCTGTTTCTGTTCCTTTAATCTGTTTTCGGGACTTAAGGCTTCAAGCTCCACCTTGAGAGCTTGAAGTCTTTCGGTTATGGTCCTAAGCCTTACCATAGGTGATACAGCATCCATAGTGGAACACATCTGTCTGAGTAAAGAACCTACTGATTCAAGCTTTCCCCAAACCATAGATGACATCTGAGCACATCTTAGATCCAGATCATTAATTAGCCTTCTTGAATCCGGAATAACCTCTGATGCCGCTCCATTGGGAGTCGAGCTTCTGTGATCAGCTATCTCATCCGCAAGAGTCTTGTGTCTTTCATGACCTGTAGCACAAACTATGGGAGTTTTACATTCATAAACAGCCCTTGCAACCTCTTCTGTATCAAAGGTTTCAAGACCGGAATCCGCACCTCCGCCGCGACAGACAACTAGCACATCCACACCATATCCATCAAGGGTTCTGATGGCAGAGGAAACAGATGAAGGTGCCCATTTACCCTCAAGAGTGGCATAGCAAACAATAAGCTCTATATAAGAAGCCCGCGCTTTTGCATTCTTGATAAAATCTCTGAGTCCATCGCCACCCTTATTGGAGACGATACCAACTTTCTTTGGGAACCTTGGTAGTGGCTTTTTTCTTTCATCCGAAAACCATCCGTCTGCTTCAAGCTTTGCGCGTAGCCTCAAAAGTTCTGTTCTCGCGCCTGCCTCTCCTCTGTTTTGGATATTGGTAACGTAAAGCTGACAGGTACCATATTTCTTCTCTGTGGTGATCCTTGCTTTTACAATAACCTCCAAGCCATTTACCAGATTAAAATCAAGGATATCCAAATTATCATGATCTATCTTGCAACTAATGATACAATCTTTATCATCCGGATCCTTAAGTGCAAAATACACATGATAAGAATAGGTATCCTTACAGTTGATAGTGACTCCTCTGATATAAAGGTCCTTTCCAAAAAACTGATCATTCCTTAAAACAGTAGAAAGCTGCGTATATATCTGGCTAACCTTATGAACCGTGCGAGTATTGGTGCTAGCGGACATCGTCATCTCTTTCGATCTTTCCAAGAATGGCATTCACAAAGCCCTTGGCATCCTCATCGCAATAAGACTTCGAAAGCTCAACTGCTTCATTGATAGCCACCTTTACGGGAATATCATCATCATAGAGCATCTCAAAAACAGAAAGGCGCAAAATAGCAAGCTCAGCCTTTCCTATACGGGATAGCTTCCAGCCATCCGAATGTCCTTCTATGATCTCATCAATATGCTCTATCTTTTCAGATATATTCACAAGCTTGTCCTTAATATAAGTGATATTCTCTTCATCTTCCTCTGAAGCTGTTTCACCAAGCTCTTCGATACCCATATTGATCTGCTCTAAAAAGCCTTCAGGATCGGTAAACTCTGCACGGAACAATATTCTAAATATACTTTCACGAATCTTCGCTCTGGTCATAAATATACCTACTTCGTCTCTTCATCAGATATAGCAACACCGCTTATACGGATATTTACCTCGGTAACAGTAAGACCAGTCATGGTCTCTATTGCGCTCTTTACCTTGGTCTGTACAGTCTTTGATACGTCAGGGATATTGCAGCCGTACTTAAGCACAAGTGTAAGGATCACGCTAACCTCGGGAGGATTCACAAGCACCTTTACTCCCTTGGACAGATTCTTTATACCGAGCTTCGCCACAAGCTCTTTGGTGATATTGCCTGACATCTTGGCAACGCCCTCTACCTCTGTGGCAGCAAGACCTGCGATGATAGCAACCACCTCATCAGCTATAAGCACATCTCCGCTCTCTCTCTTTTCACGAAGCTGATAACCCTTGTCATCCTTCTTTTCCTTCTTCTCTGTAGCCATGATCTATAATCCTCCTTAATAAAAAAGCAAGGAGTCTCTGCGAAAACCTTTTCTTGTTAAGAGATAAGGTAAAGGTCGCCGCAAAGACTCCGAAAACATTCTACATTATACTCTTGAAAGGTACTCACCGGTTCTGGTGTCAATCTTAATTATATCACCCTGATTTACAAAGAGGGGAACAAGTACATTGGCACCTGTCTCAACAGTACAAGGCTTTGTAGCACCTGTTGCTGTATCTCCCTTAATACCGGGCTCACACTCTGTAACCTCAAGCTCTACATTTGTAGGAGGCTCAACAGCAAATACTTCGCCATTGTGAGCCATCATCTTAACCATCTCGTTCTCCTTAACAAACTTAAGAGAATCACCGATCTGGTCGGAATTAAGAGCAATCTGGTCATATGTATTAACATCCATAAAGTGATAAAGATCACCATCACTGTACAGATACTGCATATCTGTTCTTTCTATATGAGCATTCTCAACCTTTTCTGTAGGTCTGAAGGTCTTCTCTACAACACCGCCTGTTTTGATATTCTTAAGCTTTGTACGGACAAATGCTGCTCCCTTTCCGGGCTTTACATGCTGAAACTCGATGATCTGATATACATTTCCTTCGTACTCGATTGTTACACCATTCCTGAATTCACCTGCTGAAACCATGAAATAAAATCCTCCTTAAAATTGTTCGCATTAAATTGCTTACATACTCCCGAATAGAATACAACAAAACTTATGATATTTCAACTATTTTTTTATCATTTGTCTTGCTTAACAATAGCATATATACAATATAAATAAGGTAAAAAAGAAAACATATCCTTTCCTGAAATATGAACAAATTATGAATTTGTTGTGAATATTATATTAAAAACCCGTAAAAATTATAGTTAATTTGCCAATTAAGTTTTCATTGAGTATTTTACATATGGATGTTATTATAAACGCGTAGGTAAATGTTCATTCAATCGGAGGTTATAATGATAGGCATCGCTTTTATGTTCTGTGCATTAATATTGTCGCTATCATGCGCAGTATTTTTTATTGTTCGAAAGGAGCTGCAAAAAACAAGCAGTTTTATGTTCCTTACGATCCTTTTAAGTATTGTAGTATCCTCTATTTTCAATATTGTCAGCAATTCTATTGAATATCTTTCACAGGGACTTAACGAATATTATTCGTTACAATATACGACCCAGCTTATTTTTCTTTTGCTCCATTCACTTCTTGCTCCTATGTTTTGTATCTATATCAATATGATCAACAAGGCGGAGCTTTACAGAAAAAAAGGCGCACTATTTGCATTTCTTGTTCCCCTTGCTGTTGTTTGGGCACTACTATTAACCAATTCAATTACACATGCAGTTTTCTATTATAATAACAAAGCAGATTTTGTAAGAGGCACATTCGAGCCTTTGATATATGCCATCGGTGTAGGATATGCCCTTCTTAGTCTTCATTCAATGTTCATGTACAAGGAATCTGTTACCAGATCATCACGTATTGCACTTTACTTCTGCTTTAGCTTTGCATTTCTCGGTATAGTCGTTCAGATGATAAATCCTGAGATCAAGGTTGAACTGTTCACCGAAGCTATCGCTATGCTCGGTGTTATGATGACCATAGAAAATGAAGACGCTCTTCTTGACAATTCCACATCAGTCTACAACCGACGTGCATTTGTGAATGACAACAAGAGTCTCTTGGCTGCCAAAAGAAATTACGCAGTCATAGTGATCAATATGACCAATTTCCGTTTTTATCAAAGACTCCTCTCTTACAACGATATGGGAGATGTATTACATGTTCTTGCAAAATGGTTAAAAACCGTCAACAGAAGATCTACCGTTTACCGTGTAACTCCAAACAACTTTGCTCTGATCGTCAGATATGACCACAAGCAACAGGTTGACGGTGTTGTAAGCCTTATCGCCGAAAGATTTGGAGAAAGCTGGCATCACAGAAGCAACACCTTGAACCTTAACGCTCAGATAAGGGTTGCATATATTCCTGAAGAATTCAATGATACAGATATGATATTGGAGCTTGCGGAAGAAACCACCGAGATCGAGACCACCGGAGTTCAGATTCAGCGAGGCGAGGAGCTTGCGCTCTACTCAAGGCGTGCACAGGTTGAGCTTGCCATAAAGAACGGTCTTTCAAGAGGCAGTTTTGAAGTTTATTATCAACCCATCTGGAATGCAGAAAAGGATACCATAGAAACCGCTGAGGCACTTTTAAGACTCAAGGATCCGCAGCTTGGATTCATTTCTCCCGACGAGTTCATTCCTATCGCAGAGCACAATGGTCTCATCACTGACATAGGACTCTTCGTTTTTGAAAATGTATGCAAGTTCCTGGCAGATGAAAGAACAAAGGCTTTGGGACTCCACTATATAGAGCTTAACCTGAGTATATTCCAGCTTTCATCTGAAAGAACAGTATTCAAGTTTAAGGAATATATGAAAAAGTATAATATCTCACCGGATCAGATCAATCTTGAGATAACCGAATCAACCTCCCTCGATCACTCAAATCATCTGAACGGTGCTATCGCCGAGATGCAAAAGACAGGATTCGCATTCTCTCTTGATGATTATGGCACAGGCTATTCAAACCTTACCTACATCATCAATATGGACTTTATGAACATAAAGTCAGACAAGGGACTCTTGTGGGATGCAGATACCAACGACAATTCAAAGATCATGCTTACCGATACCATCAAGATGATGCGCCGACTTGGCATGAATGTCATCCAAGAGGGTGTTGAAACAAAGGATCAGCTTGATTTAGTAGTGGATGCAGGAGCCAATCTTATCCAGGGCTACTACTTCTCAAAGCCCGTACCTGCGGACGATTTCAGAAAGTTTGTTGAGGAATTTGAGGGCGTGGCATAAATAAAAAAGATAAAGGCGTGACCTAAAAAGCAGGTCACGCCATTTTTATTTGTCCGCTTCTTTTTCAGAAATCTGCGCCTGATCACTTATCATCTCCTCATAGCCACTAAGAGCTGCAAACGGCGCAAATTGAGCCGCCCTGTCATACAAACTCATCCTTTGATGCTTATCAGACTTCTTATACGGCAGATCTATGATATCCTTATAAACCTCTCTCGGATCAGGTTCATTACCTCTTATACCCTTTGTCATATCTACTCTCCCTCTGCGCTGTGACCGCCTATCTGCTTATTCCTTTTCATGGTCATAGCCCCTTCCATAAGATTCATTCCCTTTAGTACAGCATTTTTTCCAAATCTTTCCTGAAGCTCAAGAGTAGCCTTTTGAAGCCTCTTCTCCTTTTCATCTTGCTCATCCTCTTTTTTCTTCTCTTTTTCAAGAGCCTCATAATCCGTAAATAGATCAAGCTGAACAGGCTCTTCTGCAGGAATTTGATTCTCAGGAATAAGATTCACGGCTGCAACATTGATCCTTCTGATCGTAAGCTCCGGATTAATGATCCTATCATAAAGCTCCATCATCACATCCATGATACGATGAGTAGACGAGGTATAGCGGTCAATATTTCCTGTTCCATGGGCAGGATAGGGAACCAATCTTCCATAGCGATCAAAAGACACCTTACCCTTATATCTTTTATTTGTTCCGGCTATCTTGAATTTGGAATTCTCAAGAGTATTCCCACGATATTCACATTCTATGCTAGTTCTGTCATAGCCTATAGTTAGTTCGAGCTTTTTCGTGACCACGCCCTTTTTTACCAGATCAAGCACCAAAAGCTCCGTCATCTCCCTGACTATGAGCTTTGCCTTTTCGCTATCATAGGGCTCCATAAGAACCTGACCCGATGACAGGGATTTGGTAAGTGGCTTATAGGTCTTTATCGTGGCTATCTCTGTTGGTTCATAGCCCCAGGCATGATCTATCAAAAGCTCAGCATTTATTCCAAATTCATCATATAGCATATCTTCATTGGTAAGACTGAGTCTCGCCACATCACCCATTGTGAAGCATCCAAGCTCCCTTAATCTTGTAGTGATACCCTTTCCTACTCGCCAAAAATCAGTAAGAGGTGTATGACACCAGAGAAGTTCTCTATAGGTCTGCTCGTTAAGTTCAGCAATTCTTACACCCTGACTGTCAGCAGGCGCATGCTTTGCAACTATATCCATTGCAATCTTCGCAAGATACAAATTGGTTCCCACGCCGGCGGTTGCCGTGATCCCTGTTTCTTCAAGCACCGCCCTGATCATAGTCATGGCAAGCTCGTGTGGAGTCATCTTGTAGGTATTGAGGTACGAAGTCACATCGATAAAGCACTCATCTACACTATAAACATGGACATCCTCCGGACTTACATAACGAAGGTAGATGGAGAAAATCTTTGTGCTAAGCTCTTCATATAACTTCATCCTCGGAGGTGCTACTATATAAGCAAGTTCAAGAGAAGGATCCTTATCAAGCTCATTGGCATCAGAGGAAGAATCCCTGAAAACATATCTTCCACTCTCATCCTTGATCAACAAATTCAAAGCCTTGGCCTTCGCATACCTATCCGCATTCACTTCCTTTACTCTCTGAACCACTTCAAAAAGTCTGGCTCTTCCCGATACACCATAGGCTTTAAGACTCGGTGAAACAGCCAGACATATAGTCTTGTCGGTCCTCTTTGGATCCGCCACCACAAGATTGGTAGTCAGAGGATCATACCCTCTTTCCACCAGCTCGCAGGATGCATAAAATGATTTAAGATCAATGGCGATAAATGCTTTACTCATGAGGATAATGTTACTATTATACTTCTCCTTTGTAAAGGCTTTATTTGCCTATAAAACCGAATAGACAGCTATGTTAACCAATCGCTCCAAAGCCATTGAAATATCAGTAATTTTATTCTACGATAAGGTATTATTTCAAGAAAAAATCATATGATGTTGGGGTAAAGAGGAGAAATGTTATGAATAGTAAAATGAAACGAAATCTTAAAAGGCTTTTAAGCTATCTTCTGGTATTTTCAATGTGCCTTTCACTGATACCGGAGGGAGTATTTGCAGCACCCACCGGAATAAGCGGTGAATGGACAGACTACACTTCGGAGGTGAGTCCCAATAGCAATGGCTGCTATGATATCGGAACCGCTGCAGAGCTTGCCTGGGTGGCAGCTTCGATAAATGATGGAAGTCTCATACAAGATGGTGTAAGTTTTCGTCTGACATCCAATATAGACCTGTCGGCACATTATTGGATTCCCATAGGAAAGGATTATAACACAGCCTTTTCATCCACATTTGACGGAAACGGACATACCATAAGTGGAATGTATGTGGGTTCGGAGACTTCGCCATATACAGAAGCCAATTCCGGTCTCTTCGGTTTTGTTATAGGCTCTATAGAGAATCTTAAGCTCACTGAATCATCCATTCATTCAACCTCTGCAAGTTCAATGTTTTACTCCGGCTTGCTCGCAGGAACCGTCAACAACGCATCCGCCGCTATAAAAAATGTAGACGTGAGCGGTTCTGTTTTTTGCGTTAGTGCCGGTGGCTCGTTTCAAGGTGGAGGAATTGCAGGATCTTTGAGTACCGGTACTGTTGATTCCTGCCGTATAAATGTAACACTTGGTCAGATCAGTTCGCAAAATCAATGTCAGCTCGGCGGAATCAGCGGAGGATCAAGCACATCAGCAGGTTCAAAGCCTATCGCAAAAAACTGTGTTGTCAATTCTACTATCTCTATAGCTAACGATGCTGATATATCCAAAATTATTTCCGATCCCTTCTATGGGGCTGATAACAAAGGAAAAGCATCGATCACCAACAGCATTGGTATCACAGATCACAAAAAAGCAACAGCCTTTGTTCGTTATAGTTATGATTCTAATAATGAAATAAAACCAATTGGCACGAGAACCAATGTATTCATAATCGACAGAAATTTTAGCAAAAAGGTAAATGATACATACGAATTACAAGAAGTAAGATACACATACTATGACTCCGACGGTGACGGCGATGACAGCTTTACGGATGAGGAATACTTTAAAGATAAAACAAGCGGATTCATAGACCGCTTAAACTCTGCCGCAGAAAATATCGAGGGCGCTCTTACCTGGAGTCTTGATTCTGACAAAAACAATGGCTACCCCGACCTCGCAGGCGCAGGTGTAACTAACACAAGTGTCACATTTCATACTGTTACCTTTGTATCCTTTGAAAACGCTTACCTCTCATTAAAGGTTGAGGATGGAAAAGCAGTTTCAAAGCCATCTGATCCTGCTGCCGTAGAAGGAAACACCTTCCTTTACTGGTATGCTGACGACCCCAAAAACCAATACAATTTCAGTACACCTGTTACCGGAGATCTCACCCTCACCGCCAAATGGCAGGGAGATTCCTATACCGTAACCTTTGACAGCAATGGCGGTTCCTACGTCTATCCGCAAACTGTGACAAGAGGGGATAAACTCACCTATCCCACCGCTCCCACAAAGAAGGGCTATGTCTTTGGTGGCTGGTACACCTCCGACAACAAGCCCTGGGATTTTGATGTTTCTGTAATGCAGACTATGACACTTTATGCAAAATGGAACGAGGCTGAAGCTGTATCCATTTCCGGAAGGATCACAGATTCAAAGACAGGCTATGGCTTAGGAAATGTAACTGTTGCTCTTTCAAATAAACAGAATGCCACCACAGATGAATTCGGTTATTACAGAATAGAAAATGTTGATGTGGGAAGCTATACTATCACAGCTACTGCCAATGGATACAATACTGCATCAAAAGAAGGCTTTACCGTAGGTGACATATCCGTAGGCTGGGACACTTCATTAACTCCTATATCAAGTGCAGCAAGCACTGTAAATATTTACGCAACCATTAGCTGCGTTTATTCGGGCATTATGCTTGATGGTGTAAAGGTAGAGGCTAAAGGCGAAGGAAGTCTCGGAACCTATGAACAGACAACAGATGACAGCGGACTTGCCATCTTTACAGGACTTCCGGAAGGCGACTATACCTTCTATGTAAACCATTCTGGAAGACCTGGCTGGGAAAGCTATACTTCTTCTAAAACAGAGTTTAAAGGTGACTACCAGCTTAATTGCGCACTAAAGCCCAATTATCAATCCCTTAAGATCAATGTAGTCGGAGGCTTTGATCCAAAGACCAATAAAAGTAATCAACCTCTTAGAAACAAGACTGTTACTCTTACCGGTCTTGATCCGAAAAATGAGAACAAGGAGCTGATCCATATCGATGCCCACACAGATTCTAATGGATCTGTCACGGTAGAAAAGCTTGTTCCGATCACCTGGAAGATATCCTGCAAGGATTTCTCCTATACTGAGAAAGAGGAAACAATTTATTCCGATGGCGCAGGAAAGCTTTCCGAAAAAGAGATAACTCTCAATCTCCCATTTGTTGATTCAACTGTAACAGTAGATTTTAATACCGTATATGAAGATAAGGACATATTCAAGAAAACCGAAGAGAACAAAGACAATCTTCTTGATGTGACACTTTCGGGTATTGCAGGAACCATCACAGAAGGTATAGTACGCACAGCAAATCCTGACGAATCAGGCAAGGTCAAGTTTACCGGTCTTTATCCCGGTAACTACAACCTTTCCGCTTCAGGTAAAACAAGAAAGGTAGTTGATATCCTTTCCGGTGCAGACCAACAAGAAATATTCGACAACACTGATACCGAAAGCTTTAGCCAGTTTGGCAGAAAGCATTTCGATGCAGAATTTAACGGAAGTGCTACAGCCTCTGTTGCTTTGGGTGCAAATACCAAGACAACCATCAATGTAGCTCCTTCCCTTGTAAGCTTCTCAGGTACCCTCTTAAAATCCGATATGGATTCAACCGGCGAGATCAAGACCTCTCCTGTTGTAAATGCCAAGCTTACCATCAAGCCCTCCGACTACTACAAACAAACAGGTGACGGTGCAAAGGGCTACGAGGTAACAACAGACTCAAAGGGACACTATGCTATCTCACTCTATCCCGGTCTTTACGGTGTAGAGATTGAAGACAAATATAAGGACTACTTCGGTGGGCACCTGATATACCACGAGGGCAATACCGACGGCTATCAAGGGAAATGGGGCTGGCCATGTACAGGAACCTGGTCAGGAACCAAGGCTTCAGCTACCGCCTGGATGAAAAATGACGAAAGCTTTGCTTACGGAGATATCGGTGGTATGAGCCTTTCTTCCGGAACTGTCATTGCCGATCTTGAGCTTATGGAAAAGAAGATAAACTACAGTGCAGGAAGCAAGCTTTCCACAGTTATATACGACAACACCTCTTCCATGAGTCTGATCACAGAATACACCAAGGATGAGGAAGAGACAGTTTCCCCCAATACCAATGCATTAAACAATTACGATTACTACAAGAACAACTTTAACACAGTTAATTATCACGTGGAAACAAAGGAAGCAACCATAGAACTAAAGGGAAAAAAGCAGGAAAGTGTGGATATGACCGGAAAGACATTCCCTGTTCAATTTAACTGCTTAGAGCCCGGAGAGTACAGCCTTGACTATAGTCTCTCAAGTGAATTTTCACATCTTAAAGCTTCCATGCCTAACGGAGGAGAGATCATATTCTTCAATTTCCCGGCTCCCGGAAAGCTTCCCACATCTTTCCCCGAGGACTATGCAACCAATATGAATCCCTGGCCTTTATCCACCGTTACTTCAACTCTTAAGATCGAACCCAAGGATGGTCAATTGCAATTTAAGGATCTTTATAATCCGGAAAAAACTGATTTCACGCTCTCCTTCCAGTTCTACAAGGGAAAGACCTATACAGATCTGAATTCAGGCGGAGTAAATGAATCCGAATATGATCATTGGTTGAGCTTATATGGAAAGGACATAGATCTTCACTGGAGATTCAATGATGGACAGATTGGTAGCAAGGAGGACGGTGTCTACCGAGACATCGAGGACGGCGAAAGCGGCGACGATTATGCCACATATAAAAATAACTGGGGCTATCCTAAAGCCGGAAAATGGGTTGCATGCATAGAAGGAAGCTATGAGACAGATACAGTTCATCATATAACAACCACCTATGACGGCGGAGAAAAATGGATCACTCCAACCACAAGTCTCCAGACAATAATAGCTAATTATCTGGTGGCATACGAAACAAGCATGATCCCCAACAAGCTATTTTGCTATAGCAATGCAACAAAGGCCATACCTGACGGAGATGTAACTCTTTACTTCTGCGCTCCCGAGGGTAAGGGCTATGAATTAATACAGGGACTTCAGTATATCCGTAACAGAGAGGACAACTATCCGGAGCTTTACAATAAGGCTCTGTGGTTTTCTGTTAAGCTTGATAAGAGCAAGCCTACCGAGTGCAAGGTCAATTTCATTGAACCTAATGAGTCTTCTTCAAATGTAAAGATACTTTCTGAAGCCGAGATTCAAAATCTCCTTCATCCCCGTACTATCGTAGTCAAGGCAGTTGAAGCAGACAACTTAGAAAATGTCATAAGCGATGTAGATGTGACCATCACCTATGCAGGACAAAAGTACAGCTCAAAAGCATCTACCCCTGAGCAGGTGATAACAGGCGATGTCTCAGCGGTTGAGGCAGAAAGTGACGAATGGGAATACAACAAAAGTTATTCAGTTAATAGTACATATGATGAGTCATCCAAGACAGAGACCTTCTATGTTCCTCTCGTGAGAAAGCCCTACTCCTTTGAGATGCAGGTAAATGATTCTGACGGCAACAAAGTAAAGGGCGCCGCCATCAGACTTACCGGCGCTTCACACGGTGAGCCTGTTTATGTATTTTCAAATTCATCAGGCAGTGCAAAGGTCACTGATGAACTTAATTATCAGGACTATACATTGGATATTTCTGCAGGAGGCTATGCACCCCTGAGCATTCAGGTAACGGCTGACGAGATAAAGTCAGGAAAAACAAAGGCTATCACACTTAAAAGAGTTGCTCAGCCGGAGTTTAAGGAGGATTCCATTACTCTTAACAGAAAGGGAGCCTTCCTTCCCGGAGTGAATTTCAAGGGAAGCAGCAATACTATAGAATTCCTTGAAAATCTCGCCTCAGACGATCTGTATCTCACTGTAACAGCCGAGCTTGATACAGCAGTGGGTGATTCACTTAAAGGACTTTATCTGGTTGATAAGCGTGTCTTTACAAGTCCCGATCATTCAGATAAGCCCACTGCTCTCGCACTTCCTGAGGTTTCAGGTACATCATACAATCCATCCGAGGCACTTGAGTGGATCGGTAAGTTAACAGGCAATAGCCTCGGAACCGTTTATTACAGAGCATTTTCCGATGATGGAAGTATCGAGTACGAGAACGTAACATCAGAAGGCAAATATCACTACAACCTCGATCTGACAGTTCCCATCTGGGAGCTTCCTCCTGACGGATTTGAGCCTTGTCTCATAGCGGAGACAAGTCTTGGTGCAGTCCAGATCTACGAGGTTGATTATTCAGGTGAAAATGCCAAGGATCAGTTGATCGGCATCAGGCTTAAGGGTGATTATGCGGCCATGCTCAACAATATCACACTTATCGCCAATGCAAAGGCAGTAGGCGGCGGAGCTATAGATAAGCTTGCTGAACTTAGTCAGCCCACAGGCTCACTAATCCCTCTGCCATCATTTGAATCTGCCATAGAGCTTGATGACGACGGATATTTAAGCTATGAATACAACATTGAGATGCAGCTTCTTCAGGGAAAGCAATCTGTATCCGAAGCTGACAAGTCCTATATGTCAATTCTTCCAAACACCTTGGGAATTGCCGTATCAGGTGGATGGAAGATGTCACTTGCGGGGGATTCACATGAGCTTTCAAGCGGCTACAATGTAAAGTTAGCGGCCGAAGATATGGATGTAAATGATTATCTTCCCGCACTGTTTAAGGCCCTTCCTGTACAGGTAGAATTTGACGGGGATAATCCTCCCTCAGGTACATTTACCCTTAGCAGTACCGATGTCAGAGATAAGGACAATAACAATACCGAAACTGCATATTCCCTCTCGGCAAACGCTCAGGTACATATCACCGCACAGGTAAGCGCATTTTCATCATTTGGTGCTATCCCTCCTGTAGGTCCTGTGCTTGCCTCTCTTGAAAAGAGCGGAGCTTTGGATATTGGAGCACAGGTGAAGGTGGCAGCCGGAGCTGACGGAACCTACACATATACCATAAAGGATGACGGCGAGACAAGCCACGAGGTGACCTTTACTCTCGGCGCAGGTGCCGGAGTGGGATTATACGCAAAGGCTCTCGGTGGAGCATTGGGCGCCGAAGCAAATGTTACTCTTTCGGGAAACAACGCCAAGCTGAAGGATATGGTCACTATAGACGCTACCATTGACAAGGATGGTTTCAAGCTCAACAAGGTCGATGGCAAGGTGGTTGCAGATGCACATGTAGAGATAGATACATGGTTCATCAACGGCGAGAAAGACTTTAAATTTGCCGAGATTCCGTTCTCTTATCAATTCGGTACTGTGACACAATTTAACATCAAGCCTATCACGGTTACAAGCACCATGAAGAACAGAAACGACTTTACTCCCTCCACCTTCTATGGAAAGCCGGAGTCAGTTGTATCAAATCTTCTTCCCATCGGTGGCTATGCTGATGACGAGGATCAGGACGGAACCTTTGTATATACCGATATGAGCGCACAGGGAGGAAATGTATGTCTTAAGCTTTCACCCTATGGCGGAAACAAGGCCTGGAGCACTCCTGTGACAGTCGCTTCAACTGACGGTCTAATCCCCTCATTTGATGTGATATCACTTGCAGAGGGCAAGTACCTCGTTGTTTGGACTGAGATAGCCAAGGCCGATATGATGAAAACCTGTCCCCCTTCTGTTATCAAATACTCCGTAGGTAGCATAAGTGGATCTTCTTGGAGCGGTGAGACAAAGACTGTTGAAAGCCTATCATCAGAAGTGGCATCTACTCTTCTTCTGGTAAGTGATGGAAGTAACATAAAGCTTGTGGCATCAAGAACTGCTGAAGGCGCTCTCGCAGAGAAGAGAAATATCTTCGGCTACAGCTTTGACGAAGGCAAGTTCGGAGCTGCTATTCCTCTTGCCAATAGCATGAAGTTCTATGATATATCTGCTGCTGTCTCCGGAAACAAGACCTTCATCACGTATGTAACAGATGATATGAAACTTCATACCATAAGCTGGACAGGCACCGTATCAGAAACTACCAAGAATGTAACCGGCTATGAAACAGCGCTTGCAGCATCAAGCTCAGGCACTTATATGCTGTGCGAAGAGGATACAGGACTTGCCCTTTATCAGTGGGACGACTCATGGAAGAAGTACGGAGCGGTAAAGGATGTGTCGACACCCGGAAATCTTACGTTGAGGCTTGCAGATTCAAATGTTTATCTTGGTTGGACATCAGATAATGATAAAAGGCTCTTTAGTGCAGTATGTTCAGGTAAGGATACCATAGGATCAGCAACAAGGGTAAAATCCGTCATCTCAGGTCATATTAAGGATGTGACATTCTTTGATAGCGGCGAAAATCTTTCGATCCTCTCGGTGGTTTCAGGAGAAAGCGCTTCGCTCAATTCCTATGACAATATAGCTGAGCCGGAACCTCAACCCGAACCGGAGCCTCAACCTGAACCCAATCCTCAGCCTCAACCGCAGCCAACGCCGGAGCCTAACCCGGAACCCCAACCACAACCACAACCTCAGCCGACACCGGAGCCAGAGCCCGAACCGAAACCTCAGCCACAAGCTGAACCGGCGCCTGAACCTGTGATTACTCCGGCCACCGAGGAACCGACAACTGCGGCTACTGTTGAACCCGAAACAACAGAGGCTCCTACCACAGTGAAGGCCGGTGATACAGCAACGGATGAGAAAACCGATGCTACATTTGTGGTCACATCCGACAGCGCAAAGTCAAAAGAGGCTTCCTATGTAGCTCCCGCAAATACCAAGGAAAAGACAGTTGTTATTCCTGCAACTGTCGAGGCAGAGGGTACGACCTACAAGGTAACCTCAGTTGAGGAAAAGGCATTTAAGGGGAATACAACAGTAACTACCGTGAAGCTTGGAAACAATGTCAAGATCATTGAGGCAAGTGCATTCGAGGGCTGTACAAAGCTTAAGAATGTCACACTTCCTGCAAGTCTTACCATAATAGAGTCCAAGTCATTCTCCGGCTGTACATCTCTTACCAAGGTCGACACCGGCAAGAACACAACAGAGATTGGAGCCTCAGCATTTGCAGGATGTACAAAGCTAAAATCCGCAACGATAGGCAGCAAGGTAAAAACCATCGGCGATAAAGCATTTTCAAATTGCAAGGCTATGACAACAGTTACGCTCCCTAAAAATGTCAATAAGCTTGGAAAGCAGATATTTAGCGGAGACAAAAAGTTAAGCACTGTAAAGATAGCCACGACAAAGCTGACTGCCAAAAACACAAGCAACAAGGCCTTCAGCGGAATAAATCCCAAGGCTACTATCAAGGTCAAGAAAAGCGTATACGCTAAATACAAGCTCTTCTTCTACAAGAAGGGATTACCAAAGACTGTGAAGATCAAGAAGTATTAAAAGGAAAGGCACCGGGAGGGAAACCAACCGGTGCCTTTTGCTATATCCGTTTTATTCATAAAAGGAATTGACTTTTTACAGTATAAAGAATAAAATCGAGTAAAGAAGAATAAAAGTGAATAAAGAAGAATAAAAGCGAATAAACAAGAATAAAAGTAAATAAAAAAGAAGGTGAGCTTCATGAAAAAAAACACATCCACAAATCAGCTGTTCTTTCAGCCTACATTTGGCAACAAACCCGAACAGATCGTTGGCAGAGACGGAGAACTGGCAACATTTATAAATGCATTGAAGGAGCCTATAGGCTCAAGAAACCGCTGCTCTCTGATCCTCGGTCAAAGAGGAATGGGAAAGACCGCTTTGCTTTTAGAGATAGCGGAAAGAGCGAAAAAGGAAGGCTTTATCACTGCAAGAGTAACCGCCCATGAGAATATGCCTGCATCCATTATTGAACAGATTCAGTTAAACGGATCAGCTCTTTTCAAAGAGCCAAAGACACATTTCTCAGGCTTCAACGCCGGTGCTTTAGGCTTTTCTTTTGGTCTCACATTTTCTGAATCGACTATGCAGCAATTCGGCTTCAGAGCGAAGCTGTCGCTCTTATGTGACAAGCTCGCAGAAAAAGGAAAAGGAATACTGATATTGATTGATGAAATACATACATCTCCTGCTATGAGAGAGGTTGCAGCCTCTTATCAGGAATTGGTCGGCGATCAAAAAAACATTGCCATGGTTATGGCGGGACTTCCCCAGGCAGTATCAGAAGTATTAAATGACAAGGTTCTGACATTCTTAAATAGGGCTAACAAGGTTTATCTGGATCCGATCTCAATAAACTCGATCACAGCCTACTATGACCTTGCCTTCAGATCATTAAACATAGAATGTAGCGAAGACTTGATCTCCAAAGCTGCATTAAAGACATTGGGGCTTCCCTATCTCATGCAACTTATAGGATATTATCTGACTCTTTACAGTCAGAACACCTCTAAGATAAATGAAAACACACTAAAAAAAGCCGCCACCGCAGCCATTAACGATATGGAGGATAATGTCTTCAAGCCAACTATCGCTCCACTATCCGACAAGGACAGAGACTTTATAAAGGCTATGGCTAAATGTGACGAACCCGTTACAACTGCTAAGCTTATCGAAGTCCTAGGTTGGAAAAAGGAAGCACTACAGCCATATAGAAAACGGTTGATCAATTCAGGTATCATCGAATCACCTAGACGAGGCGAATTGATATTTGCGATACCGTTTTTGGCGGAATATATTAATAAGCAATAGAATTTGGAGGTAAGATTATGACAGAAAACATAACGTTAGACGATAAAAAGATATATCCGGGACCGGTAAAATTGATCATGCCTGATCCGAATTATGTTCCAGATGAGAAAAAACTTGCTGAATCAAGAAAAAAAACTAATGAATTACTTGAGGAAATAAAACAACATAAGGGATAACTGACCAAGATAGATCTTGTATGACACTTTTTATCAATCAGATTGAAGCAAGCCACCGGAAGGACTAGACCAACCGGTGCCTTTGTTATAATTCTCAACATTTTTCCATGCTATTTTTATCCATCAGAAAATCATATACGCTCATTGTAACTATTCCTTTCTCATCACGAGAAACCTTCACAATATCTCGAACCAAAACAATCTTTTTGAAGGAGTCATTAACATTGTTGAGAGATTCCTTCTCTTGCCTTTCTTTGTCTTGATCAGGAATCTGAAAAGCCGATTGAATATAATAACGCTGGCTTCCCATGTTAGCAACAAAATCTATTTCCAGATTTCTTCTTTCCTGTTTACCTTCCTGACTATATTTTCTTGTTTCCACTACACCGACATCAACTGTATAACCTCTTGAAAGCAGTTCATTATACACAGCATTTTCCATCAAATGTGTTTCTTCCACTTGACAAAATCCAAGTCTGGCGTTTCTGAGTCCCAGATCTTCATAATAGTATTTAAGTGGTGTTCCGATGTATTTTCTACCTTTAACATCATATCTATTTGCTTCATTTATGATAAATGCATCCTTTAAAAATCCTATATACTGTACAATAGTATTTCTGGAGATTTGCGATTTCAACACACTTTTAAATGTAGCCTCAATCTTCGTTGGATTCGTAAGTGATCCCACTGCTGAAGCTAGTACATTTAAGAGAGATTCCAATTCTTCAGTCTTCTCGATGCCATTGCGCTCGATGATGTCACTTATATATGTTTTTTCAAAAAGGTCTGTCAAGTACTTAATTTTTTGCTGATCTGTACGCATTCCCCAAACAAGTGGAAGTCCTCCATATGTGATATATTCAGCCCATCCATGATATATATCTCCTTTGTAATTCTGCATCGCTTCTTGAAAAGTCAAAGGATAAACATGAACTTCATCGCCACGACCTCTAAACTCTGTAAGGACATCGCTGGACAAAAACTTAGAATTGCTTCCTGTTACGTAAATATCAAGATTTCTTATATGCAATAATGAATTAAGGACTTCTTCAAAATCTTCAAGCATTTGCACTTCATCCAGAAGAACGTAATGATCTTCTTTATCCATAATTCGTCCTTTTACATAATCAAGCAATGTATCTGCATCGCGATATTTAGCATTCTCTTTTTTGTCAAACTCCATCTCGATGATGTGGTCCTCATTCACACCTTCGTCAATCAAATAATCTTTAAAAATTGTAAAAATTAGGTAAGACTTTCCGCATCTTCTGATGCCGGTAACAACCTTGATCATCCCATTATGCATACGATCTTTTAAGTCTTCCAGATATTTATCTCGTTTAATTTCCATATAACACCTCTGACAATTTCTGACTTATAAGTCCTTTTTTGTCATTATATCACTTTACAATTTTTTTCAATAAATATATTGATAATTAAGGGTTTATCTATCCCTATCTGTTATCATACCACTTTATTATTCTTCCCAAATATGCGCACTGACAATTTAGGTCTTATAAGTCAATTTTTGTCAGCCAACTACATAACCTATAAACCGCAGTCAAAATAAAAGCTAATTTTCCGCCTTCTTGGTTGAAAAAATACACATCTACAGGTACAATACTATTATAATCATTAAATCTACACATATAATCTATCATAGGAGACCCTACCAATGACTTCAAACAAAAAGCAAGGAGAACACAAGATGATAAAGATATTCATAGTTATTCTGATCATTCTTTTGGTTTTGTTTATTGCCCTTACGCTTTGGCTCCCGTCCTTTGTGATGACAGGGAAAAGGCAGACTCTTGATGAAGCCTTTGCCTGGCAGAGCGAGCGTTATGATACCTCTTTTTATGGGAAGCTTGAAAAGACGGAATACACTGAAGAGGGGTATGAAGGTTATATTCTTCATGCGGAGCTATTAAAAAATCCCGAGCCCACGAAGAAATATATGATCCTCTCTCACGGGTACACCGACAACAGGCGAGGCTCTCTTAAGTACGTGAAAATGTATTTGGAGCTTGGTTTCAACTGCATCGTGTACGATCTTCGCGGCCACGGCGAGAACGAATCCACCTTCACTACATACGGTATACGAGAAGCCGAGGATCTTAAGTGCCTTATTGAAGATACGAGAAAGAGATACACCGATATTGAAAAGCTTGGTCTTCATGGAGAATCCCTCGGAGCAGCGACCACCATCACCTGCTTAAAGTACAAGCCGGAGATCGATTTTGCTGTAGCCGATTGCGGTTTCTCTGATATAGACAATGTCCTTCGGGAAGGCTACAAAAATGCTCACGCTACTGTCTTTTTGGTAGATCTTGCGGACTTTGGCGCAAAGCTTAGGTACCACTATTCCCTTAAGGAAATGAGACCCATCGATTCCCTTGATGACAATACTACCCCTATACTGTTCTTACACGGAGAAGAGGACAACTTCATCCTTCCTAAGAACTCCGAGGATATGTCAAAGAGGACAAAGGGATATATGGAATACCACACTATCCCCAAAGCAGGCCATGCGGAATCTATCCTTACGGATCCGACGCTCTATAAAAAATATGTTGAGGAATACTTAAATAATATTTGATCATAAACGAAGGCACCGGATGGTTGTACCAACCGGTGCCTTTTGCTATCCTTTTTTAGTTTTTCATATCGGGAGGCGTCTGTCCACCGGGACCACCGCCCATTCCGCTACTCTGCGCATTAGTAGTTGCTGTAGCTGTTGATGTGGCGCTTCCTGCTGTAATAGTATAGCTTGATCCGCTTACGATAGCAGGAGAACTAAAGAGAATATAATTGGCACTCTTTCCTGCCGCATATTCATAAAGCTTGTTTCCTGTGCTGTCATTTATGGTAAGAGTTGTACCTGCGCTTACAGTGGGTGTGCCTGTAATATATGCCTGGTTTGCCTGTGTCACACCTTCTACCATACCACTTGTTCCGATTGCAAAGAGGGTCACTCCGCTTCCGAGAACAAAGCTTTGATCCCTATCTATCACACCATTTCCATTTGAGGTTCCGCCGATGGCTACAATAGTTCCGCCAAGTGCATAGAAGGATCCGTTGCAATCTATACCATCACCGTCTGCACTAAAGCTATAAGTCTTACCTTCGGCATCATCCTTGTTCTTCAAGGTTACGCTCTTCTTTGCCCCATCGTCAATCTCTACCGTCAGCTTACCAGCTGTCATTGTCATTGTGTTTCCAGAAGTCTTTGAAGATGTCTTTACATATGTGGCTTCTGTTTCATCTGCGTATACATAATTAAGATCCGCCTTTCTTGAAGCGTTGATTCCATCATCGTTGGACTTAACACTTACAGTGGGTTCAGTCGTTGAATCAGTAGATTTTCCAATGGTGATCACACCACTTTCAATTCCTTCATAGGCCGTATTGATAGTTATATTTGCAGAATCAAGAATTGATAATGTATTCACTGAAGAAATACCATCATCAGATGAATCTATGGTTATGGTTCCCCCACTGATAACAGTAGTATTGTTGCTCTGAATGGCATCATCAGGAGAGCCGATGATGGTCTTTGAGTCTCCGCCACCCATTCCGCCTGATGAACCGCCGATGTACTTTATTCCTGTGGCTGTGGTATCAAGCTTAATGGTTCCGCCTGTGATCACGATTCCGCCACTTGCCTCTGTAGTATATTCCTTTCCTGCTTCTATATCTGAATCATTTGATGTAGTATATACTTCGGTCTTTGCCTTTGTTCCGGCCTTTAATGCCTTGTGACTTCCGGTGTCGTAATTTATAGTCTCAGTCTTTAGTCCTGTAGATTCATTTTCAGTCTCTGAGTTGTAGCTATTTCCGCTTACAGCATTCGTTGTATAGAAATTGGTATTGGCATATTCATAAGCTGTGACTATATCGATATCACCGCCTGTGATCACAATATTCTCAGCCTGAACGCCATCACCGTAGCAGTTAGCTACCTTCACAGTTCCTCCGGTTACATTAACCACTCCGCTCTTCGAATTCAGACCATCCTCTGCTGTATAAAGGCAGTTAACAGTACCGCCTGCAACTGTAACATGAGCACTCTTTGACTTTATGCCATTTCCCTGATTCGAGGTAAGAGAAAGGGTTCCATTAAGCACTGTTACTCCGCCATTGGTGCCCTTTAAACAATCGCCATTTGAAGTAATGTTTATATTGCCTGAGGCATCAATTATAAGTGTTCCCTTCGTAGCGATTCCATCGGTTGGATCGTTATCAGCATAGTTGGTATCAGCTCCGTTACTGTCCGTTACTGTGAGATTGCCGTTTCCTTCTATCACTATGGTTCCATTCTTTTCAGAACCCTTAATGACTGCAGAAACATCAATACCCTGGCTACTCTTTATCACATTGTTGCCAACAAGTGTTATAGCCAGACCGCTCTTACTATTGTCTGTGATGACAGAATCAGAAGATTTTGCCGCCGAATTATCTATCGTCACACCATTAAGAGTAAGAACAACCTTATCTTCGGCTGAATTCACCACATTTACATCATCAATTGAGCCTGTAAGTTCATAATTACCGCCTTTTGTTATCTCCAGCTCAGGAGTAGCAAGAGCCTCCTCTGTTGTGGAATCACCGTCTGTTACTGTTTTTGTCGTCCTATATACAATTCCATCGGCGTTTAAAGTGGAAAGCTTTGTAAGATCAACAGAAACCACTTCTGCTTCACTTGTCAATCCGCTAACAATGGTCTCGGCTTTTGAAATCCTTGTGGTAGCTGCTGTTTTAGCCGTATCCGCTGCTGTTTTAGTATTATCAATATCTGTCTGTGCAGTAGTGGTGGTCACAGCACTATCCGTGGTTGATGTATCATTCTGTCCCGGAGCACCCGTTCCTCCATCGGGAGGTGTAGGTGGAGTCTGTCCGTCAGGGGGAGTAGGCGGTGTCTCGCCATTTCCGGGATCCTCCTGTGTTACAGTCTGCTCTGTGGTGGTCTCTGTCGCTGTTGTAGCCTCCACTGCTGTTGTGGCCTCTACTGCCGTTGTAGCCTCTACTGCCGTTGTAGCCTCTACTGCCGTTGTAGCCTCCACCGCTGTAGTTGCCTCAGCTGTCGTAGCTTCAGTGGTTGTCGAAGTCTTCTTAATCTTGTACTTATAAGACTTGGCTGCTTTTTTTACAACCTTTGACTTAAGATATGCCTTTGTGATCTTTTTTGAAGTCTTTACTGCGTATACCTTCAATGTGGTTGTCTTCTTGATAGTTAATGTCTTGCTCTTTCCGCTCTTTACAACCTTTTTCAAGGTGAAATTGCTTCCTGTTGTGTAATAAACCTTGTATCCCTTCTTTGCGGTGATCTTTACCTTGATGGTATTTTTATAAGTCCCCGCCTTCTTGGATATCGTGTACTTTTTTGTGGTAACCTTTGCGGCTGAAACATCTGATATGGTCAGGTTTCCCATCACCAATGCCATAACCAGGATGTAGGCCATGATCTTTCTTAGCTTCATAAAAATATACCTCCTTAAAACCCATATTCCATTCCCTAGGAAAGTTTTATGATCATGAAGGAAGTATAAAATGCTTACCTAAAATGTACCTAAAACGAACTTAAAAAAAACCAAAAAATATTTAATCAAAAAAGAGATAGCAGGGAAATTATTCCTTGCTATCTCTCACTCTCACAGAATGCAACAATCCATCAAAACCATCTATAAGCTCAAGATATTCGACCTTTTTCTCGTCCTTTTCCAAAATATCCATCTTAATATTCCTTCGTGATATTTTCTATACCGTAAAGTCTCTTAAACTCCTCTATATCCTTCGGAGACCTTATAAGCATCACATCAGTAAAATGTCCTGTTTCCTTATCCTTGAAGCCCGCAACCTGTTCACCGGTACAAATACTTGCCCGGATCACAGCTCGCATGGTCTTCTCATCAAATGTAAGCTCAGACTTTTTTACTTCCTTCCTTTTTCCAAACATAGCTTATATCCCCTTCCGGTTCATACTATTCTGTGGCGGTCTCATCATACTCAAGGATATCTCCCGGCTGACAGTGAAGTGCCTCACAGATAGCCTCAAGGGTAGAGAATCTGATGGCGCTGATCCTACCATTCTTCATCTTGGAGAGGTTGACATTGGATACGCCAACCTCCTCAGAAAGCTCCTGAAGTGACTTCTTGCGATCAGCCATCACCCGATCAAGTCTTAATATTATCTTACCCATAGGCCACCTCCTAAAGAGTCTCGTCAGACTGTACACGAAGGTATCTGCCATAATCAAGTATAGTATAGATAGCCCATGTCAAAAGTCCCATAAGTACTGCAAAGCCAATACCTGTAAGGCTTCCAATAACACAGGAAACTATGATCATAGCTACGAGAATCTTCTTGGGTACAGAATCAGCAAATGGATTGCCTTCCTTGAGAATAGTGTTGAAACCTGAGGTGACAAAGCCCAAAGCAACAGCCATGATAGCGCATATAAGAAATGCAAGTAAGCAATAGGCACTGATGATAAGCGAAAGTGAATTTCTATTCGCCGCAAAGAAGTCATTGAGCGCCGGAACTGATGATTCCAGAGATAATCCTTCAGCAAGCTTCACATCATCACCATCGATCCTTCCGATCTTTATTGACCCTATAGAGATATCAGTCTTCATGCTACCACTTTTAAGTGCATTCTCAATCTCAATGTCGAACTTTTCCTTGCCAACAAATAATGTGATTCCTGAGATCAGTGTCAAACAAGCTCCTACTATCAAAAACACAAACATGATCGTTGTACAGATCTTCACTGCCTTGCAACTCTTTAATGCATTCTCTAATTTCTTGTTCTCTTCGTTCATAATAACATCTCCTATCTGAATATAAAAAATATCTTTTAGTTATATGAAAGAAATGAACGCGCGTTTTCATTTCCTTCATTGAGGACATATTATCACAGTCATTTATCTTTGTCAACAATAAATTATCGTTTATCGTTAATTTATTATCTAATACCGAAAAGAGGCAAAAAACTATGGTCATAGAAATCTAAGTAAATATCCGGCATCTCTGATCAGAAGACACCGGATATCACTATCTATAGCTACCATTTACCTTTTTAAATTCAAGCTTGGCGGCATACATTCTCTCATCAGCTCTCTTCACGACCGCCTCAGCGTCATCACCGTCCTCGTGAACAGCCATGCCGATAGATGCAGAGTAACGATCCCAGGGATCCTTTTCAGCATCGGCATAGGATTCCTCAAACTGTTTTGAGATGATCTCAAAGAGTTCTCCGCGGTCAGCAAAATCCTTCTTTTCAAGGACTACCACGAATTCATCACCACCAATCCTAAATACCGGAGAATGCTTATATACCTCGCACACCAACTTGCAACAACCCTTTATATAGCTATCGCCCATATTGTGCCCAAAGGTATCATTGACATACTTCAGATTGTTGATATCTATCATCACGATTCCATACTCTTCAGGAAGTCCTATCTTTTCAAGGCTGTTGAGCTTTTCTATCTCATTGTTATATGCTGTTTTGTTCCCTACTCCTGTCAAGGCGTCACTATACGCGGTCTTTCTGATCTGACCAATCTTTTCATCCTTGACCTTGATATCCCTTCTGGCACGACTAAGATTGGTCATATAATACATGCTTTCCTTCATGGTCATGACAAATACACGATAAAGCTCACCAAGCTCATTTTTCGAGTTGATCTGAAGCTCTTCTATGGATTGAACATTTTTAACTCGATCATCTTCTGTCTCATACCTAAAGTCTCTAGTACAATCTATCATCCTCTTAATTGGTCCGGTGATACTTTGCTTAATGACCAATATATCATAAATTAAAAGGATAACTGCTCCAAGCAATATCAAGAAAAAAACACTATGGATGAACTTTACATTCTTCTTGTATAGAGCATCCATTGAAAAATCGACACAAACATGGCAGGCATATTCACCATTCTCTTTGAGTATAGGCCTTACATAGGTAAGCAGATAACCATCAGGAGTCATTCCCATAGTAACCGGTATCTCCAAGCCTGACATAAGCTCTGATATATAGGGTTTGAAGGCTTCATCATATTGGTAAATGGATCCCGGTTCACCGGCAGCTTCTCCGTCATCACTTTCAAGATCAAAGATAACTCTTCCACCCTCTTTTTCAAAATGATACACATATATATACATTACATCGGGATAGTTATCCTTCAGATCATAGAATCTAGACATGATGGTATTGTATTCATCGAGCTTAAAATTCTCATTAAGATACAGATCCACCTTTTCAGGATCAATCTCATGAGCCATAAGCTCTGTAAGCCCCTCTGCCATCCTGGTATACATCGATACCATATTGTCATGAAATCTGTTGTAGGTAATGGGAATGATTATCAAAATGATCAGAATAAGATTGGACACAAAAAGAAGCGGCAATCTCACCGTAAGCGATCTATGTCCATATGATCTTTTTTCCTTCTCATTAGGCATTTAAGGATATCCCCCAAAATGAATTAATCAACGATAATTATACCGCATTTTAATGAAAAATGCACCCCTTAATGCTTTATTTTCTTTACACTCTCCCCGATTTATGTTAATGTCTAAAGAGAACTAAAAGACCGTGATCTCAAAGGAGCGTAGCATATGAAGGAAATAAAAACCAACAAATCCACAAACAAAACCGTCAATCAGGCTACTGCCAAATATCAGGCTTTCATAGCCGAGCATACAGGAGCTGAGCTTGCCAAGAAAAAGCCCAGAGAAAAGATAGACACCTTAGCCAAGGCTTCCACAGCTTATATGATGATGATGTCCGGAGCCAAGACCTTCAACGAAAATGTGATCAACAGAAAGGCTGACAAGATCAAGCAAACCTTAGATCTTGACGATCTTCACGAGGTACAGATAGACAAAATGATCAGCTCTCCTGAGAAGTTAAAAAGAGGAGTCAATCATCAGCTTGAAGCACTCTACGCCCCCAAGACCGACCTAAAAGAATATGTGGATCAAATGAAGGTTCTCGCTGACAATATGCCCATGGATGACAGCAGAAGCGCCGCCTACAATACTATGGCAAAATGCATCAAGGACGTAGCCGCAATCAAGCCCGGCGAGACCAGCAAGGATATGATCGTAGTAAAGAACTACAAGCTGATGGCTAGTATAGAGAATAACATAAAGGGCAAGGAACGTGTCAGAAGAACTGCTGCAGGAAAGGATCATTTCAATACCTCTCTTGATGCTCTATCCATCATGAACAGTCATAACACGGAGCTTAACAGCAAGACCAATTCCATTATAGACAAGATCAACTATGCCAGAGGCTCAAGCGTTGCTTCTCACAGAGACCATGTGTCCATCGACTCCTTCGGTGCTGCCCGCTCTATAGAGGCAAAGAAAGCACGCAAAGTGAGAGAAAAAGAAAAGCGCCTTGAAAAGACGCTTGATAAGGACAAGCTTAAAAAGAAACAGATGGAAAGGCCATCTCTTTCGATGAGATAACAGACTTATGGGTCAGACCCCCTTACTATTAAAAAATCGACTAATTTGGAATGCAATCCCAAGTTAGTCGATTTTTTTCATTTTTTAGTTATAAGATCCGCAGGTCACTGTATATGCGCTGTCACCCTGGACAAAAATTGTTCCATCTGTTCCCTTGATAGTCACTGTCTTTCCTTCGCTGTCTGTGATGGTACCGCTGTTTGTAAGGGTTGTTACTGTGCTATCGGCCGTTACTATCCACTTTGAAGTACTGTCTATGGTGAGTGTGGCACTTCCGCTTCCGCCACTTCCGGCACAAGATTCGTCATCTATAAATGCTCCTTCTAGTACCGATCCGTTCTTCATATTGAAGGTTAGATTACTAACGCTATCCCAGATCACATTGCCCTTCATTTCCTGTGTGTCAGCATTGAATACACAGGTTGATCCATTGCTTCCCGATTGTCCCCAGCCTCTCTGATTGTTGTTGCCGGTACACCTTAGGAAGAATTCACAATCATCTGCTGCGGTTATCTTTACATTTTTCAGGTTGAATGTCGATGTGGCATTGGTGGTATAAAACAGTCCGCCGTTCTTTGAGTTGATCTCGCCATCTGTCATGGAGAAGACGCTCTCTCCTACCTCCGAATCACCTGACATGCTCTGATACAGGATCACGCTCCAGGTGCAGTCATTCTGTGAATCATCACCCATATTTGATGTGAGGCTGCAATTCTCAAGGGTAATGGAATTCTTTCCCTCTATGCATATTCCCTCTGAGCCATTGGCCACAAGTGTAGCATCTGAAACACTTATATCTGCCGTTGAATAAATGGCCGGGGAGCCTACACCGTTGGAGGTATAGGTGCCGCCCTTTACTGTCATGGTGCCGCCACCTCTATCTGAGCGGATAGCTGCTGAAGACTGGCCCGAGGTTTCCACTGTCAGGTTCTCGGCATTCAGTGTTCCGCCACCTGCCACATGGATTCCACCGGAGGCACCCTCTGTTGTTGTGATCTTGGTATTTGAAACATTTGCTACGCCGCTCCCGTAGGCAAATATTCCTGCACCACCGTTGGCATCACCTGTGATCTCGCTATCACTTACATTTAGTGTTCCGTCTGTCACGAGCATTGATGCGCCCACACCGTAGAAGCTTGAATTGTCACCGCCTGTGCTGTCGCTTGAAGTTCTTGTTACTGTGGCATTACTTATATCGACTGTGGCTCCATTTGATACCAACACCGCATTCTCGTCGGTTCCCGTTGATTCATAGGTTTGGCCGGTCTCGGTGGCATCTGAGGTATATTCTTTCACCGCTGTGTATTCCGATACTCCCTGGGACTGTCCACCACCTGGCATATCAGGAGGAGCGCTACCGTTGTCACCCTCAGGCTTTTCTGGAGGAGTTCCATTTTCTCCTTTTCCTCCTTCGGGAGGCTCGGGCCTATCTGATGTATCTGAGCTTTCTTCAGAAGAAGCTACGGTAGTTGTCTCTTCGGAAGATGTGCTTACATTGCTTCCGCAGCCTGCTAGCATTACACTCATTGCCAATCCTATACTAAGCATCATTGCATATGTTTTCTTTCTCATAAGTCATCATCCTTTCTTCATTTGTGGTAGACTATTGTTTCCTTCGATGGGGTCATTATCTATTGGCTACCTAAAATGAAACTGAAAAAAAAGACGCTTCACAAATTGTTCACAGCTTTATGATTTCGAGCATTCCTTCTATCGCTTTATTGACATTCTTATCCTTGTGTACGAAGACCTGTGAGTATATGGGAAATGCACTTCCCTTCCAATTAAGTCTAACTAGCTTTCCCCTTTCTACCTCTTCTTCCGCCGCCATGTCCGGCATAAATGCGATACCGAGTTCATTTATGGCGAACTGCTTTAATATCTCCTTGCTGCTGGTTTCAAGTGAAATGCGAGGTCTGATATCAAAGTTGGCAAGATCATTTATCAGCATATTTCTAAAGCTGCAGTTGTGAGATGTTAGCAAAAGGGGAATGCCATCTATATCCTTCTCCCTTACGGTTCTCTTTTTGGCTATGGGATGCTTGGGACTGGCATAAAATCCAAGGCTTTCCTTTGCTTTATAAAGGAGCTTCAGATCATCTCTTTCGATAAGCGGATTGAGTGTGTAAACAAGATCTATCACTCCCTTCTTTAACATATCGGGGAATGTATCATGGGTGATAAAGCAAAGTTGAATATCGACTTTGGGATATAGCTTCGAATATTCCAGCAGTATCCTTGGCAATCTGTTGTAGCAAAGGGACTCGGAAATCCCAAGCTTTAGAACACCCGACGGTTCATCTACTACGGGAATGTCGGAAAGGATCTCCCTTTCAAGTTGAAGCATCTTCTCTGCATATACTACCAGCCTCTCTCCCGCCGATGTAAGGCTCACTGTCTTTCCGAGCCTGTCAAACACCTCCACGCCAAGCTCTTCTTCAAGCTGCTTGATCTGCATGGTAACTGTGGACTGAGCATAGCCAAGCTCTGAAGCTGCTGCAGAGAAGCTTCCGGATTCCGCTATCTTTAAAAATGTTGAAAGCTGGATGATCGTCATAGCATTTACCTCCATTCAGATATTTTGAATATTATATTCATTTGTTTCAATTTTACAAATAGTCATCTTGATGCTATTATAAATACATAAACAAATCAAATCAAGCTTTTTTTAGGAGGATAAGATTATGAACGAACTTTGTATGATCATCAAAACTGCTGTAGTACCGAATTTTTTAAACATCAGGACTTCTATCCTGGCCTATGATCGTGACGCTTTATGCTGTGGCTCTCCCTGCTGGCGATGGGCATATCACGCTCTCCATTCTGCCGACAAATGGTTCATCAATCCTTTTGTATATGATGAACCGGATTTTCACGAGGAGGGAATGGACAATCCTGACAATCCCACTTCTGTTGTGCTTTCAGATGAAGAGCTGCTTGCCTATCTCGATAAGGTTGAGAAGAAGACTCTTGATTACCTTGACAGCCTGACTGACGATATGCTTTACGAGAAGCCTGAAAACTGCATCTACACGCGTATGGAGCTGGTACTCAGACAGTTCAGACACCTCTCTTTCCATACGGGTATGTTAAACGGACAGACTGCTGTGGCAACAGGCCAGTTCCCCGTGTGGGTGTCCGATGCAGACAAGTATATTGATGACGGCATTTTCTTTGGAAGATATAGGGAAAGAAACAAATAATTTGTGTATTCACTTATATTTTAACTTCATTTCAGGTTGGTCTTAGATAATGGCATCAGTTCGATGAACTCTTCACAAAAAAACCAATCTGAAAGGAATGATTAACTATGAGAAAGAAACAGATCACACTAATGATATGTGCAAGCCTTGCAATGGGAGTGATGCTTGCAGGATGCAGTAACAGCACTAGCCAAGCTGCAAATACTCCCACAGAGCAAACTGTCGCCTCTGATAATAATGAAGCTGACAGCAATTCGGTTACTGGAATGGTTAAATCCACCTCCGACAGTTCTATAACCGTTTCTGCGATGCCCGGAAAACCGGGTGGGGACAAGATGCAGGCTCCACCGGATAAAGACGGCAATTCAGATGGAACCAAGCCCGAAAAGCCTGATGGGGACAGCTCTAAGACTCCTCCCGAAAGCCCTGACGGTGACAACAATGGAAACCCTCCTGAGCTTCCTGAAGGCTTCGATGCATCAAAGATGCCCGAAAAGCCTTCGGGGGACAACAAGGATTTTTCTCCCGAGAATATGCCCGGCGGAGAAGAAAAGACATATAACATAGCATCCGATGCAACACTGACCGATGCAGATGGCAATGCTATAAAGGCTTCCGATCTTAAGGAAGGTGATTTTGTCAATATCACTCTGAATGATTCCGGTGATATCGCATCCCTTTCTATAAGCAAGGGACCGGGCGGAAAGCCGGCTGACAAGAGCGAAGCTAAGGAAGCTTCCAACTAAGAAAATAAAGCTGTCATGAAATTGATCATGACAGCTTATTTATTGTTTACCTCTTTAATCCATCATCATTACCTTTAAATCACATAAGACCTTTTTGCAGGCATCAGATACACTTCCGTCTCCCTTAGGTCCAATATTGAGGAGATAATTTCCTCCCATAGACCTAACCTTGTTTCGTTCCCTAATAAACACTTCAGCCAATTGATAAGAATCTTCTTTCCTCTCATCATATCCCCATGAGCCATTCATTGTCTGACATGTTTCCCATGGTCTGTCCGGCGGTACATCAGGAACAACCTCCTCAGGGCACAAAAAATCTCCGAGCCCAAAGCCTCTTGCCACTCGTTCATTAACAATTATATATGGAGATAATCCTTTAACAAATTTATACAACTCAATACCATCACTCTTTGTCCACCAATTAATCGTATCGGGAATACCGTCATAGCACAGCCAGTCACCATCAAACCACATTATATCCGGTGAATACATATTGATCAGCTCACGAAGCTGTTCCTTCATGTCGGAGATATATGCATTTCTGTAATCCATTGAGACCATTTTTGAATAATATTCATAAATATCCTGAGACGGGTGATTCCAGTCAAGTATCGAATAATAAAGCCCAAAGTAAATATTCTCACCGTCACAGGCTTTTTTTAATTCCATCAAAATATCTCTCCCCCACCTAGCAAAGGGAGCAAACCCATATAGGCTGAATATCTTTTTTGCAGTGTGATCAACAAAACCTTTAACCTTAGTATCCCACATAGCAAATCCATCATGATGCTTAGCGGTTATCACAATATATTTCATTCCGGCATCTTTTGCAAGGTTCACTATTTCATCCGCATTAAAATTCACCGGATCAAAATGTGCTGCTATCTCATCCTGATATCTTTCCTTGGATATTTTTTCGATTTGCATCACCCATTCGCCATGACCATAATTTGAATAAGGGCCCAAATGTATAAACATTCCAAAGCCTGCTTTTTTCCACCATTCCATAATAAATACTCGCTTTCAATTAACAACCCATAGCTGTATTACTTATAGTGTCTACAAATTATCACTTGTTACAAAAGATGTACTCATAGCTTCTTGAAGAGTAAACCGCATCACTGCATTGATTGCTACAAAAACTAGTATTGAAATAATGATAGCAACTATCATTTCAAAATTAAACATTTTAAAAATGTAATATGATGCAACCATCGTAAGTGGAGAAGTGCAAAACAACCTTGCAAATACATCATATATTCTATACGCAGACAAATTATGCTCTGGTTTTACACTATACTTCAAAATAATTGCAATTATCATAGTAATGACAAGAATTACTGAACAAGCAATAATCACGCGCATTGGTGATTCAAAAAACAAAACTATGATATCTATCGTATTGTATGCCTCAGTCAGACCTTCCATCACTATAGCAAACATCACACAAACATATGTGATAAGCGTAATTATTCGACAAATAATCTTAACTGGAGTCTTATCTCTCATTGTTTTTTCTCCTTAATATGTACACTATTTTGTTCTGTAAATTAGTTGTATTTCAATTCTACCAATACCCAGTCATCTGTGATAATATCATACTTATTTTCACAATACGGACAGGTCTTGATCTTGGTAGCATCAAAGCTTGCACCACATGAAGGACAGGCGATCCTTGTCATGGAGAAGTTGAAATTGACAGGGATATCGGTACGTCTTCTAAAGGTTGCACTAAAAACCTGGGATTTGTAATAGACCTTGTCTCCGGTTGCATAAAGCACATCAAAAAATGCCTTTGTCACAACCGTTACATAATTACCATTATCAATAAAGCTCTTGCATCCCAACACACCACCATAGTTTAGATCTATGATGTCCTTCATCTTTGGATCTAAAGCCTTTCCGTCATAAAATGCCAGTTCTTTTTCATTCTCAGAAAAAATTGCCATTTTGATCAGTGACTGAGCCTTACTCGTAAAATACTCATAGGAAAACTCGGGACTGATCCTTTTCATTCTTGACTCAAATTTTCTACGGGATCCGGCTGTTCCCATCTTCCCCGCTGATGCGATCACTTTAACGATCATTTTCATAAACAGAAAATATCCATACATGATATATGAGAAAACAATATTACTCAAAGGAAGGCCGATCAGTACTCCGAGCAAACTTAAGGGATTGTGTATCAGATTTCCGGGCAAAAATGTATCTCCGTTAAGGATACAAGCAAGAAGATAAATAGAAGCAAAACATATACCATATACCTTAAGATATCCGGAAAGGAATTCCTTCTTTGTCATACCCGGATCATCCATAAAGTAATACGAAGTGATCTTCGGGAAAAGATCATCCATCTGAAATCTTGACCCACAGTATGGGCATCCATTTTGAAGAGCAGCAACAGTTGATACCCCACCGCAGCCCGGACAATAATAGGGATCGTTGTCCGGATGCACACCATTTACCACATCTGTGATGGTTTCATATACAACGCTCTTCTTATCGTCGCTGTATCTTATCTTCCCATCCTTTTTTACGGTACGCTTTATCCCGCAAGAATTGAAACAGACCGTGCTCTCATAATGCGCATCCCTCCAATTACTTCCGGCTATGAACTTTTTATTGTTTTCATCTCTTATGTAGATATCATAATCAAGCTCCAGCCCTTTATCTACTATCCTGTCATGCTGAAGCTCTAACAAAGAGGTAATATCCTTGTCTGCAAAAGGAATAGTTTTTTGTTTGTTTATAGCCATCCCCAGGGATGCTCTGAATTCAAATAATTTGCGATTGAAAACATCAGAAACTTCTTTGATCTGAAAAAAGTTGTAACCCATAAATATTAATCCTCATTATACTTTGCAAAACACCCTCAACAATCATAACACTTGTTGAGGGTGTTCTATTGTGGCGTAATCAATATCACCTAACATTATAGCATTCGCTTTCCACTCGTTTTTTTATGATGTATTATCATCTTTCTACTGCATCGTAGCCTTGTATAAAAGCCTCAATACTTTGAGACCTCGCCGCAAGCTTGTGTAGCCTCTTTAGAATATCGATATCTTTTTCAGCTTGCAACCTATCACTCAATGTTTTAGGAATAACACCATAGTCTTCAAGTAATTCTTTAATGCTGTCAATTTTGACTGAAATAGTATTATCTGCAACCTGCTCTTCGACTTTCTTTGCAACCTGCTCTTCAACTTGAATCTTAACCTCTTCTTCAATTATATTATCCATATACTGTCCAAGAGTCATATATCCATCCCTCAATTCTTCCCTGCATTTGATACTTGTGACAAAATCATCAATTTTATCAGTGGCATCATCAGTAACAGCGCTCTTTTGGCTAGTCTGAATATAGTTTAACATATTATGAATTGCTTTGCTACCACCTTTTTGTCCCCTCGTATTGAAGTAGATGATCTTTAATCCATCGTCATATTCTATATCAGGAAGCTCCACACATTTGTGTTCAAAGGTATACATCATATAATCTCTATCAAACAGGTCAAAATTGGTAATCATAATGACATAAAGATCAGGCAAATGGGTAAAATCATTATCACCACTTTTCATATGGCGACTATCTATCCTTGCTTGCCTGAATCTTAATTGTCTTGGAATATCACTTTCCTTCCTTGTGTGAGGTTCAATATCATATACATTAATACCCTTTATAAATTATCACTCGTTACAAAAGATGTGCTCATCGCTTCTTGAAGAGTAAACCTCATCACTGCATTAATTGTCACAAAAACAAAAACGGAAATAACAATTGAAATTATCATATCAAAATCAAATAGGACAAAAACATAGTATGATGCGATCATAGTAATAGGAAATGTACAAAATAGTCTTACAAATACATCACATATTCTATACGCAGACAAGTTATATTCTGGTTTTACACTGTACTTCACTATAATTACAATTATCATAGTGACAATAAGAATTACTCCACAAGTAATAATCACTCGAATAGGTGATTCCAAAAAAAGAAACAACAATATCAAATGTGTTTTATGCCTCAGTCAGACCCTCCATCACTATAGCAAACATCGCACAAACATATATGATAAGAGTTATTATTCGACAGATTATCTTGACCGGTGTCTTATCTCGCATTATTTTTCTCCTTTATATAAACAATACTATTATATGTCATGCTTAACATCACTGACTCATTTACAATAGTAGAAATTTTAATCGGTCTCTCGACCATAGAGGGGAACACCAAGTGCAACACATCTACAACAGTAGAAATTTTAATCGGTCTCTCGACGAAGAATGCATCGAGGTCGTATGTCGATCTACAACAGTAGAAATTTTAATCGGTCTCTCGACGGTGACCGGGATGGGTAAGGCGAACGATCTACAACAGTAGAAATTTTAATCGGTCTCTCGACTGAACCCGAAGGAGTGTAGGCTTATGCATCTACAACAGGAGAAATTTTAATCGGTCTCTCGACGGAAGGGGAGCGGTATTGAGGACTTGATTTACAACAGGAGAAATTTTAATCGGTCT
>JAFYAS010000044.1 GCA_017540605.1 Lachnospiraceae bacterium | reverse complement strand
GAGCTGAAAAAAATATGTGAGGATTAGTGAGCAGTTGCTCGTGTTTTGGGAATCAACAAAAAAGAGTTTCGTAAGCGAAGCTCTTTTTTATTTAATCTTAAGGAAGTTTTAATTGTTAATTTCTTCAAAATGCATTACAATGTTGCGTTGTAGCTGTTCACTGTAGCTTTGAATGGTTACACACTTATTATTGGTTTGGAAGTAGTTTATTATGATGGATAAGAAAATATTAGGTGTTCCAATTTATGGCATTTTAGCATTGACTGTTATGTTGATCATCAATTTTTCAACCTATATTGGGAATAGAATGATCACCAAGGATATGGCACATCATGACTTTTCACTTCCTATTGATGGGATGATCCCTTTTGTGAAGAGCTTTATCATCATTTATGTGATCATAGCCTATGTTCAATGGATCGGTGGATATTATCTTATTGGTAGACAAGAGAAAAGACTATGTTTCTTTATCGTAACTGCAGAGATCATCGCAAAGCTTATTACTCTTATTTGCTTTTTGACTCTGCCTGCTGAGATAAAGAGACCGGAGATCGTAGATACTGATTTTTTGAGCCGTTTTGTAAAATGGGTTTATGATACAGATCCTCCAAGCAATCTTTTTCCTTCTATTCATTGCTTGGAAAGCTTGATCATTGCGAGAACAGCTTATAAGCTAAAGGATGTTCCCAAGTGGTATCCTCCTGTTACTATAGTTACATCGGTTCTTGTGTGTGCCTCGACTCTTCTTGTTAAACAGCATTTCTTTGTGGATGTGATCGGAGCCATAGTTGTAGTAGAAGTAGGCCTTTTTGTTTCGGGAAAACTCCCGTTTTCTAAAATAGAAAAATCGTAACTGGAAGCAGCGAAGTTGCTGAACAGTTACGAAAAATCATAAGAGGTTGGCGATTTGGAAGAACAAAAGAAAAAATCTCCAAATAAAAATCTGGTGTGGACTCTTATTTCTCTGTTGCTTGCTATATTTACGATAAAAATGGTCGTGAAGCAGAGTAAGGGCATGTCCCTAAATGAGCTTATGGATGTGATAGCATCGTCTGATAAGCTCTTTTTGGTGCTTTCTGCTATATGCTCATTGCTTTTTGTGGTGTTTGAAGCCTTGGCTCTTAAGAGCAATCTTTCGTATGCAGGGTATAAGAGAGGCTTTCTGAAATGTATTCTTTACAGCTCAGCTGATATTTATTTTTCTGCTATCACACCATCGGCTTCCGGCGGACAGCCGGCAGCAGCATATTTTATGCACAGAGATAAGATTCCGGGCGGCGTTATCACTGCGGCTCTGATCCTCAATCTTATGGGTTATACCATGGCTGTGGTTATAGTCGGAGTTGCGGCGATCATCGTGAATCCTGCAGGCTTTTTAAGCTTTGCCATACCTGCAAGGATGTTGATCGTGACAGGCTTTTTGGTGCTTACCTTTTTTTCTGTTTTTTTCCTCTGTATACTTAAAAGGGGAGATACAGTTTTTGCCTTTGTCTCAAAGTTTGTCGATTTTTTGTGCGACAAGAAATTCATAAAGCACAGGGAATCAAAGCAGAAGAGAGTTGCAAAGGCGAGAGAGGATTATATCATCTGTTCAAAAGTATTGGCAGGAAAAAAGAGAGTTATTTCTGCTGCTGTTTTTTGGAATCTGATGCAGAGAATATCTCAGATAGTAGTTCCGGGACTTATGTATTATGCCCTTAAGGGTGACGAAGAGATGGCATTTACTGTTGTGGTCAAGCAATGCCTGATCACTATGGGATATAATTTTGTGCCGATTCCCGGAGCCATGGGTGTGTCCGACTATTTGATGATAGATGGTTATTCCGGTATTATGGATGTTGATTTTGCTTATCAGCTAGAGATGATCACCCGAGGAATGACATTCTATGTTTGTGTCGCATTTTGTGCTATAATAACCTTACTTGGTTACTTTTTTTGGAGGAAAGAAAAATGATCGGAGTTTATGACTATACTGTTGTGCTTACTTATCTGTCTATGATATCGGGCGTTGTTGGTATTACTCTTACTATGGTTGGAGTGGGACATCCTTATATAGGTGCGATATTCTTGATGGTCTCAGGACTTCTTGATGCCTTTGACGGAAGAGTTGCCAGAACAAAAAAGAACAGAACTGATATTGAGAAGAAGTTCGGAACTCAGATTGATTCTTTGTCGGATCTGATATGCTTTGGAATACTTCCGGCAGCTATCGGTGTTTCGCAGCTTAGACATAGTGGTCTGTTTATGGAGCTTGCGAAAAGCAAGGCAGAGGGCGGGAAAATATGGATCCTGGTTATTTTGATGACTATAGCTGTGGGATATGTATTGACTGCTCTTATAAGGCTTGCTTATTTCAATGCCACTGAGGATGAGAGAAAAAAAGAGGCGGAGGTTACCGGCTTTGAGTGCTTTACAGGAGTTCCGGTTACTACGGCTGCATTGGTATTTCCTCTTACTCTGATCATTCACTATTATACTAAGTGGGATCTTACTGTGTTTTACTTTTTCCTGCTCCTTATCGTTTCCTTTGCTTTTGTATGGAATATCAAGATAAAGAAGCCCGGAAAAAAGGGTCTCATCGTTATGATGATACTTGGAAGTATAGAGCTGTTTTACGCTATTACGATTATTTATGAGGAAGGCTATGTCCATTTTAAATAAGCTATATAATACAAAGATAGGACGCATTATTTTAAGACCCCTGATATCAAGACCTGTTTCGGATCTGTCGGGGGTTTTGATGGATATGAAGGCATCAAAGCTTTTGATCGCACCATTTGCGAAAATGAACGGTATTCGTCTTGATGACTATGTTCTTGATGATATTAATTGTTTTAATGATTTTTTCTGCCGGAGGATAAAACATGGGCTTCGTCCCATAAGCACTGATCCGGCAGATTTTATTGCGCCCTGTGACGGGCTTTTGACTATTCATAGGATCACTAAAGGTAAAGTGATGAAGGCTAAACAGACCACCTTCAATATTCATACTCTGCTAAGAGATAAGAAGCTTGCTAAGAGCTTTGAGGGTGGATATTGTCTGGTTTTTCGTTTGTGCGTGAATCACTATCACAGATATAATTGGTTTGATTCGGGAAAAGCGCATAAGAACAGAAGGATCGAGGGCTTTTATCATACTGTGCAGCCGGTGGCACTGGAAGGCTTTCCCGTGTTTACAGAAAATTGCAGAGAATATGCTGTGATAGATTCTAAGAGCTTTGGAAGATGTGTTCAGATGGAAGTAGGTGCTATGCTCGTGGGAAGGATCGTCAATCCTGATAAGTCTCCTCGAGTGGTTTATCGCGGTGACGAGAAGGGAAGATTTGAGTATGGCGGGTCGACCATCATTTTATTGGTGCCTGAAGGAAAGCTTAAGCTTAGAGATGATATTTTGAATGCAAGGTCCGAGCTGCCTGTAAAGATGGGCGAGGTTCTTGGACAAAAGGGTTAGGATTATATGGAAGCATTGATAGCACCAGTTCTTGCCTCGGAGAGCTTTAAAAAGCTTGAGGATTTCATTTCCGAGGGAAATACTCCGGTTCTTGTTGATGGTTTAAATGATATTGGACGCATTATGTTTACCCATGCTCTGGGACGAAAAAAAAGCAGGCGTCTTATCGTTACCTGGAATGAGGACAGGGCAAAGAAGATTTATGACAATTACAGATTTTTTGATAAACAGGTTTATCTCTACCCGGCAAAGGATGCTCTTTTTTACAGCGCTGACATCCATAGCAATGCCATCGTCAATAAAAGACTTGAGGTGGTAAGACTTCTTGCGGAGAATAAGCCTGTTACTGTTGTGCTTACAGTTGATGCCTTGCTTGACAAGCTACCCGAGCTTTCTGAGACAAAAAAGAACAGATTTCTTATCAGTATAGATACTGAGATTGAATTAAAAACGCTAAAGTCAAAGCTTTCCGATCTTGGTTACGAGAGAAGGGATATGGTAGAGGAAAAGGGTGAGTATGCCATAAGAGGTGGTATTGTTGACATCTTTCCTCTGGCTAAGGAGTGCCCCTATCGTATTGAGTTTTTTGGCGATACTGTAGATTCTATACGGAGCTTTGATGTAGAGAGTCAAAGGTCTATCGAGAATGTAAAGGAGCTTGAGATTTTTCCCTCAAGCGAATTTGTTATGTCAAAGGATAGGATCGATGACGGCCTTTCGAAAATTGAGAAGGAATGTAAGACATTTTCGGAAAAGCTAAAATCGGAGTTTAAGACTGAAAGCTATGCACGTATCAAGCGTATAGTTAACGAGCTTCGTGAGGAGCTTTGTGAATTCAACGGAAGCCTTGGCGTAGATAGCTTTGTGGAATATTTTTATGACAAGACGGTTTCTTTCCTCGATTATTTTATAGATGATGGCATCGTTTTTTTGGATGATGAGGAAAGAATATATGAGAAAGCCTTGGATTGCTATTCAGAGTTTGAGGCAAGTATGGAAAGTCGTGAGGCGGGGGGGTATATACTTCCCGGACAGAAGGGCGTGCTTTTTTCCGTGGATGAGCTTTATGATAAAATGAGGCAAAATGCATACCCCTTGGTGCTGCTTTCTCTTCTTAATATGGACTCCGGGAGATTTTTCCTTAGGGGTGCTTTTTCATTTCCTGTAAGGAATGTGCCCACCTATAGGGGAAGGATAAATGATCTTTTAAATGATATGCGTGGCTGGAAGAGTGACAATATGCGCCAGCTGATCATTTCCCCTTCTGCCACAAGAGGAAAAAGACTTGCTGACAATCTTGAAAGAGAGGGCATCATCGCATTTTTCTCGGATAACAAGGATAGGGTGCTTGCTCCGAGGGAGATCATGGTGACAACAGGGCATATCAGCGAGGGCTTTGTTTTTCCTGATATTGGTCTGGTGGTGATCAGTGAGAGTAATATCATGCCGGAAACCCATATCACCAGAAGAAGATATCAAAAACGCAGATTTGAAGAGGGGGAGAGAGTAAAGAGCTTTGATGATCTTTCTGTTGGTGACTATGTGGTGCATGAGCAGTATGGACTCGGTATATATAGAGGTATCGAGACTATAAGAAGAGATGATGTTGACAAGGATTTTATTGTTATAGAGTATGCTGATGAGGCGAAGCTTTATACCCTTTGTGCCAATCTTGAGGCTATTCAAAAGTATGCCTCTGCATCGGAGAGACAACCAAAGCTTAATCGTCTCGGCGGTAAGGAATGGGTAAGAACCAAGGGTAAGGTCAAGGAGCAGGTAGAGCTTGTGGCAAAGGAGCTTGTGGAGCTTTATGCTATCAGGCAATCAAAGGAGGGCTTTGTATATAACCATGATTCTGAATGGCAGAAGGAATTTGAGGAAATGTTTCCCTACGAGGAGACGGAGGATCAGATAGCTGCCATAAGGGATACCAAAAAGGATATGGAAGGCACCGGTATCATGGATAGGCTTATCTGTGGTGACGTTGGCTTTGGAAAGACGGAGATAGCTATTCGTGCAGCCTTTAAGGCGGTGCAGGATTCAAGGCAGGTGGCTTATCTTGTGCCTACAACTATTCTTTGTGATCAGCATTTCAGGACATTTGTTGAGAGAATGAAGGATTTTCCTGTGAAGATAAGGATGCTGTCAAGGTTCTGTTCTACAAAGGAGATCAAGGAGACTCTTAAGGGAATGGCGACAGGTGAGGTGGATATAGTTATCGGTACCCATAGGCTTTTGTCGAAGGATGTGACCTTTAAGCATCTCGGACTTTTGATCATTGACGAGGAACAGCGCTTCGGTGTGACTCACAAGGAGAAGATAAAGCAGCTTAAAAAGGATGTGGATGTGCTGACTCTCACAGCTACCCCCATACCGAGAACACTACATATGAGTCTTGTGGGTATCAGGGATATGTCGCTTTTAAGTGAGCCACCCATTGATCGTCATGCCATACAGACCTATGTGCTTGAATACAACGAGGAGCTTATCAAGGAAGCGATACTTAGAGAGCTTAAGCGTAACGGACAGGTCTTTTATGTCTACAACCGAGTAAGCTCCATAGATGTGGTGACTATGAGACTTCAGGAGATACTCCCTGATGTCAGGATAGCCTATGCCCATGGTCAAATGAGGGAGAGAGAGCTTGAGGATATCATGATGAAGTTTACAAAGGGTGATATCGATGTTCTGGTTTCCACTACCATTATAGAGACAGGTCTTGATATTGCCAATGTAAATACCATGATCATTCAGGATGCTGACAGGTTCGGTCTTTCGCAGCTTTATCAGCTTAGAGGGCGTATAGGGCGCTCCAACAGAAATGCCTACGCATTTTTGATGTATAAGCGCGACAAGCAGATCACTGAGACTGCTGAAAAGAGACTAGCAGCTATCAGAGAGTTTACTGATCTTGGTTCCGGCTATAAGATCGCTATGAGAGATCTGGAGATAAGAGGAGCGGGAAATCTTCTCGGTAAGGAGCAGTCCGGCAATATGGCAGCAGTAGGCTACGACCTTTATTGTAGGATGTTGAATGAGGAGATCCTTAGACAAAAGGGTGAAGAGGTTCCTGAAGAAAGCTTTGACACCAGGATCAATCTTCCTATGGATGCCATTATCCCTGCAACCTATGTAAAGAATGAATTTGTGAAGCTGAGTTTATATAAAAGGATCGCACTTATAAGCTCTGAAGAGGATTATGAGGAAATGTGCGACGAGCTTATTGACCGCTTTGGTGATATGCCAAGGGAAACTACGACCTTGCTAATGCTTGCTCTTATTAAGGCTGAAGCGAAGAAGGCTTATATAAGGGATATTTCCATGAGTGGTAATAAGCTAAAGCTTTTGGTGTGTGATAAGCCTGATTACGATCCGGAGAAGATCACCGACCTTGTTGCGGCATACAAGGGAAAGCTAAGAATCGATGCCGGCAAGAATCCGGCGATCATTGCCGATATGGGCGAAAGACCCAAAAAGGAACATTTAGGCTTTATAAGAGGCGTAGTTGATGATATACTTGGCTGTGTCAGATCAAATATTAAGGAGTAAATGATGAAGAAAAGTATTAGGATGGGTGCGATATGCGGGCTTTTATGCCTTTCTCTTACTGCATGCGATATCCCCTTTGTAAATAAGTTCTTTGGAAAAAGTGAGGCCGATAATGTAAAGCCCTCTGCGGTTGTGTTTACCTTTGATCACGAGAATGTCGAATTAAATGAGGTGTTCATTTATGCCGAGGTGGTAAGAGGCGCCTATGAAGCCAGATACGGCAGTGGTGTCTGGGATATTGAGACCAAGGATTCAGAAAATATCATGGCATCCATGGAGGATATTACCAAGAAGGATATAGTGAATGATATCAGGACAACAAAGGCTATGGCAAAGAAGGCCAGTGAATATGGTATTTCTTTAAGTGATGATGATATCATTGATATTAGGACGGATTCGGTTTCATTTTTCAAAAATCTTACCGATGAACAGATAAAGAAAATGAATATTGACGAGGAATTGGTTGAGAAGGTCTATTCTGAAAATGTTTTAGCCAATCGCGTTCATAATGCTCTTATGGAAGAGGGAACCACCGAGGTATCCGATGAAGAGGCGAGAATGACTACATTTTTTGACCTCTATTTTCCTACCTATATGGAGGACGCTACGGGCAGTGCTGTACCTTACACCGAGGAGCAGAAGCAGACTGTAAAGGCCAATGCAGATGAGGCTTTGGCTGAATATGAGAATCCGGATAATCCCTTGACAAATGATGAGCTTTATGCAAAGCACAATTTGAAGTTCGGTGGAGAGAGAACTCTTTCCACATCGGAGATGGTTTCTGAATATGGGGAAGAGGTAGTGAACGGACTGTATTCCTTGGAAAATGGTGAGCATACCGGTGTTGTGGAGACAGAGTTTGGCTATCATATTTTTACTATGATAGAACTGACCAATTCTGTTGAGACAGCCAAGGTTAAGGAGGAGCTCCTTAAGGAAAAGCAGAAGACCTATGTGGAGAGCAAGCTCTCCGAGTGGCTTGTCGACCTTTCTCCGGATTGGAGCTACGACACTGCTGTTGATAAGGATGTACTTGGAAATATACATTTTTCAGAAACAGGAGAGTAAGGCGTTTTATGCACGCATACAGTTATATTGCTCATAGAGGACTTTTTGATAATGAAAAAGGGGTTCCTGAGAATTCGCTTTTAGCGTATAAGTGCGCCATTGAGCTTGGACTTCCTATCGAGCTTGATGTAAGGACTACGGCGGATGGCAAGCTTTTAATCTTTCATGATAAGAGCCTAAAACGCATGACCGGGCTTGATAAGAAGGTGTTTTTTACAAAATACGCTGAGATAAAGAAACTTCGATTGCTGGATACTGACCAGAGGATACCTACTCTTGATCAGGTGCTTTCTCTGGTTGATGGAAGAGTACCCCTTCTTATTGAGATCAAGAATTCATTTATTGCGGGTAGAGTTGAAACAAGGATATTTGAAAAGCTTTGTAATTATGAGGGGCAATATATTGTAGAATCCTTCAATCCTTTAGTGCTTTTTTGGATGAAGCGGCATGTGCCGGAGGTGGTCAGAGGACAGCTGATAGCAAAAGCCGGGAAAACAAAGAATCCGATTGAAAAGCTTATTATGCTTATGAAGGGCTTTTATTTGTTCACTAAGCCTCAATTTATCGCTTGCGATGTTGACAGACTTACGCCGAGACTTTCGAGGTCATTTAAAAAGAGGGGTATGAAGGTCTTTTGCTGGACTGTAAAGGACTTTAGAGATTATTTAAAGACCTATCGGATAAGTGATGGAGTGATATTTGATACGGTATCACCCTTTGAGATAGGATATGAGAAAACAAAGGGAAATGTCTTATGAGAATAAAATTAGTTGATAAAATAATGCTTTCGTTGTTGCTTTTGCTGTCTTTTCTGATCATTTCTCCGGATCAGGTTTTTGCAAAGGAGAAGGAGACTGTTTCAGAGACCTCAACAGAAGAAGCATCTACGGAAGAAACATCATCAGAGGAAACAGAAGAAAAGGCTACCGTAGAGGTTGAGGGATTAAAGTTAAGTCTAAATGTACGTAAGAATAAGGCTTGCGGCAATGCCATCACATTTACCCCGTCAGAATATGAGAGAACGGCGAAGCTTAAGCTATATGATTCTGCAAAAAAGACCTACACTACTGTGGCAACCTATGATATTCCTGCGGGGGATGAAGGCTTGTGGATCGAGTATCCAAAGAAGTATAGAAAAAAGACGACAGGTATCTGGCAGTTAACTATATCAGGAACTGAGGATACCAAGGCATATAAGAGTGAAGATATCACCGTGACTACGATAAATGTGGGAAAGCTGACTCTTAATTCCAAAGAGGCATGCATATATTGCGTAGAGGATGATGCGGTGATCTTCGGAAAAAAAGAGAATACTGCTATGAAGATGGCAAGCACCACAAAGGTTATGACGGCTGTGGTGGCTATAGAGAGCGGTAAGCTTGGCAATAAGGTGAAGATAAGTGAATATGCGGCAAAGACGGCCTATGGCAATCTTTATATGAAGGTTGGTGACCAATATAAGATAAAGGATATGATGAATGCATTGATGATCTGTTCAGCCAATGATGGTGCAGTGGCAATAGCCGAGGGTGTATCGGGTACTGAAAAAAAGTTTGTTGATGAAATGAATGAAAAGGCCTCAAAGCTTGGTCTTAGGAATACTCATTATGTGACACCCCACGGTCTTGATAAGGATGGACATCAGACCACACCGAGAGAGCTTGCAAAGCTTACCGGTTACGCCTATACAAAGCATGCATTTTTCAGAGGATTGATCAAAAAGAAGAAGTATTCATTTAAAAGCACCGGAGGAAGATGGCATACAGTTCATAGCAAGGATATCCTTCTTGGCTATGACAAGGGCTTTAAGGGTGGAAAGACCGGCTATACAAAGGGCGCCGGTACCTGCTTTACAGGAGTCTATGTATATAAGGGAAAGACCTATATCTGCACCTCACTTGGCGCTAAAACAAGTGATCTGAGATGGGTTGACCAGAAGACACTTCACGGGTATGTGAGGAAATATGCTGTTTCATATTGATGTTTATTTGTAACTGTTCAACAGCGAAGCTGCGGAACAGTTACATTTATTTTTATTTGCGATATATAGCTTCTAGTAGTATCATATCAAAGTATTTTAAATATTTTTTATTGCGCGTGATGCGCGGAAAGAGAGGTTTTTATGAGTGCATATGATGCAAGTGCGCTTGGCGCTTTAGTCGGTTTTATTGCGTTTTTAGGAATTTTGACTTTAGTTTTATACATAATTGAAGTAATTGCTATGTGGAAGATCTTTACCAAGGGCGGCCAGGCAGGTTGGAAATCATTGATTCCCATTTACAATTACTACGTTCTTTATGATATTACATGGCAGGCACCTATAGGATTTGCTTATGGTGTTATGTTTTTTGTCAATACTCTGGAGCGCAATAAGATTATTGCACTTCCCGGATTTTTGAGCCTTTCAATCTCACTGGCTATACTGGTATTGCATATCATGCAGTCAATTAAGATGGCAAAGGCATTTGGCAAGGGTACAGGCTTTGCTATAGGACTTATCCTTTTACAGCCTATTTTCCTTCTTATTCTCGGATATGGAAGAGCAGAATATGTAGGTAAAGAAGAATAATTAGCACTCACCTCTTGACAGTGCTAACAAAAAGTGCTAACATCCAAATTAACAAGGATGTTAGTACTTTTTTACGTTAGGAGGGATACCTATGAATGCTGAAAAATACACACAAAAGAGCCTTTCTGTGATTGAAAACTGCGAAAAGCTTGCCTATGAATACAATAATCAGGAGATCGATCAGGAACATCTTCTTTACAGTATGCTGACTGTTGAGGATAGTCTCATTAAAAAGCTTCTTGAAAAAATGGATATTAATATGGAATATTTCATGAAGGAAGCTGAAAAGCTTGTGGCATATAGGCCGAAGGTCAGTGGTGGAAAGCTTTTTACCAGCAATGATTTCAATAAAGTACTTATGATGTCTGAAAATGAAGCAAAGCAGATGGGGGATTCCTTTGTATCTGTTGAGCATATTTTCCTGTCACTTTTAAAGTATTCCAATAAGGCAGTAAAGGGCCTTCTTATGGGATATAATATAAACAGAGATCGCTTTTTAAAGGCACTTGCTGAGGTGAGAGGTAATAAGAGGGTGGATTCGGATAATCCTGAGGACAGCTATGATGCTCTTACAAAGTACGGCTACAACCTTGTGGAAAGGGCAAGGTCAGGAAAGCTTGATCCGGTGATCGGCCGTGATGATGAAATCAGGAATGTGATCAGGATACTAAGCCGTAAGACCAAGAACAATCCCGTGCTTATCGGTGAGCCGGGCGTAGGAAAGACTGCTGCTGTAGAGGGGCTTGCTGAAAGGATAGTTGCCGGAGATGTTCCTGAGGCACTAAAGGACAAGGAGATATTTGCTCTTGATATGGGTGCCCTTGTTGCAGGTGCCAAGTATCGTGGAGAGTTTGAGGAAAGACTTAAGGCTGTTCTTGATGATATAAAAAACAGTGATGGAAATATCATTTTATTTATTGATGAGCTTCATACAATAGTGGGAGCAGGTAAAACCGAGGGGGCTATGGATGCCGGCAATATGCTAAAGCCCATGCTTGCAAGGGGAGAGCTTCATTGTATCGGAGCCACAACACTTGATGAATACAGAAAATATATTGAGAAGGATGCTGCCCTTGAGAGACGTTTTCAGCCTGTGATGGTAAATGAGCCTACAGTAGAGGATACCATTTCTATATTACGTGGCCTTAAAGAGCGCTACGAGGTATTTCACGGTGTGAAGATAAGCGATGGAGCTTTGGTTTCCGCGGCGGTTTTATCCAATAGATATATTTCCGACAGGTTCCTTCCCGACAAGGCTATCGACCTGATAGATGAGGCCTGTGCTTTGATAAAGACCGAGCTTGACTCTATGCCGACTGAGATAGATGATATCAGAAGGAAGATGATGCAGCTTGAGATAGAGGCTGCGGCCTTGAAAAAAGAGGATGACAATCTTAGCAGAGGGCGCCTTGAGACATTGGAATCGGAGCTTTCGGAGCTAAGGGAGCAATATGAGTCTCTTAAAGCATCCTGGGAAAATGAAAAGCGTGATGTGGAAAAGATAAGCGAGATAAAGGCTGAGATCGAAAAAGTGAACAATGAGATCCAGATAGCCCAGAGGAAATATGATCTCAATAAAGCGGCCGAGCTTCAATACGGAAGGCTTCCTGAGCTTAAAAAGGAGTATGAAGAGCTTGAACAGGAGGTAAGTAAAAAGCAGCATGTATTGGTTCATGAAGGTGTCACAGAAGAAGAAATAGCGAAGATCATTTCCAAGTGGACTGGCATACCTGTGGCGAAGCTTACCGAGAGTGAGAGAAACAAGACACTTCATTTGGCTGAAGAACTACATAAAAGAGTTGTGGGACAGGATGAGGCTGTAGAGCTTGTGAGTGATTCCATCATAAGATCAAAGGCCGGGATAAAGGATCCCACAAAGCCTATCGGATCCTTCCTTTTCCTCGGACCTACGGGTGTTGGAAAGACAGAGCTTGCCAAGACTCTGGCTGAGAGCCTTTTTGATAATGAAGCAAATATCGTCCGTATTGATATGAGCGAATATATGGAGAAGCATTCTGTGGCAAGGCTTATCGGAGCACCTCCGGGATATGTGGGCTATGATGAGGGAGGACAGCTTACCGAGGCCGTAAGAAGAAAGCCCTACAGTGTGGTGCTTTTTGATGAGATAGAGAAGGCTCACCCTGATGTATTCAATGTGCTTTTACAGGTGCTTGATGATGGGCGCATCACGGATTCCAAGGGTAAGACTGTGGACTTCAAAAATACCATACTCATTATGACCTCCAATATCGGATCCCAATATCTGTTGGATGGTATAAATGAAAAAGGCGAGATAAGTAAAGAGGCAGCAGGAGAGGTAATGGAAGAGCTTAGGCTTCATTTTAGACCGGAATTCTTGAATCGTCTTGACGAAACTATCATGTTTAAGCCACTTACAAGGGAGAATATCTCAGCTATAGTTGATCTAATGCTTAAGGATCTCAATAGCCGTATAGCTGATAGAGAGATAAGGCTTTCTATGACGGAGGCAGCAAAGGATTATATAGTTGAGCATGGATATGATGCAACCTATGGCGCAAGACCTTTAAAGAGATATCTTCAGAAGAATGTGGAAACACTGGTGGCAAGACTCATACTTGGAGATGAATTGGCTCGTGAGGATGAGGTGGTCTTAGATGTAAGAGATGGAAGATTGTCGGCTCAAAAAATGAAGTGATAATCACAAACTACTTAGCGTGAAAACAAGAGCGTTCCTTGTGTAATATGCACCGGGAGCGCTTTTTGTATACAATATGAGTGCAGTGAAAATCTATATATTGTGCGTGTTCTACAAAAAGCAAAGCGGATGTTGTATACAATTTTGTACTTGAAAAAGTACACTGATTTAAGGCGAAAAGCATTGACTTGTATACAATTTTTTCATATAATCAAAATATGTCAAGCACAGCGTATCGACCGAGATCTTTACCCAGTCGGGAGAACGCTGATTCTACATAACTATCTATAAAATTTTTTTTACAAGGAGGATTTTGTAACAATGAGATCAGAATGGAATGGTTTCAAAGGCGGTAATTGGGAGAAGTTCATCGATGTTCGTGATTTTATCCAGAAGAACTACACACCTTATGAGGGAGACGAAAGCTTCCTTTCAGGTCCTACCCAGAATACCAAGGATTTATGGGATCAGGTAATGGAGCTTACTAAGGAAGAGCGTGCCAAGGGTGGCGTTCTCGATATGGATACAAAGGTTGTTTCAACACTTACATCACATGGCCCCGGTTATCTCAACAAGGACAAGGAGACCATCGTAGGATTCCAGACAGATGCACCTTTCAAGAGAGGTATGAACGTATTCGGCGGACTTCGTATGGCTATGAAGGCTTGCGAAGACAACGGATATCAGGTAGATCCTGAGATCGTAGAGATCTTCTCTAAGTACAGAAAGACACACAACGAAGGCGTTTTCGATGTATATGATGCAGAGATCAGAAGATGCCGTTCAAACCACATCGTAACCGGTCTTCCCGATGCTTACGGTCGTGGACGTATCATCGGTGACTACAGAAGAGTAGCACTTTACGGTACAGACAGACTTATCGAGGACAAGAAGGCTCAGAAGGAGTCATTCGGTACTGTTTATACAGATGATGTTATCCGCGGTAAGGAAGAGATCGCTGAGCAGATCAAGGCTCTTAAGGAGTTAACTGAGATGGCAAAGACTTACGGCTTTGATATTTCACAGCCTGCTAAGAATGTACAGGAAGCTATCCAGTGGACATATTTCGGATATTTAGGTGCAGTTAAGGAGCAGAACGGTGCTGCTATGTCACTTGGACGTACAGCTACATTCCTCGATGTATATGCAGAGAGAGATTTAGCTGCAGGAACCTTCACTGAGGAGCAGATTCAGGAATTTGTTGACCACTTCATTATGAAGTTAAGATGCGTTAAGTTCTCTCGTACACCTGAGTACAATCAGATTTTCGCCGGCGATCCGGTTTGGGTAACTGAGTCACTCGGTGGTATGGGCGTAGATGGAAGAACATTGGTTTCAAAAATGTCATTCCGTTACCTCAATACTCTTAACAACTTAGGAACAGCACCCGAGCCCAACCTTACAGTTCTCTGGTCAACCAGACTTCCTATGGGCTGGAAGCAGTTCTGTGCAAAGTTGTCTATCAAGTCATCATCTATCCAGTATGAGAACGATGATGTTATGAGACCTTATCACGGTGATGATTATGGTATCGCTTGCTGCGTATCATCAATGGTTATCGGTAAGGAGATGCAGTTCTTCGGAGCTAGAGCTAACCTCGCTAAGTGTATGCTTTACGCTATCAACGGTGGTGTTGATGAGTGTACAGGCGTACAGGTAGGACCTAAGTATCGTCCTATCGAGGGTGACGGACCTCTTGATTATGATGATGTTATGTCAAAGTTCGATGACATGATGGAGTGGCTTGCAAAGGTTTATGTAAGCGCCCTCAATATCATCCACTATATGCATGATAAGTATGCTTATGAGAGAATCCAGATGGCTCTTCATGACAGAGATGTTAAGAGATATTTCGCAACAGGTGTTGCAGGTCTTTCAGTAGTTGCTGACTCACTTTCAGCAATCAAGTACGCTAAGGTTTATCCTATACGTAACGAGCAGGGTATCGTAGTAAGCTACAAGACCGAGGGTGACTTCCCTAAGTATGGTAACAACGATGATCGTGTTGATGAGATCGCTACTTCAATCGTAACAACCTTCATGGACAAGATCAGAAAGCAGCATGTATACAGAAACGGTGTTCCTACACAGTCAATCCTTACCATTACTTCAAACGTAACCTACGGTAAGAACACAGGTGATACTCCTTGTGGTAGAAAGCATGGCGAGCCTTTCGCTCCCGGTGCTAACCCTCTTCACAAGAGAGATACTCACGGAGCAGTAGCTTCACTTTCTTCAGTAGCTAAGCTTCCTTTCAGGGATGCACAGGATGGTATCTCAAATACCTTCTCAATCATCCCCGGAGCACTCGGTAAGGAAGACAAGGTAATTGCAGGCGATATCGATATCGATCTCAGCAAGTAATTATCAGTAAAACAGATGTAACCGGCGAAGCCGCAGGAGCTTGCTTGCGGCTTCCGCCTAACAAAGATAATATTTCATATACTATTTTAGGAGGAAAATAATAATGGCAGCAGCAAATCAGCAGGTTGACAACCTTGTTAATATGTTAGATGGTTATGTAGAAAAAGGTGGATATCATCTTAATGTAAATGTGCTCAACAGAGACACACTCCTTGATGCACAGGCACATCCTGAGAAGTATCCTCAGCTGACAATCCGTGTTTCTGGCTACGCTGTAAACTTCGTAAAGCTCACACCCGAGCAGCAGGCAGACGTAATCTCAAGAACCTTCCATGAGAGCATGTAAGCGTAGGCTTTAAGCACTGCGAAAAAAGAAAAACACAGCCACTCAAGCTTGCTTGAAAGTGGCTGTGTTTTTTCTTTTTTCATAGGGCGCAGCCCGGATATCCGACGGGGAATCGCGAAGCGATAGGAGAGCCGAAGGCGGCCCCGTCGGATAAGCAGTGCATAAAGCCGAAGCGCAGGATGCCATTGGGCACTAGCCCGTATATCCGATGGCGAGCCACGAAGTGGCAGTTGAGCCGAAGGCGGCGACATCGGATAGGCAGTTCCCGGCCTCGAAAGATTCTCCGATTTTTTGTTTTTATTGGGCGTAGCCCGTATATCAAACGGCGAGTCGCGGAGCGACAGTTGAGCCGAAGGCGGCGCCGTTTGATAAGCTGTGCTTTATGCCGGAGCGGTAGGACTGTGTGTTTTTTTATTGCCATTGGGCGTAGCCCGGAAACCTTCGGAGAGCCGCGGAGCGACTTTT
>JAFYAS010000043.1 GCA_017540605.1 Lachnospiraceae bacterium | reverse complement strand
TCAAGCTCTCCCTTGTATCTGTCGATAGCATCGGCAACCTCTGTGGCACCCACCGTATCTATCTTGTTGATCACCAGGATCACGGGAGTATCAGTCTTTTTTAGCTTGTCTATGATCTCAAGCTCTCCGGCCCCTATATATGTGGTAGGCTCAACGATCCAAAGGATCACGTCCACTTCCTTTAGGGTATCGAGAGCAACATTTAACATGTATTCCCCCAGCTTGTTCTTCGCCTTGTTCATACCGGGAGTGTCGAGAAAGACAATCTGTCCTCTCTCATCCGTATAAACCGTCTGGATCCTCGTTCTTGTGGTCTGGGCTTTCTTGCTGGTAATAGCTATCTTCTGTCCTATCAAATGGTTCATCAATGTTGATTTACCCACATTCGGACGACCTATAATAGTTACAAAGCCTGATCTTGTCATATGCTTTTCTTACTCTCCTATCAGAATACCTGCTTAACTTCCTTGAAGCAGTCCTTATTCTCCTCTATCTTCTCCTCACCACCAACGGCACAGATGACACCGGAATCCACTATAGCTTCAACTATGGGAGCCAAAGCCCTGATGGCTTCAACATCAGCACCCAAAGCCTCATCTCTCACACGTTGAATAACCTCATCCGTGACGCCGGATATGTATGATACAAAGCTGTAATCTCCAAACTGCTGAGGTGTCATAGGTGCGTCTATCCTTGAAAATGCTCCGATGACATATTTGGTCATATCTCTCTCGTCGCAATCAAAATTCTTTACATAAGAAACCGCATTTTTGTATACCTCGTAGGTCTCCATAAGATTGGGATCTCTATATGAGGTAAAGAGTCCCACACCGGTACGGTTAAAACCACACATAGCACCGTAGGCGCCTCCGGTCACTCTCACATTTATCCAGAGATAATCATAAGAGAATATCACCTTCAGCACGTCCAAAGCACCGGTATATTTAAGCCCTTTCTGCTTAAAATCACCGCTGGTGGCAACATACTGAACCTTGCTGGCAGTCTTGAAGCCCTCATTCTTGATAGTGGGAACAGTTCTTTCCTTGACCTCTCCAACCTTCTCATCAGAAAGCCCCTTAAGCAACTCATCAAGCCCCGCCTTCATGGAAACTTCCACATCCTGCTTTCCTGTATATGACACGATCAGATTGTCCTTCTTGCTGATCATGACAACAGTTTCTCTAAGCTTTGTCTTTAGTTCTTCCTTCTTTTCGGCAAAGTTCTTATCAAATCCATCCAGGAATTCATAATATCCGATTCCACCGGTGATGTCCTTGTAATAAAAATCATAAGAAATGTAGCTCTGAGCTCTTACCGCGGCTGTCAGATGTCCCCCTGCCGAAAGAGAATCCTTCAAGCCCAGCTTACACTCAGCTATGATCTCCTTAAGTCTCTTCTCGTCATCGATCTTTGAGCCAAATAGTATCTCGGACGCAAGCCTGAAGCCCTCAAAGAGCTTATCATAAAATGTCTTGAAGCTCACAGTAAATACCGCTGCAAACTCATCGGTGATATCATGATGAGTTCCTGAGACAGAAAATGTAATACCACCCGTATTAATATTTATCTCATTTGAAAGCTCTCTATAGCTTCTCTTATCTGTGTCAACATACTTTAAGATATCGGATAACAAAGCCGCATAGGAATAATACTCTTCAGGCATATCCTTAAGATTGAACATCAAGGTAACATAGGCAATATCGTTGGTAAAAATATCATGGGAAATGACAGGAATACCCGATACCTTGTGTTCATGATTGTTTAATCTCTTGGCCTCCTTCTTGATATCTGAAAGCTTCAACAGAGGAAGTGTCTTAAGCTCCTCAGGTGTAGAGGGAGTCTGCTGATACTCGGTAAGCGCCTTCTTGTCAGCGATCAGAGCTTCTATCTCCTCGGCGGAAAGTGAAGCCTTTATGTCCGCAAGCTTCTTTGCAGTCTTTGCTTCAATCTCCTTGTTAAGTCCCTTCTTGGGCTTAAGTACAAGCAAGGTCTTGTGAGGATTATCAAGGATGTATGTCTTTATGAGTTCCTCAAAATAACCCTCGTGCATTTTCTGCTTCAAGGTCTTGAAGGTCTCGTCTGTCTGAATATGTATAAAGGGCTTGTTGTCATCATAGAGCCAGCTGTCAAAAAGCTTCAGTCCATACATCAATCCCTTGGGATAGCTTCCGAAATTAGCTTCCTTGTACTTAAACTCAAATGCATTCATGGAAGCCTCGATGGAACGTTTGTCTATACCTTCATCCACGATCTTCTTAAGGGTATTCTCAAGCACTTCAACAAAGCGCTCTGTATCAGAAACATTTGCCCCCTTAGACACTAGGCTATAAACAGGCTGCTTTATACCGTTGTCATATGAGCTCATAAAATCAAGGCCAATGCCGGCATCAATAAGGGCTGTCTTTAAAGGTGCTCCGGGAACATCGATAATAGCATGATCAAGTATCTGGAAAGCCAGATAAAGTTCACGATCGAGGCTGTCAGCTACGATGGTATTGTAGCTTAGATATGTCATATTCTCCTCGTCTTCGCCATCTGCTATAGAATACTCCTTCTCTATTCTCTTCATCTCGGTGAAGGGCTTCTCTATACCTATCTCAGAATCCACCTCGCGGTAGTCGTAATCCGAAAGATATTCCTGGTCGATATAATTTAACTCCTTAGCTATATCCATATCACCGTAGAGGTAGATATAGCTGTTTGAAGGATGATAATAGGTCTTATGAAAATCTATGAACTGCTCTCTGGTAAGATCCGGGATAAACTCAGGATCACCTCCCGACTCGCAGCCGTAAGTGGTGTTTGGAAGAAGTGAATTCTGGATATTTCTGAAAAGGATATCCTCAGGCGAAGAATATACACCCTTCATCTCATTGTAAACCACTCCGTTGATCTTCAACTCTCCCTCAGGGCTCTCTATATCATAATGCCAGCCCTCCTGCTTCATGATCTCGGGACGCTCATAGATATTGGGATGAAATACAGCATCAAGATAAACATCCATCAGATTCTCGAAATCCTTAAGATTGCAGCTGGCAACGGGATATACGGTCTTATCCGAATATGTCATGGCATTTAAAAATGTATTCAAAGAACCTTTGGCAAGCTCCACAAAAGGATCCTTGACGGGATACTTCTTTGAGCCGCAAAGGGTGGAATGCTCCATGATATGAGCGATACCTGTATCATCCTTCGGAGGAGTCCTAAAGCCTATGGTAAAGACCTTGTTGTCATCCTCTGTGGATATTGCTACTACTCTCGCTCCGGTTACATTGTGTCGCAATATATAGCCTGTAGCGTCAAGCTCCTTCAGTGATTCTTCCTTTATCAATGTATAAGACTTAAGTGTTGTTGTATCAAGCATATCTTAACCTCGCATATTATTTTTGTCACAAAGACCATCCTATTATAACATAAAATACTCTTTCCTTAAAGAAAAAAACAAGACCTCGATATCATGACAGATATCGAGGAACTTGTATTATTCCATTCTTTGTTTTTCACTATATCAAAGAAAAGAACAGTTAGTCAGTTACTTTGAAACAGTTATCTTCTTATATCCGGTATATACAGTCTTTAGTGTATCAACGCCGTTAACATTTTCAACACACTCAGATATATTTCCATTCTTGTCATATTTATATGAATACACAGTGGTAGATTCATTCGTTATTCCACTCTGAGATGTATATTTTGAAACACTCTTGGAAGTATCACCTTTTTTGTTATATTCATATATTGTTTCTGACTTAGCATATTTAGTTGAACTACTATGCTTTATTATTCTTCCCTTGCTATCATATTCATATTCATATAATGAATCAGGTCCATTCTCCTTTGAGGTGTGAGTATTACCATTCTTGTAATATGTGAAGGTTGATGTAGTAGTTTTGGTCTCACCGTCAGCGGTATGTTTACTGACACGCTTAACTACTTTTCCTGACTTATATGTGCTCTTTATGGTCGTGATCTCCTTCTTCTTGCTCTTGTCCGCATAGATCTTAACATACTTACAAGGAAAACCCTTTATGTCATTGGTAATGGTTGTGGTATGGATAAGTTTACCCTTGGCATCGTATTCAGAATATTCTTTCATATTGCCTTTTTTATCATATGCATACCTGGTACTGCTTGCCTTTTTTCCATTACTGTAATATATAGATTTAACATGATTGCCGTTCTTATATTTGTATACAGTCTTAGACTTGTTTCCTGTTGCGCTGCTAAATGAATGCTCTGTATGACGTCCTTTATTGTCATATTTATCTTTATCCACATTTGTTTTTTCCCACTTACCATCCCTAAGACTGTAGTGAGTAGCAACAGTATGCATCCAATATGTACTCTTTTTTGCCTCTGCGGGCTTACTTACAACTAAGGTAGCACATACCATAGCACCAGTAAGCATAACACTTAAGATCCTCTTCATCTGTTTCATACTTTTTCTCCTTATACTAAGATATAGATGTTGGGACAAAATCTATTTTGCCCTGACTGCTGTCTAAGCAAGACCTATTTTAAAACATTCACCGTAAAAATGCAAATAAATCTAAACACATAATTCAACTGAAAAAAGAACTTCAAGCTGATAGTCAACTTGAAGTTCTTTATGATCATTATTTCAATTTAGTATGTGATCTTTGTCCAACCTGAAGAAACAGTCTTTGATTGATTCTCACCGTTTCTCTTTGTGATAGACTGAGTTTGATTTCCCTTCTTATCATACTTGTATGAATATGTGTAGGTATTAACCGTCTTCTCACCATTCTTGGGAGTATAAGTTTCCACTTCCTTGATGGTGGCTCCCTTCTTATTATAAGAGGGTACTCTTACAGTCTTGCTACCATCCTTATTCTTCGTTGTGGTCTTCTTTAAGCGCCAACCAGATGCATATTCATAAGTAGTTGTAGAATAGCTACTCTTATATACCTCTTTCTTTCTGTCACCGTTCTTATAATACTCATAAGTAGTCGTACTCTTTCCCCAAGGACTCTTATGAACATTCTTTGTCACCCATCCTGACTTATTGTAGGTTCTGGTAGTAGTGGTAACCTCTGTCTTTCTGCTCTTGTCTGTGTATTTTGTAGTTGACTTACATTCATACCCCTTCTTATCAAACTGAATGGTAGTGGTAGATGTAAGCTTTCCGGCAGCATCATAACTCATATACTTATTCTGTCTTCCCTTGCCGTCATAACTATACTTGGTTGATCCAGACTTCTTTCCCTCTGAATAATAGATTGATTCTGTCTGTCTGCCTTTACTATCGTACTTATAGACAGTCTTGCTGGTATTTTTTTTACCATCCCAATAACTGGTATTTATATCCTCGGTAATTCGTCCTTTCTTGTCATATTTATTCTTGGAAACCCAAGTTTTTTTCCACTTACCATTCGCCCAAGTATAATTAGTTTGTGTCGTATAGGTCCAATAAGAACCATGTGAGTTGCTTCCACCAGCTTCAACAGGCTTTGCAACAACTACGGTAGCAAGTACCATAGCAAGTGTTAGCACAAAGCTCATAAGTTTTTTGATCTGCTTCATAATTCCTTCTCCTTTTCCTTTATATATTGGATTTGATACACATGCGTATCATAATAAACATTTTAAGTCATAACAAATAAAAATGCAATGGTTTTATACTATGATGTTGGGGTCAAAAGGTATTTTGCCCCCAACTGATACCACGGATTGCTCCGCTGCTTTGCAGCTCCCGCAATCCTGCAAACATTCGCAATCCGCTAATTTCCTGCGTTTACAGGAAATTGCTACTTGCTCATGTTTGGGCGGGTCAGTAAGTCAAAATGCTCATTCGTGCAAGCACGATTCGCATTTTTGACTTTTGACCCTGGTATTATACTATAAGCTCGGCTAAAAAAACCACCAGACAGGATGCCACAGCAACAAAGGTCAGGGACTTGTCCTTAAGTGCCAGGGCAACAGCCACAAGAAGGCCTAAAGCTGCAGAGATCATACTCTTTGTAGCATAAAGCACTGCAGGGATCGTCATAGCTGCAAGCACAGCATACGGGATATAGTACAAAAAGCTCTTTATTCTTTTACTTTCTATCTTTTCAGTGATCAGAGCAAAGGGAAGCACTCTGATAAGATAGGTGATTCCTGCCATCAAAAAGAGATATATGAAAAATTGTGTATTATTCATCCTTAACATCCTCCACCGGGAAGAAATATGCTCCGAAAAGAGCCGCTACTATAGCGCAAATACTTATAGCAAAGCCTGAAGGTACATTTTTAATGATAGGCACATACCTAAACGCTGAGCTTAAGGCTATAGCAACAAAAACCACCCATACTACAGGCTTACACTTTTTCATCTCCGGAACAACAATAGCTACGAACATACCATAGATAGCAAGGCCCATAGCAGAAAGCACTCTTTCGGGAAGCACATTTCCAAGTAAGGCTCCCGCCATAGTTCCGCTTGTCCATCCGATCCAGGGAATAGTTGCAAGTCCCGCAAAAAATGCTCTGCCCACTTCATCCTCAGATACGGCAACAGCGAAAATCTCATCCGTCATAAAAAAGCCGAGAAGCCATCTAAATATGCCCCTAAACTTATCATTGAGCTTTTGTCCAAGGGAAATACTCATAAAGGAATATCTGACATTTATGGTAAGCTGAGAAATGATCATCTCAAGATATCGCCCCGGCACAGTCATAGTCTCTATACCTGCAAACTGTCCTGCACTGGTTACAGTAAGCATCGAAATAAGCACTGCCTGCCACCAGAAAAATCCATAGGTACCCGCTATGATACCGAAGGTAAAGCTCACACTTAAATAGCCGAGTCCTATGGGGATCCCGGCCTTTAATCCGCGTATATATTCATTCATGTATACTTACTCTCCTACCTGTGTACATTAAAATCCGATCTTCACGGCATACATAATGAACAAAAATGAAATAACCCACCAGATAATGAAAAGGGGAAATAGGAATTTTACCCATTTGTTAAAGGGCACTCTGCAAATAGCAAGAGCCGCAAGCACCTCTCCACTTGTGGGGAACAAGATATTGGTAAATGCATCTCCAAGCTGGAAGGCCAGTGTTGCCGTCTGTCTTGTGATGCCTGTCGCATCAGCTAAAGGAACCATAAGGGGCATAGTGATAGCAGCTTGTGTAGATCCCGAAGGAACAAAGACATTGAAAATCTCATGCATCACAAACATTCCCACCGCCACCATAGATCCCGGGAATTTGGCAAGCACCTGAGAAAGATAGTATAAAACAGTATCCATGATATTGGCCTGTTCCATGATATATATGCAGGAATTGGCAAGGCCTATCATAGTCACCGGAAGAAGCATATCATGCATACCCTTTTCAAAGGTCCTGCAGACATCATTTATCTTTAAGCCACCCACAAAGCCACAGATGATACCGGTCAAAAGAAGGATGCCGGCCATTTCATCAATATAATATCCCTTCACAGTGATACCGTATACCATATAGAGCATACCGCATAAAAATATCACAAGCACAAATATCTGTCTCAGAGAGAGCTTCGGGATATTGGAAAGATTGATTCTCTTATCCCTGTTGAATTCAATATCATAGGCATAGCAGTTGGAAAGCTTTGGACTCTTCTTCACCATCTTGGCATATATACTCACATATACTATAGCTGCCATCAAAAGAACGAAGAATAAAGGAGTTCGAAGCTCAGAGCCCGAATACCTGGTGATTCCCGCTATCTCTTGTGCCTTTCCTTCGGTATAGGCATTGGTTATAGCTCCACCATAGCCAGCAGTAGCTGCACAGAAAATAATAGCAACCGCCGTAATGGAATCAAAGCCCAAGGTGATGGAACAGGCAAGTATGATAGGAAAGAATACCAAGAATTCCTCATAATTTGCGCAATAAGCCGAACCAAGTCCGAAAAGCAACATAGTAAGAGGAATAAAAAGTATACTTCTCTTTTTATTTCTTGCAAGAAGATTGGCAAGTCCCACATTAAGCGCACCTGTACCATTTATAATACCAAATGCTCCGCCAATGATAAGAAGGCCGAATATAATGTCTGAAGCCCTTTGAAATCCCATGGTCACAGACATCATAAAGCTTAAAAGATTGATAGGCGATCTTTCGATAAATGAAAAGCTGTCAGGATCGATAAGCTCATAGCCCGTGACTTCATCTGTTACTCTCTGATACTCTCCCGCCGGTATGACATAGGATAAAAACGCGCAGAGTATCAGAATAATGGTGATAAAGAATATAGGATTTATTGTATCTCTGATAGCGACACGATTTGAAATTTTCTTTTTTGATCTACCGCTCATATAAGCTACCTCTGACCGTTGTTTTTAAGTCCAAGACTGTTTAGGAATTCCTCATTCTTTTTCTTTAACTCTTCTTCCTGCTTTTGAAGCTCCTCCTCATCAGGCATACCTATAAGCTTCGGAGCCTCTTCGACAGCCTTATCAACCTTGGCTCTGTCAAGCTCTTCATCCTTGGCAAGCTCAAAGAGAGCTTCCACAACCTCGGGGTCAAGCTGACTTCCCTTGATCCTGTCAATCTCAGCAAGAACATCTGAAAGAAGCATCTGCTTTCTGTAAGGTCTTGTTGAATACATAGCGTCAAATGTATCTGCAACAGCTATGATACGAGCAACCTCGGGTATCTCCTCGCCCTTTAACGCATGAGGATATCCTCTGCCATCCATCCTCTCATGATGACAACCGGCTCCGACAGCCAGATCAGGAACTATCGCTACACCCTTAAGTATCTCTTCACCCTTTTGGGCGTGAGTCTTCATGATCACATATTCCTCATCATTAAGCCTTGCGGGCTTGTTGAGGATCGCATCAGGAATGGAAAGCTTTCCTATATCGTGCAACAATCCGATATTGTAAAACTCATGGATCTGCTCCTCGGTATAACCTCTCTTATCCGCCAGTTTTCTGGCAAGAAGTCTTGTATAATAAGCAACTCTGAAGGAATGTCCTCTGTTCTGAGAATCTCTCATATCAACACATTTTGCAAAGGTATGCATGATCTGATCGATAAAACGCTGATCCTCCTCATGTTCCTCCATCAAAAGCTCAGTTCTCTTCTGGAAATATCTCCACATGATATAACCGATAAGAGCGATAGTAAAACCAATAGTAAATATCCAGAACCAGATACTCTCATAGGGCGAACCCTCTTTATTGATATTAACAACTATACCTTTATAAACTTCACCCGTCTTATCATTGATCACATCCAAGTGAAACTTATAAAAGCCGCCGTCCAGATTGGTATAGACAATGGACTTAAGTTCCTGCTTTGTGGTATGTATGGGAGCATCATCAAAGCCCTCCAGATAATAGCTGATGCGTGGATTGGAAAGTCCATAGGTAAGCGCATAAGCATCTATCACTATCTTTTTACTTCCTGCCGGAACAGTAACAGTTTTATCATTTGTTATATAAATCCTGTCATCATCAACATCTATAGATGGAACAGCAAGCTCCACGGTATCCCTACTTCCAAATTCCAGATTGATATTCACACGACAACAACCCATAGTACCGGCAATATAAAGCTGACCCATGTCATCTATATAACTTCTCGAATTACCTGTAGCCACATAGGGAAGACCACTCTTGGTATTGTAAAAGCTATATTCTATTTTCTCATCGGCAAGCATTTCCTCAACATCGACTATATAAACACCGTTAGATGAGAGAACCCATGCATTTCCATTTGTATCAAAGAATATATCAAGGTTGTTGGAATAGGGGAAATTCTTTATGGAAGTGATCACACCATCCTTCATATACTCAATAGAGTTGGAAGTAATGATCCAATACATCTGTCTCTTCTCATCCCATTTGATCTGCATGATAACGCCACTGGTAAGACCTTCATCATACGAAAGTCTGGAAACCATTCCGTTGTCAACAACATATATTCCGTCTCCGTCACTACCAAAATACAACTTTCCGGGCTTATTCTGATCCTCCGCAAGGCAAAGGATCTCAGTATTGTTAACTCCCTCGTCATGTCCGTAATGATTTACTACCTTGCCGTCTTTTATGACAAATACACCATTACCGGTTGAGCAGGCAATACTACCATCGGCACACTCTATCACATCTCTTACCTTGGTAGCATCAAGACCATTTTGTACGTTATAAATGGTCTTGGTCTCAGTCTTCGGATCATAACAGAGAAGTCCGTTCTCTCCATGGGTACACATCCAGATATTACCCTTAGAATCATTCTTTATAGCCCTTATCCTGACCTTCTTAAGGTCATTTAATATCTGCTTGCTGCAATGAGAAAAATTCTTTACATTAAGCATTTTAAGACCATCATCGGTACCAAGATAAAGTATACCATCATTGACACAGGTGGTATTCACAACAGCACTATCATCACTCACAAGCTTGGTGATATCCGTAAATCTGTCACGAACGAGCTTCATAACACCCTGTCTGGTAGATGTAAACCAAATATTTCCTTCATGATCCTCCATGATATTTCCTATGGAATTGTTCATCTGAAGATCATTTACATCATAGTAGGTATGACTTTCGTCATAATATCCTATTCCATTTGTAGCGGAAAGCCAAAGGATATTGTTGATCTTTTTAATGCACTTAATATTCTTTAACTGTCCCGCAGTCTTTCTCTCCAGCACATTTACTCCGCCCGCTAAGGTTACGGTAAGAACATCCGACTCAACAGTTCCAAGAATATATTCGCCATCACACTCCGGACGGGGATATATTGTATTTATAGGCTCGTCACCAAAATCATCAGACTTGTAAAATGCTGTGACTTTAAGGTCCTCCATCCTGAAAATAGCACCGTCAAGAGTTAATCCCATCACGCTTCCATCATAATCTTTCACAAGTTGTGTGATATACTCCTCATTTACCTGAGGATCATCTATAGGATGTATTAGCATATCGGAACCTACATAACCAACTCCCTGTGTTGTAGCGAATATGATATTGCCATCATTATCCTCGCTGATAGAACGGATAGACTGCGACTTTATCCCCTCTGTTCTTCCAAATGCTGTGATATTACCGTGATCATAAAGAACCAGACCATTCTCATTGGTACCGACCCAAAGCCTGTCCTTATCATCTATGTAGAGGCTAAATACACTGGAAATACCCGTGGTTGAATCAAATCTCTCAAAGGTCGTTCCGTCATATCTTATAAGTCCGCTATAGCCTCCGATATAAATAAATCCTTCCTTACTTTGGGCTATGGCATTGGCTTCGGATGTTGGGAGTCCATTGCTCGAATCATAAAGCACCGAGGTAAAATCCTCACCATCCTTCAAAAGGTTTCTCCTGTTTGCATAGGCATCGAAACCCTTTATTCCATCCAATAAAAAAACAGTCGCAAAAAAAACGACTGCGAACAAAAGTATTCCGATTCTTTTTCTACCATTACATCTCATACTTCCACCTCATACTATAGTTTTTGGGGATATAAGTATATAGCCAAAAGCAATTCAAGTTGTGTTATGGAGAGACAACATATAATCCACGCCGTACCCGCTCTCGCTTCTATTTTTACGCAGCGGACGCATAAGCGACCAAAATACGGTCGCTAAGCGCCGGCGTAAAAATGGAGTACGGCTTAGGATATATATGTCGTCTCTCTTATTTACTTTATTGTGCTTTTGGCATTTCTGTTTCTTCGAGCCACAAGTCAATATTTAACATACTTTTAAACCACGCTCTTTGACTCTCCAATCCACAACCTATATTGCTTTGGGCCCTTATTTTCATTATCTCGAGCACCTAAACAAAAGCTCTTCCCAACGTCTGTCAACCTCTGCCTGGAACTGAACCAACAGGTCCTCATTGCCCGGCTTAAAGAGGTGCTTAAAACGTCCCTGCTCGCGAAGAAAGTCCTCGATAGGGAGCTTCTTTCTGGGCTCATAGTTAAGAGTCCACTTGCCGTGCTCTACCTCAAACAAAGGCCAATAGCAAGTCTCAACTGCAAGCTTACATATCTTCATGATATCCTTTGTGTCGTATCTCCATCCACGTGGACAGGGAGCCATGACATTAAGGAAAGCCGCACCCTCAGTATAAATAGCCTTCTCAGCCTTGGTATGGATATCCTTGAAATTGCCGATAAATGTAGTCTGTCCTACATAGGGAACGTCATGTGATGCGATAATGGATGCAAGATCTTTGCGGTTTTGCATCTTACCGACAGATTCCTTACCTACAGGAGTTGTGGTAGTATCTGCATACATAGGAGTTGCAGATGAACGCTGGATACCGGTATTCATGTATGCGCCATTATCATAGCATACATAAACCATATCGTGATTACGCTCCATAGCGCCTGAAAGAGACTGAAGACCGATATCGTAGGTACCGCCATCGCCACCAAAGGTGATGAACTTGTAGGTATCGTCAATCTTACCCTTTTTCTTAAGGACACGATATGCAGTCTCAACTCCGCCAAGGGTAGCTCCCGCATTCTCAAATGCATTGTGGATATAGCTGTCCTCCCAAGCAGTATAAGGGTACATAAAGCTTGAAACCTCAAGACAACCGGTAGCATTACCTATTACAGCCTTATCCCCCTCGTGAAGTCCACGAAGTACGGCTCTTACTGCAATAGTTCCGCCGCAGCCTGCACACATTCTATGTCCCGGTGCGAGTCTCTCCGGCTTAGACATTGTTTCTTTAAAATTGTATACTTTTCTTTCGATAGCCATTTCTCACACCTCCTTACTCTCTAAGTCCAATATACTGATACTGCTCGATATCGTCCTTGTTCTCTAATTCATCAAATACATACTCAGCATGCTCAACCCTAAAATCTCTTCCGCCGAGTCCGTAGAAATAATTAACTACCTTTGCGGTATTGCCTGCATGATAAAGAGCTGTTGTAAGCTCTGTACCGAGAGGTCCACCCTCTCCTGAAAAGCTCTCAGCCCTGTCAAGTATAGCGATTGCCTTGGCATTCTTTAAAGCCTCGCAAAGCTCTTCGGCAGGGAAGGGTCTGAATACACGAAGCTTCAAGAGTCCTACCTTCTTGCCCTCTGCACGAAGCTTATCCACCGCATCCTTGGTGGTACCCGCAGCAGAACCGATCATCACAATAATGTAATCCGCATCCTCTGTCTTATATTCCTCAAAGAAACCGTAATGTCTTCCTGACATCTTCTCAAACTCAGCAGCTACATCAAGGATAACCTGCTTTGCATTTAACATAGCCTGTCGCTGGGCTCTCTTTGTCTCCATGTAGTAGTTGGATACTGCATAAGGTCCCACAGCCATAGGCTGTTTAGCATTCAAAAGGTAATTCTCAGGCTCGTACTCTCCCACGAATTCCTTAACTTGCTCATCCTCTAAAAGAACTATATTCTGAACAGCATGGCTTGTGATGAATCCATCCTGACAGATCATGATAGGAAGCATTACGTCCTTGTGCTCTGATATCCTGTATGCCTGCACAAAATTGTCGTAAGCCTCCTGATTGTTCTCAGCGTATATCTGAATCCATCCTGCATCCCTAGCACCCATACTGTCTGAGTGGTCACAGTTGATATTGATAGGGCCTGAAAGTGCTCTGTTTACAAGAGCAAGCGCCACAGGAAGTCTGTTTGAAGCCGCTACATAAAGCTCTTCCCACATAAGTGCCATACCACATGAAGATGTAGCTGTAAGAGCTCTTGCACCCGCCGCTGAGGCGCCAAGAGTAGCTGACATTGAACTATGCTCGCTCTCTACAGGGATAAATTCTGTATCCATCTCACCATTGGCGATATAATTCGCAACATACTGAGGAATCTCAGTTGAGGGTGTGATGGGGAATGCCGGCATAACATCCGGATTGATCTGCTTGATAGCATAAGCTACCGCTTCATTACCTGATAATCTCTCTCTGATAGCCATTACTGTCCCTCCCTCATAGTTATCGCCTTAAAAGGACATACCTCTGCGCAAATACCGCAGCCCTTGCAGTGATCAAGATCAAAGTCCTTTCTTTTCTGATCCTCTACCGGAATACAGCTGTCCGGACAAGCAGGTGTACAAAGAAGACACTGTGTACATTTGCTCTCATCAAGTACAGGTGTCTGAGTTCTCCATTCGCCTGTCATAAATGCCTTCGAAGTACCTGCCCCGTATATCTGATTGCCCATGGTGATATCCTTCCAAGAGCTTTTCTCTGTTATCTTACTGATATCTGTAGCCATTTTCTATCCCTTCCTTACTCATTCTCAGTATTATCTGAAGGTGATGCCTCTTCAAGAAGCTTTACTTCATCAAATGCCATCTTAAGCGCGTTCATATTGCCCTCAATAACCTCAGGCTTTTTCGCAAATTTATGTTCGTAAGAGGTCTGCATCTCACGAAGAAATGCGTATTTATCCATTACACCGCTTACAGCAACAACCGAAGCCAGCATGGGTGAATTGGGGAAATACTTTCCAAGTGTAGCCATAGAAACCTTGTGTGCATCGATAGTATAAACTCTGCCCTTGTAGCCCTTTAGGTGAGGGATGATCTCATCGGCACCTCTGGTGGTATTGATGATGATCGCACCATCCTCCTTAAGTCCGTCCGTTACATCAACTGCCTCCAAAAGTGTCTCGTCCACCACGACAACATACTCGGGATCGTAAATATTTGAATGAACCCTGATCTCATCCTCGCTTATGCGATTATATGCCGTAATAGGCGCACCCATTCTCTCAGGACCGTACTCAGGGAAGCCCTGTACATGCTTTCCTGCTTTGAAGCAAACATCTGCAAGCAAAAGTGCCGCAGTCTTTGCTCCCTGTCCTCCTCTTCCATGCCATCTGATCTCTACCGTGTTACCCACTTGATTCAACTCCTTATTTTATATATACATTTATTGATAGCTCAATCTGTCCGAGGTGATGTTCTTAAGCACCTCTAAGTATCTCTGCCCCTGATATCTTGCCATTGGAAGATTGATATCAAGGTAATTGCCGCATTCAACCGGATCCTGACCCGGTACATCCCCTTCGAACTCTGCCACAAAGCTAAATAACTCTGTGATGATTGGAAGTACATCCTCAGAACTAAGGTCTCCTGCAAATATAACATAAAAGCCGGTTCTACAACCCATGGGGCCAAAATAAACCGTCTTTTCCGACCATATTGGATGATTTCTTAAAAATGTTGCTCCAAGATGCTCAATGCAATGAATCTCAGCTGTATTCATTACCGGCTCAAAATTCGGTCTTGTCATCCTAAGATCAAAGGTTGTCACGATCTCTGAACCAACCTTATCCTTTCTGGAAACATAAAGACCCGGAAGCAGCTTCATATGGTCAACTGTAAAGCTTGCGATCTTTTCCATAAAACTTACTCCTTATATTCTTGTTACAAGCTCTTTCATAAGAGCAATCGAATTGTCTATAGCCATAGCCTCAAATGCAGGATAATCCATATGAGCTGAATTATCAGCCTTATCTGAAATAGCTCTGATGATAAGAAAAGGAACCTTATTAAGATAGCATACATGGGCTATGGAAGCTCCCTCCATCTCTGTGCAGAAGCCGCCAAAATTCTCAACAAGCCAATCCTTCTTATTTGAATCGGAAATAAACTGATCTCCGCTTACCACTCTTCCCTCAAAAACCGAAAGCTCGGGAAGAACCTTGTCGCAAGCTTGCTTTGCAGCTTTTCTAAGCTTCTCATCAGCCGTAAAGGAAAGAGTATCCATACGGGGAATCTGTCCTAATGGATATCCAAAAGCAACTGCATCCATATCATGCTCAAGGGCATCGGTAGAAAGAACAATATCCCCGATATTAATATCCTTATTCAATGAACCGGCTATGCCCGTATTGATCACGGCTCTTACCTCATACTTATCAATCAAAAGCTGAGTACACATGGCAGCATTTACCTTGCCTATACCGGCTCTTACAACCACAACACTGTGTCCGCTTATTGTTCCGCTATAAAAATTCAAAGAAGAAAAACTCTTTATTTCAACATCAGACATAGCGGCTTTAAGCTTATTGACCTCTTCATCCATTGCTCCGATTATCCCGATCATATTCCTCTCCTTTAAAACAAACGCTAAAGATGTGACAAAGAGCTATCCCCCTCTGCCACATCAGTACATTATAATAAGAAATCACAATAAATACAAGTAAAAACTGATCGGGCAGAGAAAAAAACTCCGCCCGATCAGCATTATAACTACTTTTCTACGTAATATAAAAGTGCAAACACGTCATCAACATTCCCCGGATCTATCTTTCCGTTGGTCTTCATACAACAGAATCTCATATCAGAATCCAGAATCTTCAATGATTTTAAAATGTATTTGTCCATCTTTTCATAAGGATAAAGGCAGGCCAGATCCCCTCCATAATGAGACAAGCTGATCACATCTGTCGGAGTAACAACACCGGATATCAAAAGCATATCCCTAGCCTTACAAAAAGCTACGATCTCCTCTGATACTCCGGGGGTAACTATAAACTGTGCTCCACAGTCAGCAACCATTCCAACAGTAACTTTATCTATAACATTGGCTACTCCTATGATATGATCAGGATGCTTTTTAGCAAGCTGTGAAATAACTTTCTCAATTCCTCTGACATAGCTAAGAGCATAAATGGTCGTTCCTTTGGCGACAGACTTCTCAACCATTTTCATGAGCTTGTTAAAATCTCCGTCCGTCCAGATAAAAACAGGAATGTTCAAACCGCCAAGAGCCTCCATGACAGCTTCCTTCTTAAAGCTGACCACTTTCATCCTATCAAGCTTTGGCAAACTTTGATATTTACTAAGTACAGTATCGCTTACCTGAAAAAAATTGAGTAATCTTCGGATATACTCACTGTACTTCGTTGCATTGTGAATCTCCCCCTTCAAAATGGCATCCAATGTAGGTCTTGATACCTTGATCTCCTTTGAGAGCTTTACTTTAGTGCATCTTCTATCGCGCATGATAGCCTCGATGTTACTTCCTACACTTACTCTGTCAGTAAACAAGTCTTCATACTGCATTATTACTAAATTCCTTCCTTAAAAATGCTTTGATTAGATTATAAGATAGCCCCTCGATCAGACTGCTGCATCTATATTTTGTCCTTTTAGAATGCTCCCCTCGACAGCCTTTCTCCCTTTGTCATAGGGATTGTTTTCATTGTAAGATTCAATAAGTGTTCTGGTTTCTCCTCCTGCTACATATGTTCTTCCGCATTCAGGACAAACGCCATACTTAAGAGAAATAGACGCCGACACAAGTCTTGCATCTCCCCCCGCAGTCTTTTCTCTGGCATTCGCCATATGCTCTTTTTCGTGAGCCATCACTTTACCGTAAGACTGAGCAGGATCAATATGCCCGGGAGTTTTGAAGGACACATCTCCTTCATTGGATCCATCAACATATTTCCTGTTCTTACAGGTCTGACATTCCACCGGCTTAACCTTCGCGGAACTGTCAACGTTGTTGGCAGTATTCACCGGTGTAACTCTACTTACATTTGAAAATGGAATAATATATCTGTTACTCGCATCAATTCCGCCTATCATGTCGACACCTCCTTTCAAAAGAATATAGGCAAATGTTCAGAACTATAGTGATAAATCACTGGTATAGTTAGTTTTATTGTACCAAATATGAACCCAAAATGCAAGCCATGTTTTTGCAAATTTATGTAAAAAAAAGCGCCCAAACAGGACGCTTTTTATAACCTCTATTCCACCATACTAAATGGTAAATAGCTCTGTCTGCTTATGGATATCCTCACTTATACGAATAAGATCCTTGCTCTCCTCCACCAAAAGCTCAAGAATATCTGTTACCTCGTGCATGCTTGCCGATGTCTCCTCAGTAGAAGCCGCATTCTCCTCTGATACCGCAGCCAACTGCTCTATGGAAACATTGATAGCAACCTTCTGTTTATTGAGCTCCTCAATACTTGCAGATATGCTATGACTCGCTTCATCAACATTGGCAACCTCTTTTTCAAGATCAACAAAGGCATTCAAGGTCTGATCAAGCTTTTCTTTTTGAAGTCTTGAATTCTCATCAACCTCATGCATCATATCAACATTCTCAAGAGAGTTTCTGGTGAGATCATCAACAATAGCATTGATCTGATTAGCATTCTCAGATGATTCCTCAGCAAGCTTCATGATCTCGCTTGCAACTACGGAAAAGCCTCTGCCGGCCTCTCCCGCTCTTGCGGCCTCTATAGACGCATTGAGCGAAAGAAGATTGGTCTGCTCTGCGATACCCTGTATCATCTGTACCGCCTTATTGATGCTCTCAGCTGATCTATTGGTCTCCATGGTCTTTCTGGTCACAGCGACGATATTCGCATTCACCTTGACACTTATATCCTCCAACTCATTGAGGATATTCTTCACATAATCAGCGAATTTGGTCATATTCTTAACAGATGTATCAAGGCCTTTGATGCTTTCGATATTGCTGTCAATACTATCTGACATCTTCATAACCTGCTCGGCCTCTGCCGTTGCTTCCTGAGCAAGCACTGTGTTGCCCTCTGCGATCTCTCTGACAGCTATATTGATATTGTTCACGCTTTCCTGAATGTTGGCAAACTTCTCATTGAAATCATTGCTGTCATCTTTAAGCTGCATTGCATCCTGATTGAGTCCTGAGATAAGGGCTTTTAACTCTTCCTGAAGCTCGTGGAGTGAGTGTCTGATCCTTGAAATCTCGTCATTGCTCATAGAATCGTCATCAAGAAGCTCAAAGTGCAGATTACCGTCAGCCATACGACCGATGACCTTGGTCTCCTCTTCGATAGCAGAAACTGTCTTCCCGGACATGATCATCGCTGCAACCACACACACAATAAGAAGCGGGATTATCCAGACAAGCTCCTTCACCACTATATCAGGATTCATAACCGCAAATACAATGGTCATGACCAGTGCCGGAACAATACTGCATACCAAAAACCTTGTTCTAATGTTCATACTCCGATTTGCACAAAATACCTGTGCTCTCCCTTCCCTGTTTTTTTGCTTTTATGCCTTGAATATTAAGTCTCAAAACATATCAATATTATAAAGGAAAACGGGCATTTTTTCAAGCAAAAAAACGCCCGTCTACTTCTTCTTTTTTCTTCTGCCAGCGAAACCAGCTTCTTCAATATGTTCTGATTTAAAGTCATCCAAAAATTCAAGCAATCTTCCGGGAGGAAGGGGCTTCGAGTAATAGAATCCCTGCAGATATTCAACCCCCATGGTAGCAAGGGTATCCGCCATCTCTTTATCCTCAACACCTTCAGCAACCACACGCATATTGATATCATGAAACATACTGACTGTATTCTCCAATATCCTACGCATTTTTCCTTTTTTGAATGCAGACCATACAAAAATCTTGTCGATCTTGATAATAGAAAACGGCATCTTAACAATATAATTGATATTGGAATATCCTGAACCATAATCATCCATAGAGAATTCAAGATCCGCAAGTCTCATTCTTGCCATATTCCGAACAAGGATATCCTCAGAATAAGCCGCTGCCGTCTCTGTGATCTCAAGATTCACCATCTTCGGGGATACCCCACGTTTTTTAAGGATATCTACAACAATCTGATGATAATTCTCCTGCATACACTGGACAACAGATAGATTTACCTCCACAAATTCGATACCCTTTTCTTCAAGCTTGCCATCAATTATAAATTTGCAAACCTCATCAAGCACCAGATTTCCGATCTCTATGATCATACCATTCTGTTCAGCTATTCTTATAAATTCCTCCGGAGAAACGTATCCATATTCGGGAACATTGAGTCTTGCAAGGGCTTCCAAGGAATGAATACTATGACTTACAGTATCATATATAGGCTGATAATGAACCTCAAAACTTCTCGATTCTATAGCATTCAACATAGCCTGCTCTATTGCAGCACCTCTGACCATATCTTCAGAGGCCGCATCATCATAGACGAACATCTGTCCCTTACCCATCTGTTTTGCAGACTTCAGGCTGTAATCAATTGCCTTTATTAGATCGGTATCACTTTCGGCACATTTATCTGCGTATACAATACATATACATGCTGAAAGATCAACAGCAACTCCATTTATCATCCAGTTCTTGTGGATGATCTTTTTTATCTCTCCGGCTTCTTTGGTACACTCTATATCCTTATTTACAACAATACAAAAGGTATCACCGTTATAACGAAATACTCTACCCTGGGGATAACGCTTGTGAAGCTCATTGACCAAAAGCTTCAATATCACATCTCCACCCTCAACACCAAACACTTCATTCAGTATCTTAAAATTGTCCAAAGCGACAACAAGAAGACTATAGGGTCTCTCCTCTTTTCTGAATTCTCCGGTAAGCTTCATAAACCCGGATCTATTCATAGACTCGGTTAAAGGATCGATAAATACAGCAGGATCTTCAATTGTAAAATACATAAGGAAAACAGATAAAGAAATACCAAGTCCCGATAATAGCACATCTGAAAAAAAAGCCTGTATTCCAGCTACTCCCGATGACACAGATATGATAAAGATCAGAAATGCAAGAGAGATGTTTTCTACATTTTTTCTCCTAATAATGATCTCAATCACAGCGACCACCAGATAAAGACCCATGGTAGCATATGTAAGAATATGGTATGGTCCATGATGATAACCGGTGCTATCGCAATAAAATATCATATCCGAAAACGGACTTGATAAGATAAGTATCTCAATAAATGCAAACGGAATAGAAAAGATCAGCTTATTCTTTACCGGCAAAGATCCGCCACGAAGCATCATAAGCACATATTCCGTACATATATATGGCACACACATATGCACCACCAAAAAAGCCAGATTGACCAACAGCATTAAAGAAACCGGAGGCGCATACTCTTCTATGGTGCACGACAGTATATTGAGCATTATGTCAATAATACCGACTATCATATACAGCCTGAATTGTTTTGACTGAAAGCTCTCTATATGTTTTTTGGAAAGGAAATAAAGCAAGAGCATGAATAAGAACAGAAGTGAACACACTTCAAAATCTATATTATACCTCACTTTATCACCTCCTCCGTACTATTTAAGGAGCTTACTCCTCTACACCATCCTCAGCTCTTTCAACTGCGGCTATAGCAGTCTTCATCATGGGGATTCGACAATTCTTGTTATTACCGAATTCAACGATGACAGTATCATCTACAACATCAAGAACAACACCGTAAAATCCACTGGTTGTGGTTATGCTATCACCGGCTTTTACAGAATCCTGCATCTCTCTGGCCTGCTTTTCTTCCTTCTTTCTTCCACGTCCCATAAACCAGAAAAGTCCTACGATAAACAGGATATAGATTACCATGATCACCGAAAAATTGCCGGTTCCACCAGCAGCAGCGCCTGCTGAAGCATCCAATAAAACTGATAAAAACATTTTTAAAACTCCTTTACATTTCACTCGTTGACATTCATGTCCTCAAGCTTTTTCTTTTTATAATCAGCGAACTCGCCTGCTTTTATGGCATTCCCTATCTCTTCCATCATATTATTATAGAAATAGAGATTGTGAAGCACCAAAAGCCTCATGCCAAGCATCTCCTTCGCTTTAAGCAAATGTCTGATGTACGCTCTGCTATATGACCTACATGCAGGACACCCACATCCCTCTTCTATAGGCCTGTCATCAAGCTCGTACTTAGCATTGGCAAGGTTCATCTTGCCGTGATTGGTATATGCATGACCATGTCTGCCGTTTCTTGAAGGATAAACACAGTCAAAGAAATCTACGCCTCGTTCAACAGCTTCCAAAATATTGGCCGGAGTTCCGACTCCCATCAGATAGACAGGTTTATCCTTTGGAAGATAAGGAATAGTATTATCAAGAATATCATACATCTCTTCGTGAGACTCGCCTACCGCAAGACCGCCTATGGCATAACCCGGAAGGTCAAGCTCTGATATCCTCTTGGCATGTTCGATCCTAATATCGGGCAATATTCCACCCTGATTGATACCAAAAAGCAATTGTTCCTTGTTGATGGTATCAGGAAGGTTATTGAGCCGGTTAAGCTCATTCTTACAGCGAATAAGCCACCTCGTTGTCCGATCTACAGAATTCACTATATAATCCCTGTCTGCCTTGGATGGCGGGCATTCATCAAATGCCATGGCTATTGTAGATGCAAGATTGGATTGGATCTGCATGCTTTCCTCTGGACCCATAAAGATCTTCCTGCCGTCCACATGGGAATTGAAGGTAACTCCCTCTTCCTTGATCTTTCTAAGCCCGGCCAAAGAAAACACCTGAAACCCGCCGGAATCAGTAAGAACAGGTTTATCCCAGTTCATAAATCTATGAATACCGCCAAGTTTTTTTACCACCTGGTCTCCCGGTCTCACATGAAGATGATAGGTATTGGAAAGCTCAACCCTGGTTTTAATACATTTAAGATCATCGGTAGAAACAGCCCCCTTTATAGCGGCAGCTGTACCAACATTCATAAATACCGGCGTCTCAATATCACCATGAACCGTATGAAATATTCCGCTTTTTGCATTTCCTTCCCTTGCTACTATCTCAAACATAATAATCCTTCCTAAAAAAAACGCATACAAAAGAGATTATATATCATTTACCCCTTTATAGCAAGCAAAAAGAGTTTCTCTTGGGAAACTCTTGCGCCGAGAGCTGTTGTTTAACACAAAAAAGAGCTTTCCGAAGAAAACTCTTTTTTGTATAAACCTTATGTTTAGAATTCCGGCTCGATAAGTCCAAAGGTATTGCCCCTACGCTTATAAACCACATTCACCTCATCTGTCTCCGCATTCCTGAATACGAAGAAGTTATGTCCCAAAAGTTCCATCTGCATACAAGCATCCTCAGGGAACATAGGCTTTATAGCAAACTTCTTGCTCTTTACTATCTTTATCTCATCATCATCAGCTTCCTCATCAAGGAACTCCGGCTTGAAATATCCGGCAGCCTGCTCATGATCGATCAATTTCTTCTTATGCTTTGTAACCTGACGCTCAATAACCTCAACCGCCATATCAATGGAAACATACATATCATCACTGGTCTGCTCAGCTCTGATAATGTGTCCCTTCATAGGGATCGTTACCTCTATCTTCTGTCGCTCCTTCTCAACATTGAAGGTAACATGTACATCTGTGTCATCTGTAAAATACTTCTCTAGTCTGTCAAGCTTCTCATTGACTGCTGATCTAAGCGCGTCAGTAACTTCAATATTCTTACCCACAATAGTATAATTCATAATATCCAACTCCTTAAGTGTATTACAGCTGTAAGCTCCCGATAACCTCCAATACTTATCGGTATACATTGTAACAACTGTTATGCATATTTTACCATAAAATCACAGAAAATCCAATAGCTTTTGTGCAAAATATTCGCAAAATATGTTTTTTTCTTCTATTCACCCACAAGATATGGCATATTATAGCACGTCGCCTTTCAGCTCCGTGTGGTTTTCGCAAAATATCGATTCGTGCAAGCGCGATCACCACTTTGCTCATTATATCAAACATGCAAAAATTAGAATTGTCACTTTTGTGTGACAATTCACAAAATAATCTCACAGTTAAAAAGTCAATATATATTGCAAATTTACACTTTTTTCGTCATTTTCCCCAAAACATATTTTCGAAGAATTATCCCATATAAGTCCGGATTTTTGTGGATAATGTGGATAATTTAGTGTATAAGTCCATTTTAAGCCATTCCCTTAAGTATCAAATGTGAGAAAAATGGGGTTTTCCACATTTTGCACCGCTATTTCCACATTAAGAACCCCCTCAACATTTAAAAACTTTGTGCATTCTGTATATAGTAGCATATAAGACACATAATTATATATCTGAAAGTTAAAAAAAACGATAAGAAACTATTTCCGGATACATAAGTCAGCACACATATGGAGCTTTTTCACGTCACAGGAAAGCAAGTATCCCATATAGCAAAAAACCTCTCCTACTATCGTAGGAGAGGCATAAACTCTTTATCAATCGATAAGTCTTACAGCACACTTAGCTGTCTTATAATTGTACTTAGAAATCTTGATTCCTGTTCTACGGCTTGATGCATGTACTATCTGACCATTACCGATGTAGATTGCAACATGTCCAATGCTGTGTCCAAGGCTAGGATAGAATAACAGGTCACCCTTCTTAAGCTCTGAGATCTTTACTCTTGTACCATAACCTGACTGAGCACTTGCTGAGTGAGGAAGTGATATTCCGAAATGAGCATATACAGAAAGTGTAAATCCTGAACAGTCAGCTCCCTTTGTTAAGCTTGTACCACCCCATACATAAGGGTTACCAACAAACTGGAGTGCGTATGCTGCAACATCTGCTCCTGCACTGCTTGACTTTTCCTTCTTGGATTCTTTCTTCTCTT
>JAFYAS010000042.1 GCA_017540605.1 Lachnospiraceae bacterium | reverse complement strand
GTTGAAAATGCCATAAAACACGGCATCTGTAAAACAAAAGAGGGAGGAACGGTCAGAATCAGCTCGTTTGATACAAATGAGTATTATACCGTTACGGTATCTGATAATGGAGCAGGATTCGATGTTTCACATGCTTCCTTCGATAACAGAGAGCATTTAGGCATAGAAAATACCCGGTACCGTATCCGGGAAATGGTGGGTGGGAGTCTCGATATTGTAAGCGCCCCTGGAAAAGGTACGACCGTAACCATAAGGATCCCCAAATGAGTTGTGGAAATATCCCGGCTATTGTGAAATACATTGGAGGAAAGAATGAGAGTACTGGCTGTAGAAGATGAAGTTATACTGTTAGGGCAATTAACCAATAGAATTCGTGAGGCTCTGCCGGAATCAGAAATCGTATCCTTTGATAATGCTGATGATGCTCTTGATGCTTTGGCGATTTTGAAGTCTTTGATGACGGTGAGCCTGTTGATACCTTTACAAAACGCTCCAAAGAGCGGATCTTGGTGACAGGCACCAATGTCTAGAGCTGGATACTCCGGATAGTACTTTCTAACAACGCATATTTCAGTTTGTAAATACGAGAATAGGAGGACAAAAGATTGAAAGAATTGACGCGCGGCGATGTATTGCATGTATATGGAAGCTTTGGACTAAATATGGATTACACTGTAAGACTGTGTGTGCGAATGAAAGATGAGATAAACGGTGAGATGCTTTCAGAAGCGGTGAGAAATACTTCAAAGCGCTATCCTTATCTATCCTTGCAGATGAAGAGGGACGAAAAACGGGTATATTATGAGGATAACCCCAAAGAAATTGCACTTATAAATGACAATAAAAGAATCAGCTTGAACAGCGAAGAGTCCAATTATCATGTATGGGCTGTATGCTACAGGGACGATTTTATCTATCTTGACATATATCACGGCCTTCTTGACGGGACCGGTATGTATATGGTCCTTTCAACCTTGCTTTATGAGTATTGCTCAAGAAGGTATGGTGTGACGGATCACAAGGGCGTTCGCACACTTGAGGATGAAGTGCGTCCTGAAGAGGCAATAGACCCTATGGATTACCTTCCCGAGATAGATCTGTCAAATGTTGCCACACCTTCATATACGCCCGCATTCTCCCTGGAGAAAGATGCAGGGTTTCATACAGCAGATCTTAACCTTATGGATATTGAGATCTCAGAAGCTGATTTTCTCAAGTATACATCCGCAAACGATGCGAGCCCGGGAACGATGATAGCTCTTTTAAATGCCAGAGTGATAGATTCGCTTTACCCTGACCGGGATAAGAAAATCATGGGCTCATATATAATAAATGCACGACCTATGCTTGGAGCTTCAATCACACATCACAACTGTGTTAGTACGGTTTTTCTTGATTACAGCGACAAAATAAGAAACATGCCATTCGACAGGCAATGCACAGTTTACCGTGGAAAGACGTTTATTCAGAGCGATTCTGAACGGGTAGCCGGAGCTATGACTTTTTCTGCTAACCGAAACCGTCTAATGCTTGATTCAGCTCCAACTCTTGCTGAAAAATATGATGTATTTGCAAGGTCTCTCTCAGGAGGACGTTTGCTTTTCACATATATGGTAAGCTATGTTGGAAAATGGAAGTATAAAGCTGTTGAAGAGTATATCTCCGAATTCTGGACTCACGTACCAAGCGCCAATGCCTTGCTTACTGAAGTTGCAGCAGTCGGAGGAAGGATTTTCCTAACTGTACATCAAAGATTTGAGGAAGATATCATAATTCAGAGTCTGCTTGATGAGCTTAAAAGAAATGGTATCTCCTACAAAGTACACAAACATATCCCTGCAGACAATGCGCATTTTCCTTTGCCGTAAAACAGGTGGCGAAGTTCGAAACTCTGCAGCCATGTCATATACATGTCATTAAACAGAGGAATTTCATCAAATGGAGAAATCAGAATGCTTAGAAAGGTGTTTTCATTGGCTATCATATCCATATTGATACTGACAGCATGTGGAACAAGAGATGATGTTATGGCTTCTTTTCAATATACGCTTGAGTCAATCCATAAAGTTAATGGCCGTCAGGGAGTATGTACAGAGGACGGATATTACTGGGTTAGCGGATCTACGTCGCTTACAAAATACGACGAAGACTGGAATGTAATAGCTGAGAACACAGATCCTTTTAAGGGTTATGATATCGAGGTCAACCATATCGGCGATATCGACGTGTATCAGGGTGAACTTTATCTTGGCGTCGAATATTTCATGGATGGCGTCGGTCGCAATATTCAGGTGGCTGTTTATGACGGAGACACACTTGAGCTTAAGAGGGTCTTTCCTTTTAAGTCTGACACCGGACAGATTGAATGCTCCGGAATAGCAGTAAACGAGGATGACAGAATAGTATATATGTCATCATGGGTAGATGATCCATCAAGTAGTTATCTGTATATGTATGACCTGGATAACGGAGGCTATAAAGGCAGGCTTCAAATGAATGCAACTCCCAAGTGGATACAAGGAGTAGCATATTTTGATGGCAGCCTTTATATAACAGCTGACGATGGTGATGCAGACAAAGATGAACCTGATAATATGTACCGAATAGACCTGGGAACGGCGGGCAGCACATATTTAGTGAGTCCTGAGCATTCCTTTGTAGAAGTTACAAGGCAAGGCGAGATAGAGGGGCTTACCTTTGATAAAGTCAACAACAAGTTTCTTTTGCTGTATAACCGGGGCGCAAGGATAGTCCTTGGTATGCCTAAAGGATTCTATGATGGCTATAACGAAGAAATACATGAAGTATTTGTTTATAATATGATGCCAGCTCATTAGTCATTACTCTGACATAAGGAAAATCATATTTTAACAACAATTGGATCGCAATTTCTGACACTCAGGGAAAGCAGTATTCAAAAAAGCATTTGCAGTTTGTACCGCCCTTTTAAGAGGAGAGCAGTAGT
>JAFYAS010000041.1 GCA_017540605.1 Lachnospiraceae bacterium | reverse complement strand
TGGATTTTTAAGGCGCGCCGCACATTTGGCTCCGCTTGTCAAGTCTTTTTAGAAAAAAGTTTTCGTGCAGGTGGGGGAAAATAAAAAATGGGATCTCAAAACCCCAATATTTATGCGGCTCAGAGATTCCGAGAGGCTATTTTTGTATAAGGGAGGGTATATTCATGAACAGATTATATAAGAGGCTTTTTATGTTTTTGTTCACTGTCGGAGTGTTGTTTGGTAGTGTGTTTGTCACCGGAGTAGAGGCAAAAAAGAAAGCAAAGTGGGTTTACACGAAATCAACAGAGTATTTTCATAAGGCAGATGGGACTTGGAAAAAATCCGGCTCAACTACATACAAATATGATAACGCTGGAAGATTGCTCCAATCAAAAAGTGGGAAATATAAAACCAAATACACATACAACAAACAGGGATTGCTTATAAAAGTTGATGCTAATAGTATTAATACTCATTCATACGATTATTATACTTATACAGCGAGTGGGCAGGGTAAAAGCCACAAGTGGTATCAATATGATGAATTGGGAAGTTCAGAGGAATACGAGTATGATTCCAAAGATAATGTAAAAAAAGAAAAAAGATGCTATACCGGTGATAGCACCATTGTGAATGAATATAAAAATACATACAGTAAAGGACGATTATCAAAGTGTATTCAGATAGGCAATGGTAAGCCCTTTATGACTACAAAATATACATATTACAAAGATGGAACCTTAAAAAAGAAGGTTTCTGAGGAAGTAAAAAGTAAGATCAAAGAAATATATGAATTTGATGCTAAGGGTAGAGAGATTAAGCATACTCATATAGAAGGTGATGATTTTAAAGAGGTCAATCTGTTCACTTATAATGAGCATGGTGATCTGTGTAAAAGAATAACACAAGATATTTATAAAGATCCTAAGAAAAATAAAGATTCAGGCGAATATGTTTATGAAAATCTTTACAAATATGATAAAAATGGGAATATCACTGAAGTGATAGATGTATTAGATGGAAAAGAATTAACCAAGAAAACCTATGAGGGATATAAAAAATACTAATGAGAAAAGATCTGCTCAAATCGGGCAGATCTTTCTTTTTTCATTAAAAATGTACCTTGACATCAAAGTATGATTTCTGTATAATTCACTTTAGTGCGCTAAAGCGACGCAACGCTAAATCATCAGCGCACAATCTATAAATCAATATGAGGAGTTTTTCAACATGATAACCAAAATTATTCTTCTGATCGTGTTCTTTGCACTAATGATCGGTATCGGTATCTATTCAAGAAAGAATGCGACCAATGTCAATGATTTCGTTCTCGGAGGACGTGGTGTAGGTCCCTGGCTTACAGCCTTTGCCTTCGGTACATCTTATTTCTCGGCAGTTGTATTTGTCGGATACGCAGGACAGTTCGGATGGAAGTACGGTCTTTCATCTACATGGGTAGGTCTTGGAAATGCATTTATCGGAAGCTTGCTTGCATGGCTTGTTCTCGGTAGAAGAACCCGTGTCATGACACAGAAGCTTGATGCAAAGACTATGCCTGAGTACTTTAGAAAAAGATTTGATTCAAAATCCCTTCGTGTAGTAGGTTCAATGGTTTCATTCATTTTCCTTGTACCTTATACTTCATCTGTTTACAACGGACTTTCAAGACTTTTCGGTATGGCCTTCAACATTGATTATAAGGTGTGTATCATTGTTATGGCTGTTCTTACCGGTGTATATGTTATCATTGGCGGATATATGGCTACAGCTCTTAATGATTTCGTTCAGGGTATCATCATGCTCTTCGGTATCTCCGCTGTTGTTATAGCCGTGTTGAATGGTCAGGGTGGTTTCTTAAATGCCATCAAAGAGCTTTCACTTATTGAGGCTGATAATGCCATTCCTGCACTTGAAGGAAGTCAAGGACTTTATGCAAGCTTCTTTGGTCCCGATCCACTTAATCTTCTTGGTGTTATAGTCCTCACATCACTTGGTACCTGGGGACTTCCTCAGATGGTTCAGAAGTTCTACGCTATCAAGGATGAGCAGTCTATAAAGACAGGTACTATTGTATCAACCTTCTTCGCTATTGTGATAGCCGGTGGATGCTACTTCCTTGGAGGTTTCGGAAGACTATTCAACGTTCCCGAGATTTATAAACCCGATGGAACCATAGCATTTGACTCTATCGTACCTCAGATGCTTTCAACACTTCCCGACCTTTTGATCGGTATTGTGGTTGTGCTTGTATTGTCAGCATCTATGTCAACACTTTCATCATTGGTGCTTACATCAAGCTCAACCTTCACCCTTGATTTCTTAAAGGAAACCTTTATGAAGGATCTAAACGAAAAGAAACAGCTTGTGATCATGAGGATATTGATCGCATTCTTCATCATTCTTTCGGTTGTGCTTGCGCTTAATCCACCTACATTTATTGCACAGCTTATGGGATATTCATGGGGTGCACTTGCAGGAGCTTTCCTCGCACCTTTTATGTATGGTCTTTATTCAAAGAACATCACCAAGGCATCTGTTTGGGCAAGCTACATCATCGGTGTATGTTTCACAATCTTCAATATGTTTGCAAAGGTTATCGCATCACCTATCAATGCCGGTGCCATCACCATGATAGCGGGACTTATAGTAGTTCCTATCGTGAGCCTGATCACACCCAAGCTTGACAAAGAATTTGTGGATGATATCTTCAGCTGCTATGACGAGACTGTAACAGTACATAAGAAGAGCTCGCTTGAGGAGTAAAAATGAGATAAGCTTATAACGAAGAACCCGCACAAACCGCGGGTTCTTTTATTGCTTTATTTTTATGAGTGTTCGTAGTTCTTCGACCAATTTCAAGTTTTTTGTTTCCAATATTTCATAGAAAAAAAAGTAATAATGTGGTATCATTAAAAAAAGATGATCAGATTGTGAGGTGATAATATGCAGGCGGTTACGACTAAATATACGGTAAATGATTTAAAAGAAGGTATGCGAGTCTTTAAAGAACAATTGTCTTCAATATATGATACGTGGATTATTCTGTATCGACCTAAAAATTCTATTATGGATGAAGATGGAATAATAGGTTTTATCGGTTCAGAGCCAAATGAAAAGTCTGATGCTCTCTATACTGAAGACAATATTATTATTCCAATTTATAATGACAGTACAGAATTGGAGGGGGATATATTTGATGAAGAATAACTATATTGAGCTTGTACTTACGGCTAAAAATGAATTCCGTGCTGAAGCATCTTTTAGAATCAATGGTATGGATTTTTCTAAGGTTAATGTGAAAATAGATACAGGATGTCCAAGGACATCGTTTCCTATGTTGAAATTGGGAATATTGAAGGCTCTGTAAGTTATGACAGAATCGGTAATATTTTGATTGGAATGGATATTTTAAAAAAACTGGAAACACATATAGGAACAACGGCAACAGGTGATACAGTTTTATTGGCGTGTCCTAAGGATAAAGTAACCTATGATTATTGGGATAAATTAGGAAACTTGTATGATTTAAGGAACGATATTTAATCAGGTGTTATAATAAAGGAGATTTCATGTACGATTATCTAATAGTTGGCGCGGGCCTTTATGGTGCCGTATGCGCTGAGAGACTAAAGGCAGCAGGAAAGAATATTTTGGTGATAGACAAGCGTGATCATATCGCCGGCAATGTTTACACAGAGAACATAGAAGGAATCAATGTTCACAAGTATGGCGCACATATATTCCATACCAATGACAAGAGGGTGTGGGAATATATTACAAGATTTATTGAATTTAACCGTTTCACCAATTCACCGGTGGCGAATTTCAAGGGCGAGCTTTTCTCTCTCCCCTTCAATATGTACACCTTCAACAAGATGTGGGGAGTGGTGACACCTGAGGAAGCTGCAAAAAAGATAGAAGAGCAGCGAAAAGAGGCAGGAATCACAGAGCCTAAAAATCTTGAGGAGCAGGCCATAAGCCTTGTGGGAAGGGATATCTACGAGAAGCTTATAAAGGGATATACCGAAAAGCAGTGGGGGCGCCCCTGCAACGAGCTTCCTGCATTTATCATCAAGAGACTTCCTGTAAGACTCACCTTTGATAACAATTATTTCAATGCCTTGTATCAGGGAATTCCCATAGGTGGCTATACAAAGCTTGTGGAGAATATGCTCCAAGGTATTGAGGTGAGACTTGGAGTTGATTATCTGAAGGAGAAGGCAGAGCTTGATAAGCTTGCCGAGAAGATCATATACACCGGTCCCATAGATGCATATTTTGATTTCAGTCTTGGAACCCTTGAATATCGTTCTGTGCGTTTTGAAAATGAGCTTCTGGATATGCCAAATTTCCAAGGTAATGCAGCGGTTAACTACACCGATAGCGAGACACCATATACCAGGATCATCGAGCACAAATGGTTCGAGTTTGGAAAGGATGCTGAAGGCAATGACCTCCCGAAGACCGTGATATCCAAGGAATACAGCTCTGAGTGGAAGCCCGGAGATGAACCTTATTATCCGGTAAATGATGACAGAAACCAGGCCCTATATGCTAAATATAAGGAGCTTGCGGACAAAGAATCAAAGGTTATATTCGGCGGAAGACTTGGAGAGTACAAGTACTACGACATGGATGCTGTGATCTTAAGTGCGCTTGTTAAATCTGACACATTGGAGTAGTAATTAAAGACCATCAAAAAAAATCCTGCTTTGATCATAGCGATCAAAGCAGGATTTCTTCTATTCATCAAAAATCACCAAATAATATTTCAAATGTGAGATTATCATTTTCTGAAAACTCTGCTTTTATCTTACCACCCTGTTTTTCAATGAGCATTTTAACGATATATAGCCCAAGGCCTGCACTTCCGCTTTTTCTTGCTTTATCTGCCCTATAGGTTCGATCAAAGATATGAGCGGTGTCTATCTGCTCTTTTTGAGATACAGGATTTGAGACTGTGATCCTGGTACATCCATCCTTTTCATAGATGGAGATTGAGAATTCATCCTTGGCGTATTTAAAGATATTGTTTAACAGATTTGAAAAGACTCTGGAGAACATCTCCTTATTTGCTTTGATCGTAATTGCTCTTTCCGGAAATGAGAACCTTGGTGTCAGACCATGCTTTCTTATAAGCGCTTCGTTGTCGATGATGAATTCCGTGAGGAATGCAGTGATATCAAGGTTTGTCAGCTCCGGAATCCTATCATCACTTTCCAAAACAGAGAGCTCAAAGAATTCATCTACCATATCCTTAAGAGCATCGGAGCGTCTAATAGCAGAGGAAAGATATTCACGGCCTTTATCAGATAGTTCCTCTTTTTCAAGCATTTGCAGGTTGCCCTTTACAACGGTAAGGGGAGTTCTTAGGTCATGCGCAATATCGGATATGGATCTCTCAAGCTCTTTTCTCGATTGAGCTTCGGAGAGCTTCAATTTCTTTTGATAATCGAGATTTTTGTTTAATTCAGAACCGAGAGCTTCAATATCTCTGTCGGAGAGATTTAAAGACAGCTGTCGGTTGTAGGATTCTTTCTTTGTGGAGTTTAGCTCTTTTTTGAAGAGTCTGATGTTGCGTTTTAGAAGATAAAGCTTAAGATATAGGAAAGCAACTAAAAGAGCAAGGGCGATTATAACAAGATGATACCATTCCATAGGCTAATCCTCCTGCCTTGAAAGTTTGTAGCCGATACCCCAGACGGTCTCAATGAATTCCGTGCCGGTAATCTTTTTCAGCTTGCTTCGTAAGTTGCTCATGTGAACATTGATGGTGTTGTCTTCGTAGAAGTATTCATCCTCCCACACTGATTCGTAGAGGTTGGCTTTGGTAAATGTTTTCTTGGGATTTTTTAAAAACAAAAGCAGAAGCTTCTGTTCCTTGGCGGTGAGCTTTACGGGCTTTCCTTCAAAGGTGACTGTATTTAGTGTCAGATCATAGCTCAGTCCGTTTATGGAAATGCTATTCTCTGAATCTGCATTTTCAGTATATTCTCCATGACTGCTTCGGCGAAGGACTACTTCGATACGTACTAAAACCTCGTCCAAATTGAAGGGTTTGACAAGATAATCGTCAGCACCCATACGAAGCACCTCAAGCCTTGTATCCATGCCGGATTTGGCAGAGAGGACGATGACCGGTGTGGTAGAAGCCTTTGGGTCATCTTTTCTGTTTCGGAGCTCCTTGATAAGAGTGTCTCCGGGCTTATAGGGAAGCATCATATCCATCAGGATGATGTCATAAATGTTTTCTCGTAAAAGAAGCGAGGCGGCTTTTCCGTCAGCCGCCTCAGATACTTCATAATCATGTTCTTTGAGATAATCGAACAATAATCCGCGTATTTCCTTGTCGTCTTCAACTATCAATACTTTTGTCATATCTTTATTTTAATTTGCTAAGCATTTTTTTTCTTGAAATGTATTTAAGCTTGTCAAAGGTCTTGGCCTTCTTGGTATTGTAAAGCTTATTGAATTTGGCGTTCTGCTTTTTCTCGGTGGTTTTTTTGCCGTTCCAGGTATAGTTAAGCTTGTAGGTCTTCATATCTCTTTCATTTACCATCTTTACCTTGGTAGTGAATTTGCCGTTCTTTAATGAATAGAGAGTGTTATACTGTGAACCTGTTCCTGATGACCATGTAAGGTTATAGATAAGTCCCTTTTTAGGCATATATGAAAGATTTCCTCTGAAGCCACCCGCACCGGCAACACCTTCGGATACATCTAAGGTTTGAACAGTGCTTCCGTCGTAGGCTAGTATTACATAGTAGTCAACAAAGGTACCTTCACGATCCTTATATTGAGCCACAAGCTCGGGGATCTTATCGTTGTCTAGATCCATAAGGGTGAATTTATTGTATTTCTTGTCTCTGTAGGTTTGGGGCTTCCCGCTTTTAAGATACGCGTAGTAAGCCTTGAGTGCAGCCTTCTTTGTCCTTTTTGCAGCATAGGTGTTCGCTGAGGGAACAAGGCATAAAGCCATAACAAGTGCTAAAAAAAGTGAAAATATTCTTTTTTTCATGGATTTCATATCCTCCCTGTAAAATTATATTGTCTTTACTTTATTACTATTTGGAAATGATGTCAACCTGCACTTGATTTATTGTGTTATTTATGGTTTGATGGGGTGGTGTAGGTATATTAAATTAGATATTTTAGAGGTGATCTTTTGGATACGGGAATAGATATAAAAAAGAGATTAAGAGAACTGGCCGATAAGTCCTATCGTGAGAACAGATATGTGTTTACCGATTTTTTGAGCATCGCTCAGTTGTCGGATTACTATAGTATGACACATGATTTTTCCAATGTGGGAAGTGATGCCTTTGGAGGCTTTGATGGGGCAGAGAGATGTTTGGTGCGTTTTGGAAGCCCTGATATCTTTGGATATGAGGAAAGCTATCCCATCACCTTACTAAAGGTGAGTCCTGTAAACAAAAAGTTTGCAGATAAACTTAGTCACAGGGATTTCCTTGGTTCTATAGTGGGACTTGGCATAGAACGTGAAAAGACAGGGGATATCATAGTCCTTGAGGATACTGCATGCTATGTATTCGTGGTTGATGAGATAGCGGATTATATCATAGACAATTTAAGCTTTGTGAAGCATACCAATGTCAAGGTGGAAAAATGTGATGACATTCCGGTGGAAGTAAAGCCTCGTATCGAGGAAATGAGTCTGATAGTAAGCTCCAACCGCCTAGACGGTATCATAGCCAAGGTCTACAAGCTTTCAAGAGATGCAGCCGTGGGACTCATACGAGATGGCAAGGTATTCATAAACGGAGTCGTTATGACAGGAAATGCAAAGTCTCTAAAGACCGGAGATATAATATCCGTGAGAGGATATGGACGATTCGTTTTTAATGGCGAGGGTGGTATGACTAGGAAGGACAAGCTGCATGTGAGTGTAGGGAGATATGTGTGAGGCACGAAAAGATAATTTTTCAAATCTTCGATTTTTAGAGAATTTGGAAATTTTAGTGTTTGACAAACACTCCTGCAATTGATACGATTTTTGTGTAGCTATCGACCGTCACAACAAAGGATTTGATTCTATGAAAAATGATCAGACAGTCGAAGAACTGGTGGTTGAAGAGGAAAAGAAGAACGAGCGTGACGATCAGGGAAGCAAGGCGGTAAAAAAAGAGAGCCTCAAGTTCCCTGTGATACTTTTTGGTGCATTTGTATATGCCGTGGGACTCAATTATTTCCTTAGACCCTTGCATCTTTATTCCGGCGGATTTATGGGGTTTGCTCAGCTTTTTGAGGAACTGTTAAAAAGGGCTGGTGTGAATTTTGGTGGTTTCAATATGTCCGGAGTTCTTTATTATCTGATGAATGTTCCTGGGCTTGTGATCGCAGCTAAGAAGATGCGAAAAAGATTCATTATCAAGACTGTTTTTGCGGTTACGGCCATCACAGTGTTTCTTTCCATCATTCCTGTACCTACGACTATGATCCTAGAAGATAAGCTTGCCAACACCATTGTGGCCGGACTTATCTGTGGGGCGGGAGCCGGAATCATTTTATGGATGGGTGCCTGTGACGGAGGCATGAATATCGTGGGTATGCTGATCATCATGCTAAAGGGTAAGGGCAGTGTCGGTCAGATCGGATTGATCAACAATGTAGTACTCTACACTATTATGCTTTTTATGTTTGACATTCCGACGGTCATTTATTCCCTTATTTATTCGGTATTCAATTCTATTGCCTGCGACAAGATACACACTCAGAATATATCAAGTCAGGTTACAGTCATAACCAAGCTTTCTGATACCAAGCCCATGGAGGTAGAGGTGATGGGAAGATTGAACCGCGGTATGACAGAGATAAATGCAAACGGTATCTTCACCGGAGAGCCCGTAAAGATGTTCATTATCTATGTCAGCAAATATGAGGTCAGCCGACTTAAGGCGATTATCAAGAGCTACGATCCCTCGGCCTTTATCGTTGAAACACAGGGTGTCAGCATCGATGGTAATTTCTTGAAGAAACTGACGTAGTTTTATAGAAAGAAAGTATATGGAAACAATAGCAAATGTATTAGATAAGATAGAAAGTATAATGTATTATCCCATCCTTTTAGTTGTGATGGCGCTTGCGGGAATATATTTCACCGTTCTCACCAAGGGAGTTCAGATAAGGCTTTTTTCCGAAAGTATAAGGCTTCTTATGGAGCCACCCAAGGATAAGGACAGTGTATCCTCACTTCAGGCTATGCTGGTGTCCACGGCCTCAAGAGTGGGAACAGGCAATATAGTCGGCGTATCCACAGCCCTTTGTCTTGGAGGTCCCGGAGCCTGCTTTTGGATGTGGATAATGTGTATCATCGGGGCATCATCAGCATTTGTGGAGAGTACTCTTGCTCAGATATACAAGAAAAAAACTCCCGAGGGAGAGTGCTACGGCGGGCCTGCATATTATATTGAGAGAGCACTGCATGCACCATTTTTAGCTATTGTCTTTTGTGTTTTTCTGATAGTGACCTATGCAGTGGGCTTCAATCTTTTATGCTCTTATAATCTTCAGTCAACCTTCGAGGCTTATTCCTTCTATGATCCGAAGGTTACTCCCTATATCGTGGGAGGACTTTTGGCTATCCTTACCAGCTATTGCTTACTTGGCGGTGGTAAGAGAATAGTAAAGCTTACAAGTGTTATAGTTCCTGTGATGGGAGTTGCTTATGTGCTGATCTCTCTTATCGTGATCCTTGTAAATATCAAGCATATTCCTTCGATGTTTGCACTGATCTTTAAGGACGCTTTTGATTTTAAAGCTATATTTGGCGGAGTTGCAGGCTCATGCATGATCTATGGTATAAAAAGAGGCTTATATTCCAATGAAGCCGGTGTGGGTTCCGCACCAAATGCATCTGCGTCTGCCTTGGTTTCCCACCCTGCAAAGCAGGGACTTGTGCAGCTGCTTTCGGTATATATCGATACACTTCTTCTTTGTACTGCCACCGCTTTAATGTGTCTATCCAGTGGCGTGGAAAGAAGTGAGGCGGTATCCGGCGCACCTTATGTACAAAATGCCATATCAACTGTTTTTGGTTCAATCGGACCTTTGTTCATCACTGTTGCAATGGTACTTTTCGCATTTACAACCTTGCTTGGAAACCTTTACTATGTTGATAATGCCCTTGCATTTTTGAATCATAAAAAGATGCCCTCAGGAGGATTTTTGAAGGCATTTCATCTTGGGTGTGCTGTGGTAGTATTTATCGGAGCTATCATACCTATGAATGCAGCCTGGGCCATGGCGGATATTACTATGGGCGGTATGACACTCATCAATCTACCCGCCTGTATGATCCTCGGCAAGGTAGCCATTGAAACTCTGAGAGATTATGAGAAACAAAAAAAGGAAGGCAAGGATCCGGTGTTTGAGGCAAAGAGCATTGGGATAAAGGAAGACGAGTTGGATTTTTGGAAATAAGAAATGGCATTGCCGCTTTTCACTGGATTCTTGCAATCGTTTATGTTTGTTGCTAAAATGATGGCGATTAGACATTTTCGGAAGGAGAATGATCATGAAAGCAATAGAAACAGACAGGCTCACAAAAGCATATGGAACAAGCAGAGGTATTACCGAGCTTATGTTAAATGTGGATCAGGGTGATTTCTTCGGCTTCATAGGGCCCAACGGAGCGGGCAAATCTACAACCATCAGGACTCTTTTAGGACTTATCAGTCCTACATCGGGCTCGGCAAAGATCCTTGGTCTTGACATAGTAAATGACAATAAGAAGATACTTGAAAAAACGGGATATCTTCCCTCAGAGATCAACTTTACAAGTGGTATGAAGGTCAAGGATGTGATCAGATTTTCGGCTTCTTTGCGAAAGAAGAATTGCGAGGAAAATGCGAAGAGTCTTTGTGAGAGGCTTGCCATAGATACATCAAAAAAGGTTGATGATCTGTCACTTGGTAATAGGAAGAAGGTTGGCATCGTCTGTGCGGTCATGCATGAGCCGGAGCTTTTGATACTTGATGAGCCCACCAGCGGTCTTGATCCGCTGATGCAGAGAGAATTCTTTGAGATACTGAAGGAACAGAATGCAAAGGGCTCTACCATATTCTTTTCTTCACACATTTTGTCGGAGGTTCAGAGTCACTGTAAGACTGCCGCATTTATCAGGGACGGAAAGATCATAGTTTCTGACAAGGTTGAAAAGCTTGAGGAAACCGGAGCGAAGAAGGTGGTCATTTCCGGAAGCTTTGATGCTAAGACTCTTTCTGGTATCAGTGATCTGAGGACGGAAGAAGGTACCACAAGCTTCCTATACAAGGGAGACTTAAAGCCTTTGTTAAGAAGCTTATCGGAGAGCAATATAGATAATGTCAATATAACCGAGCCTTCTCTTGAAGAGATATTTATGAATTATTACGAGGTGTAAAGCTATGCCAATATTTATACAGGAAATAAAAAGACAGAGGACAGCAGTGCTTATCTGGAGCCTTTCCACCGGACTCCTGCTTGCGGCCTGCGTACTCATGTATCCCGATATGGAATCGGAAATGGAAGGCGTGACGGAGATGTTTTCATCTATGGGAAATTTCACGGCTGCCTTTGGAATGGATCAGTTGAACTTCGGAACTTTAATCGGATTCTACGGAGTTGAGGGTGGAAATATACTTGGAATAGGCGGAGCATTTTTTGCGGCCATCACGGGAATAGCGGCCCTTATGAAAGAAGAGAGAGACAGGACAGCAGAGTTTCTCTTAACTCACCCGGTCTCAAGAGTTAAAGTGATCACGGAGAAGCTTCTTGGAACCATCGCGCTGATCATTATATTAAACCTTATCGTATTGATATGCTCGTGGGTATCGGTAGCTATCATAGGTTCGGAGATCGAGTGGAGCGATGTACTTCTTCTTCATCTTGCCTATCTGCTCCTGCAATTCGAAATAGCAGGTATCTGCTTCGGAGCATCTGCATTTATCAGCAGATCCGGGATGGGTATAGGTATCGGAGTTGCCGCTATCATGTACTTTTTAAATATTGTGGCCAATATCTCTTCGGATGCAAAGGTGCTTAAATACATCACCCCCTTCGGATATACCGAAGCCTCAGATATCATCAACGACCATGCGCTGAATATGGAATATCTAGCCTGCGGAATGATCATTATGGTGGTCGGTATCGTAGTGGCTTATGTAAAATATATGAAGAAGGATATTAGGGCGTAGGATAGAATTAAGAAATTGCTATTGCTAACTTGAAATTTTAAAGACCGGTGGAATTTACCATTTCACTGGAATTTACAATTTCAAGTTAGCTGTTTATACCCGATAAGGTATATTTTTGTTTTCCTAAATATATTTATACCCTACAGGGTATAATTTGAACTGAAAGAAATACAAAAAAATGCCAGATTAATTGATCTGGCGGTTTTTTTGATCATTTATCGATCAACCTTCTTATATATTCAGGCATCACATTAAGAATAGCACTTGCATTTTTACCGGATGTGTAAAATTCAGTTAGTTTTGTTTTTGAATACCCTTTGATCTTATCATTTTGAGTTTTGTCTATCAAAAGGGATGTGAAAAATCTTTCCCAGCTGATATATTCTGAGCTGTCGATATAATTTTCAGGATGTTTAAGAATCTCATTTATTTCATGATCATCAAGCACATTTGACTTTAGTATCATCCACTCAAATGATTCCGGAAAGTATAATGCAATGTGTTTCTTCAATTCTCTGTATTTTACTATGTTGTTAATGTATGCTCCAAATGCTGCTCCGTCTGCAATCACAAGTAGACTGTTCTCGGCAGATAGTGATATCATATTTTGATAGATTTTGGCATTTCCTTCAGCACTAATACAGGCATCTTTTCCGGCAACATCACAGAAGAACTGATAACCGGCTTCTTTGTCTTCGATAAGAAACATTACCTTGCTGTCAAGTGTTGAATAAGTATCCTGATCATAAAGTGGATAGAATTCATGGTATACCTGCTCGGGAAAATGATATTTACCGGAAGTCCGTATGCCATAGATTTCATTTACACTGTACGGAAGATTCTTTAGAGGCTTTCTTGTTATGATCACATAGTAGTTGGAAGAACCTTGCAGATATTCAGCAAATTCTTTTGTAAATACAAAATGATAATCCTCATCAATGATAACGATAGAATCCTTGATGCCATCTAAGGTGTATTCCCATCTGTCTTCCTGTCCGGAAAAGACTTCGCAGTTAACATCGGACTCCACAATTATGCCACGGTTTTTTCCTTTGGAAGAGTATTCTTCAAGGAGATCGACAAGTGTAGTTTTACCAGTTGCGCTATCTCCTTGGATGACGGTAATATTTCTTTTTATATCAAACTCGTACTTTAGCCGGTTTGTCTCGATAATTACGTGGTGTTTACCTTTCATATTTATACCTCTGAAAATTTTAAATATATTTCATTGCGGTTATAAGATAATCCTCCGGATCGGATATGATCCGTTTTTCATTTTCTATAAACACTTCAAAGGGAGAATATTTTTCAAAGGTCATAAGATAATTGAGGTTAACTCTTACATCTTTCTGTTTTCCTATCTCCAATAGATATCCTGCGCAATTTTCACCGCAGCTGGTTGCATCAAATGTAAGCTCAGGCTTTTCATAAATCATGATCAGAGTTTTTAACCCACCTGAAAGACGCTCCGGAGGAATTGGACCAAGAACCGGACTATCAATAACAAGACCATCAATATATCTGGATTTATCAACTCCTAAGATCATTTCTTGCACAAAGGGATCCTTAAGCCAAAGTGGATCGTAGTTGTATTTGAACCAAGATGGACCATATTCAATATTGTCTGAATCGCCGAAAATAATGGTTAACATTGTGCTCTCCTAAATGATTTATCAACTAATTGTGATTTTATCACTCCGATGGGAATATAGCAACTGTCAGATGTTTTCGTTGTTGTTTTTTTAAACATTTTTAAATTCATTTAAGAATTTCTTTAATATTTGATTTTACTATATACCCAAGCTGAAAAATATATGCCTTACAAAAGGAGAGAAAACTATGTCAGACATTTTAGTAAATGTAGAAAATCTAACAAAGCAATATGGAAAGACCTTGGCTCTTGACAATGTTTCCTTCAAGATAAAGAAGGGAAGCATCGTAGGTCTGATCGGTCCGAACGGTGCAGGTAAGACAACCATTATGAAGGCCATGGGAGGTCTGATCTTTCCCACATCAGGAAGTATAGAGATGTTCGGCGCAAAGGATGAGAAGGGACTAAATAAGGCCAGAAGCCGCATGAGCTTCATGATAGAGACTCCTTATGAAAAGGGGAATATGACGGCAAGAGAGAATCTCGAAAAGCAGAGGATCCAGAAAGGTATTCCCGACAAGAACAGAGTGGATGAGGTCCTCGAATTTGTAAAGCTTGCGGATACCGGCAAGAAGGTTGTAAAAAACTTCTCACTGGGAATGAGACAGCGCCTTGGTCTTGCCAATGCTATCCTTGGAAAGCCGGAGCTCATGGTGCTTGATGAGCCCATCAACGGACTCGATCCCGAGGGCATCGTAGAGATCAGGGAAATGCTTAGAACCTTCAACAGGGAAGAGGCTGTGACTCTCATTATTTCCTCTCATATCCTAAGTGAGTTGTCACTTCTATGTACGGATTACATTTTTATAAATCATGGACAGATCAAGGGTGTGTTCACTGCAGATGAACTTAAAGAGCAGTGCAGTGAATACTATCATATCGATACCGACAACAACGAGAAGGCAAGCGTGATACTGACAAATACCTGCGGCATCGAAAGAGTAGAGGTAATGGAAGACGGTAGTATCAGGATATACGACAAACTCGATGAAATGAAGGAAATCTCCAAGGCCCTCTATGATGGCGGTGTGATACCGGTAACCCTCTCACGAAATGAGATAAGTCTGGAAGATTATTACTTGCGAATGGTACAAGACCGGCAATAGGACGGTCTATGTATCTATGGCGAGAATACTTGTATTCGCGACATAGATGCAGAGAGCGGACGTGTGTCGTGGGTTTACCCACGACACGCAGCAAACAGAAGGCTTTTAGAGCCGGCCGGACGACGGAGTCGGACGGGTTTGCTGCTTGCCGGTCTGGAATTCTTGATAATCAACCTGGAGGAATAAAAATGTACAACATCATTAAATCAATAAACTACACAGCGAAGCGAGATCTTCTGATGGTAGTCACAATCATCATCTCAATTATGCTTCCCATGACGATCCTTCTTCTGTCGATACAACTTGGAGATGTGAATTTTTCCGATGTAACAGGAAGCTATATCTTCGTAGCAAAGATGGGAGAAAACTACATCCTGTATACCTTTGTCATCATGATACTCACCTGCAAGGCAGCCATGGGTGATGGCGGTGACAAGACCATCAATTATGAGATATTAAGGGGACACTCAAGGTTCAGCATTTTTGCTGCAAGAGCAGTTTCCGGGATATTCTACGGAGCTATCATCACTATAATAATATTCGTGTTTCCATATATCTTCTTCGGTCTCATAAACGGTTGGGGAGAAGAGGTGAAAATGAGTGATGCACTACTTAGGATCGCTATCTCCATTGTTCCAACCATTAGGGTATCATGCATGTTCTTGTTCCTGTCATTCCTGTTTTCCAGTTCCGGAAAAGCCATGGCGCTTGGGTATGTTCTTCTTGATGGAAGCGTCATGCTCACTTCAATGATAGACGAGTTTACGGACATAAATATCGATAACTTTTTCGGGGCCAGCAGCGCAATGAAGCTTTATCTTTTGGAGAACATGAAAGAGATAGTTGTGGACGGTGAGGTAGTGAATAAATATGTCACAGAGGTTCCGGGTGATGTGATCACAAAAACGCTGATCATCTCCGTAATTATGATCATAGTCTATCTTGTGGGAGCATATCTGATATTTGCAAAGAGAGATAAGGAGTAGGACAATGAATAATATAATCAAAGCTCAATTTTATCAACTGAGAAGATCAGGTTTTATAATGCGGGTTTTCTTACTCTTCATTCTGGCATTGGCATTGGTTTCATGTCTGGAGATCATGAATGATGACGGTACCGCAAGCTCGTTTATAGTGGGAAGCTACTCTATGGCGTTTATTTTCCCAATAATGATAATGGGACTGTTTGTCTCATGCTTTGTGGGAGAGGACTTTTCTGACCAGACTGCAAACTACGAGCTCCTTATAGGACATTCAAGATTTGAATCATTTTTTGCGAGAGCTATTTCGGCGGTGCTTACCACAAGTGTTGGATGCGGTATACTGTCATTCGTGCCACTTATCGTCGGAAAGCTTATCTTCCCCTGGGGAGATGCCATCAGCTTATCAAATGCAATCATCAGAAATATGCTTTATTTCTTCCCTTTCTTGAGACTTGCAGCATTTCTTACCATGCTCTCGTTTGTGGTGAGAAATCAGTACTTCCCGATCATTATGGGATTTGTGTTTGATATCATGCATGGAATCTTGTCTGATAGTGTTTCTGACAACAAGAACTTCTTAACAAGCTTTTACAATTTCAATCTCATCGGAGATTGTGAGACCATCAGGACTTACAATCTCGATCCGGTTAAGGGAATCGTCAATTATTATGCTTATGACACTGCGATAGATTGGAAAATGATAGTCGGAACAATAGTTGTTTCACTTCTTGTGGCAGCCATTTACCTGATCATCGGATATGCATTTTACAGAAGGGAGGAGATAAAATGATTGAGCAATACCTGCTTGGACTTGAAGCGATGCTTGCAGTCTTGATCTTTGTGATCGCAAAAAAAGAGAAGACCTATCCCAATAGCAGATGGAGACTTGTCTATATCACCCCCGTTCTTGTGATCGCTGCATTTACAGCGTTTTGCGAATTTTCGATATTTTTCATAACAGCATATATAGCAGTGCTTTTGCTTAGCTTTGCACTTTTTTATGAAGATATAAAAAGTAAGAGAATATTGGCATCGTGCGCCTTCCTTTTGTTTGTTGGAACCATGATAAATATAGGCACCAATCCCGACTATGCGAAGGAGGATTTCTCCGGAGACTTCGAAAAGGGTTTTACAGAAATGAAGGCTCGTTATGTACTTACTGAAGAGAAGGGCATCGATTGGGATACGCTTTATGAAAAGTATATGCCTAAGTTTAGGGAGGTTGACAAGACTCAGGATTTCACCGAGAACTACAAACTTTGGGCGCAGTTTACCGGGGAGTTTCATGATGGTCATGTGGGCTATCAAATGCGGGATGACGTGAGGACTGAAAGAGCGCTCCTTGAAACCTACGGAAATGATTTCGGACTCTCATTTATAAAGCTTGAAACAGGAGAGTATGTAGCAATAAATGTAGAGGGGTATGAGAACAGCTACTCAATAAGTGGAGAGGATAAGATGTTTGACCTTCGCGAAGAATACATGGCAGATGATGCTAAAAATGTACGACTTACTTTAAAGAATGCCGGCATAAAGAACGGAACTGTCATCAAAGCTGTTAACGGTCAGAGCATAGAAGCTCTTTATGCTGATATACCATGCTTTTGTCAGGAATTTCCCGTGAAGGAAAATGAGGAATTCTTCCTTCCGGTATATGCAGCAGGAATAAATGCGGACAGTATAGAGATCACATTTTTAGATGAAAACAGTGAAGAGAAAACGGTCACTGCACCGAGGCTCGGTGCCTATGCGGGAAGACTTTTTAATACCATAGAAAAAATAGATGAAGGCGTCAATATCTCGAATCTTGACTGGAAGGAGATCGATGATCAGACTGTGCTTTTAAGACTCTCATCTATGGCCTATGACCTTGAGAGTTATGACGGAACAGACTATACCGAGATGACAGAAGAGATTAGAAAGAAGCTTCTTGATTACAAGGACAAAGGTGTTAAGAATATCATTTTCGATCTCAGAAGAAACAGCGGCGGAAGCCCCTTCATGGTGACCGGTGTTACAAAGCTTTTTGCACCTCTTGGTGAACATACCTATTGCTATTCGGCAAAGATAAATGAAAAGACCGCCTGCTTTGATCGCGAAGCGGATGGAAAGTACACTATAGATCAGCCCTTTAGCTATACCGGTGAGGATCTATTCCATGACGGAAATATCATCCTCCTTGTAAATGCTGAGACAGTTAGCGCCGGTGATGATATGACAAATATGATGTCGGAATATCCCAATGTGAAGGTTGTTGGATTTACTACCAGCAACAACTCATGTCAGGCGGTATCAAGCGCATCTCTAAGTATAGGATCTCTTAGTTTTTCCGCAGTTCCAAACCTGGATGCAAATAGAGAAGTGATCATAGATACCCGTGCCGACAGAAAAGAGACCATATCACTTGATGAGAGGATACCTGTGACAAAGGAAGCTGTCGAGGCGATCTTTACTAAGGGTGAGGACTATGTTCTTGACTATGTGATGGGAGAAATGAAATAGAATATGTTAACAGCCACCGAGTTTGCCCGGTGGCTGTTTTTCTTTAGGTTATTACATTCCAAGGGATTTAGCTTGAACTTTTTTAACCTCTTTATTATATTCAGTCTGAATCTTATCGTTGATGGGATTCATAAGGCCACCGGTAATCCTTATCATGCCTTCAACATTCTTAAGTCTTGCCTGTCCCTTGCCGGTGGAAGGTCCAAAGAGTGTTCCTTTTCTCTCATTGTAATAATTAAGAGCGGCCTTGTTAAATTTATCAAGAGTCTTAGCACTCACCACGCCGTCACCATTATCAAATTCCTGAAGAAAATCCTGGCAGGAACTTGTTAGTGCTTTCATATATTTACTGGGGTCCTTACCCTTGTTGATCTTTGTCAGCTCGTCATAAGCTTTAACAATAGCCTCATATTCTTCAACGCCTATAGTGCAGGTTGTTTTATTCAGATATTCTTCCTCGAAGTCCTTGAATTTTACATCGGTCTTACGCTTGGTTTTGAGTTTATTCTGCTCTCCCAGATCATGATCGATATCTTTCTTTATTGACTCGATGTATTTCTCATAAAGCTTGCCTCTCGGTGTCTTGTTCATAAGAAGATTCATGAACTTAGGATCCTTTAAAAGATCCTCACGCATTTGTTCAGCATGTTCATTTAATTTAGCGATATCATACTCGGTCTTGCCGTCCTTTTCGATCTTGATACTCTCAAATAATGAATTCTTTGCAGCTTTGGTCTTTAAAGTACAAGCAATGACATAATCTGCGGCCTCCAATATGTTAACTGCAGTATAAGGCTGATCCCTGTTTATCTTATCCTTTACGATATTGGTTCTCTGGTTAAAGCGTTTGGTCAAGGTATCATAATCCATCGAACCCTCATCTCTTCGATCCACTATGAAGGGAAGTCGCTTGTCAATATCTTCCTCAATATAACATTTATTGGCTTCCTGATATCTTTCTATGGAGATATGAAAAACATTTACCTCATCATCGAAAAGAAGCTTGTCATATTTTTTGTCATATATTCTGATCGTATGATCAATAAGATTCTTGACTGACTTCGGCGTAAGGTCTACATTGCAATAGGTAAGAAAGAATGGATCTTTAAGAAGTTCTTTTTTTCTTTTATTAATATCCTTCTGTAGAGTATCTTTGTCAGGTAACGGTACTATAGACTTGGCTTTTTCCGACATGGCAACATATTCTGCTATCTTAGACAGCTCTTTGTTGCTTAACAAGCCTTTTTCCTCGTCTTTGAATTTCTTTAAAAACAGCTTAGTCAGACGATCACCTAACTTGTCCATCTTCTTTATGAATTCTTCTTTCTCATAGTCATAAAGTGACCCAACACTAGATTTGTTGTCTTCCGGTTTAATTTCTTCCTCAACAAGTTCCGATACATTGTCTATTTCTTTCATTTTCTCTACCTACCTTCTTGTATTGGACATAACATAATTGTTCAAAAATCTTTTATGGTTACATCATAATGATGTTGGGGTCAAAAGGTATTTTGCCCCCAACTGATACCACGGATTGCTCCGCTGCTTTGCAGCTCCCGCAATCCTGCAAACATTCGCGATCCGCTAATTTCCTGCGTTTGCAGGAAATTGCTACTTGCTCATGTTT
>JAFYAS010000040.1 GCA_017540605.1 Lachnospiraceae bacterium | reverse complement strand
GGACTAATGCGCAGAATGCTTGCCCGAGAGTGCATACCTAAAAACGTAGGCGTAGCGGGCTACGCTGAGGCTTTTAGGTGTGTGCTATCGGGATAAGCAGGCAAGCATTCGGTCCAGTTATTTAAGAATCGAGGCACTAGTTTGTCTCGAATACTCGTAAAACCTTATCATAAACAGAGCTTGTCATATCTCCTCTGGTTCTCTCGTACTGAAGTCCTGACTCCATGATCTCAAGAAGCTCCATTCTGATTCCCGGATCGATCTGCTTGATATATTGCATCAGCACATCCTTCATACCGGTTACATTGATCATAGTCTTCATCTTCTCAAGCATCTCGTCATAGTTGAAGCTCCTGTTTGAAGCAAGGTCGCTTTCCTTTCTCTGACAGATAGCACATTCCTCTGCTCCCGCACCGTTGATGTGACCACAGTTACAGGTCCATGTAGATCCATCTGAATGATATCTCTCAAATGCATCTATACCTCTGTTCTTCTTAAGTGCCTTCAAAGACTGAAGTGACATAGAAACATTGATAGGATTGTCTGTACAAGCAAATACATCCTTCGAGGTCACATACTTCTGAAGATATACCTTTGCATCACAGGTCATTCCAACATATTTTTCGTCGAGATCACATTCAACATAGAAGGACTCAAGCATTGAAATATTGTTCTTCTCAAATGTAAAATCTATACCGGAAAGCAACATTTTCTCTCCGTAAAAATTCTCAAGCTCAACATCAGCTCTGATAGCCTTTATCTCTTCAAGATTGTAATTGTAAAAATCCCCTGCTATCTTCACCTTGCCATCTATTGCCAAAAGTCTGATACGAACAGGACGCGGAAGTAGTCTGGTATAATAATTACTTACGAAAAGCTCGTTAGTTATAGCTTCCTTCTTTTGTATCTTCTTAAGCTTTACAGCTGTACCGGATGCAACCGCACCAATTGAGCTTCCCGAAAAATCCGAATAAGTGAGCGCCACACCTATAATACCATCTGCCTTAAGAGCTAAAGCATTCTTCATAAGTATCTCAAGTGCTGTATCACTTGCTGACTGAAGCTTGCTGGTAAATGTGTTGCTCTCCTGTGTGGTCATCTCGGCGATATTCGCCAAAAAGCCTGATGCCAAAGCAATCTGTCCGCTTACAAAATCAAGATATTCCGTAATCTCATAGCCTTCAAAGCTACCTCCGGCGGTCATCTTGATATCAAGAGATTCTTTTTTCATGTATGTGATCCTCCAATAATTATAATTTGCGTGGCAAGGCAGGTTCAAAAACAAATGAGCAAAATGAACTGCTTAACCTACACAACGGAAATAGTATATCACAATTCGGAGGAAGATTAAAGTGTTTTATGTGCAAAATATCCAAATATTAATGAAAATTTCTACATACTCTACATATGTTTCACAGAAATCAAACCGCTATAGGTATATCCTTGATCTGTGGTCCGGTCTGATAATCTTCAACAGTGATATCATCGGTTGTAAAATCATAAAAATCCTTTATATCCGGATTCAATGTCACCTTAGGGGCAGGATAAGTGGGACGACTTATAAGCTCCTTCACAATATCTATATGCCTGTCGTAAATGTGTGCATCTGCGATCACATGAACAAGCTCACCGGGCTCAAAGCCTGTAACCTGTGCAAGCATCATCACAAGAACGGCGTATTGACAGACATTCCAGTTGTTGGCCGCAAGCACATCCTGAGACCTCTGATTAAGTATCGCATTCAGCTTATTCCCAGTTACATTGAAGGTCATACTGTAGGCACAAGGATATAGATTCATCTCCGAAAGATCCTGATGAACATAGATATTAGTCATGATACGTCTGCTGTAGGGATTGTTTTTAAGATCAAATATAACTCTGTCCACCTGATCCATCATACCCTCCTTATACTGATGCTTTACACCCATCTGATAACCATAGGCCTTTCCGATAGAACCGTCCTCATCAGCCCATTCATCCCAAATGTGACTTTTAAGATCATGCACATTATTGGACTTCTTCTGCCATATCCAAAGGAGTTCATCTACAGCTGACTTGATATAGGTTTTTCTGAGGGTGATAGCAGGAAACTCTTTTGAAAGATCATATCGATTCACCACACCAAAACGCTTAATGGTATAAGCATATTCACCATCAGGCCACTTAGGGCGAACCTTCTCACCCTCAGTGCTATATCCATTTTCAATAATGTCCGTACACATATCTATAAATAATTTATCTGCTAAGCTCATATCTCTTCTCCATTTTCTATTTTATTTCGCAAGTTTTTCAAGGCACTTAAGTATATACTCCCATGTCCTTTTTACACTCTCTGCATCCATTGATTCAGCAGGAGTATGGATATCCTTCATCTCAGGTCCGATGCTCACTGCATCAAGTCCCTCTATCTGTCCTGCGAACAGTCCGCACTCGACACCGGCATGAACAGCTTCTATCACAGGACTCTCCTTGTAAAGCTCTTTATATGTATCAACCATCAGCTCTCGAAGCCTTGAATCCTTCTTGTATTCCCAAGCCGGATAATCGCCGGCAACACTGACTGAGCCACCAAGTGCTTCAGTGACAGCCTCAAGTCTTTCTATGAGTTCATCCTTTTCACTTCCGACACTGCTTCTTACGGAAAATGAAGCATTAACAGCTTTCTCATCTGTCTTTAAAATACCCATATTAAGAGAGGTCTGAACAAGCCCCTCTATCTCCTCGCTCATCCTGTATATTCCGTTTGGAAGTCCTCGAAGAAGTGCTATCACCCTATCTTCCGAAGCCTTATCCATAGGATTAGGCGATGAAGGATCATCTACCTTTTCAAAAACCAGCTCCAAACCGGGATCGGTTTTATGATATTCATGCTTTAATATAAGCTTCATTTCCTCGATATCAACAGATATCTGATCAAAGCTTTTCTTGTCCTTAACACTTAAGAAAGAAACCGACTCTCTGGGAATAGCGTTGTCCTTTAAACCGCCCTCAACCGATATGAGATCGAGGGATGCCTCCCTTGAAATGCGATAAAGTATCCTTCCGAGAACCTGGTTTGAATTAGCTCTCTGCTTGTGTATCTCCACACCCGAATGACCGCCTGTAAGCCCTTTCACCATAAGCCTGCAGCAAATACCTTCACTATCATTTTTCCTATCTATCGGAAGGGAACATGTAGCAGTTGCGCCACCGGCACAGCTCACCATGATCACCCCTTCATCCTCGGAATCGATATTGATCAAAAGCTTAGACTTAACCGATGACAGATCAAGGGCCGCAGCACCAAGCATACCTATCTCCTCATCTACCGTAAACACACAGTAAAGTGGAGGATGAGTGATATCCTTACTATCGAGAAGTGCCAGCATATAAGCCACCGCAATTCCGTCATCACCGCCTAAGGTAGTACCTTCCGCAGAAATGATACCATCCTCAAGCTTAAGCTTAAGTCCCTCCGAAGAAAAGTCAATATCATATCCACTCTCCTTCTCGCACACCATATCAATGTGCCCTTGAAGGATCACAGGCTCAGCATCTTCCGAGGCATTAACTCCGGGCTTTTCTATGATCACATTGTTCATCTCATCCTGAATATACGAAAGCCCTCTTTCCTTTGCAAAAGCAACCAGATGATCGCTTATCCTTTTAGTATCCCCCGATCCATGCGGAATACCGCATATTTCCTCAAAAAATGCGAATACATTCTTTGGTTCAAGCTCTGATAATACAGCCATATCATGTCTCCTTATTCATGCTTATCCGTACTCCGGTTTGTGAAGCAAAATCATAAATACAGGCTGTAATTAAAACCGCACAGCCACAAAGCATTGTAACACAAAAAGGCCCTATTAGTAAATAAGGCCTTTTAGCTTTTGAGCGATCATATCAGCTATCAAAAGCTTATGATCCTTCCTTGTTCTGTTTATCGGTAGTTCTGCAAGAAATGCTTGACACTGACCCTCATAGTCTATTGCATAATACACCTGTCCGGGAACCGATGCATCAGGGTTTGCCGGATCCGTATTACCGAAGGTACCGGTGACACCTATGCCGATATCAGAACTATATGTACTTTTACAGGCACCGGCCATAGCCTTCGCGGTCTCCTTTGAATAGACAGAATATGTTTCAATCACGTCAGAGGGTACACCCTGTTTTATCTTTGCCTCATTTGAATAGGTTACGAAGCTTCCCTTGAAAATTGATGAAGAGCCTTCGTTATCTGTGATAAAAGAAGCGATAAGTCCACCGGTGCAGCTTTCCATCAGACTTACGGTCAGCTTTTTTTCTATAAGCTTATTTACGATCTCTAAATATCTTTTACTGATACTTTCCACATCCATGTCGCACCTCTGATCTTAGAATTCAATCAAAGCATCAAAAATCGCATCAGCCACCTCTGCCTTGCTCATCTTAGGAAGCTCTTTGACATCATCCTGCGTGATGATAGTGACAACATTGGTATCAACTCCGAAACCTGCACCTTCAGTTTTCAGGTTGTTGGCAACGATCATATCCGCATTCTTTTTTGCAAGCTTTTTCTTCGAGTTCTCAAGCATATTCTCGGTCTCCATAGAGAAGCCCACAATCACCTGACCGTCTTTTTTGTGTTCTCCGAGGTATCCCAAAATATCCTTGGTGCGCTTTAATGCAATACTCATGTCACCATCTGACTTCTTGACCTTTTCGGAAGCTACTTCTATGGGAGTATAATCAGCTACCGCCGCAGCCTTGATGATGATATCCGTTTCAGCCTGCCTTTTTGTCACTTCCTCATACATTTCTTCTGCGGATGCTACTTTTACCACATCAACAAAGTAAGGAGGTAATACCTCCATATGTCCCGCTACAAGGGTAACCTTTGCTCCTCTTCTTATGGCTGCCTCTGAAAGAGCTACACCCATCCTTCCGGTGGAATGATTGGTGATGAATCTCACAGGATCTATGGCCTCCATAGTTGCTCCCGCAGTGATAAGAACCTTCTTTCCTTCAAGATCCTTCTTATGCGAGCACGCCTTAAGGATATATGCCAAAAGCTCATCAACAGGGGGAAGCTTTCCTTTTCCTGTATCACCACAGGCAAGTCTTCCTGTATCAGGCTCACAAATCTCATAACCAAGCTCTTTTAGCATTGCCAGATTATTCCTTACTACAGTGTTGCAATACATATTGGTATTCATGGCAGGAGCGACTATCATGCTACAGAAATCCCCAGTATTATTGCCGCGACCACCACAGGCAAGAGCTGTTGTAGTAAGCATATCATCAGCTATACCGTGAGCAAGCTTTCCGATCACATTGGCTGTGGCGGGAGCTATCATGAATACATCAGCTCTTTTAGCGAGAGCAACATGCTCAACACTGTAATTAAAATTCCTGTCAAATGTATCTACAAGGCATTTATTGCCTGTCAGAGTTTCAAATGTGATGGGATTTATGAAATTGGTGGCATTGGCTGTCATGATCACCTGAACATCTGCATGTAGCTTTATAAGCGCGCTTGCAAGATCCGCGATCTTGTATGCTGCGATCGAGCCGGTGACGCCAAGTACAATGGTTTTTCCTTTTAGCATGTTTTCTCCTCCGTTTTCTTTATGATATACGGATTGCTTCGCACTTCGTGCTCTCGCAATCCTACAAAATTCGGATTCCCGCGCTTTACTTCATAAAGCGCTCCATCCTCATTTTCTTATACCTTCCATTCTTTATGATATACGGATTGCTTCGCACTTCGTGCTCTCGCAATCCTACAAAATTCGGATTCCCGCGCTTTACTTCATAAAGCGCTCCATCCTCATTTTGTTGCGGATCTCAAAGTATATCAGTCTTTTGTGCAAGCACAAAGACTGATATACCTTGATCTCCTTATATCATAAAGTTGTCAATAAGTCGTGTCTTTCCAATATATACCGCCATTGCGCAGAGTACAGGTCCATCGATGACTTCTACATCCTCGATATTCTTCTGTGATACCATCTGTACGTAATCGATCTTTGCCAGGGGTTCTGACTCGATGATGGCTCTCATCTCTGAAAGGACCTTGTTTGCATCCTTCTCGCCTTCCTTTACAAGCTTCTCGCCTGCAAATACTGCCTTTGAAAGAACAAGAGCTGCCTGTCTTTCCTCAGGTGAAAGATAGGTATTTCTTGAGCTCTTTGCAAGTCCATCCTCTTCTCTCACGATGGGGCAGCCCACGATCTCTATGTCCTCATTGAGATCCTCTACCATATGCTTGATAACAAGAAGCTGCTGCGCATCCTTCTGTCCAAAGTATGCTCTATCAGGCTTTACGATATGAAAAAGCTTTGATACAACCGTGCAGACACCTCTAAAATGTATAGGTCTTGTCTTTCCGCAAAGATTGCCTGTCAGGGTATTCATATCCACAAAGCTTGAGAAATCATCATGATACATTTCAGAGGGTTCGGGGTTGAATACCAGATCCACTCCTACATTTTCACAAAGAGAAGCGTCTCTGTCAAGGTCTCTGGGATAACTTTCAAAATCCTCATTAGGTCCGAACTGAGTGGGATTTACAAATACACTGACTACCACCTTATCATTTCCAGCCTTTGCAGCCTTCATAAGACTCAAATGTCCCTCATGAAGATATCCCATAGTGGGAACAAGCGCTACTGAAAGTCCTTCCTTTCTCCACTCCTTAACAGTCTCTCTTACCTCTTTTATTGTGTGTACTACCTGCATTTTCTTATCTCCTTTTCTTAATATAATTTCTCTATCACATCATCTTCAATAGCATAGGTATTCTTCTCAGCAGGAAAAGCTCCGCTTTCCACCTCATCCTTATATGCCTTGAATGCTTCTGTCATTACATCTCCAACATTTGCAAAACGCTTTACAAACTTTGGAACAAAATCCGAGAACATGCCAAGCATATCCGCATAAACAAGCACCTGTCCATCAGTCTCATTGCCTGCTCCGATTCCTATGGTAGGAATGTCAAGCTTCTTTGTAACCAGTGTCGCAAGCTTTGCGGGAACAGCCTCAAGCACAACTGCAAATGCACCGGCCTCTTGAACAGCATAAGCATCCTCTAAAAGCTTCTTCGCTGCCGCCTCAGTCTTACCCTGAACCTTGAATCCGCCAAAGGCATTGATGCTCTGAGGCGTAAGGCCAATATGGGCGCATACAGGAATACCTGCGTCAACTATCGCTTTGATCGTATCCTTTATCTCCACGCCGCCCTCAAGCTTTACCGCATTGGCTCCGCCTTCCTTCATCAGGCGTCCCGCATTTACCAATGCATCATACTTTCCGGTCTGATATGACATAAAAGGCATATCGATAACAACAAGTGCATTCTTCGCACCACGACTTACCGCCGCTCCATGATGTATCATATCCTCCATAGTCACAGGAACCGTGTTTTCATAACCAAGCATTACGTTGCCAAGGGAATCTCCTACCAATATGGAATCGATACCTGCACCGTCTATAAGCTTTGCCGTAGAATAGTCATAGGCGGTAAGCATGGTAAGCTTTCTTCCCTCTTCCTTTGCCTTCTTGAATGTAGTAACTGTCACTGCCATAGTAGATTCCTCACTTTCTGATAATCAATATCCTCATGCTTTGTTTCGGCAATACTTAAAACAGCCTTGCCAAGCTCCTTATATAAGGTCTCGTCATCTCCTAAAACCTGAAGATGCTTTTTAACCGTATCCAGATCATTTCTCTCGATAGGGCCTGTTAATGCGTTTGTGACCCCGGTTAAAAACGCTCCATTCACATTGTTTTTTACCAAAGGTTCAAGCATCGTATATGCGGAAGTTTCATCAAAGCCACAATCACAAAGAAGTCCGACACACTTTGATATCAGTCCCAACAAATGATTGCTCGCCATAGAGCAGGCGGCATGATATTTAACCTTTTTTGATGCCTCAACTGTAGCAGTCTTGTTGCCTAGCTCAGTTAAAGTCTTTTTCCAAAATGTCACGGCATAAGGATCGCCCTCAAGAGTAAAAAATGCTGTATTTAGTTTTTCATAGCTTGAAAATCTGTCGCTAAATGCGTAAACAGGATGAATAGATATTCCGTGAATATACGGATAGTCTTTATCAGAAAATAGCTCAGATGAAAGTGCGCCACTTAAGTGACCTATGATCATTTCCTTTGTTCCGTCAAGACATCCTCTTATCCTCTCCCATACACCGGCTATCTCGCCGTCGGGTGTTGCAATAAGTATGATATCATTATCAGAAACCATTTCATTGATGGAAGTATAGACCCTACTGTTCGTAAAGTCAGCGCCTTCCACAGCGCTTTTTTCGGTTCTGCTCAAAAATCCGGTTAAGGTTATCTCCGATGCTCTCGGTAGATACCTGCCAAGCGAAACGCCTGCTTTACCGGCTCCTATTATGCCCAACCTCATGCCATCACCCCCTTTAAAAGTGAGTAACAGCGCATTTTCAACTGATGCCATTCCGTACCTACGGATATCGCTCGAATAGAATATAGCATACGACTTCGGAATTTGTAAATATAAAAATACCCCCGGAAATGTATTTTTTTAAATACACTTCAAGGGGTATATAATTTCTCGTAAAATACCGATATTACTCTTCCATCAATCTCTGGATCATAGCCCACATAGCAGCTGCGGAATTGAAGTTCTCAGGAATGAAATCCTTTGCAGTGATCTCGATATCGAACTGATCTCCAAGCTCGGTAACAAGTGTTACAAGGTCGAATGAATCAAGAATCTTGTCATCAACCAATCTGTCCTCCACCTCAAAATCTATATCTGAGTGAAGCTCCTCCAAAATCTCTAATAACTCGTCCATCTTTATCGTGTACTCCTTACATTACTTTGTAACTGTTCAGCACCTTCGCTGCTTCCAGTTACATTACTTTCTTCTAAGAAACTCAGGTATCTTTATTGCACTCTCATTGACAGGCTTTGATGCAGGTCTTGCTGCAGGTGCAGGTGTAGTAGCTGTTGCTGCAGGTGTTGCCTGATGCTTAGAGCCACCGCCTAAGAATGAAGGCACTGACATGCCCGAAGGCTGAGGTGCGGGTGCAGGTGCAGGGGCAGGCTGAGGCTGTGCTGCAAACTGAGGTGTTGCTGCTGCCTGAGGCTGTACCTGAGGCTGAGGATGCCCAAAGCTTGCTGCGGGTGCAGTCTGTGTTGCCGCTGCAGGTGTAGCTGCAGGTGCTACGCCGCCTGCTGTAGAAGGCTTAACGCTCTGTGATGTATTGAAGAGCATACTTCCTGTAGGTCTCTGAAGCTTTTTCTCATTGGACTCAATACCTGTTGCGATAATGGTGATACTGATCTCATCACCGATAGCGTCATTGTCAACGGTACCGAAGATGATATTGACATCGGGACCTGCGACCTCCTGAAGGTATCCGATAGACTCGTCTGTATCCTGAATACCAACATTACCTGAGAAGTTAACAATGATATCTGTAGCACCGGAAACCGTTGTCTCAAGAAGGGGACTCTCCATAGCCTCCTTGATAGCCTCAAGTGCCTGATTCTCTCCTGAAGCGCGTCCGATACCGATATGTGCGATACCTTTGTTGCGCATTACTGTATTGATATCAGCAAAGTCAAGGTTGATAAGACCGGGCTTGCTGATAAGATCTGTCACGCCCTGTACACCCTGCTGAAGAACCTCGTCAGCCTTCTTCAAAGCATCGGGGATTGATGTTCTCTTGTCGCAAATCTGAAGGAGCTTGTCATTGGGGATAACGATAAGTGTATCAACATTTTCCTTCAACTTCTCGATACCTGATATCGCATTGTTCATACGGGGCTTTCCTTCAAAACGGAAAGGCTTTGTAACAACACCGACAACGAGTATGCCCTGGCTTCTTGCTATCTCAGCAACAACAGGAGCAGCACCTGTACCGGTTCCACCACCCATACCACAAGTAACGAATACCATATCAGCATCCTTTACAAGGTCTACTATTTCCTCTCTATTTTCTTCAACCGCTTGAGCACCAACCTCAGGCTTTGCGCCTGCGCCGAGACCCTTGGTGAGTTTCTCACCGATCTGGATCTTCGTGTTGGCTTTACTTAAGGACAAGGCCTGCTTATCAGTGTTGACTGCAACAAGCTCTACCCCCTCAACATTCTCATCAACCATTCGGTTGACCGCATTGTTACCTGCTCCACCTACGCCGATGACTAATATCTTAGCAGGGGTCTTGTCTTCTTCTGGTCTTAATTCAAACACGGTTACTTCCTCCTTTATACTTTAACATTCATAATTTACCTATTATTACACTTTAACCCTTATATCATATACTGAAACTACATAAATTTCAACAAAAATTTGATGTTTTTTTATAAAACACTTATATTCATTCCTTTTTAAAGCTTGCACTCCCCTTTTCACGTGTAAACTCACGAAGATCCAATGTTCCCTTCTTGTCCTTAAGTTCTGTTAAGATACTTCCAAGATCAACCATTTTCTCCTCAATATCCTCCCCCTTTCCAAGTAATATCTTTATATCACCTTCATAAATGATGATCTCATCATTACTTGTAAATCTTATATCATCAACTCTTAGCTTATATTTTGTGATAAGCTGTGTAAGCTTCAATATAAGCATAAATCTATCTTCGTCATCGATAGGAAGCTTTTCGTAAAGCACCACACTGTCAAATGACATACCTGAGATACAGGGAATATCATCAAGCTTCGTCGCCGAGGTATCAAGCACAATACCATCCTTGTCAAAATAAATATACCGGTTCATATAGTTTAAGCTTCCGGCTATAGCCTTCTCATACACCGTGATCCTCATTGAATTCTTGGTAAGGTAGTCGATATCCATCTTTTCTATAAAAGGGATATCCTCCATAGGCTTAAATTTATTTTTTATATTTAAAAGCAGTGTATTGTCTATAAAATACTCATCATTCAGTACAAATTGTTTTATCTCGTCATCAGTATAATGAATACTTCCCGCTACCTCAATATCCTCGATCTTAAACTCAGTCAGAATATAATAAGCAACACCGCAAAGAATAGCCGCCAAAACAGCAAGAATTATCAATATCCTGATCAGGATCTTTTTCATTAAGCCTCACCTACCTCAACAGTATGTCTCGATACGGAAAGCACCACTCCCATCTCGATCATCAACATGATCAGGGATGTACCTCCGTAACTGATAAATGGCAGGGTAACACCTGTAGGAGGGATCAGATTGGTCACAACGGCAATATTGATCCAAACCTGTGCAGCTATATGGGTAAGAACCCCCACAACTATCAAAGCTCCAAAAAGATCCTCGCTCTTTGTGCAAATGAGCATAAATCTCCATATCATCAAAACAAATAATAGTATCAAGCAAACTGCACCGAACATCCCAAGCTCCTCGACAATGATTGAAAAGATCATATCATTGTGAGCCTCCGGAACGAAGCCCATTTTCTGAATACTGCTGCCAAGTCCCTTTCCCATGAGACCGCCGGAACCGATGGCGTACATCGCCTGTCTGGTCTGATATCCTTTTTCGTGAGTCTCGATATTCTTCCAGACCTCTATTCTCTCCATTCTGTAGCTCTTTGAGAACTCAAGGAAGGCCCACAGTCCTGCAGCAGCCACCACAGCAAGCACGCCGAATATGACCCACTTAGGAGAAAGCACTATCAATATTCCCATAACTATGGCCATACAGATAATAGCCGTAGAAAGGTTCTCTGTTGCGATCAGACCTATAGGCAAAAGCGTAGGCAGAACGAACATAAAATGCGATACAATAATATTTTTTGCGCCCTTTCTTTTAAGTATCCTGTTGAAGTTCACACTATAAGCCGCCACATATATACAAAGTCCAAGCTTTGCAACCTCTGAGGGCTGGAACTGTATTGACCCGATCTGAATCCATCTTGTAGCTCCGTGAGAGGCTCTTCCGATGACAAGCACAGCAAGGGTCGCACCTACGATACCTATATAAATAAGATTGGCGATCTTTCTATAGTTTCTATAATCAATAAACGAAACACCTATCATCATAAAAAGCCCTACCAAAGCAAATTTCCATTGCTTATTGAAGAAATACGCGGCATTCTTATATTCCACATACCCCTTATAGGAGCTTGAGCTGTAAACCATCACAAGTCCGAAACAGATCAAAAAGAGTACCAAAAACAAAAGGACATAATCAAAACCATCTCCCACATATAATAATCCTATATGCTCCTTATCCTTTTTTACTCTCCGTCTTCTTCGGGTCGCCACTGTTTCGTCACCTTTTTTCTACAGCTTATTTACCAGATCCTTAAAGATCCTACCTCTTTCCTCATAGCTCTTAAACATATCCCAGCTTGCACAAGCAGGAGAAAGCAATACACAATCTCCTTCCTCTGCACTCTCCGCACAAAGCTTAACCGCACTTTCAAAATCTTCTGCCATAACATAATCCTTAAAATCATGCTCATCACAGCACTTCGCGATCTTTTCTGCAGTCTTTCCTATGAGCACAAGCTTCTTCACCTTCTTGCCAAAGCTTTCTACCCATTCGTCATAGGAAGAACCCTTATCATAGCCACCACCTATCAGTATAGCAGGCTTAACCATAGCTTCAACAGCCTTGATAGCTGCATCAGGATTGGTTCCCTTGGAATCGTTGTAATAATCCACTCCATTTACAGTGCGAACATATTCTATTCTGTGCTCTACTCCCATAAATGCCTTGCAGACCTTTTCAATAGTTGCTATGGGCACATCCATAGAATATGCGATAGCGATCGCTGCCATATAATTTTCAATATTATGAGTTCCCAAAAGCTTTATATCAGAAAGCTTAATCACCGGGAGCTTTTTACCATTTTCTCTTATGACGATATATCCGTCACTTGTGTACACACCCTCTTCAAGATCATGTGTCCTTGAGAAGAAAAGCGGTCTTGCCGGAATGCTGTCCGCAAACTCCCTGCAAAGCTCATCATCATAATTCAGAACACATACCTCAGATGATGTCTGGTTCATGGTGATCTTCTTTTTTGTATTTGCATAATTCTCAAATGTATAATGTCTGTCCAAATGATCGGGAGTAAGGTTCAATATTGCAGATACTCTCGGTTTAAAATCGATTATCGTCTCAAGCTGAAAGCTGCTGATCTCCGCAACCACAGCGCTTTCCTTTTTAATATCATTTGCCACGCTTGTATAGGGCGTTCCGATATTTCCAACCACGAAGGTAGAGGAATTGTATTCCTTCATAATCTCGCCTACCAGGGTTGTAGTTGTAGTCTTTCCGTTTGTTCCCGTTATAGCCGCTATCTCTCTGCTTTCAGAAAGAGTAAATGCAAGCTCTATCTCACTCCAGATAGGGATATTCTTTTCTCTTATGATCTCAGTAAATGGTGCGTCAACCGCTATTCCGGGACTTATGACCATAAATGCTATCTCAGACAGCCTGTCTTTTTTTAGCTCTCCGATCCATATATCAAGCTCGCCCTTACTAGCAACACGAGCCTTCACTTCATCTTCTGTTTCCTTTGTTTTTTCATCAAACAGCACTACCCTTGCGCCACGACTAAGCAAAAGTTTCGATGAATCCACACCGCTTTTTCCTGCACCGGCTACCAGTACTGTCTTATCCTTCAAATCCATTTTACATATCCTCCAATTCTATACCAATCCCCAAAGTGCGATGATACAAAGCAAAACTGTGAGGACAGAAAAGACTGCTACAACTCTTGTTTCATGCCAGCCGCCCTTTTCAAAATGATGATGTATAGGGGCCATTCTAAAGAATCTCTTTCCGTGAGTCTTTTTGAAATATGTAACCTGAATGATCACGGAAAGTACTTCCATCAGATATACAAAGGCAAATATTGGAACAAAGAGGGGCATCTTCATCATATAAGCCGCAGATACCACGAATCCTCCCAAAGCAAGAGATCCTGTATCTCCCATGAATACGCTAGCCTTATAGGAATTGAAACACAAGAATGATAAGAGCGCTCCTATCACGGCACAACTAAGATATTCTAAATCTCCCCCTCTTACAATGGATACAACCGACAGGTAAATAGCCATCACAAGAGTAACCGTTGAATGAAGTCCGTCTATACCGTCCGTAAAGTTAGCACCGTTTACAGTTCCCAAAACAACAAAGAAGAATAAGGGAAAGAATAGAATTCCGGCATCAATCTCATTTCCGGTGAAAGGAACTATCATCTTGGTACCGACGCCTTCCTTGTTGTAAATATATATTGCAAAAGCTAGTGTAACAAGGATCTGTCCAAGCATTTTCTGCCAAGGCTTAAAGCCCTCAGATCTATGAAGCATTTCCTTGATAAAATCGTCAATAAAGCCTACAATTCCAAAGCCTAATGTAACCAAAAACACAGGCAGGATATTTGGATGTTCTTTAGCATTGGCGATCACAGTAGCAGCAATCCCGAGAATAATGAAGATTCCACCCATAGTAGGCGTTCCCTCTTTTTTCTGATGGGATTCAAGCCCCTCTCCTCGCTCGTGCTGACCAATCTTGTGTCTCCTTAAGGCCGGTATTCCAAACACACATAAAAGTGTCGTAATACCATAAGCATTCATAAGTGGCGCTAAAAAATGAAAATCCATAAATTACTACTCCTTGAAAATATCATTCTGTTTAGTGAGTATTAAGAGCTAAACAAAAATTATTCCGTATCATCATTTCCTCTGTTGTCTTCTTCCGTCTCTGCCTCTGTTTCCTCTTCTGTCTCAGTTTCAGTCTCTTCCGTGGTTTCTTCCTCGGTGTCATTGTCAGCACCTATCGCACCCTGTGCACCTTCATCAGTTCCTGCTCCGGTAGCTTCAGGAGCTGCTCCCTCAAATACAGGAGTTACAGCCTCGGGCTCCTCTGCATTTTCAGCATCAACAGTGCCCTGATTACTCTGGAAGATATTCATATAAGGAAGAAGCTCCTCTAAGATGTTCTTACTCAATACAGTAGCTATACCACTGTGCGAAGGATCCTCGATATTAGGCTCGTCAACAGTCACATAAAGCACAAGCTCAGGCGCCTCTATGGGAACCGCACAGATAAAAGACAAAATGTATTTTCCGTTACCACGGGGAAGCTTCTCGGCAGTACCGGTCTTACCACCTATCCTATAGCCGTCAATATGGCCTCTGGTAGCAGCTGTACCGATCTCCACAACATCGAACAGGAAGTCCTTAAGCTTCTCTGAAGTAGCCTCAGATATAGTCTTTCTAAGGAGTACGCCATCTACATTCTTAACTACTGATCCGTTGCCATCCACGATCTGCTTTACTACGTGAGGCTGATAATAATTTCCTCCGTTGACTACCGAACAGAATGCTGTGGCAAGCTGGATCATAGAAACATTAAGTCCCTGTCCGAAAGAACAGCAGGCAAGCTCTACCTCGTTCAATGTCTCAGAATCATACACAAGATTCTTTGTATATGCCTCTCCGGGAAGATCCACATTGGTCTTAAGTCCAAAGCCGAATACTGTCTGATACTGGGAAAATGTCTCTCTACCAAGCTTTTTACCTATCTGCATCAGAGCATCATTACAAGATTTTGCCATAGCTCCGGCAATAGTTACAGTACCATGTCCCTTGTGGTTGTGACAGTGGATATAGTAGTTTGCTACCTGCTCACCACCATCGCAAAGGAAGGTCTCATCACCCTTCAATACATTCTCTTCAAGAGCCGCTGCAACGGTAAATGTCTTGAAGGTTGAACCCGGCTCAAAGGTATCGTTTATAACATAATTTCTCCAAAGCTTATTGAGCGATTCAAGTCTGGCATCATCATCCTGAGCCTCTATCTCGGCCATTCTCTCCTCATCGGTACCCTCGAACTGATACTTCAAGGCCTCAAGATCATAAGGCTTGTTGGGGTCATAAGAATTGGAATTGTAAAGTGCGAGTATCTCTGCATTGGCAGGTTTCATAGCGATAACAGATACATTCTTCGCACCGGTTTCAGTCATGAAATCATTGATCTTATTCTGAATGATATTTTGAATATTCGAATCAATAGTTGTAACTATGTTGTTTCCATTTATCGGTTCGATAGTGGTCGTCTCCATAGACATATCACTGTTTAAGTAACCGTATCTTCTTCCGTTGACACCGTTTAGCATGGAATTGTATTCGCCTTCAACGCCACCCTGACCTACATTTCCTGCCGCGGTAAAACCAAGCACATGACAGGCAAGATTGCCTAAGGGATAATATCTTTGATATTCCTCCTCAAACCATACACCTCTTACCTTTTTTCCAGCTTGAGTATTCTGGTATTCCTGGAACGCCTGAACATCCTCGTAGGGTTGTTTCTTCAATATAACCTTATAAAGAGAATTGGTATCATTGAGTGCCTTATCCACCTCTTCCTTGGTGATCTTGAAATAAGTGATAAGTGCATTTACAGTAGTCTCCTTGGCCTCTTCGTCAGCACAGATATGCTTTGGCTCAAGAACCACATTGTAAACCTTTCTGCTGGTAGCGAGATAGGTTCCGTTCCTATCAATGATATCACCACGCCTATAAGGGATCTCAAGGCTGTCATACCTTTGCTGTGAAAGCACATTCTTCTTATATTTCTCGCCCTTGTTGTGATTGATAGCATAAACCGTGTAACCAACCCACACCATCGCACCCATAATAATAAGCACCAAAAGCAAGAGTCTAACCTTCATTCTCTGTACAAACCGCTTTGGCTTTTCTCTTCTTTCAGGTGCTTTTTTATTTCTGTTTCCGCGACTTTTTTGTCTGCTCATTATAATATTCTAACTCCGGTCAATCTTATTTTACATCCGGCACATCCTTGTACTGCTTTACATACTGCTCTGTAGCCCTATTGTACTTTACGATCTGCCCAGCCTTGGGGTATACCATACCCAGATCCTCTGTAGCGATCTTGTAGATTGCATTCAGATCAACATCACTACCAATGCGAGCCTTGGTTGCATCATTATCATTTACCAGGCTCTCGTACTTATTGGTAAGTGCGGTGATCTCCTTCTTCTTGGCTGTCACCTCGGACTGAAGGCTGATGAGATTTGCACACGCAAAAAGCATCATAATAGAAGCAAGGGAAAAAGCAATAAAGCTAAGCGCTCCAAATCTTTTTACCCGCTTTGCCGGCTTATTCTTTTTTTTGACCTCTCGCCTTTCCTCTCTTCTCGGCGCTTCAGGTCTCTCCTTGGGTACAGCAGGAAAATCATATACTCTTGCTGTACTTCCTTCTACATAAAAGTTTCTCTTTGCCATAAACAATCTCCCCACATCACGCTACGTTATTTATATCCTCTCGATCACACGAAGCTTTGCGCTTTTTGATCTTGAGTTTTCTTCAAGCTCCTTTTCTGTAGGCAGGATGGGTTTTCTTGTGATCACCCTTCCTATCGGCTTTCTCCCGCAGGTGCACACCGGAAAATTCGGTGGACAGATGCAAGGATTTTCAAGGGTCTTAAAGCAATTCTTCACTATTCGATCCTCTAAGGAATGGAAGGTGATGACGCACATCCTTCCTCCGGGATTTAAGCTTTTTACCATATCCTCTAAGGTATTCTTCAATACTCCGAGTTCATCATTTAACTCTATACGAAGAGCCTGAAATGTTCTCTTCGATGGATGTCCCCCGGTCATACGAACCTTCTTCGGTATGGAAGCCTCGATTATATCATTAAGCTCAAATGTTGTTTCTATCTCTTTTTCTTCTCTCGCCATAACTATATGCTTGGCGATGTTCTTTGCAAAACGATCCTCTCCATAATCTCTGATGATACGAAAAAGCTCCATTTCGCTATATGTGTTTACGATGTCCTTCGCTGTACGCTCCATCCTCTGATCCATTCTCATATCAAGAGGAGCATTTGACCTATAGGTGAATCCCCTATCAGCCGTGTCCAGCTGATAAGAGGAAACGCCCAGGTCTAGAAGGATTCCATCGATGTTGGCTATGTTATGTTTATTCAGGATAGACAAGAATTCCGAATAATTTGCCCTTTCAATGATGACTCGGTTTTCGGAATCCTTTAGTCTCTCCGAAGAAGCTTTTATAGCCTCTTCATCCTGATCGATGGCTATAAGGACACCCTCCTTTGACAAGTTCTTGCATATAACGGAAGAGTGTCCCGCTCCACCCAGCGTGCCGTCGACATATATGCCGCCCGGCTTTATATTCAGATTACCGATAACTTCTGATAGCATTACCGGATAATGTGAAAAGCTCAATTAATATATCTCCTAAAATCTAAGTTTAACGCCCTTCGAGCCGAGATGTGAAAGAAGATCGGCAACATTGATCTCTGGACTGTTGGCCTTATCGAACTCAGCCTTATCCCAAATCTCTATCTTGTTGCCATTACCACCGATCACAACCTCTTTTGTAATACCGGCGTAATCTCTAAGCTCTGCTGATACTACTATTCTTCCCTGTGTATCTACCTCAACCTCGGTTCCGCTAAAGTTGAAGGCACGTTGCAGCTGTCTGATCTCTTCATCTGTGCTGTCAAGCTCCATCAATTCACTTCCGATACGGTTCCATTCCTCCTTGGAATAGCCGTAAATACACTTTTCAGGTCCACGAAAGAGAATAAACCTGCTTCCAAGCGCATCTCTGAGCTTGGCAGGTATGATCAGTCTGCCCTTGGCATCTATATTGTGATTGTATTTTCCAACCAATTGTTCTGCCATAAGCAGCTCCCCAACGCTTTAGCATCCTTTTTTATTTTCGGATCAGCGAGGATTTCCAGTCCTCACTCTCCATTTCGTGGAGATAATCAACATTTCGCTCCTATTTCCTCCACTGCAATCCATAATAAGACAATTACCTGACAAATGCAAGACTTTTTTGGAGTAAATTTTTATTTATGGGATTTTTAGCAGATTTCACAAAACAGGTGTTTGCATTACAAATTGCACGAACGCAAGTAAATAATGCAGAAAAAAAGAGCCTCCAAAAAGGGAAGCTCTTGTAGCATTTAAAATTATTTAGTTTTCAGCACGCTTAAGTTTAAGTCTTTTCTTCGCTATGACCACTGATGCCGCCATCACGCAAACTGCCGCTAAAAGCTGTGATACCTTCATAGGTCCTATCATCAGTGAATCTGCACGAAGCCCTTCTATCCATACTCTTCCAAGACCATAGCCCCAAAGATACATCAGGAAAAGCTCGCCTTCAAACTTCTTGTTCTTCCTATAGATAAAGATAATGATAAGAAGTGCAAGGTTCCACAAGGATTCATAAAGAAATGTGGGATGAACCTGAATATATTCGATACCGTCATACACCTGAACATTGTCTATGATAGTCTGATTGATGATCCCCTTGTTGATCAGATATTGAAGACTTCCATTGCCCTCATAGTAGGAAACCGGTATCGCCATGGCAAGTATGCTCTTGGTGAATCCGCCAAAGGCCTCTCTGTTGAAGAAATTACCCCAACGTCCAAGTATCTGTCCTACCAGAAGTCCCATGATCACAGTATCTGCAAATTGGGGAATGGGGATCTCTTTCTTTCTTGCATAGAATATAAGAAAGATTACGCCCACTATGATACCACCGTAAATAGCAAGGCCACCGTTTCTGATATTCAGGATACCTCCTATAGTTTCCAAAAAGCTCCTTCCGCCTCCAAAGAATTCTTTGTGACTGAAGATCACATAATAAAGCCTTGCTCCAAGGATCGCAGGTACGATCATCCACAGAATATAATCCAGATAAACATCCGGATCCTGTCCGGTACGCTTTGCCTCCTTCTCTATCAAGAGATATGCGAGGATAAAGCCCATTGCGATGATAAGTCCATAGAATCTTATGGAAAAGCCACCTATGTTGAAACCACCTGAAACATTATGAAGCCATATTCCCAAATTGGGAAAGCCTATGTCATTCATGATTTTTCCTTTCTATACTACGTGATAATACGAATTGCTACGTGCTTCGCACTCATGCCTGTTAGGATCTCTTCTGTTTCGTGATAATACGAATTGCTCCGCGCTTCGCACTCTCGCAATTCTACAGCCATTCGCATTCCCGCACTTCGTGCTTCATGCTCATGCCTGTTAGGATCTCAAAGTGATCCATGTTAGCATGCAAGCATGCACATGTATCACCTTGATCTCCTTTATCACTACACATTGAATTTGAATAAAACCACATCGCCATCCTGCATTACGTATTCCTTGCCTTCGGAACGCACGAGTCCTTTTTCCTTGGCTGCGAGCATTGATCCCTGCTCGGTGAGATCCTTGTAGTTCACGACATCGGCACGGATAAATCCGCGCTCGAAGTCAGTATGAATCTTTCCTGCTGCCTGAGGTGCCTTGGTTCCCTTCTTGATGGTCCAGGCTCTGGTCTCATCCTCTCCTGTTGTAAGGAATGAGATAAGTCCGAGAAGTGAATAGCTGGCTCTGATAAGCTTGTCAAGGCCTGACTCTGAAAGTCCGAGATCCTCCAAGAACATCTTCTTCTCATCATCCTCAAGCTCGGATATCTCCTGCTCGATCTGAGCACATACAACAAATACTTCTGAACCAAACTCTTTAGCATATTCCTTTACCTTGTTCACATGTTCATTGCTTGCGCCATCATCAGCAAGATCGTCCTCGGCAACATTTGCCGCATATATCACAGGCTTTGCGGTAAGGAGATTGTATTCCTTCATCCACTTCTCCTCATCCTCGTCATTTATCTCAAATGAGATAGCTAGCTTGCCATCCTCGAGATGCGCCTTGATTTTCTTCATAAAATCAACTTCCTTGGCGATCTCCTTGTTGTTGTTGGCAGCTCTCTGATTTTTGGTGATCCTCTTATCAAGAACCTCTATATCAGCGAAGATAAGCTCAAGATTGATGGTCTCGATATCACGAAGAGGATCGATACTTCCATCCACATGAACCACATTGCCATCCTCGAAGCATCTTACCACATGAACGATAGCATCAACTTCTCTGATATTTGCAAGGAACTGATTACCAAGTCCCTCGCCCTTGGAAGCCCCCTTAACAAGGCCTGCTATATCAACAAACTCAATAACTGCAGGAACAGTCTTTTTTGAGTTGTGCATCTTGGTAAGTACATCTATTCTCTCATCCGGTACCGCAACCACACCAACATTGGGATCGATAGTACAGAAGGGATAATTAGCAGACTCAGCGCCCGCTTTAGTTAACGAATTGAACAGGGTGGACTTACCTACGTTAGGGAGACCAACGATTCCTAGTTTCATATTTTTTATTTCTCCTTTTATTTGCTTGATTTTTTAGGGGTTAGAAAAGGATTTTACGCCACTTTTTACGCCATCATCCATTAAAATATAATAATATATATAAGTTTTTATGCGTTTTGACAATTTCCTATCTCTAACTTACCTAATTTCATTTTTATAGCTATTTCGCATTATTGCTTGCTTTTTATCTCTTTAGAATGAATTTTACGCCATTTTACGCCATCTAACAAAAAACGGTGCAAAACAGCGATTTTTCAAGGATATATCTATATTGATATACAATTCCATATTCATTTTTCAGAGAGATCTTCATCCTCATAAATATTACGCCATTCTTCGGAGTAATCCTCTAATTTTTGTATCTCCTTAAATTTTCTTCTTCAGTTACATGAACATACAGATTCATAGTAATATTGATATTTGAATGTCCAAGTATCTGTTGTAGGGTCTTGGGACGCATTCCTGCTTCAATACATCTTGTAGCAAAGGTATGTCTCAATGTGTGCATTGAAAACTTATCTATACCGGCTTTCTTCGTAAGTTTTTCCAAATGAGCATCATAAGTTGAATTCTTCGTAGGCATCCCCTTACTGTTGATAAACACGAAATCTCTGTACTCATCTTCGACGAATTTACCAAGCTCAAGTTTACTTTTAAGCTCCATCAGCATCTTCCGACATTCTTTAGTTATAGGAATATCCCTATATCCATTTTTAGTCTTTGGTGGGCCAATTCTCCATTCCTGGGTAGAATAACGATACTCCATTGTACGTCTTATCGAAATGATTCCTCGATCAAAATCAATATCTTCCCACTTTAGTCCTATCATCTCTCCGGTTCTTACGCCGGTGTTCAGAATAAAGAAATACTGCGGATAGTTAGTGGAGTTCTTGGCTTGAGCTAGAAATTTCTCCTGATCATCGACAGTTAATACTCTGGTATTTTCAACTACAGGCTTAGGAAGCTTGACCGTCCTTGTAACCGGATTGCTTATGATCAGGCCATTCTCAAATGCGCACTGAAACAAATTATAAAGCGTTATAAGCGTCTGCTGTATTGTAGATCCGGCATATCCCTCAGCCATATCATTAAGCACGATCTGACAATGCATCGGTCTAACATCAACCAATAGTTTTTTACCAAGATGTTTTTGGATATTAAATCTGTATCTATCCCTATAGTTTCGTATGGTATTAGGTCTTACAGATTTTCCTTTGATATTGACTATCCAATATTCAAACCACTTATCTACCGAAAGGCCAATCGACATCAACTCAGTGGTTCCATACCCATCATGCAATCTTGCCTCAGCTAACCACTTTCTGGCATCCTGATAGGATTCAAAATACTTCTCGACACGCTTACCACAGGCAGTCACGAATCTGGCTGAATATCTACCGTCTTTTCTTTGAGAAAGACAGGCTCCCAATTCCTTACCTCTTAAGTTTTTACCCATTTACCTTGCCCCTTTCGCTTAGCGTATCGCATAGAAAGAGCTCGGTACAACTATGTAATGTTACCATATCTTAACTAATATTTCAATGATAACAAGATAACCATCCTAAAACGCTTTATATCTCTCTCCTTGTAGAAAGATACTGTTCAAATTCCTTCCTCTTAACGAGTTTCCGGTTGCCAATATACAAGACAAAATTACACATAGGATTTCTCAAAAGATCATTCAATTTGTTTATTCCGATATTCGAATACTCAGCAGCCTCTCTGATCTTCAGATTAATCTTTTTCTCAATTGGTATAGTAATCACTTCGGAAGTATCTTCGGTTTCATCAACAATACTCATAAGCATCAGCCTCCTCAAATATAAAAACTGAGCTCTTTCAACGCAATAGCCACCATTATCAAATCTCATAAAATATAAGACCTCATAATGAGGGCTACCGCATATTATCAAGCCGGTGATCATGGTCAGTGATTCACACTGGACTTTCACCATCTTTTGTAAGACCTATTCGGGTGTATCATTATCAAGAGAGGTCGCAACCACGAGGCCACCACAGCCCCTATTCTTTCTGATTCCTATCGCTCTAAGCTTGTTACTATAGCTTGTCATGGCGCACCAGAAAAACGGTGCAATGCGAAACTCACTCCGTACGTCCAGCTCAATTGCATATATGGTTATCAAGGTTCATGCAAGCTTGTTAGCTTGGTTAACACACAAATACTATTCTGTGTGCTTACTAAAGGCAACAAACCACATCCTCAGGAGCACTCAGAATGCTCCTGAGGGCTTGCTCCATGTCTAACAGTTATCTTTTACGTTCAATACTATAAATCCCATTAATATCGTCGACATAAGTTATCGTGATTATTTTTGCATTGGCCAAAAACTCAATATCACATTCAATAGTTCTGATACTCACTTTATACTTGCTAGCCAGTTCACTGTTCCTGTAGAATTCTTTTGGCTTTAAAAAGAAATATATTGCAAACCGCCTTAAAGTCGTATTCTTCATACCTTATCTCCTTTTTCTATCTTATACCACAAATGGCGACTCATACTGTCGCGATTCGAAGCTATAGGTGCCACAAAGCCAGTAAATAAGGGAGGTTCTCGACATAAAAAAACACTTGACAATAACAGACGGGACATATTTTCAGCTCCTTTTATTCGTATGAAACACAAGACATAAGCTGTTTTTATGGTACAAAAAAAAGAGAAGCCTGCGGTCATTCCTGACCACATGACTTCTCACTAATGAATAGCAATCATTATTCAGTTTTCTTCCAGTATTACAATCCTAATCTTTGATTGTACAAATTGCACAAAGGGCAGATGCGCTGAGAATATATATGTCTCAGCAGAAAGCAAAAACATATTTGTATCATAAAAGTAACCTTTACTCGAATCGAGCAAAGGTTACTTAAGTGTAATACTCCTCGGTTAAATGATACATTCTGCTCTATCAGATAATATAAAACAGCCATTGCCCGACCGTCTAACCGAATATAAACTTTATGAAGGGAATTCTCAAAATATCGAATACCTTATTCATTTTATCATTTATTCAAACAACTTATCCCCATCAACAGAGAGGTTATCCAAATCTATATCCTCTTCTCTGATAGGAATAGTCCATTCATTATTACTCATGGTATTAATAAACTCTTCATCTAATTTCAGATTATATTTTTTTACATAATATACAAGATCTCCCGGCCATAGCCAAGCACCATCCGTATATGATGATGGCACACCTGCATTACCTGCCGAAGGATCAATCACATCCTCAACTGTTCCTGCACATATTGCGATAGGAATGCCTGTTTCCAAATAATTACAGATTCTATCTTTTAACTCCCTATCATAAGTATGATTAATATAATCTTTAATAGTTGGATCTGAATCTAAACCATGAGGCATTTCTTTAAAAAATCCTTTTCTAATTAAATCCATTATTATGACCCACCTTTCTTCTTAGGATAAAATATCTTCCATTTTCCTGTATTCTTATACATCGTTGGACCTATGACCATTTTTCCGTTAGAAAACAACCACAAGGTATCTGATGGCGCCTTAACCTCAACACCCATCTTATTGGCAAGATTTTGAGCAAATCCTTCATTTAGCTTGCCAGTTCCACATGACAATAGTCTTATAGCACCCGATTTATATCCCGGATCCTGCTTCAATAGTTTAGCTAATACCTGAATCCGTGAAACTCAGTTATTTTTTACAGGAACTGCTTAGAATAGATGTAATTCATTGCTTTACACCATATCAAGGTACTCAATTCCTGTTTGTTGTGTAATTTATATCTATTTTCCAGCCTATAAAGCGCAAAAATGACGCACCTTAACAAGCCTTTTTCTGTTTTTGTGTTTTTAGGCCAGAGCAAAACGATTATAAACATCCATAAAGGCATGACGCCACACATTACTGCAGCCAATTGCCAGGACAATCCGTCGCCCATGGGTTGTTACATGTCCAGCGATTTGAATCAGATTCCCTATGACAGTTCTGATACGTCTTCTTTTGACAGGATGTTTTGTTTTAGGAGCTCGCCTGCTTTTTAGCGACTCCTGACCTATTAGTCGCAAAATATTATACGCAAGCACAGTTAATTCAAGGACCAGCTCATTTGTATCAAATTTGCCGGATGGAAGTCTTTCAACATCCATATCCGTCTTGATTTCACTGTGAAACTGTTCGCATTCGCCGTGAGGATGATAGCCATTTATGATATCATCATCGTTCCAGCCGAGATTGGTCCATATAGTATTGCACTCGATATCCGGAACCAAAAGGAACTGCCCGTTTTTATCAGTTGTTCGTTCAATCACCTCATATACAATGCGCATGGTAATGGTTTTTGATTCTCCTTCGGAATCTGTATACGCTACATCTTTCCATGAAGAACCAATGTAAACAGTTTTTCCATCACGGGGATTGCGGATGTCCTTACAGCATTCCTTTACTTTGGCAATCCAATCTTCTTTGGATTCGCCTCTTCGAAGATTTCTTTTTACAATAAACCAGGAACCGTCTTCGATTAGAATGCCTAAGTTTTCAGCAGCATCATTCCCTGCATCCATACGAACCAACAGTTGCTTGTCTGTCAGTTGATGTCCAAGCCGAAGCGTTTGCTTTAAAAATGCAGGTGTATTGCACTGGCAATGCTGACTCCCTTCCCGTAGCTCTGTATTTGCAAGAAAGCCCTCTGTGCCAATGTATGCCATCATTGGTGCATAACCGTCAAAACCTTTGTATGTGTGTGCAACTCCTTCCTTATGTGTTTTTGAATTATCCAAAGGAGTGACATCAAGATCCAAAGGAACTAACCCGGACTCTAATGCGGAAGGCTGAACATGGAAGGTATTAAACATGGCAACATTTGCATTTAAGATTTCTTCCCTCAATGAAGACCCTATGTCATCCATACGCTGACGTAATGTCTCCGCAGATGGAATGGCTCTTGTAATACCAAGAGCAAGCTTGTAATACTCAGGATCATCAGACATCTCATTGATAGCATCATAAGAACTCTTGCCCTGACAAAGAAGTCCGATATAAGAAAGAAGAATATCTCCATTTTTGATTTGGCTCTGGGAACGTTTGCCATCAACTTTCATGTTATTGCACTTTTTAATGAAGTTACTTTTGCCAAGCATCTGTCCCACAAGAGATAATCCGCTGGGAGTAATTAGTCTTTCGTTGGAAAATTCGATTACGAGCTTTTTCATATGTATCCACCTCATATATTGATACTTGTATTATACTATATGAGGTACGAAAAACATAGAAAATATAGGAAATTCATATATTTTTATCTTCACCCAGTGGGTGAAAACAGAAACTGGAAATGAAACCGAATTACACCCAGTATTTATCGGGTATACGCCCGAAATTGGGTTAACAAGTTTCACGGATTAAGGTTATATCTTGTAAGATATACTCCATTAAGCTCTGATATAACCTCAGTATCAGCTGTAAAGATAGAACTATCTGAGGTTCCGATCAAAAGTTCTTTTGAGCTGAAATCAAGACCGGCTGTTGATACACCAGGATAAGTCTTGTCGAAGGTTGGAACGATAGAATTCTCATCCTCTGTAGTTCCTTTGATTTCTATAATATCGAATTCATTATCTTCTTTTGAGTCTTTTTCTTTTGACTCTGCTTCTGTTGTAGTTTCTGAGATTTCTTCTGTATCTGTTTCACTCTCCTCTGTAGACAACACCTCTTTAGGAACCTCAGTGCTTACTCCTTCAGTACTTCCGAATTCCTCAGTCTGTTCCTCTGATTCACATTCCTTGGAACTCTTCTCTTCAGTTGTTTCCTTTTCTGTGATGTCGGACTGTAAAGATCCTTCACCTCCAACTTCATCATCTTTGCTCTCCGCTCTTTCCTCTTTGGAAAGCTCGTCCTCTTTTTGAATCTCATCCTCTTTCCTAACCTCCTGAGGCTTTTCTTCATCACTACCGGTTTCTGTTTCAACTAAATCAGCAACAACCATTTCTTCTACAGCAACCTTATCATCTGCCGCATATGCTATATGTGGCGGCGAAACCGTCGTCATACACATAGCGAATATTGATACCATAGCCATCATCTTTTTAAGTCTTCTCATTTGCTATATTCTCCTTTATCTTCGATCTATTAACTATGAGTTTCAGCGCTGAAACTAACTTGAATCGTAGAACTCTCGCTTTTTAATTCTTCCCATATGATCACCTCACTCCAAACAAAAAAGGCAGCTATAAGTATTTCTACTCATAACTGCCTTAACGCTGTTATATGTCATTTTATTGCAAATTTATTGTTGACTTTTCCCCTGTTTTCATCTAATATAATGAGCAAAGAGAAATGGGTTTTTACCGTACGGTCTTATGACCCAAGCGGGCTGCTCGTTTCTTTTTTTATTCCCATAAAATCATACAGATACTTCTTATCATCTTCTGCGTGTCTAACTAACATTGTAGATCTAAAGATATTGTACCGCTCTAATTCACCCGTTTTATCATTATAAACAGGCAAAGCAAAACGAACAGTATATCTATACCACCCGTATTTTGCATCAGACTGATGCTTTGTCTTAGTATTCTCTGAAAAAATCGGATTTGCAGCAATTTGGATCAACTCAGGAATTGCTTGGGATGCATTTGCCTTAGCCTTAGCGACTGCACCTTTAAGAGCCATTCTACTTTCTGAATTAGCAAACTCATCGGGAAAATCCTTTGAAATAAAAACCTTTTCACACGTCTCTCCAATTTCGTAGAATTCTCCAACATACTCTCTAAGGTATTTCTCAATTTCCTTCCACTCTTCTCGCTTACCTTTAAAACGTATATCATTTATCAAAACTATTTGGCTACCATCTAAATCAGTGATTATATTTACATTTCTTTCCATCGTCTTTCTCCTTTTTTACATGATTATTATGCACACTATTATTTCTGCAGTTATTTCAATATATTCCAATCTATCCTAATCTGTCAATAACATCATCAACACTCTTTCTTAGTTCCTTGAAATCAATCTCCTTAACAAGTCTCTGAACCTTGGTATGATGAATACTTTTATTCTTTCCGCATTCAGCTTTAAGATACCAGGTTGGTATTACATAAAACCTCCAATTGTTGATATTTAGCGGATCCGCATCCTTATATGTTTTTCCAGTATTCATACAGAAAATATATAGATCACTCTCTTTTGATCTGATATCAATAGACTTAACAAAGGATCCCATTGCATCCTCCAAAAGTAATGATCTGACATAAGATGTAACCCTCAGATCAATTACTTTTCCGCGATATACCAATCGGTGCGCTGTCCAATACCCAATGTTATAAGGGCTCTCAAATCCCAATGCCTTAGATACGAGGTATTCAACAAGAACTGCCTTTATATCAAATAAATCTGAGAAATACCATTGCCATAGCTCCATAACACTAAGATCAGTATCCACGTCAAAATATTTAAAGTGTTCATTGCCTGATAATCCCTCAAAGCTTATACATTCACCATTTCTCATCAACTCCCCTCCTTACGGAATACAAAAAAGAGACATTAGCTTAACTAACATCTCTCAGAAAATGAAATATGAATATTGTTATATCTTGATATATCCTAATGTTGTACCGCACTAAAAACCCTCTACGCCATTTTTACGCCAAAATCATAATAATATACATTGAAATACAGGTATTTACATTCACAGATAAAAGAATAAGCATCACGCTACATTAAGATACATTGAGCTATGATGAATTATATGGAGATTTATGAAACCCCGGAGCCTGTACCTATACCTAGTTTCATATTTTTTATTTCTCCTTTTATTTGCTTGATTTTTTAGGGGTTAGAAAAGGATTTTACGCCATTTTTTTCCCATTTATCGAGGCTCTTTCGTTTAGCTTATCGCATAACAAAAGTTCGTGATAACTTTGTAATGTTACCATATCTTTGATGATTTTTCAACGATAACCACACATCAACTTTCTACTGTGTATTCTATACGATCATACATCTATATCATCTCCCCTCACAAACATTAATAAAGTTGCTTCTGCTTGTTTTTGACATTTTGAACTTATCATATATCCGTGTTTTTCTTCACATGTAATGGTACCAGGTTCATCGATTCAGGCAATACTATTTTCTCAATAAACTCCACTCTATCAAAGATTCTCGGCTTAAATGTGCCTGTGATTCCCACAGATACATTTTCTGCTCTGTTTATATAGATGATATTCCCACTATCACCGATTGCAGCATAAACTTCCCTGTCATCGTATGGCTTGTACCACAAATAACCATAGTTCATGAATCCAAATCGCTCGCCGAGCTTAATGTGAGGTGTCAGCATGTCTTTCAGATACTCTTCTGAGATGATTCTCTTTCCATGATGCAAGCCACCGTCTAGCACCATCGCACCGATCACAGCCATATCTCTTGCCGACATGCACAATCCCCATCCGGCCGTAACCGTACCCTGAGGATCTGAATACCACTCGTATTTCCTGGGATTCTTGTTCATAAAAAAGTCAAATTGATCTTCCTTGGAGCTGTCACCATGTGCTATTCGCCTGGGAAGTTCCAATGCCTCAAACAGATTATTGTTGGCAAAATCTATGCACTTCTCGCCGGTTGCCTTCTCTATGATTCCTGCTAAGATCTGAATACCAAGCGTAGCATACCTGAATTCACCTGTGATCCCATTTCGCCCGCCAAGATGATCAAGAATAGCATATGTAAAGTTCGGCGAAGTGCATACCTTCTTCCAGGGCTCCGACTTGCCTTTATAGGGAGCTGTCATTGTAAGCAGATGCCTGATCGTGACATCATATATGGTCTTCTCACCACGCTTTACAGTGTAATCAGGAAAGAAATCCATTACCTTCTGATCTACACTCCTTATGCATCCTTTATCCAGTGCGATTCCTGCAAGCAAAGCTACTATGCCCTTGGTCACGGAATTGACATTCATTGCATCCTCGGTCTTAAATCCATGCCAACAGTCATCATAGGCCACTTCTCCATCCTTGATCGCATAAATCTGGCAGATGTTTCTCTCGTTCCCTGTACTTTCTGAGATGTATTCGTGTAATTGTTCCTTATTCATTAAAAAGCCTCCTCTTAGATAAGATTTGGACGTCCTAGAATAGATACTAAGTTAATTAAAAATTCTTTTCAAGTATTTTTTTCAAGTTATTTTATATACTAAAAAAGAGTCATATAATATGACCCTTTTCTCAGAAACAGACAATCCACGCTCTGAACAGCAAGTGTTCAGAGCTGTAGTGAATAGTTACTTTTGTTCTATAAATATAATGATACACAGTTCATTGTTTCTAAACCTCAACAGGCATAAACTCCATCTCAAAATCTTCTGTATAGATTCCTTCCTTCAATCTCCTCTTTAGGAAATCATAAAGTGAAGCTTCAATTTCTTTCTCACTTTTTTTATAATTCCTTATGATAAAATTTTTTATATGATTCAATATATTCATGAATGATATTATTATTTAGTTCTTGTTCGCTCATATTAAGAACCTTGTATATGATTGTTTTAATGCATTCAAACCAATCCTTATGATTCAGCCAAAAGTCCTTGTCTATCAATGTCACCTCGTATAAGATTTCTCCTTTATAGAAAACTCCGGGAATTAGCAGATCTTGACTCAGTTCTTCTAAAAATAAAGGCACACATTGCTCTAACATTATTTTTTCACGAAGGCAAACAACCCATTCTGCCCGCGTATACTCCACCAATCTCTTTTTTATGACGTTGTAATAGTCAATCCCTCTAATTTCTAAAAAGTCCTCTACTACATTTTCAGGCAACAGATCCCGCCCGGTTTTATTATATATTTCCACAGTAGATTCTTCTCTCGAAATCATTTCTCGTCTCGGAATAAGCATATTCCCCACTCTCCTCATATATCCTGCTTATATCGTCTCTGTTATCTGATGACTTAATATATCTGACAGGACTTTCGATCTCACGATAAAGAGGAAGGCTGTCAACAAGATGCTTAACTAGTTCATTGATTGTATTCCCGTTCAAACAACTCCTCGATAAGACAAGACTTCAACTCCTCTGCAGGAATCTTTTCCATCAGATACTTTCTTATATAGGCCCTACTCTTGTCAGAATACTTATAAAGATCATATTTATCCTGTATATGTCTCATTTCACTTTTCCAAAGAAAATGCATTTGGTTAGCAAGTCTTACTTTGGGTGATGACTTCGGAGATCTGTACTCGTAAAAATCGAGTATCCCATCAACCAATTCAACCGTAATCACTCCCCAATGTTCCGGCACATGCTCACGTATATGTGCCGCATGGGTTGTTCCTACTGCAACAATATTATAATCAAAAAATCTATCGTAATCCTTAACCTGTCTTTCAATACGTTGATATGTGTCAGCATCACTTTTAATCTCAACACCAAATAGTCCATCCTTCGTAACCATAACTATATCAGCACGAGATTTTCCCATTGTAAGCTCATCGAAAAATCTAATCTTCCCGTACTTCTCTTCCAAATAATCGCACAAGCCGTCTCTTATATCTTTATCTCGAAGCAATTCTTAATTCACCTCTACCATCTGTTTTATAATATTCCAATCGCTACATCTGATATAGTTCTGATTAGGAAATTCACATTCCTTATTCCATGGTCTGTCGAAAACCAAAACCTTCAGATCCGGAAGGTGATCAAAGAACTTAAACGCCTTAGGAGAGTCTTCTATGGCAAAGTCAAATTTCATCTTATAGTAGTCCTCTAACTCAAGATTGTAATCACTATTATAGATAATACTGTCCCTTCCATATTTGTTAAGGCAATACATCTTTACATCCTTCAGGCCATGGCTGTCCAACCAGAGTCTTGATGGTTCATATGAAGTAAATGGTCGCCCTGTTACAATGGACACATCATATCCTAAGTCAAGCCATTCATTTATAGTCTCAGAGGCTCCCGGCGTCTCATCATATGAAAGGAGCACCTCCGGCTGATGACCCCGGATCATAAATTGCTCATACTGCTTTTCATCAAGATTAAAGGATTTTTCCAATTCAAAGAAATGAATATCCTCATAAGGAACATATTTATCAAACATTTCAATGGCTATCTTAGAAAATGATCTTGCTGTTTCACAAAGACAGTCATCATAATCAATATATATATTCATTTTCGTTTTCCCTTTAACAACAAACCTGCACAAACAGAAACTACCTGGAAAGCGTCTTTACTTCTGCAGTTTCTCTATAATGCAGGTCTTCTTACAGAAACATATACCGTAGGAGATGCTACCGATATAACCATCGTCAAGAACACCTTCCTCATACTTCTGATCTCGTATCTGCTTGAAGGCCTCCTCTATACCATCTTTCATCTCATTAAATTTCTTTCGGGTCTTCACTTCGAAAATGATGGCAGGGTTTTTGGGTCTATTAGGGTAAAGCACTATATCCGGTCGACCTATTCCTTCCTCCCGATTGGACTTCACACCATATCCCGGAACTCCATAAAGCAAAGATAAGAAGAATCCATGATAGAAGCTCTCGGCACTATCAAAGGTGCTGATTGTTTTTTCGAGCAGATCACAGACATAATCCTCCATACCGGATATATCGCCATCAAGTACAGCCTACAAAAAAAGCCCATTTGTCACCATTTTAGCAACAAACAGGCTCTATTGCAATATGATATTCTTTGCCTTCTTACTAAATTTAATACACTCCTTACGGCAAAAATTCCGGCAACAAGATACAATTACAAAATAACAAAATTCTATGTAATTCGCAATGATAATCACTTCGTTATTGATGACAAGAGGATCCTATTAATGGGTGTTAAATATACAAGTATATTATGCAACCGCAAGTCTTCCGATAAATGAGACTATAGCCATGATCACAAGGATCATCAATGCAAGCGGCAACAATCCACATATCACCATTGCTATCAGAGCAACCGGAAGAAGGATCACAGAGAATACCACCTTAGTTATTCCCCAAGCAGCTTTAAATGCCAATCCAACCATGCTACCTACAACAGATAATAACAGTATAATAAATATAAGTGTCAGCATATCAATCACAACCTTCCTTTAAATCATTTGCCTCATTATCTCAACTACTTGTTTGCTGTTGATGATATGATAATACCAGGTAATTATTAAACTGTCTTTTTAAAAAGATTAAGATTGGATTAAATGTTACGAGCATCCCCTCAATTTGCTCTACAACAGCTACCTGATCAGGCACCCAATATCCACCCAAATCCTTTTGCCATCCTTAAATCAGTCTCTTTAAAATGATTCCCCTTGTTCCATTCCAAAGTCGTGATGATCCCACGTCTATTCAGTAATTCATTGGCCTCTTGGATCCTATCAGCTACTGTAGACATAACGGCATTTCTTGTCTTTGCTTCGTTATCCCCGAGACTAAGATATACTCTTTCAGTCCTAAGATCATTTTTTCTCATATAATCTAAAAATCCCGGAAACCATATAGACGGAGACGCTGCCGCTACTCCCTTGAATACATCGGTCTGATGAGCCGTCCACAAAGAAAACAATCCGGCAAGTGAATATCCACCGATATAATAATCCTTGCTCTGATCCGTAATAAGCTTCATGATCTCGCCCAGTGTATCTGAAGCCCCGGATCCAAAGCCCTTATTTCCAAATACCGCAGGAGCCTCCCATGGCGACAGATCATTGTTCCAATCATCAACCTTTACCGCAAACAAATAATAATCAATAGTATACTCATTTATTGCGTGAACCTCATTATCTATAATTCCAAGATCTTGATCTCCTATAGGTTGGATCAAAATATTATTTGAATTCTTATTGCCATATTCGTAAATGACCATATGTCTTATCTCTCAATTCTATCCTGCGATTTCGTAACTAATTGGCTGCTATTTCGTTCCAAATATCCTGTCTCCCGCATCACCGAGCCCCGGGCAGATATAGGCATCCGCATTTAGCTCTCTGTCAAGCTGTCCAACATATATCTGTACATCGGGATGTGTCTCTGATAACTTCTTCAACCCTTCAGGTGCTGCGATAATGCACATGAACTTGATCGTCTTTCCACCGTGCTTTTTTATCTGATTTATAGCATCGACAGCGGAGCCCCCTGTAGCAAGCATGGGATCCGTGACTATGATGATCCTCTCTTCTATGGGTCGAGGCAGCTTACAAAAATACTCCTGTGGCTCATGGGTTGTCTCATCGCGATAAAGTCCAATATGTCCGACCTTTGCCGTGGGGGAAAGAGAAAGGATTCCCTCTACCATACCAAGACCCGCGCGAAGTATGGGAACTATGGCAATCTTTCTTCCTGTAAGCATCGGAGTCATACACTTCTCTATGGGAGTCTCAACCTCGACATCCTCTAAAGGAAGATCCCTTAATGCCTCATAGCCCATGAGCATAGCGATCTCCTCCACCAGCTTTCTGAACTCATTGGTTCCGGTATTCTTGTCTCTGAGCATTGAAATCTTGTGCTTGATCAAAGGGTGATCAAGAATTGTAATTTGTTGATTCATAATCCTGCCTCCTTAATGTCATAAGTCTTTTGACCTCATTTTCAAACATTGTACCATAATTCCAATTAAAATAACAACACAACATGATTATCTTGACTGATATAATGCTATTTGATACTATGATTTTGTATCACATATTCACCTACAAGAAAGGACGGAAAACATGAAAAAAAGTAAAATTGCAAACAGGTGGCTTGCGCTGGTGATGGCATTTGTAATGATGCTTTCCATCGTGACCATCGCTCCAACTACCATTAAGGCAGCCAAGAAAACTGGGATTGATCCTTATTTCAAGGAGATCAAGCTTACCTTTAACAGTCATGGTGACAGTTCTTATATGTCGAGTTCATTTTTGGGACTTGAATCGATAATCATAAATCCCAAGAAAAAGGCAACCTACAGTATAGAGATCAAAAATACAAAGATCGCCAAAGCAGTTAAGAACAAAAGGAATCTGGTTGAATACAAGACCCTTATCTGCGCAAAGAAGGTCGGTAATACCACCGGAGATATTTACGAGACAGTAGGTAAAAAGTCCAAGAAGCTCGGCACAGTCAAGATAAAGGTTAGCAAAATGAAGATGGCGGATGTTGTAAATGAAACCGCCCTCGGAAGTGATTCTCTTATGGACTTTGAATATTTCCTTGCACCTTACATGGGAAAAAACAAGATCAATCTTGCTAACGAGATTCAAAAGGTTCTCCTTAATAACAAGGAAAGGGGAATTCATTTTAAGAAGAGTGATTATAAAGTAACCTACAGTGTAGATCACTTCCCGGATGAAAATAACAATCCTATAGAGGCAGTAGGCCTTAACAAATCCGGAGTGATCACTGCAAAAACGAAAGGTGAAAGTCTTGTTACCTTCGAGCTTAAGTTTTCTGACGGCTCAAAGACACAGAGCTCAATATGTGCCAAGGTACTTAGTTCTTCCATTGTAAAAGAGGGAAAATACAACCTTTCCAATATTCGTGAATACATTAAGGGCTTAGATACAGAGGTTGAGTTAAAGGATGGTTCAAAGACAGTACTTACCTGCTTTGACAACGCATCCACCACTCCTGCTTTCAAGCCTGTAGAGGAAGAGGTAAGTAAAGAGCTGGAAATGTACGGTTCAATCGGAAGAGGCTTCTCCCAGAAGTCTAACCACAGTACTGAGCTTTATCAGAGCACAAGATCAAAGGTACTTGACTTTGTTTCAGCCGATCCCACCAAATACAACTGCTTCTATGTGAATTCCACAACTGACGGACTTAACAAGCTTGCATCTGCATTGATCACCAGCAAGGATGATATCGTTCTCACCACAAGGATCGAGCATCATGCCAATGACCTTTCATGGCGCGAACGCTGCAAGGTGATATACGCAGAGGTTGATAAGCAGGGAAGAGTTAAATATTCAGACATAGAAAAGCTACTTAAGAAGAACAAGGTAAAGATAGTATCTGTCACAGCCGCATCCAATGTTACCGGTTACGTAACCGATGTCCACAAGGTTGCTAAGTTGGCTCACAAATACGGAGCGATGTGCGTTGTAGACGGTGCACAGATAGTTGCTCACAGAAAGTTCTCTATGATCGGTAATGTGAATGATCCCAATGATGATATTGATTTCCTTGCATTTTCCGCTCACAAGATGTATTCACCCTATGGTGGCGGTGCTGTTGTAGGCATCAAGAAGGAGCTCTACAAGCACATGCCTACATTCTACGGCGGAGGAACAGTGCAGATCGTCGCTGACGACTGGGTTGATTACAAGGAGAAGGACATCGCAGTTTACGAGGCGGGTTCTCCCAATTACCCCGGAGTTGTAGGTCTCGGCAAGGCAATAGATGTATTGAGCGACGTAGGATTTGATTCTATTCAGGCTCACGAGAAAGCCCTTAATCGTCGATTGATTGACGGGCTTAAGAAATTCAAGAATGTTATCATTTATGGTGATAGCGAGAATATCGATGACAGGGTTGGTGTAGTAACCTTCAATTTCTCAGATGTCAATTCACAGTTCCTTGCAGTTTCACTTAGTGATCTTGGAGCAGTAGCTACAAGACGTGGCGCCTTCTGCGCTCATCCTTATGTATGGAGACTTATGGGTATTCCCGATTCGGAGCTTAAAAGCTTTGAGGGTTGTGCAGACGCCAAGACTCCCGGAATGATCAGAGTAAGCTTCGGTATTTACAATACAGAGGAAGAGGTAGATAGACTTTTAGAGCTTCTTCCCAAAGCTATAGAGGATGCCAAGGCAAAGCAGGAAAACATGGACACCATTCCGGAATATTAATTTCAAATATAAAAAAGTGCGGATTGAGATTTTCTCAACCCGCGCTTTTTTTACAATGTGATCTTCTCCATAACATCAGGTATCCTACACACCATCCTCCCAGGATACTTAGCATCGATATAATCCGCAAAATTTTTAGGGTTTGCGCTATTATGTGCAAACATATCATAATGCCCCGGAATGATGATCGCAGGTTCTACTTCACCGGCAAAATCTGCTGCCTCCTGGAATGTCATATTGCCAATACAGTTGTCTCTGTAACGCACAGCATCCCGACCATTTATAGGAAGAATCTGAAGATCGAGCTTGCCAAATGCTTTGATCTTAGGTAGCATCCCCTCATATCTCACCGTATCTCCGGCATGGTGAAGTCTCTTACCTTCTATTTCCACGATATATTGCAAATAGGGATACAAGCCTGTATCAGGAGCTCTGTCCAAAAATTCATGAGAGGCAGCAACTGCGTTGACCCTCACTCCACTTATCTCGACATTTTCTCCATCATTTAGCCCTATTGCATTTTCAGGAAGGACACCATCTTCGAGCACCTTCTGCAAATGTGCTCTCGGAAAAATGAATTTCGCATGAGGATTGATCTTTGCCCAGACCTTCCACGCAACATGATCAATATGATCTATGTGGTCATGGGTTCCCAAGAAAACATCAACATCCTTAAGTTCATCCATCGGAATGGGCGCAGGCGTCTGCCTTTTTGCATCCTCTCTGGCATAATAATCAATGCAAAGAGTCACCTTTTCACTCTTTACCAATAGCCCCATTTGTCCGAGCCAAAATACATTTACCATATATTACCCTCCTAAATGATCCGAGTCTCAATCAGCTCATCTGTTTCCGAATATACCAGCTTCAAGGAGAAATAATCATCTCTTTCCTCAAGAAGCCTAAAAAAGATCTTATCCCCTTCCCATATAGGTAGTTCAGAAACCTTTGCCTTCTCTATCCATATAAGCTCTCCCTCATCACAATCAATCAATTCACCCTCATATTCATCAGCCGTATAAAGGTGCATATATTCAACTATCCTATCCTCCGGTCTTTTTGCATCTCCGTAGATAAATGTAACTATTCCTCTCGGTCTGTAGGATAGAAGCTTAAGTCCTGTTTCCTCAAGCACCTCTCGTTTCAGGCATTCATCAGGACTCTCTCCATATTCAAAATGTCCTCCGACACCGATATACTTATCCTTATTTATATCATGCTCCTCCTTTACCCTGTGAAGCATAAGGTATTTATCATCCTTTTCTATGTAGCATAGAGTAGTAAGCTCAGGCTCTCTCTTCATCATTTACTCCTTAAAAATCTATATCGTTTCAGCTATTCACCTGCATTTAAGCCCGCAAGGTATCCCGTTGACCAGGCAATCTGGAGATTAAAGCCGCCGGTAAGGGCATCCACATCTATCATCTCCCCTGCAAAGTAGAGATCCTTCACAAGTTTTGACTCCATAGTAGAAGGATTGATATCCTTCACGGATACGCCCCCTTTGGTGATAATAGCTTCGTTGTAATCACGAAGTCCCGTCACTGTGAGTGGCAGATTCTTCAATATCTCAACCAGTGTCTCACGCTCAGTCTTGCTTATCTGATTCACCTTTTTATGAGGATCGATCCCACTTAAACCCACTACAACCTCTATCAAACGCTTGGGCAAAAGCTCATCTAAGGCATTTATAAAATCCTTGTTGTTATTCTTCTCAAAGTCCTTCAACACCCTGGCATCAAGCTGTTCTTTATTAAGAGCAGGCTTTAGGTCGATAAAAAGTGTAAGTCCATCCGAAAGATATCTGTGAACTGCAGTGCTTGCGGAAAGAACAAGGGGACCACTCACACCAAAATGAGTAAAAAGCATTTCACCAAAATCCTCGTATATCTTTTTCTTTCCGCATTTAACCGTAAGACTTACATTCTTAAGAGAAAGACCCATAAGCTCCTTCGCCCATTTTTCCTTCACCTCAAAGGGAACCAGGGACGGATAGGTAGTTATGATCTTGTGACCGCACTCTCTTGCAAACCTTAAGGAATCATCTACCGCTCCTGTACTCGGATAGGCAAGACCACCTCCGCAAAGTATCACTGCGTCTGCTTCTATCCTCTTCCCTGTTTCGTCCACTATGCCCTTACATCTGTTTGCAAAGATCAAAGCTTTAGTATTCCCGACACCTGTATTTGCCGAAACCTTTACTGCATCTATCAAAAGTCCCTTGACTCTTGAGTTCAGATCGATCCTCACACCAAGCCTTTTAAGCTCCGACTCAAGTGCTCTTATCACATCCGAGGATTTATCAGATTCAGGGAATACCCTCTCTCCCCTCTCAACCTTATAGGCTAAACCAAGCTCCTTAAAAAATGCCATTACTGCATGATTGTCAAAGCTGTAAAAGGCGCTATATAAAAACTTGGGGTTGGTACACACAGACTTAAAAAGCTCCTCCGTGTCACAGGCATTTGTGAAATTGCACCTGCCCTTTCCGGTGATAAAGAGCTTTTTTCCAAGCTTTTCATTTTTCTCATAAATGACGACTGAAGCTCCGCTTCTTGCAGCCCATATGGCTGCCATCATACCTGCGGCACCGCCACCTACCACGATCACATTCTTCATAGCTATTCTCCGAATTTCAATGGAATATATAATCATTATACTTTAATTCCGATTTTGGTGCAAACTAAATAATCGGTTGAAAAAATCAGCGAAACCCTATATACTATGCAGGTGATTTTGAAAAAATGGAGATATAAAAATGAAACTTAAATATTCCTTCCTCCTTGTACTCACAGCCCTTATATGGGGACTTGCCTTTGTGGCGCAGAGCAAAAGTGGGGATTATATGAGTGCATATACCTTCACGGCAGTGAGGTTTTTAATAGCCTCGATATGCATGTTTCCTGTGATATATGCAAATGATAAAAGAACCGGAAAGAAAAAACCTGAGGGAAAAGAACTATCAAGACTATGGCTTTCGGGAGTGATCTGTGGCATACTTCTCTATCTCGCCTCGCTATTACAGCAAATGGGAATAACCCTTGGAACCTCGGCAGGAAAAGCAGGCTTTCTCACCGCTATGTATATCATTATCGTGCCTATTATCAGCCATTTTCTTTTTAAGAATCCAATAGGTATAAATATATGGTTAGGCGTGTTAATAAGCCTTGTGGGGCTTTATATGCTCTGCATGGGCGACTATGAAGCATTTGCCCCCTCTGACCTTTTGGTGCTTGCCTGCGCTTTTGTTTTTTCATTGCAGATATTATCTGTGGATCACTACTCGAAATCCTGCGATGTGATCAGGATGTCAACGATTGAATTCTTCGCCTGCGGAGTAACGGGTGCTGTGGTTATGATATTTACCGATATCATCCCTCACGGAGTAGAGACTTGGGCTAAGACACTCTCTGATCCCAACGCCTTGATCCCACTTTTATATGCTGCGATCTTTTCAAGCTGTGTAGGCTATACTCTTCAAAATATCGCACAAAAAAAGGTAGAGCCCACCCTGGCCTCGCTACTGTTCAGCCTTGAATCAGTATTTGCTGCGGTTTTCGGATGGCTTATACTTAAGCAGGGCTTGTCTACAAAGGAGCTTTGGGGATGTGTGCTGGTATTTGCGGCCATCATTATCGCACAGCTGCCAAAAAAACAAAGATAAAAAAGTTTTTTGCCTGCGCATAAACAGGGTCAGACCCCCTTACGACAAATCGTAAGGGGGTCTGACCCTTTATTCTTATTTCCACTCTACTCTGTCATAGATATACTGGAATATGGATTCCGCAAGCTCCACACTGTGGGAAAACGGAATAACATATACTATATTCTTTATCTTGAGCTTCAATATACGATATTCCATATCGGGATTGGGAGCAATGATCTCCACATCTTCGACCTCAGAATAGGGAAGTCTCTCTACTCCACGTCTGTGGATGATACGCATCCCCGGCTCTTCAAAGACATAGGTGATATCGTAGGCCTGTCGCCTAAAGGACATCTTTATCAGATAGCCACCATAAATGATCAAAAATACCGCCATCATGATAAGCAAAACCTTACCACCCGAGATCATATGGAACACCGCCCACACCTCAGCTAAAGCAATAAGAATGAACATCAAACCAAGAAGTCTGTATGCAATTCTCGTAGCAGGCTTTTTCTTTACCTTGTAACGCATAGACTATCCTCTTATTTAGATAATGGGCTATTCCTGTAAATAATATCGCTTCTCGCAGGTCCATTTGAAACCATGGTGATAGGGAAGCCGATCTTCTCCTCAATAAACTCAATGTACTTTCTGCAGTTTTCAGGTAGGTCTTCATAGTTCTTGATACCTCTGATATCGCACTTCCAACCGGGAAGCTTCTCTATCACGGGCTTAGCCTTCTCAAGACTTGCTGTGGTAGGGAAATCAGTGGTAACCTTTCCATCTATCTCATATCCTGTGCAAACAGGGATCTCATCCAGATATCCAAGTACATCAAGTACTGTAAACGCTACATCTGTAGTTCCCTGTATACGGCAACCGTACTTTGAAGCAACGCAGTCGAACCATCCCATTCTTCTGGGACGACCGGTAGTAGCTCCGAACTCTCCGCCGTCACCACCGCGTCTTCTAAGCTCATCTGCTTCGTCACCAAAGATCTCGCTGACAAATGCACCTGCTCCTACTGCTGATGAATAAGCCTTACATACTGTCACGATCTTCTTTATCTCGTAGGGAGGAAGACCTGCGCCTATTGCGCCGTATGCAGCAAGTGTTGATGATGATGTTACCATGGGATAGATTCCGTGGTCGGGATCCTTAAGTGATCCAAGCTGACCCTCAAGAAGGATATTTTTTCCTTCCTTGATAGCATCATAAAGATACTTTGACACATCACATACATAAGGCTTTACCATTTCCTTGTACTGCATAAGAGTCTCATATACTCCCTCTACAGTAAGCTTCTCATGATGATAAAGATGCTCAAGAAGCACATTCTTCTGTGCGATAACTCTCTCAATCTTGTCCTTAAGATCTGCCTCATCCATAAATAGCTCTGAAACCTGGAAGCCGATCTTTGCATATTTATCTGAATAAAAAGGTGCTATACCGGACTTTGTCGAACCGAAGGACTTTCCTGCAAGTCTTGCCTCCTCCAATGTATCAAAAAGAACATGATAAGGCATAACCATCTGTACACGGTCAGAAACCAAAAGCTTGGGCTTTGGAACTCCCTTCTCCACTATCTCATTGTATTCCTTAAAGAGCTTGGGTATATCAAGAGCAACACCGTTACCTATGATACTTACGGTGTGACTATAAAACACTCCGGAAGGAAGTGTGTGAAGAGCAAACTTTCCGTAATCATTGACAATAGTATGACCGGCATTGGCTCCTCCCTGAAATCTAACGATGATATCAGAGTTCTCACCAAGCATATCAGTGATCTTACCCTTACCTTCATCTCCCCAGTTGGCACCTACGATTGCTGTAACCATCGAATTCTCCTTTCAGAAACGGTTCTCCGTTTTGGACTTTGATAATAAACGGGTCTTCGCAGACCGACATTTCCTATTATACATTATAAATGTAAATGTGTAAACACGAAAAATGATATCACAGTTTCTTAACATCCTTTCATTTTTCCGTAAGAATTCCGTGACATTTTCACAAAGAAATCTCCCGATATCCTCAATAAATGATCTCTTTCTTTGTGGTAGGATAAGTTCATCAGAAAGTTGTTGGTTAGTTTTGGAAGGAGTGATCCATTATGACAAGAATAAAGAAATCCCCCAGATACAAAATGAAAAAAAGATTGTTACAGCTTATCTTTTTGGCAGACATCGCAGTTATCATTTTTCTCGGCGCACAGTTTGTTAAGCATTTATCATATTATATCGATCTTCCCTCTTTCATGGATATTACCGGCTACGGAGATTTACTCTTCGACAAAGAGGAAAGAGTTTATCCTCAGGAGTTTGTTGACTATTTGGAAAACAATAGTCTTTCAGAAAAAGACTTCCCCGATGACCTTTTAAATATCGTTGGTAAAAAGCCTGAGCTTTATGACTATATCTGCAACTACCCTATGAAGAAAGATTCTTATACTGACGAAGCTCTTTCAGAGGATGTAGAAAATGAGGTTCCCCTTCTTATGCAGTGGGATGACAGATGGGGCTACTACGATTACGGCAGTGGCAAGATCGGTTATACAGGCTGCGGTCCTACCTGCCTTTCTATGGTAGCAAGCCACCTCTTAAATGATAAAACAATGACTCCCATAAAGCTTGCTGAGTTCGCAAAGGAGAACAGATACTGCGTAAAGGGACACGGAACCAAATGGGCTCTTATGTCAGAAGGCGCAGAAAAGCTTGGTCTTAAGGCCTCAGAGCTTTCACTTGATGAGAATATCGTTACAAAGGAGCTTAAGGAAGGTCATCCCATCATCTGCATCGTAGGCCCCGGCGACTTCACAAGCACAGGACATTTCATAGTACTTACCGGTATCGATGATGAAGGAATCACCGTCAACGATCCCAACAGCAGAGTAAATTCAGCTAAGAAGTGGCAGTACTCAGATATCGAGTCGCAGATCAAGAATCTGTGGGGATATCAATTATAGATTGAAATAAAAAAGGCGCTATGCTATCATAGATTAAGTTAAAGGGGCAAAGTTTTTTTTGCCCCTTTGATCATTCTATGATTACAATTTCGAGGTACAAAAATGATTCGAGATGATATTCTTACATTGCTGAATAATACTGAGGATTTCCTTTCCGGACAGGAAATCTCCGAAAAGCTGGGCGTTTCAAGAACTGCTATCTGGAAGCACATCAATTCATTAAAGAACATGGGCTACGATATAGAGTCTGTCAACAACAAGGGATATCGCCTTTTGTCCTCTCCCGACCTTTTGACAGCTGATGTCATAAAATCTTACCTAAAGACAGGCTTTATAAAGGATATCTGCTACTATCCCAAAACAGATTCAACAAATATCAGAGCAAAGGCACTCTCCGCAGAAGGCAAACCCTCCGGAACCCTTGTAATAGCTGAAGAACAGACAGCCGGAAAAGGGCGAAGAGGCAGAGTCTGGATATCACCGCCTAAAGAATCCATCTATATGTCACTGCTCCTAAAACCCGATATAGATGTGTTAAATGCATCTATGCTTACCCTTATTGCTGCAATGGCCATCACGAAAGCGATAAAAGAGCTTTTTCCGAAAAACAAAGATTGTTGCATCAAGTGGCCCAATGATGTGGTGGTAGGGGGCAAAAAGATATGCGGAATCCTCACAGAAATGACCACGGAAGCAGATTACATCAAGGATGTAGTGATCGGTATAGGGATAAATGCCAACACAAAACATTTTGATACCGAGATATCAGATATCGCTACCTCTCTTTATCTTTCCTACGGAACAAATGTGAACCGCGCCGAGCTTGTGGCTATTGTGATGCACCACCTCGGTAGGTATTACGAAATATATTTAAAAACCCAAGACATGAGCGGTCTATTAGATGAATATAACTCCATGCTTGTAAATATTAACCGCGAGATCATGATCATCGAGAACAATAAAGAATGGCATGCAAAGGCCATGGGAATAAATGACAGAGGCGCTCTCATCGTTGAAACCTCTGACGGCACAAGGAAGGAGATCATCTCCGGAGAGGTATCTGTGAGAGGGATTTATGGGTATGTGTAAGAAGAAAATTATACCGCTAAGCATGACTTTCACACAAACCTACCGAATTCGGTAGGTTTAAAAAAAGCAACAGCTCCCTTGCACTGCAAGAGAGCTGTTTTATAACACTTTTATACATTGTCCAATATTATGACTTCCACTGACACTATGCAGCAGAAAAATCAAATCTGACAATCTTATTATTTTTAATCTTGATCGTTAATGTAATAAAACTTCCCTTTTTCATACTTTTTAAAGCCGAAGCTTTATTTACATTTTCAACACGTTCAGGATAATCTTCGGTTGCAGTATATCTGCAATTAGATGCAACCTTAACCGTAACCCATTTGTAATATCCTTTTTTTCCGTTAATCTTACAAGAAAAAGCTCCATAAATCCTTGCATATCCATTTTTTACTTCAACATACTTAATATAATGATTTGAATTATAATCATCTTTCCAAGGATTGCCATATATTGTTTGATCATTATAATAATCACATTTAGGTGTGAAGATTTTCACTTTACTCCATTTGCTTTTTATATTGGATTCATAAATAGCTCTTACTCTGCAATAATATTTGGTTGTTTTTAAATCATATATTGCAAAAGAAGTACCTGTAATTGTTTTAGTTTTCTTCCCCTTAAAGCTTTTTTTCGTTGAGTATTGAATTTCATATTTGACAGCATCCTTTATCTTTTTAATCTTGCCTTTTGCATAATAGCCTCTATAACCTTTTACTTTGCTAATAACAGGCTTGCTGTTTTTCCATTTCTTCTTGGTTGCGCTACTAATCTTTTCTTCTTCCTCTTCATCCTCGTAGTCTTCATCATCTTCGTAGTCTTCGTCATCGTCGTAGTCTTCATAATCCTCATAATCTTCGTCAGTGTTGTATTCTTCTGTTGTAGTATTGTTCTCATCGATATTATCGTAATAATTCGGATCAGTAATATCAGTCGCCTTGACATTAACAGAAAACAACGATAATATCATCGCACAACTAAGAATCAAGCATGTTTTTTTACCTTTGATTTTGTACATAATAAACCCCTCCTCGTCAAATAGGAAAAAATTTTCGACATCATAATGATACTATCATATAGCATACATGTTTTCAACGAAAAAATTCGTCGTGATTGAATCATTATTAAAAAAATACCGCTAAGCGAATCTTTTTTTGATCCTCTTAGCGGCATTTATAATTTCAATATACGCACATCATTTTGCGAGCTTTGTCATTTTCTTTGTCTTATAATTATATCTGTATCTATCACTATTCAATGTAACAGTACAATTCTTTGAAGTAATATCAGAAACAAATAACTGCCCGATATTCCCGGAAACCTTGAAGCTACCAAGTTTTTTCTTCTTACTTCCATTCAAATTGCAACGATATAATGTACCCGCAGACATACCATAGTAGGTATAGCCATCACCCTTTTTCTTGTCTGTATACTCAAGATAATATAATTTATTCCCGACAAGATCAACACCAAGACCCGCAGATGTTAGTTTTTTTACTTTTTTAAGAGTAGAGCCTGATATCTTGCAAAGAAGCATAGAACCGGGGGTAACACCTGATTTAAACAGCATATCAAGCACCACATATTTTCCCTTTGCAAGAATGATGGTACCGGCAAAGGACTTCGTGAGCTTTTTGGTTTTTATGTTATAGATAAAGGTTCTGTTAGTCCATTCACCCCAACTGCTTCTCGTGATATAGATATTATTGCCTCTTATATACGACACATAAGATTTATCCGGCTCATGAGGAGCTTCCTTGGAAGATTTGGGTATTTTTTTTAGAGATGATAGCTTTCCTGATGACAATACATATTTCTTCAATACCATATTGTCAACATAATATACTATCTTTCCGTTAGTTGAACAATCAATTATTGAGAAGGGAGCCAACTTAAATGCATCCGCAGATTTCGTCTTTTTAAAGTATGTATAGCTACCTACCCGCTTAAAAGAATACGCTCCAGCCTTTACAATCTTTCCATTTTCAACTTCCTGCCATGTAAAACTTTTAAAAGCATTCTTCTTGGCATAAACCTCTTTATCTGAGCCGATGAACAAGGCAATCACCAAAAGTGCCACAATGATCATCAACAATCCCTTTTTATCTCTCTTCTTCATGATAAATAACCTTCACATATCAATTTGCGAGTTTTGTCTTCTTCTTTGTCTTGTAATTATAACGATAACTTGCTCCATCCATATAAAGCACGCAATCCTTTGAGGTTACCTCAGAAACAGATATCATCCCATACTTATTGGAGCATTTGAAACTTCCAAGCTTTTCCTTCTTGCTTCCATCCACATTACAGCGATAAAATGTACCGGCTGACATATTCTTATTTGAATAATCAATATAATACAACTTATTCCCTACAATGTTCACGCTTAAAGCAGCTTGTGAAAGCTGTTTAACCTTCTTAAGAGTTGATCCTGAAATCTTGCACAGAATATATGGCGCAGTCGAAACATCTGTCCTGAACTTCATATCAAGAACCACATAGTCTCCTTTAGCTATTGAAATAGCACCTGTGAAGGACTTCGTTAGCTTTTGGGTCTTCATATTGTAGATAAATGTCCTATAGCCCCACTCACCCCAGCTGGTTCTTGAGATATAGATATTGTTGCCCTTAACATGATCCACAGCTGCATTATCCGGATCCTGCGGATCTTCCTTTGGTGATCTTGGAATCTTCTTAACAGAAGCTATCTTACCGGATGACAATGTATATTTCTTTAATTCCATTTTGTCAATATAATATACTACCTTGCCGTCAGTACAGCTTGATGTGATGGAAAAAGGAGCCTTTTTAAATGCCCCCGCTGCGTTCGTCTTTTTATAATACGTAGCGCCATTTGCCTGCTTAAATGAATACGCCCCTATCTTGACAACCTTCCCATTATCAAGATCCTGCCATGTCAAATGCTTGAATCCGCCTTTTTTCGCATAGGCTACACTTCCTGAGCCAATAAACAATGCCATCATCAAAAGTGTCGCAATGATCATCAGTAAACCCTTAGTTTCTCTTTTTTTCACGATAAATAACCTCCCTTTTATTTAACTATTGTAACTATTATTCACTACAGCTCTGAACAGTTACGATATATTGGTCGCGATTCCCACAGACACATATTTATCTATAACCGCTCTAAGATCGGTTCCCTCAGAAGCCTGATAATCTCTCACTCCCACTACCATATACGCAGTTCTTCCGCCCTCCGTAGGAGTCTCATCATAATGATCTCTGTAGAAAGCATCGTGAGACACTCTTCTGTCGTAAAGTATTCCCTGACACTCAGAAAGAGGACAAGAAGGGAAATTTACATTCCATATCTGATCTATACCAAGAGGCTTTTCCATAAGCTCGGCCATAAGCTCCTCTAAATATCTATCCGTCACCTCATGCATCTCCTTCGCATCCTCGGAAAATGCAATGGTATGGATTCTCTGAAAAGCTGCCTCAAATGCTGCTCCTGCCGTTGCGGAATACTGTATATCAGAAGCCACATTAAAGCCATAATTGATGCCTGAAAAAACATGATCCGGCTTGCCGGGAACTATATTAAGCACTCCTATCCTCACACAATCGGCAGGTTGACCGGTACAGGCATAGGCCTTCACACCGGGCACAGGAAAATCAACACTCCAGGCCTCTATGCTGTGACGAAGAGTTACGGAATGGGATGCGGCGCTTCGTTCACCATCGGGAGCCACCACATATACCTCACCAAACTTACTCGCAACTTTTGCAAGTCTTATAAGTCCGTCAGCATTTATTCCGTCATCATTTGTGATCAAGATTTTTTTCATGCATTATCTCCGCTTATCAATCGTAGTTTCTGAATTCTGGAAAGCTTCTTTATAGCCGCTTCCCTCTTCATAGCTTCACTCTTAGTTTCAAACTCCTCGTAATACACAAGTCGTACAGGTCTCTTAGCCCTCGTACACTTACTTGCTGTTCCCTCATTGTGTGCCTTAAGTCTTTTATCAAGATCATTTGTCCATCCCGTATAAAGTGAACCGTCAGCACACTCTAAAATATATGTATAATTCATCCCTACTTATCGCCTACAGGATGACCGCCCCAACTGGGAAGATATCCATATTGCTTATACTCAGCCTCCTGAGCCGCCTTCATATCATCATAGGCCTTTACCTTGTCAGCCCAGATCTTCTGAATATTGGAATCACCGGAATGATCAGGAAGCGAAAGCTCCTTTGACAATATGTTTCCAAAATAATCCGAAAGCTTCTCAGCACCATATACATTCAAATGAAGTCCTCTGTCATAGGTATCTGTATTCCAGTCGATACCGATCTCCTCCTGATTCTCAAGGAAGTTGTAGTATCTGAGACCATTCTTCGCCGCATATTCCTCAATCTGACTCTCCCACTCATCATACCAGGGGGGATTCAAAGTCGGTGCCTTGATAAGAATAAGCTCGATATCATTATCCTTACAGATCTTTGTGATCATATCGAGATACTTGTAGCTGTTCTCTCCAAATGTATAATCAGTAAGTCTCTTGGGATCGGGTATGGTCTTTACCGGATTCACCTCGCAGTGCATAAGATAACCGGAAACAGTGACCTTGTTCTTTTCCTTAAATGCATACTCAAAATCCTCTTTTTTAAGCTCGTTCCATCTGCTGTGATAACGAAGTAATGGAAGCAGATAGCTAATAGAGGTCTCGTCCTCCATCATGGATGCCTTGACATTGTCAAGCTTGCTCTTTGAAAGCTTCATTCCATCGATGGACATTCTGTTGTATGCCTCACTCTGTGGAACATCATATTTCATAGACAGCACATTGAATATTACAGCCTTGGGCTTTTCATACTTAAGTGCCTCCTCTAAAAGATAATATGACTGCCAGATAAGCTGTTGTGCGCTTCCCCTGATATAAGAGGTGATACCATAATTCTCCCACAATGTAATGGGCGAAAAGTTCTCATATACTTCGCAGTCACCTATAAAGAGCAGATCATGATCCTCATGCTCATCATAATATTCCGCGATCATGCCACCCTCAAGTATCTCAGATACATACTTTGGCATGAAGACGCGCTGCAATACAAAGAATATGCCGCATACTACCGCTAATGTGATTATTGCGCCGAATATCTTTTTCATGTTTTTTCCTTTTCCTTAAATCAAATGTGATTACATCATAATTCCGATTTCAATAAACTACATTGCCAAAAGCTCAAAACCTGACTAAGAGAGGCGACATATACATCCTAAGCTGCACTCCATTTTTACGCCGGCACTGGAGCAGAGAACTTAGCGAAGACGAACCGAAGGTGAAGTCTGAGCTTAGTCGTAGCCCGATCGGCGCCCTTAGCGAACGAACGTGAGCTTAGTAGCCGACTAGCGCCTACCGTAGCGGGTGCAGCGTGGATTATATGTTGGCTCTCCAAGCCATAACTCAAATCGCTTTTGGCACAATATACTTAGCGTATAAATACGGATTACTCCGTGCTTCGCACTCCCGTAATCCTACGGAAGTTCGCACTTCCAGACTTCGTCTTTCGTGCTCATTTCCGTTATCCCGTCAAATCCGACCAAGGAACTCCGCAAGCGGGTTCTTGTTCGCACTTGACGGGATTTATACGCTAAAACTGGTTGTAAATGAATTGACTCGCGTCAAATCCGATACCGTAAGCACCAAATATGATTATCGCAAAGAACAGTGTCCATATTACAAGGATACGTGAAAACGCGCTCTTGTTGATAAGAACACGGATGGTGCCCTCTTCCTTGTGCTTTTCGTTGTAAATGCTCACGATATTCATAAGCACGATACCCACTGCGATCACAGCGTAATCCCATGCAGTGATTCCAAGGTTAAAAAGTGAACCATCAAAAAGTCTTCCGCCACCGAAGCTTGTAAAGATGGTTCCAACCATCTTGAAGGTCAGAGGTACATCACGGTAACAGTCAAGTGAACGTAGAAAACTCATAAGTACGAAGGTTCTGGCGATACAGAAGAACTCATATGGCCATTTGCCACTTACATTGAACTTTGAATGGAACCTCTCGTAAAGGGGCTTTAGCTCCTCGGAGATCATGATGATCAGTCCGTTTAGAAGACCCCAGACAATGAAATTCCAGCTTGCACCATGCCATACACCGGTTACAAACCAGGTAAGTGTAGTTCCTATATAGATGGGCATGCGCTTACCTATATGATCGCCGAAGATCTTCTTCCAGGTAGCGACACGCTTGATATTTTTCGGTGATACGGAAATGGGATAGAAAATGTAATCCCTGAACCATGTACCCATGGTGATATGCCAACGTCTCCAGTATTCGTCGATAGTCTTTGAAAAGAAGGGACGCTCGAAGTTCTCCTTCACCTTGATGCCGAGAACCTCAGCCACACCGATGGTAATATCGATACCTCCGGTGAAGTCGGAATAAAGCTCTATAGCATAGAAAAGCATACCGAGTAGCACAAAGGCACCGTTGTAGGTGTCAGGATCGCCAATAATGGTCTTTACTGCGGGAAGCATGCGATCTGCGATAACCATTTTTTTGAAGAATCCCCAAAGGATCCTCTCGCATCCTGAAGTGATCACTGCCCAATCAAACTTGTGCTCGGAAAACAGTGTCTCTGAGAGATCACCGTAACGGCTGATGGGACCCTGTACCAGCTGAGGGAAGAATGAAGTAAAGAGCATGACCTTGAAAGGGTTCATCTCCGCTTCTGTCTTCTCCCAAAATACATCGATCACATAGCCCATGGTCTGGAACATATAAAAGGAAAGTCCCATGGGAAGAGCGATGTTCACGAAGCTGATCTCGCCGCTTATGATATGGTTGATATTGTCGATCACGAAATTGGTATATTTTATAACACCGAGAAGCAAAAAGTTGGCAACCAGGCATAATATCATGCAAAGTCTGGCCTTGCCCTTCATCTTGGCATTGTAAGCCTTCTTCTCATCACGGCTAAGCTCGCTCTTATGCGCCTTCACATATTCCTTTCTCTCGGTGTGAAGACTCTGTATCTTCATGGTAGCCGCATGAGCAGTTAGGGATGTGAAGAGCAAAAAGATCACAAACTTCCATCCGGAAAATGCGTAGAATACATAGCTCGCTATAAGCAAGAACGGCCATTGGAACTTCTTCGGTATGATGTAGTAGATCACAAATACCGCAAGAATAAAGAATATAAATGTATAGGAAGTAAATAACATGACAATCTCCTATCCCTTCACGTATGTTGCCTTAAGGCCCGCACGATCGATCTTTCCATTGGCAGTATGGGGCAACTCATCTAACTTGTTGATCTTGTTGGGGATCATATATCTGGGAAGCTTCTCCTTAAGGAAGGTAGTCAGATCGCCCTTCTCGATATCTCCCACATAGCAAAGGATGATCTTCTTCTTGTCATCATCAAAGATACAGCACGAATCCTTGATATCATCAAGCATATTCACAACAACCTCGATCTCGCCAAGCTCAATACGATGACCCATATGCTTGATCTGATAATCCTTTCTTGAGAGATAGATAAGCTCTCCTCTCTCGTTGTATTTTGCAAGATCACCGGTCTTATATATGATCTCGGGATACATATCATTTAAAGGATTCTGAACATAACTCTCTTTGGTCTTTTCAGGATTCCTGTAGTAACCGAGGGTCACCGAAGTTCCGCGAATGCAGATCTCGCCCTGCTCACCGTCCGGAACAAGCTTTCCGTCGTCACCGAGAAGAAGTATCTCTGTATTCTTGAAGGGGCCACCGATAGGAATAGCCTCATCAAGCTCGAAATCTCTATCCACCTTGTAGAAGCAGCACATACCGGTACCCTCTGTAGGTCCGTAGAGATTGGTAAACTTACAATCAGGAAGCACAGATCTCCAACGCTTGAACTGCTTTATAGGGAATACCTCACTACCAAATGCTATGGTATGGAGATACTCAGGTACCACCTCATCAAATGCACCAAAGGCTGATATCATGGTAAGAGCCGATACAACCCAGCAGATAGTGTTTATCTTGTGCTCATTCAAAAACTCCACAAGCTTTATGGGGAACATAAATAGCTGCTTGGGAATAAGCCATGTAGTTGCTCCAAACTTAAGTGTAGGATAAAGCTCCTTCAAGCAGGCATCAAAGTAAAGGGGGGTCTGATTGCCGAATATGGTATCGCGATTGAACTCCAGCACATCCGAAAGATTCTCGATATAATCAAGAACCGAACGGTGACAGGCCATAACACCCTTGGGAATACCGGTGGATCCCGATGTAAATACGATGTAAATGGGATCGGTGTCTATCTGACGATCCCTGATGGATGCCAAAACATCCTCATTGATATCTGACTTCGATATCTCGTCATATTCGTAAAGCTTGCCGGAAAATCCGAATTTCTCTACCATACCCTTGGTAACTTTGTCACAGATCAAAGCTTCGGGCTTTAATGTATTGAAAATAAGCTCAATCCTGTGAGCAGGCATCTCCTCGTCGATGGGCACATAATAATTGCCACCATACATTACTCCGAAAAATGAAACGATAGCCTCAGGACTCTTCTCCATGAATACAACCACAGGCTTCTTGTAAAAGCCGTCGGCGTAAAGCTTTGAGCCTATAGCTCTTGAAGCTCTGTAAACCTCAGAAAAGCTGATCTGACTCTCCGGGCTCGCATAAGCTATTTTCTCGGGCACCTCATTAACTGTCTTTTCCAAATACTCTAAAACATTTCTCTGCTGCATTTTCTTCAATCCTTTTCTTTGTATAAGTATGAGGGGCAATGCTATTGCCCCTCGATCATTATTTGTCGTATGCTATATCAAATTTGCCTGTTGCTCTCTCGGGATAATTGCCGCTCTCAAAGATGTGGCTGTTGTTGTGAGCTGATGAATAAGCTTCAAGCTCTTCATCGGTGAGCATAAAGAACTGGCCGCCGCCCTTTCTGGGTGTTGCATCATAATGATAATAGCCGGTTCCGAGATTAAGAAGGCTCCAATAATGTGCCGAATGACTTGTATCGCTCTTTACTATATCCACATTGTCAAGACCCAGTGCATTGAGCATAGCCTTGGCTGTAGAGAAATAGATAAAGCAGTCTCCCTTTCTGGTGGTAAGACCCTGATAAGCGCCCTTTACCCAGTCATCCTTGTCGGATGTATTGACATAGGCGATATTGTTACGGCACCACTTGTAGATCTCGTATGCCTTCTGGGTATCTGTCATATCGCTTGTAGTGATCTGGTCAAGAACCTTCTCAGCCAAATATGCCACGATATCCTCATTGTACACTCCCTCTTCAGGCTCTTTAACAGTCACCTTGATGACCTCAAATGATGAATTACCCGCTGAGTCTGCAGCTGTATAAGTCACCTTGTAGTCACCGGGACGCTTCATGTTTACCTGAGAGTTGTCTATCTGAAGCTCTATATTGTTGTCAAGATTATCAGATACGGACACGCCATCCTTGTAGGCAATGGTATCACCGATATTCACCTCGATATCCTGTGCACCTGTGATCACAGGGGGCTCCTTGTCCTCTGCTATGGTAACCGAAGTCTCGATCTCAGTCTTATTGAGTCCAAGGTCTGTAAGAACTACTACCACCTGCTTCTCTCCAAGGGTCTTGAAATCATAATCATCCTTCTTGAATGAAGCAGATACAAGTGTATTGTCCTTCACATCTGTCACAAGGCTCATGGGATCGATCTCAGCACCATTGTATACGGTTTGGGGATTGGCTGTTCCGGAAGGCTTTGTGGTATCCACCACCTTGAGCTTTGACTTTCCTTCCTTGCCGTCGATCTTGAATTCAACCTCGTAGTCACCGGGAACATCCTTGGTGATCTCTGCTACATTGGTAATGAAAGCCAGATCATACTTATCCTTTTTCTTGAAAAGCTCTTCTTTTACAGGAGCTCCTGCCTGTATGATGACCTTCTTATAATACTTTCCGCCTGCGATAAGCGTATACGATAATGAGAGTAAAACAAGCAAGCCCACTTCGAAAGCGATAACCTCCATCAGCATCTTCCTGAATCTTCTCATCTTCGCCGCTCTGCTCTTTCTCGTACTCACGATACTCCTCCTGAAACGATATAAAACTTATAAAACCACAAGTTGTAGTGTCTAAAGCCTCTAAAAACACAAAATACATTATAACAAGGTGTTATAGCTCTGTCAAGACAAGCTATAAGCCTCAAGAATAAAGAAAGAATAAATATCTTGTATCCGGTAGCACCCTTTACTACCTTATGATCTCATACACGCAGGGTCTTTTTTCCACAGGCTCGTCACTTAAGGTATATGCCTCAAGAAGTCTCTTCTTCGCCTCCGCTATCTTTTCTTTGTCATTGCCGTGTACAAAGGCAAAGGGTATCTCTTTTTCTATGCGATCTCCTATGGCATATTGAAGCTCGATACCTACTGACATATCTATCTCGTCTGTCTTCTTCTCTCTACCACCGCCAAGTATAAGACTTGCCATACCCACCTCTGTGGTCTTGCAGGATGCAAGGAAGCCGTCCTTTTCAAAGTATACAGGCTCGATGAAACGAGCCTTCGGGAGAATCTTTTCATCCTCTGTGATATCAGGATCTCCACCCTGAGCTTTTACAAATTCCCTAAACTTCTTAAGCGCATTTCCATTTATCACCGCTTCCTCGGCCATCTTCTTTCCGGCAGTGGCATCCTCGGCCTTGCCCGCCCCGAAAAGCATAAGTCCTGCAAGGGTATAGGTGACCTCCATCAGTCTCTCTTCTCCACCGCCCTTTAAGGCGTCTATTACCTCGCGGACCTCTAGGGCATTTCCCACAAAACGCCCCAAGGGCTCATTCATATCTGTGATAACAGCGCAGATCTTCTTTCCCGCGCCCTTGCCGATTGATACCATGGCACGTCCTAAAGATGCAGCATCTCCCGGAGTCTTCATAAACGCACCGCTTCCACACTTTACATCAAGAACTATACAATCCGCTCCTGCCGCAAGCTTCTTGCTCATGATACTTGATGCGATCAGCGGCTCCGAATCCACAGTTGCAGTCACATCACGAAGGGCATATATCTTCTTATCCGCAGGGGCAAGGTTTGCAGTCTGACCGACCAAAGCCATGCCTATGGTGTTGACATTTTCTATAAATTGCTCTGTGGTAAGTGTGGTCTTGAAGCCCGGGATACTTTCAAGCTTGTCAATGGTTCCCCCCGTGTGACCCAAGCCTCTGCCGCTCATCTTTGCCACAGGCACTCCGTAGGAAGCAAGTATGGGACCGATAATAAGCGAGGTCTTGTCTCCCACTCCACCGGTGGAGTGCTTATCAACCTTTACACCATTTATTGCAGACAGATCAAGCTTGTCACCTGAATCAGCCATGGCCTCGGTGAGCATCACAGTCTCTTCACGGCTCATTCCGTTAAAGTAAACCGCCATCAAAAAAGCTGACATCTGATAGTCGGGGATTTCACCCTTGGTGAAACCATCCACCACAAATACTATCTCTTCTCTTGTAAGTATCTCCTTGTGCTTTTTCTTTTCTATAATGTCGTACATTCTCATGATAATTTCCTCCGGTTCTAAATAGTGATCAGGTCAATTCATATGTCTTAATGATTATTGGCAATGGATGCAGGATGAATCTCTATCCATCTGCTCTCCCCTATGGGAAGCTTCTCTCCTATAGTGAGCAAACTCATTACAGTTGCTCCACTATCGGCAAATGAGCTTCCTGTATGGAGATTGCAGGGTACTATCCAGGGAGCATATAGTAAAAACGGAACATACTCTCTTGTGTGATCCGTTCCCTTGAATGTGGGATCGCAACCGTGATCGGCGGTGATGACAATGATATCGCTGGAATGCTCGCCCTTGTAGGTGCCCATTTTTTCCATCAGCTCCCCAAGTCTCTTGTCAAACCTCTCAAGACCTCTCGCATAGCCTTCCACATCACGCCTATGTCCCCATGTGGAATCGAACTCCACGAGATTGGTAAATATCAGACCATCCTTTACCTTGTCAAGGGCTTCGATGGTCTTGTCCATGCCATCCTCGTTATCTCTGGTGTGAACAGCCTCAGTGATACCGCTTCCCGCAAATATATCTTCTATCTTGCCCACTGCATATACTGCCTTTCCCCTATCCCTTATTATAGTAAGGAGATTGGGCTCATCAGGCTTTCTTGAAAAGTCACGTCTGTTGGATGTGCGGACATATTTCTCGCCATCCCATACATAAGGTCTTGCGATGACTCTCGCCACATTGTGTTTGCCGGTAAGGATACTTCTGGCTACCCTACACATTTCATAAAGCTCTTCGGGTGAATATACGCTCTCATCGCAGGCTATCTGAAATACACTGTCTGCAGAGGTATAGACAATGGGCTTCCTGGTAGCTTTCATTTCGTCTCCGAGTTCATTTATAATGGTTGTGCCTGAAGCCACACCGTTATATAGAATACCGGGAACACCGCTCTTTTCTATGAATTCGTCTATGATCTCCTTAGGGAATCCATCAGGATATGTGGGAAACCTCTCCGGTGTATGAATACCGACCATCTCCCAGTGACCTATGGTTGTATCCTTCCCTGCCGAAAGCTCCCTAAGTCTTCCGTATGCTCCGATGGGCTTTTCAACAGGCTTCACTCCAACCATACCGTCTATATTCCCGTAACCGATACTCCTAAGGTTGGGAATCTCAAGGTCAGGAAATCTCTCCATGATATGACCGATGGTATTGCAACCAACATCATCAAAATCCGCCGCGTCCGGCGCTTCTCCCATACCTACGCTGTCAAGCACTATCCATATTACTCTTCCCATAAGCAAACCTCCCATCTACATGAAAATACACATTCCCACCATCACCACCGCGCCTATATCAAGGAGCATAGCATGAGTAAAAAATCTGTTTTTTAAACTTTTTGCAAATATATCAATTAATGTACGTGGATCAAAAGGATCTATCCGGACTTCGATCATTTCCCCTACATTAACATCAGGTTTAGCAAAAAAACCACGTTTCGTATTTCCGCCATAGTATTCATTCTGGCTCACATATTCCATTCCGTTGTAGGTATATCTGTAGGTGGCATTGTACTGTAAATACCTGGATCTTAGAAATCTGTCTCCGTTCCTGCTTTTTCTGATTTCTGTGACCATAGCATTTACTGATGCCGTACACCTGTCCTCGATCCTTTTTATCTCGAGCATTCTGTACCAAAAGTAAGCCGAAAGTGCAACAAGGATCAGGCTTGATAGCACAATGGCTTTAATCGAAGAAGCATCCAAACCCTTATCCTGAGTTCCATCCACATAGATATAAGTTGTAGTATATGTATTGCCATACTCGTCAACCTCTTCGCGAGTCTCTACGGTCGAAGGAACGTTCTCCGTATCAGAGTTCTTGCAGGCTGAGAGGGAAAACAATAGTAAAAATGTTGTCATCAATAATAATATTTTTCTTATCTTCATATCCTATACCTATTTTAAAGCTTATCACACAATATTCTGAAACCATTATACATTTTTATGAGGGAAAAACCGAGCTAACCCTACACTTTTATGAGGGAATATTTATCACTTCACTACATTTTTATGAGGAAATATTGAGAATTTTCACTCATTTACAGTATAACCCTTGTTAAAATAGTTAGCAAGCTCTGTTTACATACATTTTTGGGTAGACATTTGACCATTTAGTGTTATAATCTGTTGTATATATCTGAGAGGATCGACAAGAAAAGACAAATGAGCTCAAGGGTTAAGAATATAACTATATACCTCATAGCCATAATGTGCGCTCTCGCCATACTTGGTCATGGCTTCCTTGATACAAGTCATAGGGAGCTTTCTTTTGATTCTCACGAGTTTATCGATGCTCCCGCTTTTTCAACACTTGATGATATCAAAACTATTCATGTTACTGAGCCATCCCGCTCTATAGCTGTTACTAAAACTATCAAAAGTGGAGCTGAGACTAAATCTCAAGGAACAAAAACTTCCGGGCTTCTTTTGGGGCTTATCATTCTTTTTGTCACGGTATATTTCATCAACAGAATATGCCATTTTTATCAGAGGCTTTATATAAGCACCAAATATTATCTTATCGACTATATTCACGCCAAGGATGGGCTAAAATCCTTTCTAATAACTTCATTAGTTTCTATGTAATTTTCAAAACACGAAAGGAATTAAAAAAATGAATAGTGTACTTTTATGGCTGGTCATCATCGTAGGTGGTGGAATCAGTCTTATTTCCTGTCTTTATATTCTTGTTTCTATGGTTGGAATGATCTTCTATAAGATCTATAGAAAGCTCTGTTTTCATGCATCACTTTATGACTAAAACTATTGGAGGATTAAGAAATGGATATACTTTTTATCATTTTATGTGTCATTGCTATTGGTGGCGGAATTGCCGCTTTCATTATGGAAAATGGTGGAAGCAAGGATGACAAGAACAGTAAAGAGAGGTAGTTATGTTTCTTTTGATCATATTAATAATCGGCTTTATTATGCTTATCAAGGGAGCTGACGTTTTTGTCGACGGAAGCTCTGATCTGGCTAAACGCTTTAAGGTTCCGGGAGTTATCATAGGTCTCACTATAGTTGCTCTTGGCACAAGTGCTCCGGAACTTGCCGTAAGCACTGCCGCTGCCCTTAGCGGATCTAATGAAATCGCCCTAAGTAATGTAGTCGGCTCAAATATCTTCAACTGCTTGAGCGTCCTTGGTGTATGTGCAGCAATAAGCACAGTTCCTATTGACAAAACAATAATAAAAAGAGATTTTCCGATTTTTATCATAAGCTCGATTCTTTTAACACTCGCAGTGGTTGATACATCTCTTTTTGCAAAAGAAAAGAGTATGAACGACAACGCAGGTACCCTATCAAAAGTCATTGGTGCTACCCTTGTCATAGGATTCATTCTCTACATTGCTTTACTTATTGCAGATGCAAAAAAGCATCCCACGCCAGATGATGGCGATACGCCTTCATCTCTTGCAAAATGCATTATACTGATTGTCATAGGCCTCGCATTTATAATCGTCGGAGGAAAGGTTGTGGTATACAGTGCCCAGGAAATAGCACGTTCCCTTGGTATGACAGAGACATTAATAGGTCTTACCATCGTTGCTGTCGGCACTTCACTTCCCGAACTGGTGACATCCATTGTTGCCTCCAAAAAAGGGGAGTCAGGTCTTGCAGTTGGAAATGCCATAGGGTCTAATATTTTTAACCTCTTGTTGATCCTTGGCGTGTCATCCGTTATCAATCCGATAGGTGTAAATGTTGCTTCAGTTTATGATCTGTGCATCATGATTGTCGTGACCTGCATTACATTTATATTTGCGATAACCAAGGAAAACATAAGTCGTCTCGAGGGAATTATGATGGTCTTGATGTATGTGGCATATGTTGCATTCGCAATCATCAGATAAAATGCAAAGCAAACAAAATAAAGAGAGCGTTACCTATTATTGATGTGATAAGTAACGCTCTTTTTCAGCATCTTCTTTAGCATTTCTCTTTCAAGCTTTACCTGTAAATAGCTACCCTATAGCTGCTTTAAAAGGTTGTATGTTCTGGATTTCAGAATAAAGCTTTTGTCTAAGTTCTCTTAAATCAATATCATTCTGCATATCAAGGAAATATCTGTCACTCACTCCAAAAAACTTTGCAAGACGAAGGGATGTATCAGCTGTAATCTTTCTTCTATCATGCAAAATATCCTGTATGCGTGAAACCGGGACATGTATCTCCTGTGCAAGCTTATAAGCAGAAATACCCATAGGCTCCATAAATTCTTCAAACAATATTTCACTTATCTTTGTTGTTTCAATATTCATAGCGATCCTCCTCTCTTACCTCTTCTCCATCACTATCTCCGGAAGAATGATCTTATTCTCCTTCTTATCTTCTTTATTAACCCAATGCACCACCGAATTGATCGTAGCCTTTTTTACAGTATAGCCCTTGTTAAAATAGTTCGCAAGCTTTGTCTGCATAGTCTTTGAAGCAGCTGCAAGGTAGTTTCCTACCTCTCCATCCTTCTCCATGAAAAAGAAGTTTTTCTCCACTGCATCATAGAAAACTTCAAGCTCGTCACCGGGCTTAAATCTTCCATAAGGAGCAGCATTCACCTCTGACCAGAAACCAAGCCAGATATCCCTGTGTCCGAAAGAAATGATAAGCTCAGCCGGATCCTCATACACTTTCTTATCTTCATATATCTTTCCGCCGATAGCTTTGATATTGGCTATCTGGGACTCGAAGCAGTTGCCGTTGGTGATGATATAAAGACTCTTCTTTGCTCTTGTAAGGCCTACATAGATCGCTCGTCTTACCTTATCATCGATACGCTTTTTCCCGTCAAGGATCAGATATACATTATCAAATTCGTGACCCTTAGACTTATGTATGGTAGAAATAACAATCTCTCCATCGCTACATTTGTAAAAATCCGCGAACTTGGATTCTTTTAGCATTTCAACAAGATCATGATAGTAGATCTTATCGTAGGTAGCCTTAAAATTCTCAAGTACATAAAGAACACGCTCCAAGTGAATATCACCCGCAAAGGTAGTCTCAAGGGACGATATCGCCTCATTCCAAAGCTTATCATCCACCACCACTTCATTCTCTCTTTTTATACTCTCTAAAAAGAATCTGAATTCATCAAGGTCATATAGCGCAAATGATTCAATAGCCTCAATAAGCCTTGCTTCGTACCCCTCTTTTCTCAGGCAATAATTAATATATCCTGCCTGAATATTCGTTCCGGTAAGTATAGCGGTTGATCCTTCATTCTTATGATAATGCTTGAAAATCTTTACTGTCTCGTTAATAAGTGACGAGTTGTTCATAACAGTGATCACCTCACCCGGATTTTCTGACATAGAAACAACTGCTTCTTTTTTGAGACGGTTCTCGATATTCTCCGCAAAAATATTTGCCACATCGGTGATCATCCTATCACTTCTAAAGTTCTCAACAAGCTCATACATAGTGGCGCCTTCGCGCTCCAAAAGCATGTTCATATACTTAGAATCCGAGCCTCTGAACTGATAGATATTCTGATCATCGTCACCTACTGCGATGATACGTATGTCCTCGTTGATATTGATAAGTGCATTTACCAATGCAAACTCGTTGGCATCCATATCCTGCGCTTCGTCGATCACCAGCACAGTCTTTGTGACCTTGTCAAGCTCCACGTCATCACTCATCATATAGTCGGCAGCATCCTTTACAACATCCTGCGATTTCTCGAGATTGCCCACTCTTCCCAGTATATCGAAGGCATATGAGTGAAATGTCTTGATCTCCACATAATTAGCTGAATTGCCGATCAGAGCATGTAGTCTCTGTTTAAATTCCATAGCAGCTGCCCTTGAAAATGTGAGCATCAAAAGCTGTTCATGCTTTACATCCTCCAGAAGAAGAAGGGACGCAAGCTTGTGAACAAGTATCATGGTCTTTCCGCTTCCGGGACCTGCTGCAACCACAATAGTCTTCGAGGTGTCATCATTAATGATCTTCGTCTGCCTTTCGGTGAGTTTTTCAAATAACTCGTGATACTTTTCGGGAGTAATGTTCATCCCGATCTCCTTCATGCGATCTCCCGCAAAATACTTTTTAAGGAACAGATTGTAATCCATCTGGAAGTAATCGTTTACAAAGACAAGGGCTGCTTCATAATCTCTCACCACCATATTGGCATACTCGCCCACTATGTGGATCTGCTCTGTTCGTGTTCTATAATAATCTTCAAAATGCTTATAATCCTCTTTCTTATACTTGATACGATTGTCCATCTCAAGACGGTTAATGACCATGGCATTGTAGTAGACTAATAGCCCACCTTCTATGCGATAAAGTCTAAGCCTTGTAAGGTATAAGAGAGCCTCTTCAATCTCTGAAAGTGACGCATCAACCTTTTCAAACATGGTGATCCTCTCGTCATAAGCTTTCTTAAGTCCTACTGCGGAAAAGTCCACCTTGTAGTCAGAGCTTTCCGCATCAGGATTCACATTTTTCAAAAATTGAGCCCGGTCAGTAAAATACTCTACGATAAATTCGCAAAGATCATCTCTTTTTACCATTCTGGTCTCAAGAGCAGCGATATTATTCTTCAAGTCTATCAATATAGTCTTATCCGTTTCACCCTGAGGTTTGTTGATATAACCCTTTATTGTCCAAAAGTGAAACAACTCCTTTAGATCATTCACACTTGTCTTATAGCCGGCCTCATTGGCACTTTCGTTTAATTCCTTAAAGGAAATTCGTGTCTCATGGAGCATCAGGTAACGTAATATATATTTTTCAAGACTGATAGACTGATCGATCTTTTTTAAAACCTGTTTGTTATTTAGCTGGTTAGGCTTTACAAAGGCAGCCATCTCTTTATCATCAGAGAGGACTCCGCAAAGCTTTAGTTTATTGACAGCATTTACAGTCTGTCTTTGCTCCATACCCAGAGTATCTGAAAGCTGGTCGGTCTGAGTCTCATAGGAGTTCTTGGCATTCTTAGTATGCTTGTAGGATATAAGATGCTCAATGATCCTAACAGAATCCCTAATCTCATCTGTATCAAATACGCCCGAATTCTCTATGATCTTTCTCGCCTCTATCATATTGTTCACATTGAGACTATCTGCATAAACCCTCGGAGCATTATTCCCACGCTTAATATAGCCTGAAAGCTCCAAAGCAGAGATAGCGGTCTTTACCTTGGTCTCAAGATTAGATCTATTAGCCGGTTCAATATTCCAACCGGCAGCCTTGGCGATATCATAGGCAGAGCTTGTGATACGTTCTCTACCCTGAGAGAGATTCTTGATACCTCTCCACACCTGCTGTACCTCGCTTATACTAAGCTTGGTTTGATTAAGAAGCATAAAATGCTTGTTGAGATCATTCTCATTGAACAGAACATAGCACTCGGCATCAATATGCTCATCTCTTCCTGCTCTACCAGCCTCCTGAACATAGTTCTCAAGCGAATCAGAAATATCATAATGGATGACAAGTCCGATATCCGACTTGTCAACTCCCATTCCAAAGGCAGAGGTTGCCACCATGATACTTACCTCTCCACTCATAAATGCATTCTGATTCTTGATCTTTTCATCCTGATCCATCTGGCCATGAAAGGCCGCAGCATTAAAACCATCATTTTGGAGCTTCTTTGCAAGCTCTACTGTCTTTTTAGTTCTCGAAGCAAAGACTATGGTGGGACATTTTCTCTGATCTATAAGGTCTCGAAGAGTTTGGTATTTTTCCTGATCCGTTTCTCTATATATTACTTCGTATCGAAGATTTTTTCTCGCCGCATCTGTTGTAAAAAGAGAAAGCTTGACACCCAGCTTTTGATCGAAATAAGCCCTGATATCGCTTATGACCTTCTGCTTTGCCGTAGCGGTAAAGCAGGACACCGGGATATCGTGCCCTGTCTTTTCTTTGAGCATAGCAATAAAATCTCCGATATAGAGATAATCAACTCGAAAATCCTGTCCCCATGAAGAGAAACAATGGGCTTCATCTATGACAACTCTCACTACATTTCTTGAGAGCAAAAGTCGTTCTATGGTGCGGGATCTTAATGATTCGGGTGCGATATAAAGGATAGATGCTATGCCACTTTCAACACGCTCTATGGCTTCCTTTCTCTCCACGGGATTTAATAGTCCATTGATAGTCACCGCATCCGATATGCCCCTTTTTGCAAGGGAATCCACCTGATCCTTCATAAGTGATTGAAGGGGTGAAATTACTACTGTAAGACCTTTAACAGTCTCGGCTGCCATCAATGCAGGGAGCTGGAAAGTCAAAGATTTACCACCACCTGTGGGGAATATAGCAAGTAGGGATTGTCCCTCTACAGCCGCCCTTGCCGCCTTTTCCTGAAGAGCTTCACCGTTATAGGTTCTAAAATCATCATATCCGAACTTCTCTTTTAGCTTCTTCTTAAGATCAAAATGCGAATCACAATATGTGCATCCCTTCTTACAGGGAATGCCTCTTACCGTTCTAAATACATTTGTCACATTGGGATATCTCTTGTTCACCCAGGATGGAATTATAGATTCTCTGTCATCTGCGTTGATGACTGACAAAACATAGGAAAGTTCTATAGGATAGTTGTAGATCAGCTCACCAAGAGAAGCATTTTCACAGATCTTACCCTTAAATCTTTTGTGGATAAGATCACCAAGATTGGTGGCATCATATGATACCCCCATACATTTAAAGAACGCTTTATAGCCGGACTTATCCGATAAAAGAGAATAAAATATCCTCTTCATATCATCATCAAGCTTACCATATTCACCGGTCTCGTCCATGAAAAGCTCCATACATTTGTAGGAATCATTTAGGGGATTGTTGATTTCCTCTGTGATAAGCTTATCATCCTTTACAAGCCTGTGATAAGGCTTTCTAGGAAATAATAATGGTGAAAGATACAGCGTATCTATAAGCATACCGTCTTTTATAAAATCCACCTGAGTTCCCAGATACTTACTGTCAAAATCCACGATATTGTGTCCACAATAATAAAAAGCTCCGCGGACAAAGTCCGAGAACTCTTTTATGGATGCATTATGAAACTCCGCTCCCGATCTGGTCTTAACCGGAAGCGAAGTCTTTATTGCGCCTATGTCATTTATCTTTTTACTTTCCAGTGATACCTCGGTATCAAGAAATACGATATCAGACATTTATTGTGATCCCTTCGTAACCGAAAGCAGCGAAGCTGCTGAACAGTTACATCCCTTCGCAAGAAAAAATTGAATTCCACCTCTATTCTATCACAATCCTTTATCTGTCACAATAAACAGTTGCGATTATGATCTGCCTCCTATAACAAAGCATATCCCATCAACACAAAAAGGAAAACAATACTAACTCCGGTAAAATACAAAAGATACTTTCCCTTCTCCTCATTATACCTGTGCGCCAAAAGCTTAAAAGAAATGAGGCTTGCCATGGAGGCGATAAGGGTTCCCAGACCACCGATATTTACTCCTACGATCAGATCCTTTACATTGGTTGTGAATTCGGATAGTAAAAGCGCCGCCGGTACGTTGCTTATAAACTGTGACGATACAACTGCTGCCACCACCTCGTGTCCCTTCACAAGCTCCACGAGAAAGCCTCTGACATCATCTATCCTTCCCAGATTGCCGGTAAATATAAAGAATCCAACGAAGGTAAAAAGAAGAGCATAATCTATACTCACAATAAGAGTCTTATCTATCAACAGGCATGTGATAAGGATCACCACCACAACTATGGGATATCTGACGACCGTGGGAAATGCCACGGAAAGGACAGCAAGTATAAAAAGCACTCCAAATATGGCTGTAAGTCTCTTTCTTCCAAAGGCTATATAAAACGGCTTGGTATCGGGCTTTTTAAGCTTTTTGATCCCGGAAGCACTATCACTGTTTTCAAATATCTTCTTCCTTTTTCCCTTCACCGTGATGATACATGCCATCAAAAAAAGCATAGAAATACAGGTATAGGGAAGCATAAGAAGAACAAACTCATCAACTCTCATTTTTGAGAGTCCAAAAAGATAGATATTTTGAGGATTGCCGATGGGGGTTAGCATACTTCCAAGATTGGCTCCAATGGTCTGAAATGCAACCACCGGAATCAGAAGTCTTTCCTTGTCGCTCATTTTTAAAATATGAATTGAGAAAGGAACAAAGGTTAAAAGTGCCACATCATTGGTAATGAACATGGCCGAAAAGAAGGGCAAAAAAACAAGGAGGGCTAAAAGCTGCCAGACATACTTTGTCCTGCCAAGCAATATCTCTCCTATACGGTCAAATACCCCTATCTCAGTAAGTGCCGATACAACTATCATAAGACACCACAAGGTACCAATGGACTTGAGATCAATATACCCTATATATTCTTTATCAGGTCTGACAATAAAAGCGGATGCTATTGCAAGCACCCACGACACCGTCAATACCGTTTCCTTTTTTACAAATGCTATTATCTTATTCATGATTCAGTTACTGTTTATCCTTTTTTATCCACCTGATAAGCCTCTTCACTCTGCTTATCACATCCAGAACAAATACAACCAAAAGATAAGAAAGCAAAATGATGGTCCATAATACAAGAAAAGGCTTAGCTGCATTCACAGGCTCAGGGATCTGCCAGATCACTGAACGGGCAAACATTGAAAAGAAAAGACTTATGCCCCAACCGATAAAATCAATCCATATAAGGGTGATTCCTCTAAAAAGCTCCACTGTCTTTTCCGACATATCAAAGCCCGAAAGTCCTGATCTTGCACGCTTTAAGAAGAATTCTATCAAGACTATGATAGCCTGTGTTATGGCTATCACAAGGTAAGGATAAAAGCCGTACCACCTCTCATCCCACACATCAAAGTTGCCTTCACCATCAAAATGAACACCAATGGTCTCAGGAAGACTGTTGTATCTTACAAGAAAACAGATAAGCAATATGATCGGAACACCTATTGCCAAAGTTTGTATCACTCTGTGTATGATCTTAATTGTTTTATTCATATTTGATCCCTCTTATTCGCTTAAACCATCCCAATTATCATACACCAAAAATATACTTTATATTTATATTGTATATTTATGCAAAGATGATATAATATATTTGTTGTCGCCCCTATAAATGGCAAGAAAGGGGGTGGATGAATGAAAGAAGTCCTTGCGTTTTTTGTATCTGTCATGGCAAGTGTAGTTGCCAACTACATAAGCAAACGGCTCGACAGAGACAAAGTCGACAATGAGCCTGAGGAGTAAGCCACCTCGCCAAAAAGGAATAGAAAAGCTCAGAGAGCCACCTCTGAGCTTTTCGTTTTTTTGTCGTCTGAATGAAACGTCCTTACATTTTTGCCTAAGCAAATTTTAGCATATTATAAACATATGTCAAGTGTTTATTTTTAGTCTTTCACAGCTCCTTCTCATAGCACAACATATCCTGCTCATAAGCATAGGTCTCGCCTACCACATTGAAGTCAAAGCAGTCGTATGCTTTGAGTGCTTTTATATTGTGCCTGTTCACAAGAAAATGTATACTCTTAAATCCTCTTCTCTTAAGCTCATCCATGCCAAACTGAAGGAGGCTTCCTGCAAGCTTTTGGCCCTGATAAGAGGGTGCTACACAGAGTCTTGATAGCTCTCCGCCGGGAGCAAGGTCTTTACTCCAACAAACAAGCTCTTCAACTATCTCGTCATCATCTATCGAGACAGCTCCAATGATCCTTCCATCCTCTTCCTTCATAACAAAAAGGGAGTTTCTTGAAAGATCAAAATCTATCTCCTCCATAGTAGGATATTCCTCACTCCAGGGGCAGAACTCCCGACCGATCTGGGATCTATAAAGAGCGAGTATCTCTTCTTTATGTGATTCTTCTGCAAGGGTTATATCATACATCTTCTCATAATTCCTGTGTGTAAATTTTTTACTATTATATCACGTCGCCTGCCGGCTCCGTGTGGTTTTCGCAAAATATCGATTCGCGCAAGCGCAATCGCTACTTTGCTTATTTTATCATAAAGAAAGTGGACACACAACCTCTGAAAGAAAAACCCCCATATCTCTCACAGGGAAAGATATGGGGGGCGGGGTGGTAGTTCCCCAGGGGGATGTGTTATCTAACTGTGACAGTTAGCTTCTTCATAGTACCATTTGTTGCATAAACAGAAATGATACATTCTCCGGCAGAAACACCGGTTATCTTGCCCGTGCTATCCACGGTTGCAACAGATGTGTCAGATGATGCATAACGAAGTGGTGCAACATGTGACTTAGGTATAAGTGTCTTCTTTGAATTGGTCAGAGTGATGGTTGACTTGATCTTTGCTGTCTTCTTAGCTTTAAGACTTATGGTAGTCTTTGCAAGCTTCAATGACTTGGCATTGGTATATTTACCGTTCTTTCTTCCAACCACATGACCTATTACAGATTTAGCAAGCTGATTGCCATCCTTATCGTAGGCGATCACATAAGCCTTGTAATTCTTCTTCAGGTTGATCTTTGCACCCTTGATCTTCTTTATCTTCAGAGAAGACTTGGTACCATCTACAGTCTTAACAAGACCATTTGCAAACTTGCTGTTACACATTACTGCATAAATCTTATAGCTTGCAGCTGCTTCTGCCTTACCCCACTTAACCGTGATAAATGATTTGGTCTGGGTAACAGAGAAACCTTCATCAAGCTTAAGCTTTGTCTCAGCTTTTGTCTTCTGAAGCTCCGCAAGCCTTGCAGCTTCAGCTGCTGCCTCCTCTGCAAGTTTCTTCTGCTCTTCTGCAAGTCTTGCTTCCTCAGCAAGTCTTGCCTGCTCTTCTTGAGCTTTCTTTATACGCTCCTGCTCTGCAAGAACGATCTCATTGACTGTGATATCCATATCCACTGAAGCAACTAAATTGGTTCCATCAGCGGTTGTAACCGTAATGGTTACCTTACCGTTTGCAAGAGCCTTTACGTTGCCATCCGCATCAACGGTTGCGATCTTCTCATCGCTTGACTTAAAGGTAAGCTTCTTGTCGGTTGCATTCTTAGGTGAAACCTCTATATCAAGCTTTATTGTATCACCGATCTTATCAAATGTTGACTTAGCTACTGTAGCCTTAACGCTTTCTACAGGCTGAGGAAGTATCTCGAACTTTGCAGAAGTATCAAGCTTTACATTGTATCTTGTACTATCCTTTCCTACAGTACCAAGCTCGAAGTCATAGGTACCGACTGTTTCACCGGCCTTTCTTTTTAGCTTTCCTGAAAGACTATCATTTTCTGCAAGTCCCTCTACCTTGAAGGTAAACTCAGGATCATCCTTGTCAACAAGCTTCTTCTGTCCCGCATCGGGGATAACAGTTACATCCTTTTTGGTAATGACTACCTTTGCAGATCCATCGGTAGGAATAAAGTTTTCATCTCCCAAAACGATATAGTAAACTGTGTATTCGCCAACCTCTGTAAATGTAGGGCAGGTCTTTGTCATAGTTGTATCATAAGGCTTTGTCTCATCTCCGGGCTTATTTGACTTAGGATTAAAACGAAGACTTGCATTTGCCTCAAGGCTGTACCAGATCAAATACTCTTCAGGATATTCAACCTTAACATTTATGCCATGAGCCTTTCCATCATAGACTCCTTCGAAGCCTTCTGCTCCGGCAACAACTCTGTCAGCGCCAATCTGTACCTTAACAGAATTAGGATTGAGAGCGGTGATCACCTCTTTTGATCCGTCAGTATCCTCTCTTGTCTGTGCCTCGTAATTGTCGTCTGCCACAACATACCAATATACTGTATGCTCACCTGCTTCAATAGCAGTGGGTATATCAACAGAGAATTCTGAAGCCGCTTCTTCGTCTTCTACAGTCTGCTCACCTACACGATACATCACAGTACCACCTTCGCCTGTTACATCTACAAGCTCAATGGGATTGCCTGTAAATACAAGATCATCCTTTGCTACAACGTTCTTCGTTGAAGGAATCTGATCAATATTGAAGGTTACATCCATACTGTCTAAGTATTCACTTCCTGATACCGCTGTTATAGTAATCGTAGGAGCAAGGCTTTCCAGATTATGTCTACCTGCATTGATATTATTGCTATAGCTTACGGTATAATCGGTTCCTTCTGTAAGTGGCTTATCACCGCACTTTACAGTAACTTGAGGCTTTATCTCCTGTCCTGTAAATGATGCGCTATATATACCTTCATCAACATGATCAGTATCAACAAACTCAACGCTACAGGTCTCGCTGTTTATTGAGGTTCTGACTACATATTTATATTTCGCATCATCATAAGCAACACACTTGTGATTTTTCTTCAGCCACTTCTGCTGAACATTGATATTGAAGAATCCTGCAACTACTGATGTAATACCGGGTGTAGGAACCTCCTCACGACAGATATCGATATTCTCTGTCACGTAAGTACCGCATTCGAACTTACCACCATTTAAGTAAATATTACCGCCATAGTTGTAGAAGGTTGTAGCACCTGAGCTTATCACTCCGCCTTCAATAGATGTCTCAGCACCGGCGTATACCTCTATACCTTCATGAACATTGATATTACCGCTTGCAATTCTTAGTTCATACTTACTATCTTCTGTTCTCAATCCGGCATCTTTTACTGAAATCTTGTTGGCATTGATGGTTCCCTTTTTATCAGTAGAACTATCTTCAATGTAGAGGATACTCTGGTAAATCTTGATCTTGTTATTGGGCATATCGATCTTATAACCATTCAGGTCAATATAGATTACCTGACCCTGATCGATATTCCAGTCTGCACTAACAGTATAATCCTTGGTAAGCTTGTACTTTCCAGAATTTACAGGAAGTGCATCACTGGTGATATCACCATAATCACCGCTTATCTGTGTAATCTCAAATGTAGAAGCATCGGCTGCAAGCTGAAGATCATAATTTGCATTGGTAGCTTCGCGCTTCATAGCATTGATATTGTAAGCATAGGTTCCGATGGTTTCACCGGATGCACGTAAAAGCTTACCGGCTAAGGTATCGTTTCCGATAAGTCCGCGACCATTGTCTTCTACAGGAGCCGTTTCTGCAACATAATCAAGGCCTCCATTTGGACCATTCGTCGGATCAGGACTACCAACAGTCTTCTTTTGATCAGCTGTAGGTGTGATGGTTACAGGTCTTTTTGTAATGTTTACTATTGCGTAATCGGATATTTCTTCGTACTCATTGTCTTTGGGCGTGATCTTATAATACACCGTATATTGTCCGGCAGAAGTATAAGCAGGAGAAGTAGTTGTTATTGTCTTATCTCCATTATCTCCAGCTACCCATCTCTTATCATCATCTGTCTCAGTACTGTATGAAACAGTATATTTATCAGTTGATATTCCCGAGGGTACAACTACACTTATCTGATGGGGGTTCCCATCATAGACACCATTAAATCCGGTTACTGTTGGTCCAAATGACTTTTGTGTGATACTGATATCCAGGGTTGCAGGATTTTCTTTACTATGCTGACCTGTGACATTTGTAACCCATATCGGTACATCAGTCGTACCAACATTTTCTTTCTTACCTTCCACATACCACTGAACAGAATAGTTTCCGACAGCCTGTCCTGTGGGCTTTGTTGAAGCATCATTTTCTTTATATTCTGTCCATGTAGTAGGATATTCTGCGCTATTAAATGATACGCGGTAGAAAAGGGTTCCAAGTTTTTGACCATTTTCTACAGCTCCTACTGTGATCAATTCATGAGACGCTCCATCATATTGATATGTTCCGTTACCCAATGCTGAAACTGCTGTACCATCATTGGCAGCTTTGATCTCAAATGTGGCACTGATCGTTCCCCTACATACTCTATTATCAGCTTTTGCCGTAACTGTTACTGTTGCAGTACCGGCATTAACATTATTTGCATATGCTACATCGTAATTCACGGCATCAATAGTTTTTGTTGTTGTGGTTGTATCATTATTCTCTATCTCTCTTGAAACAACAATTTCAGGCTTTATTTGCTGACCCGTATAAACACATTCAAGAGTGTCAACTGTAGCATTGTCTTTTTTAAATTTTATCTCATAGGTATCAAGATCTTCTATATCATAATGATTGACCTTTATTGGATATGTAGCTTTTGTTGCATCCTCTGTGTTGGGATCAGCAAAGCAATCATTCTCCAACCATGCGAGCTTGTTTGCGCTTTCATTAAATGCATGCTTGAAATATCCGCCGCTAATAAATGACGCAGGAACTGTTAAATTATCTGTAACTGTCGTTGTCATAGCACTGATTACATCTGAAACGGCATTTGCTCCACCCATCAGATAACCGCCATCAATAGAAGCATTACTACCTGATTCGCAATCCAATGCAACTCCGGAAGTATTGGTGGAAGTAACCTTGCCTCCACCTACATAAGCATTTCCTTTTGCTTTACATATTATTGTCGCTGCAGCTGTTGATGTGATTTCTCCAGCCTCTACAGTCAGCGATCCATACTCATCCACTGTAACTGACCCGCTAAGAGTAAACTTAGCGCTATCTTTTACATCAAGAGTAGCCGATTTAACAACCTGAACTTTATCATTTCCTGTTCCGGTTGTTTCTACCATGGAACCTTTTACATTTATATCCTTAGCAGATATCGCTGCAGATCCTTCAGCAGTAAGCACAGAATAATCACCTATTTCAATTGATGCTGATGAACCTAAACCACTAAAAGTTAAATTAGCATTTCCTTTTACATTAAGCTTGGCCTGTGTAAAAACCTGCCTAGTCTTACCAGTGGGCTGTTCGTTTTTAATTATCTGTTCAGTTTTTATAGGGGTGCCATCAGAAGTAAGACTTATATCCTTAGCTTTTATCTCCCCGGTTCCTTCAACAGTAACAGTACTCTTGTCTACGGAAACACTAGAATTCTCACAGTTTATTTTACCGCTTCCTACAACAGTGACAGTACTTGTTTTTATAGTAGCTGATCCAGTTAGAGTTAATTTTGCACTATCCTTTACATTAAGCTTAGCATCATTAATAGTTGTTACGTTGTCGGTCACTTCCGTGGTTCCTGTGATGTTTAATTTATTGGCTGCTATCTCACCTGTTCCCTCAACAGTAACTGTACTTGTGTCTACAGTAATATCAGATGTTCCGCAATCTATTTTTCCTTTTTCGATAGTAAGCACACTACTTCCAGTAAGATTTATACCGGCTGTTGTGATGGTTCTTGTTCCGTTAGCCGTGCTGCTATCAGTTACATTAAGCGTAGCTCCATTTTTCAAAACAATCCTATAGTAAGTTGAATTAGTCTCATCTAAAAGACTTATATTATGTCCATTAAGATCAATATTGATAGTCTTAGTACCACTCATAGTACTACCATCTATCACCCAATCACTATATGTTTTAGTTGGATTGGCACCTGTTCCTACCACTTCATTTGACTTTGTCACATCTACCGTCAATTTATAATTACCGGTAACTGTTGGTAATTTTTTTTCACTATCCCAATTAGACCATGTAAGTCCTGTCGGGACAGCCGCCTTCGCCACCGGCATAGCCTGTGGCATAAGTCCGACAGTCATAACTATTGCAAGAATCACGGCTAACATTCGTTTTATTGCCGTTTTTTTGATCATTACTTGCTTCATATCCATACATACCTCCCTGTGTTCATTCTGTCATCATCTTTGACAGTGCTTTTTTAAGGTTTAAGGCTCCCCAGCCTGTATTCTCATCATACCCGGCCTCTTCCATATCATCAGCCGTGGTATAAAGAATATCTCTTACTACCTCCGCCCCTGTTTCGGGAGCCTGTTCCTTGAGCCTTGCGGCCGCACCGGCAACTACTGCACATGACACGCTGGTTCCGATCTCTATATCCTCTCTTCCACTCATAAGCGGTGCGTGAAGTATTCCCGGAGCAAGTATATTTACCGCCTTTCCCCTTTGAGAAAATTCCGCCACCTGATTAAGAGTGGTATCAAGAGAGCCGACTCCTATTACTGTGTCATAAGCTGCAGGATAATAGATATTATCCGGTGCTTCTTCGTTGCTATTTCCTACAGGTGCTACAACAACCCTGCCCTTCTCCTCGGCATATTTAACAGATGCTTTTAGAGCCTCGCTATCCTCAAGGATCCCTGCTACTACACATATCACATCACAATCGTAGATATCTATAGCATCCTTTATGATCCTTGCCATACAGTCATTGTCTACCTGTGTAAGCTCGCCCTTGTGATATCCAACACACACAAGAGGAACAAGCTTTACCTCGGGTGCATATCTTAAGATGATGGCAGCCGATTTCGTGCCGTGATTGTAAGAATCATCCGTGAGATCATTATTAGTGATATAGTTGTATCCCTTTAATACACTCTCTTCCGCTATAGCGGCAGTGGATATTCCCGAATCAACAAGCCCTATCTTTACCTCTTTTTTAGGGGTAAGCTGTGAAGGGATAAGTGCTGATATCTTGTCCTCATAATCAGATTTTTTTGAATCCTCTGTAGTTTCTACTTCTGAAACTGTATCTTCTAAAGTTGTTTCTTCTGATGTCAACTCTTCGGATTCTGTTTTTTCTGACTCTGTCTCTTCTACTGAAGTCATCTCTTCTTTAGAGGTTATTTCTTCCGATGTTTCAGTAGAAAGCTCTGTTAACACATCATTTTCTTTCTCTTCACTTTTTCTATTGACCACGAATACCATACAGATCCAAAGACAGATAATAATGATCAATACATATATGTATCCTGATCTCTTATTGTTTCCTTGTTCTGAATCCTTCATGATCTTTTCCTACTTGTTACTTTAGTTTTTTTAGTTTCCTGCAGTCCGACAAACCGAACTGCAGGATAACTGATATTAATTATATGTATTTGATGAACCATTAAGATCCGTTACAGTTCCCTTTACAGGCGTGATCTTCATAAGCTCTTCATTGGTACCTGAACCGGACCAGGTTGTATTAGAGAAGTCCTGACTTGCCTTAGCAGTAAATGTAAGCACGTTGGTTCCTACTCCACCGGTATACTCAATACTATTAGCTTCTATCGGCATATACTGAGAAAGTGCAGAAGCAGTTACACTTATGTCGTCGCTCTTTGATGTGATCAACTCATTGAAGATCACTGAGAACTTCACAACATCACCCTTCTTATAATCAGTAGTTGCCGCAGGAGCGATACCTACCTGCTTAGGACCGGTTGAATCGGTCATAGTCATATTAAATTCATGATTGTTAAACCAGAATTCTGTACCACCGGCTCCCTTATCTCCGGTATCACCATAAATGAGCCATTTATTGGTTGCAACATCAGACCAAGTGATCTTCTTGGTACCAATATCACGCCATACACCGTCATCATCTTCTTCAAGGTCAATGTCGGTATTACTGATCCATGTATTGCCTACCTTATACTTGAGACCATATTCATTGCTCCATGTTGACCAATCCTCAGAAACTCTATTAATATAGGTTTTGATATTTAGCTTAGCAGAAGCTCCGCCCTGCTCGAGATAATGCGCCTTATCAAAGCTTAGGTTACAGAATGGCTCATTTCCATAACCATTCTTGTACTCCGAACCGTTGTCAAAGGAACCTGAATATGCAACCTGCTTCGCGGGTGGCGTATACATCTCTGCCTTGGTTATTCTATAATCCGAAGGCACTGTCATCTCACGCTTAGCCTCACGCTTGCCCTCATCATAAAGTCCTTCAACATTACCAAGTGCACTTGCTATACGATAAAGCTCTGCTGTGTAGTACTTCTTGTTACCATTAGCACCATCCTTAATAGTAAACAGCTGTGCAAATGTACCATTGGTCTCTCTGGGCGTCTCAGCACCATAGTATCTGGTCTTGATATTCTCCTGCTTAACCTTAAACTCTACATAAGCTGTAGTACCGCTTATTGTTCCGGCCTGCTTTTCATTATCGATCATTGCATAGCATTCTTTATCTGAGAATACCGCAAATACATTCTGTCCACCTACATGGTAGAAGTTGATTCCTGTCGCTGTACCGCCGATAGCCGTACCGTTGACAGTTCTATAGTATACTCTCTGAGGATCTGTAGAAACCGCTACCTTATCTGAATTGGGTATGGTTCTTGTGATCCTGAAGGTTGATGTATTATTATCAACCTTTCCGTTACTGTCAGGAACCGGACTTACTGATGTAGATGATACCAACTTAATACTAAATATTCCTGCATGTGCCCACTTTGCTGTAAGTGTCTTGTTGCCGGTCTGTCCCTTAAGCTCGAGTACATCAACCTTTGTGGTTCCATCATACCAGCCGAGGAACTCATAGCCATCTCCTATCTTTGTAGGAGATGCAAGAGTGAGATCATCGGATTCGATGGTGTACTCTAACGCATTGGGATGACCTGTTGCTGTTGTCTGAGCAGAAGGAACTGAACAACTTGAATCGGTGAGTGTCACATCATTGTAGGTAATGGTATACTTGGTTGCCTCCCATATTGCATGTACATTCACAATATCATCATCAGCCTTCTCAAGAAGTGCCTTGTGAGTGTCAGCAGTAAGAGTAAGCTTATCTGCTGCTATGTCAGGGGTTGTTGCCTTTTGATCAAATGCCCAACCCTTAAAGGTATAACCGGTCTTTTCAAAGCTATTTGTCAGTGTACCGCCTAAAGTAGCATAAGTATATACCTCTTTGTATGATTCATCGGTTCCCTTCTTTCCACCGTTACCATTAAAGATAACCGTGTACTTCTTAGGAGTCCACTTTGCATATACTGTTACATCATAGGCTACAGGATTGAAGCTTTCTATCTTACTTGAATCGCTGAAGTTTGGATCTGTGTACCAGCCAACAAACTCATAACCAAAGTTTGCCTTTGTAGGAGCAGGAATTATAAAGCTGTTATCTCCTACCTTGTAGGTAATCTTAGACATTGCAGCGAGGGCTTCATCATCAAGATTCTTATATACAAGCTTAAATACTGCCTCTTCCCACTGAGCTACCAGTGTCAGGTTCTTTGCAGGCATAATATCAGGAAGCTTTTCGCTCACTTCGCCTGTTTCGATATCCTTCCAACCGGTAAGTCTATAACCGCTGTTCTTCGGCATAGGAATATTGAGAAGAGCTGAATCTACCTTGTAGTTTCTGATGAGGTAAAGTCCACTGTAACCATATAGTGACAATGTGTATTCCTTTGCCTCCCAGTTAGCTGTAAGTGTAACAGCCTCTCTTACATTCTCATCTATTACATAAGAATCATAAAGTGTTTCTTCAGTTCCAACTTTCCATCCAAGGAAGGTATAGCCGGCCTTTACAGGTTCCCCTACTGTGGTTCTCTCACCATAGGTGAAGGTCTTCGGAAGATCCTTGACTTCTGAAGCAGCCACACCCTTGTAAATGATATTGCCGCTTACAGCATCCCATCTTGCATAGAGGATGTGATCAGCTGTTGCCTCAACATTTGTTGTAGCCTCAATCTTGTTGCCTCCCTCTCTCTGATCGTACCATCCGAGGAACTCGGTATTGGTCTTTGTAGGAGTAGGAAGCTCTCCATAAGCTTCACCGTAGCTTACAGTCTTTACAGGTACTGTTTCAAGTACACCACCACAAAGATCAAATGCTACACTATATACTTCCTTAGTCCAGGTTGCTGTATAAGAAAGATCTTCTGCTCCCATAGTGGTATCAATAGCCTTATCCCATGCATAGGTATAACCTGTCTTCTCAAGTACGGGAGCAATGATAGGTGCTCCGTAATATACTTTTCCGTCGGTATAATTGCCAACAGCCTTTGCACCGTCACCGATATTCCATGTTACCGACTTCTTTATTCTGTCATACTTAAGCTCTGCTGTAGCATCAGTACCAAGTGTAACAGTTATTGCTTCGGGAGCTGTAATACCGGTTCCGTAGTTCTTAGGATTAACGGTCTTTGTTTCGCCTGTTGCACCCTTTACTATCTCGGTATCTACTGTCTCATAATTGCCGTCTGTTCCCTGTACCTTATGCTCTACTACACATACTTCTTCGTCTGCCTCTGCCCAAACAGGTGTAAGGGTGATATTTTCTGCAGGCATAGTAGTTAAGGTAAATGCCTGTCCATCCTTTTGCCATCCGGCAAATACCTTGCCATCTTCGGTGGGAACAGGAATCTTTGCACCATACACAACCTGAGTTGTAGTTCCACCAACTACTGTAAGGCCGAAACTCTTTCTTGTGTAAACATAATCTACCTTAGCTGAGCCATCAGCTGCTATAGTTACATTCTCTGCATCAGGTTTATTAAATCCAGTATAATTCTTTACGACTGCAGGAACGCTTTCTCCGGTAGTGCCGGTAAGCTTCTCACACTCAATAAGTGTCTTTCCCTCACCTTCTGCATCCTCAAGATAATGATTTACAGTATAAGGTGTATCAGTTCTTGCTGTCCAATGAGCTACAAGGTTGAGATTCTTTGCATTACCACCAGGAATCTCTGTTACCTTGTTATCTCCATCATACCAACCGTCAAATACATATCCGGCCTTCTTAGGATAATCAAGGAGTCTGGTCATAGTATCAGCATTGTATTCTGTAGGATTGGCACCCTCTGCTATGGTACCTCCCTGTTTATCATAAGTAATGGTATAGCCTGCAACTTTCCACTGTGCTGTAAGTGTTACTGTAACACCGGCAAGCTTAGTAAGATTTCTAACCGACTGACCTGCTGTGTATATCACGCCATTTGCATCCTTCCAACCGTCAAATGTAAATCCGGCCTTAGTAGGTGCAGCCTGAAGTGCCTTGTCTGTTCCATAGGTAAACTGCTCTGTTGCAGCTGCCGGTGCGGCAAGTATTCCGCCTGCAGCATCATAGGCTACAGTATAGGTATTGGCTGTAAAGCCTTGTGACTTGAAGGTTCTTGCACCCTTTACGGTTATTACTGAGAATCCTGTATCAGCTACAGGAACATCAACTTCATTCTCATCCTTATATCCCTTGAAGGTATAGCCTTCCTTCTCAGGAATAGGAAGTGCGATCTTTCCGCCATAGAATACTTCAAAGCTCTTATTGCTATCACCTTCCTGTCCGGATGATTGAATATTTACTGTGTATTTCTCACGCTCATAATTAATCTTTACAACAGTTGTTCCGTCTGCCTTAACAGTGGTCTTGTCGCCGACACATACCTGACCGCCATCTGTCATATTCTTATACTTAACAACTACATTGTCCTTGTCATCCTTAGCTGTAAGGATTGTATCCGCAGGGCCTGACTTCTGGGTCTCATTACCCTGATCATCAGTGAATACTGCTGTAACAAGAGCATTCTTGATATCAGCAAGCTTGATCTCCTGTCCCGGTGTTCCCTGTGCATAGGTTACTGCCTGAACTGTATATGCACCGCTTGGCTGCTGTACATAGTATTCTATCCTATAGTTGATATCATCTCTTTGAGCCCAGCTTGCTGTATAGGTAGCATCTGCTGTAGCATAGCCTACCTGACCGGGATACAAGGTCTTTCCGCCTACTACTCTTTCGCTCAAAAGATCTGCTGCGCTAACATTATCTCCAACGCCTGCTGTCTTTGTCCAGCCATTGAACTTATATCCGCTCTTAGCGAACTCAGGTCCCATAATAGGCTCACCGATAACTACATCTTTTACGATAGTATCTTCTGCTCCCAAACCAGCATCCTTCTTGAAGGTAATAGTTGCTCTCTTCTTATCGTAGAATACTCTCTTAACAGCAGAACCGTCTGCGGTTATCTTTACCTCCGTTGCTGAAGGTACGAGATCATAACCCTCAAACTTTGTAGCAAGTCCTGTAGGAAGTACGATATTGGTATCGGTAGTTCCAGTAAACTCTTCTGAAGAGTTGTATACATATGTACCGGCCTCTGTATCCTCAAGATAATACTCTATAGTATAAGGAGTATTTGTTGCGGGATCCCAACCTGCATATATTTCTACGCTTTCTGCAGGCATGGTTGTAGGATAGGTATAAGGTGTTGTACAAGCCTTATCTGTATACCAGCCCTTGAATACATAACCCATTCTGGTAGGATCGGCAGGCTTTGTTACAGCTACTCCGTACTTGCCTACAGATGCCTCTACATAAGATCCACCCTGTGAGTAAGGGGTGATGGCATATCCATCGAGATAATTATCCCAGGTAATATGGAAGGTTCTGGTAATAGGAGTGTCTGACAAAGGATAGTAGTTCTTGGTGAAGATAAATGTGGCATCACACTGCGACTCCATACCCTTGAAGCCATCCTTTAAGTAGATCATACGCTCCTTAGCGTCATAAGCCCAATCGCTATTTGAAAGCTCTACCTTGTAATCTTTTTCTGTATCATAAAGCTTAGCTCCGATCTTTCCGTTGTTGAGCTTTAGATACTTAACCATAAAGTATGAATCAGGAATAGCAAATTTCTTCACATACTGACGCATGCTTATAGGTTTTATATCCTTCTGCTTCGTGTTGAAGTTGATAGGATAGTCCTCCGTACCTATCTGCTTTATCGGAAATTCCTTATCAAAGAGAAGCTGTTTCCATGTTGAAGTAGCAACACTACTAGCAACAAGGTACATATTTACATATATACCGATGTCTGACCACTGAGCACCTCTAAACTTCTCCTTGGTCTTTCCGTTCTTCACATTCTTGTGATAGTAGTAAAGACCGGACATATCCATATATGCTCCAACCTCCAAGCCGAAGCCGGCCTTGGCAAAGTTGATGTCCACTGATTTCGATAAAGGTGGGAAAGGCAGCGTAATGGTCAGTCCCAAGGTTACCTCTACGGCGACACCCGCTCGCAGTGATAGCGTACCCATCTGGTAGACATAGAAATCCATCTCCGCCGGTATAATATCAGTACTTTGCGTATCTACACCCCATTTTATCAAATGGATGTAAATAACAGTCTTTTTACCTGTCAGATAATGGAAATGCAAACCAAAGATATCCATATCTCCGTAAATCACGAGGAAAATGTCAATATGAAGCTTAACAAGACCCGGAACTACAGAGAATGACAGTTTTTTAACTCTAAGCTTTAAAATATTAACAAGTATGCTGTTCTGCTCAAGAAGTCTCTGATATTTACCTGTAACAAATTCAGATACTGACTCAGCCTTGTCAGGATCCTCTCCTCCGAAATCCTCACAGAGACGCTTGATCTCTTCTCCGATATCTCCGTAAAGCTCGTTGTCCTCACCGCTTCCTACCATAGAGGTAGTGATATCAAAGCCTGTGTATGACTTAACCTGGAAGCTGGGTTCAAGGATAAGGTCTACGGGGATGGGAATAAATGCTATAGTTTTCCACTCGATCTCGCCGTCAAAGCCGATCTCAAAATCACACTCCTGAGTAATATCCATGTGTACTTCGATCTTCATATCACCTGTAGGCATATGAACTGTAATGGTGAAGGTGAAACCTCCCATAATACCGAAGCCACCACCGACATGCTTGCCTCTTCCTACATCATACTCAGCCTTTGCAATGGTAACATCAACCTCCCACTTTGGATGGTTTTTATCTGATGATGTTGACTGATCATAGGAATCGATATCGCCCTTGTACTTTTCATAGAGGGAGCTTGATCCGAGAGCCATAAGCTCTGCTTCGTCATATTTCTTACCCTGCTCATCGATAAGGGTAATGGTATAATCCTTGAAATTCTCAAGACCTGTGAGATCCTTGAAGCTGTCTGTAGCCATAGCTGCCTTTGCAAGGAATACAGAGGTCTGCTCAATATAGTGGCTGTTCTTAAACTGCTCCTCTACACTTGCCTTCAGGTTATCAAGCTCTTCCTGACTAAGATCATCATAAAGATCATAGTCCTCAACCTGATGGGTTCTTCCCGAATCAGAAATATCCTCAAGTGTAGCTTCCTCAGTCTTGATAGTCATATATTCGATCTTGTCGCCGGTTCCGTTGGGATTGTCGCAAAGACCTGTTTTTACTACCTCGGTTACTTTTTCATATCCAACAAGCTCCTGTCCGTCAGCTCCGAAGGTACCTGTATAGAAGGCTATGAAATCGCCCTCGTCAAGAGTGGTCTCAGAATCAAGCTTAAACTGAGCAAACTTGTCATCTGACCAGTCAAGCTCTGACAAAGGAAGCTCCAGGGTCTCGTCACTATCATCGAGACCAAGATCTACACCATACTTAAACTTCTTAGTCTTTTCGGTAGTTACATTTCCATCCTCGTCAAAGTATGTCACCTTCCCTGCTGCAACAGGAAGTATCTCAGGCATCTTCATAACATCTGATGCCTCAGCTGACTTGAACGAGAACACATCGCCATTGACGCCGGTGATCTCTACATAGATCACATGGTTATTCTCATTCTTGTTGTATTCTGTACCTGATTTAAGTGCTTCTTCAGGAGTCATACCTGAATATAGTGATACTACAGATCCTATATGAAGCTTCTTTGCTTTTTCGCTTGAAAGCTCGAAGCTACCCTTGATCTCATCATTCTGCTTTACATTACCCTGACCATCAACTGTGGTAAGGTCTCCGTCAATATAATCAACAGCCTTCTTTGTGCCGTCTGTTTCGTCATAGAGAGCGTTAAGCTCGCTTATAGCAATAACTACAACATCATCATTAAGAGCAAGATTGTTCTGCTCTACTGCCTTGATATTTACATCATACTCTCTGGTGGCATCAGGATATCCGTCGAAGGTAAGTACGGGCTTTCCTTCTTCAGGAACCTCAGGAAGCTTGATGATGTAGCTTCCGCCCTTCTCATAGTTATCTAAAAGATTGGTTGTATCTCCAAGAAGAACATGCTTACCCTTGATCTCATAGGAACCATTTGATCCTGTTACTGCAACGGTATATTCCTTCTTGTCAATATCTGTTCCCTTGTGTCCTACATTGGTCACCTCGAGTTGATCAAGAACCTGTGCCGCTGTAAGACTTGTATCTGATGACTTTACTCTGACGGTAAAGCTAGGATCAGCATCACTTACTGCTGTCGTTGCTGACACGTCTGTGGGCTTTTGATCGCCGATCTCGATAGTCTTTGCATAGAGTGTCATCTTGCCGCTTACAAGCTCATCATCAGACACTCTTATAGTTCTTGCCTCATCAGCATACCAGCCGACGAAGGTCACATTGTCATCAAATGTTGGAACAGGGATATCTCCTACCCTTGTTCCTACCTTTACAGGTGTGGTGCTTCCACTTGCGTCACCTGTATTTATCACTACATCAACTGTTTTAGTCTCAGGCTCCTTGGGAGGAGCAGCTTCCTCAGTGGTAGTTGCGGTTGTCGCTGCTGTTGTAGCCTCAGTAGTAGGCTCTGCAGGAGTTGCTGCAGCTGTAACCTTAACCTTAACAACATAAGAAGCTCCGCTTGCTACTGAAGCTGTGATCTGAGCTTCACCGACTGCAACTGCTGTTACCGTACCCTTTGAATCTACCTTTGCAATCTTCTCATCAGAGCTTGTCCAGGTAACTGCCTGGGTGTTGCTCTTAAGTGTAATAGTTGTATTCTGACCTACTGTAAGAGTTACCTCACCCGACTCAAATCTGGGTTCCTCCACTGTCAGCTTGCAGGTATAGGTTGCTCCGCACTCGTCTGTTGCGGTGATCTCTGTCTCGCCTGCTGCTACAGGTGTAACCACACCATTCTCGTCAACAGTAGCTACTGAAATCTTGCTTGACTTCCATGTAATAGCCTGATTTGTACCATTTACTGTCAGTGTCTTGGTATCATCAATAGCAAGTACTGTTTGAGCCTCGCTTATGGAAGGAGTCTCAACGATAGCCTTTAAGGTATAGGTCTTCTTGTTGGATGCCTTTACCTTGATCTTTGCTGTACCCTTGGCAATACCCTTTACTATGAAGGTCTGCTTACCCTTCATCTTTGCGATAGCTACCTTCTCCTTGGTAGAGGTAAGCTTCTTCACATCTGCACCCTTAAGTGCTGCAGTAGTAGACTTGCCCTTGGTCACATATACGACTGACTTACTAAGTCCAACCTTTACCTTTACGGTACAGGTATATTTCTTTCCATTGGTATCAGTATAAGTAAGCGTAGTGGTACCGGCCTTCTTTGCTGTGATCACACCCTGCCTGGTAGCAACAGCAATGGTCTTGTCCTTTACCTTTACACTTCTGATCCTTGCGCCGTTGATGGTGACAGTAGCAGACTCCCCTACTATCAGGTTGGCGCGCTTTGCGGTAAGTGAAGGTTTCTTCACATTTACCGAATAAACGATCTTCTTATCCTTGGTGGTTGCGGTAACGGTAGTCTTACCCTTCTTGACACCGGTAATCTTACCCTTTTTGTCAACCTTAACCTTCTTAACATTTGCACTTTCCCATGTTGCGCCGTCAGTCACACCTGCTTCTGCAATAGACTTTGTCTGACCAACATATATAACAGCTGACTTTTTTACAGTCTCCGTCTTCGGGTTAGCTCCCGAAAAAGCGGATGCTGACTGGATGTTGGTAAGAAGCATGCAGATAACGAGTATGTAGCTTAACAGTGCCTTAAACTTTCTCATGTGCATAAGCTTTCCTCCTTTTCTCTTATCCTACAGTTACTTTGATCTTCTTCTTAAGACCATTCCTTGCCATAATGTAGATATAGCAGGTTCCTTTCTTCTGTGCGGTAATTATTCCCTTCTTTGAAACCTTGGCGATCTCAGTATTTGTTGACCAATATGTGAGATATGCCTTGGTTCCGGTCTTTACAGTACCATTGGTAAGTACAACCTTCGCTGAAATATTGTAGGTTCCGGTAGCACTAAGCACCAATGTCTTGGGACAACCGTTTATCTTCTTAGCATTGTAGTTCTTTATCTTTGAGCCTGCACATTTTAATGTATAGCTCTTTCCAATAAATACCTTCTTGCCATCAACAACCTTGTATGCTTTTACATAAGCCTTGTATTTCTTTGATACAGCTTTTCTCTTTACTGTATACTGTGTTGTCTTGTTGGTGGTGATGGTGGCTACTCTCTTTCCAAACTTCTTACCTAAGTAATTGATATATACATAGTAGCCGTCTGCTTCCTTCACCTTGCCCCAGGTAAATGTAAGCTTTTTATCCTTATAGCTTAATGTAGCTCCTGCATTCAATGCATTTGCTGTATTTATCTCTAGTGCCTTTGCCTCTTCTGCTGCCTTAGTAGTATCTACAGCCGGTGCCGGTGTCTCCTTGATATCATCAATAACAACCGGTGCGGGCTGTGTCTGAGGAACAACAGGGGTGGTAGGAGTCACAGGAGTTACAGGGGTTACAGGGGGTGCCGGAGTTACGGGTGTAACAGGTGTATTATCCTTGTTGCCCTGATCCTTGTTGTCATTTCCTGACTGATTCTCTGATCCGTTGCCACTACCTGAATCATCAGTCTTAGGCTCCTCCTTCTTTATCTTGTCATATACAAACTGGTAGGTAGGATATGTAGATCCGGCTGTAAAGCCATAGTTGCTACTATCAAGTGTCTCTATTCTTGCTACATAAGCCTTATCCTCTTTAAGCTCATCCTCAGTCAAGGGAAGCTTGAATTCTGTATCATTTGCATCGTAGTATACGATTGCTACGCCTACTTCATTTGATCCGGTGTACTTCGCCTCGGGGATCTGCTTTTCCTCATTGAAGGTCCAGCTGATGTTTTCATTCTTTACCTCTACCTCCTTGGGAAGTATGGTACCGAATACCTCAACTCCTTCATAAATGTAATCACTCTTTATGTAGCCTTCCTTGAATTCAGGATTGAAGCCTATTACAGTGATGGGCTTTGCTACTACATTGCCCTTCTTGTCATAAGCTACATCAGGAGTATCAAAATCTCCGGTTGTAGGGAATACTGTGTCATCCTTTAATATGATGAAATCACCTGTGCATGCTCCCTCGATCTTCATATCTGTCCAATCGATACCGGTAGCAGCCGTTGTTCCGTCATATACCTTGTCATCAGCCTTTACTCCGGTGATCTTGAAGGTTGCGGGAGTAATGATTACTGTTGTTTCGACAAACTGCTTGCCATCTGTCAGGCCGATACAATAGTTGTCTATCTTTGTTGTTGCATCTCCTTTATCGATGCTAAGTATGCTGATCTCAACAAGCTTAGGCATAGGTTTGCCATTCTCATCAAGAAGTACATCCTTGGCTCCTACTGCTTCACCGGCTCTTTGCTTTAGCTTTCCTGAAACCTTGGCGGTAAGCTTATCCTCTCCGATGACGTCATCAACCTTTAATCCGGTAGTATCAAGTACTACATCAACAGTTCCGTCATATACTCTGTCCTTCGCCTTTACGCCTGATACCGTAACAGGTCTTTGAAGGATTTTTGCTTCAGTGGTTGATTGATTTACGGCTGTTTCTGAAAGATCGATCGTATAATTATAGATAAGATCAAGGGACTTATCCTTATTGAGGAGTTTAAAGTCTGCTGGAGCATTCAAATTATCCTCATCATCCTTTGCAAACTTGAAGTTTTTGCAAACTATGCCGATATTATCCGGAGTATTCACCTCAGGAAGTAATCTTACATCCGTGATATCATTCTCTCCCTCGTGGAAATTTGCTTCATAGGTTATGTAGGTCTTTGATGCTTCACCTTCAAAGATAGTCTTCATAGCCTCCTCATCATCGCTCTTACCATCCTCATTAGCATCAACATCCAACAAGCCGGCAAATTCTATCTCCTGGAAGTTCAGTGTAGCCTTGCTTGTTCCATCATAGGGCTTGTCAACACCCTTTACTCCGCTTGCCACCGTGATCTTCTTGGGTTTGATCTCCATTACCACTTTAGTTTCCTGCTCCACGTAGTGGTCAGTTTCTATTAGTTTTATGGTAACAATATAAGCACCTGCCTGTGTAGGCATCTGACTGCTCTTGTATTCTCTACCGTTTGCCATTACTCCTTCATACTCATATCTTGTATAATAAGAGATATCATGAACATTATCTCTTAGTATATCTCTATTGCCATGGTCGAAGGTGAATATCGGGGCAACCTTTTTGGGATCGTCATAAGCAAATGCGAAATATCCCACTTCCTTATCATTTGGTGCAGCCTTATAAATCACTTCATAGGCTTTGGTTTCATCCGTAGCCTTTACACCTGTAACGGTGAATGCCTTTGTTTCTTCATCTGTTTTAAGCTTAACTACATTCCAGGGAAGTGTTACCTTGCCCTTGTAGTTGTTGATACCAGTTATGACTATAGTATAGTCTTCTAATCTGGGATCTGATGCCGAGGTATAATCTTCAGCTGTGTAATCTCCTCTTCCGGGAGTAATATCCGCTTTAGCGTCACCATCTACTCCATCGGCTACATTTCTCTGAAGAACTTCTCCTGCCGTCCCCTTCTTCCACTCAAGGATAGGCGGATACCAATATCCGGTGTACTTTGTAAGCTGAGCCCAAAGCTCTACATCCTCACCCGGCTTATCAACATCATCAAGAGTCATTGATCTCTTAGCTGCCTTCAAGGTTGTCAGATCAAGCGGCTCTATCTTAAGCTTTACTATCCTGCCCGGATCATCAGCCTTCGGCTTGTAGTTGGGATTGTCAAACTCAGTTACCGTAATAGTAAGCTCGGTATCTTTCTTAGTTGCATTGACTGCTCCTCTGTCATCCTGCTTGTAATCAGCAGCGTCAACCTTATGGGAGTTGGGATCACGTGTAAGCCAAACCGCTTTATCTGTCTTGTCATCCTTACATCTTGATTCTGTTATATCAAATACTCCGGCCTCATTTGCATAAGGGTTCTTGTAGGGATCGCCGTAAACATCCAAACCGGAATACTGAATACTATCTTTTCTTACAGTACATACATCCTTTACATTGTCCTCACCGGTACAAAGGTCAAGAACTGTAAATACCGGAGTCTGGTCCAAATTGTTGAAGGTAAGTGTAGTGTCGTTGGTCGCGTTAGTCGTCCAGCTTAGACCAACCTGTTTGGGATTGACCTTATAGTAGTTTGCAGGTGTAGGAGTAAGATTAGAGCTGTTAGCCGCTACCGTGTAGTTGGGATTGTCAAGCTTGGTTACATTGACATGATAATTACCTGCATTCTTAGGTGCTTTGGTTGCATTGTCCTTTGTTGCATCTTCCTTATTCTCTGCATCAAGTGCTAGATTAGTAACCGCAACGCTGTCCGTTGAACGATTTGAAGCAGTGGCTCCGTTGTAGGTATATTCTATTGCATTTACTACATCTTCTTCAGTTGCATCAAGCCTCTTAACCTTGTTTGTAACAACTGCTGTAAATACATTGGGCGTAGCATTGTAGGTCATGGTCCAGGGATTTGCCTGGGGTGCGGGATTGTTGGCATCCGCGTTGTTTGCAAGTTCATCTACCTTAGCAGCGCTCCACTTAAGAGTAACCACTCTTGGGTAGATCTCAAAATTGAATGAATTTTCAGCCGCAAGGTAATGAACTGTTTCCTTTAACTTTATGGTAACCTTATATGTTCCCACATCAACAGGAGCGTCATGTGAAACCGGATAAGTTGTAGAACCGGTTCCTTCATATGTAATATCAAATCCACAATTAGCCTCAAGTGTCTCCTCAGGCTTTGTCTCATCAGTAGGTGTCACATTCTCCTTGGTAGGAGTGATACCATCAGCTCCACCTGTGGTCGCTATGACCATATAGGCGAATTGCTGAGCCTTAAACGCATCTGATGCCTCCACAGCTGTATCCATATTAGTACCTGAAGCCAACGATGTTTGTGCCATATTGTCTGTTATATCATTAAGTATCCTATAACGGGTTCCGTCATAACCTCTGTTATTCTGCTCTGCAAAGAAGATCTCTCTCTTTGCCTTCTTTAAAAGCCATGAAGCTGTGATAGAACCTGTGTAGTTTCCACGTCCTGAAAACAGAACTATCTGCTTACCGATCTCACTGTAGGAATTGGTGCTTATGGTATAATCCTTGAGATAAGTAAGAGTAGCTGTTGATATATTGGTTTCTGTATTTACAGCAGGATATCCGTAACCCGTGGGAATCTGTCCAAGGAGTGATGTATGAGCTGTATCATATACATACTTATCTACTATCTTCCATATAGAATCACCTGATGTACTCTTACTCCAGGTCTTCTCTGTGGGATTAACCTTGCAGCTAATGTATCTGTCATCTGTTAAATTTCTGGGGTAGATCTTTGCTGTTGAATATGCCTGGCTCTTCTTATTGGTAGCATAATTCTCAATTCCGTCATCATCCACAGTCATATTATTCATTGGCTGCTGAACATCATAGTTGGGATCACTAAGGTACACATCCTTGATATAAACCTTCTTGGTCTCTACTATTCCGTTCTCAACCTTATCATTTACATAAGCTACATCCTTGCTGTACTTATATCCGGTAGCATTGATGGTGCAGTTTGCTGCAGCACCCTCAAGCTTATCAGTAAGGAAGTATGCCTTTGCATAGGGTATAATTTCCACACCAAGCTTTTCAATATCATCCTCAGGAATACCTGTAGCATCTGCGATAGGCTTTTTCTGAGCATCAACAGTATTTCCGTTATAGTCATTTATACATACGATATTGGCGATCTTCTTATTCTCATCAGGAGTAAGTCCTGAATAATCGATAGGTGCATCATCCCAACCATCGTAGGTCTTATTGAGAGCCTTGAGTCCGGTGATATAAACCTGTCTCTTCTTAATCTCAAAGGTTGCAAGCTGCTTTGATGTTCCACGATAGGTAATCTTATAAACAGCGGCTTCCTTGGGATTCTTGATATCCTCAGTAAACTTCTGATAGGTGGTAGTGGTCTCCACTGCCCTCTTATCTCTATAGTCGAGTTCATCATCTTCAAGATACTCGCTATTGTCTGTTTCATTATAATTAAAATTGGTAGGAGTAAGCTCAAGGTTTCCAAGCTCAGATGTGTTTACCAATACCTTGTGCTCCTTGCCATCATAGGTGAGCTCGTACTTGTCCTTATTGGTAGCATCTGTTCCCTTGTCATTATTTCTCTTGGCTGACATATCATCCTTGTAATCACTTTCGATCTCACAAGCAAGAATCTTGATATATTTCTGATTTGTAATATTCCTTGTTTCTTCCTTTACCAGATATGCAAAGCTATTATTCTTATTGGTGGCATCAAAGATCACACGATTGCTCTTGCTCTTTAATACAACCGTGTTTTGGGTATCTCCCACCTTTGAGTCATTGGTAAGGTATACAGCGCCCTTGGTTCCGACATCAAGAAAAGCACCCTTGTCGCTGGACGCAAAAAGGCAACCGTTACCACCCGAAACATCCAATACAGCATCATCCGACACATTGAGACAGCACTCATTCTCAATACGTATACCATAGTAACAGGTAGAAAAATATCCAAAACTTGTACAATTTACCTTCAAGGTTCCGTAGGTGGGTGTTTCTGTTTCACCGGTTACTTTCTTTGCTTCTGATTTAATGAACAGATCACCCTTTGCATCGATGCCTGTATTGTTTGATGTGATGGTTGCGGTTCCCTTCAATACAATAGTGGTTCCTGCCTTAAGTGTCATGGCAGCTTCATCTCCATCTGTATAATTGAGTTTAAATCCATCCTCAAGTATAAGCTGCTTTTCAGAGGCCTTCCATTCCCAGCCCTCTGTTTCACTTTTACTATCCACATTGCTGGTATTTCCCGTAAGAACGAAGGGCGTAGTCCTTGTCGTAAGTGCAGCTTCAGCTTCTACGCCAAATCCCGGAATAAGAACTACTGCCAGCACTGTGATCATTGCTAAAATAAAGAGTTTCAAATCCTTTTGCATATCTCTTCCTCCTCTTTCATGATTATATATATAAAATAAAAACACCCGACAAAAGCCTGCAATATCATACTGATATCGCAGTTTCTATCGGGCGTGCTTTATTCTTTGCACCAATATGAAAAGACAGTACTACCGCGCTGTCTGTCTGTAGCGATTTTTTACTCGTCACAAAAAAATCGTCAAGAAAAAATAACAATCATTTCACATCCCTTCACCACACCTCGCGTCTTAAAAATGAGGCCATCCCTATTATACCACAAATTCCACTTAAAAAAAGTGTCATTCTGACACATGAACAGATGTTTGCATCAAAAAGAAGATACAACAATATTTTTATCAGTATTGCTTGTATTTTAACTTTTAACTATTGATTTTCGATTGACAAACCAACATATAGTTGTTACCATTTCCTTATATTTTGTGAAATTAGGAGAGAACAGAATATGGAAACTATTTATATCACAGGACACAAGAATCCGGATCTTGACAGCATCTGCAGCGCTTATGGCTATGCGGTGCTTTTGAATCTTCAGAATCCGGACAAAAAGTATATACCGGTAAGATGCGGACATCTGACAGACAGCGCAAGGAGTATTCTTTCCGAGCTTGATATCGATATTCCTGAATACAAAAGAGATGTTTATCCGAGAGTAAAGGATGTGATGCTCACACCGGATTATAGGATAGACGCAGACGAGCCTTTGACGGCTGTTGCGGCAGTGTATGAGCAGAACAGTCCCAGTGCTATACCGGTATTTGATAACGGAGAGTTTTATGGTTTGATCACAGTGGACGATATCACAGATTGGACTATGAGAGAGCTTTCAAGAGACAACAAGATCACTACTATTCCAAAGGTTAGGGACATTATGACAAAGCAAGAGCCCGGTATAGATGTGGAGGATCTTTTTGATGATGCGAAAGCTATATTACAAAACTCCAGCAAGCGTGGTCTTGCGGTATATGAGAATGATAAGTATGCCGGCTATGTTACAAGGCGCTGCTTTTTGAAGGTTCCGAGAAGCAATGTGATACTTGTGGATCACAATGAATCCCGCCAGAGTATCAGAGGTATCGAAACAGCAAACATAGTGGGTATCATAGATCATCACAGGCTTGATGCCATCAAGACGGAACAGCCAATATTCATATACGCTGAACCCCTTGGTAGTACATGTACTCTTGTTTATCAGCAATTTATAAGAAATAATAGAACCCCAGATCCAGTGACTGCAAAGGTTCTTTTGACCGGACTTATATCAGATACATTGATACTAAAAAGTCCCACCACCACAGGTGATGATGCAGTGGCAGCTCATGTTTTAGCATCTATTTGTCGAGTGGATGTTGAGGAGTACGGACTATCAATGTTCTCTCGCCTTGAAGGCCTTAAGGATAGAGATCCGAAGAATGCCATTACCTCAGACTTCAAGATCTATTCGGAGAAGGGTATCAAGGTAGGTATCGGACAATGCGAGGTTACAACACTCAATGATCTGATGGATTATGCCAATGAATATTCTTCGGCCCTTGAGGATGTGAGAGCTGAGAAGGGACTTGAATGGTCGGTGCTTATGGTTACCGATGTGGTGCATGAGCACAGCGCTCTTATCTGTACACCGTTTCGAGGTAACAGGAATCTGCCGTATCAGCTGATAAAAGGAAATATATATGATATGCCCAATGTGATGAGCCGTAAAAAGCAGCTCCTACCTGAGATCATACATGCGGTGGATGAGTGATCTACTTTTAAAAACAAAAGAAATTACTATAGTATGCGAGCACTTTAAACGCCCCTTTTCGTTTAGAAAAAGGGGCGTTTATTTACGCCGGTATAAATATCAAAGTTGATAAGGTCTTCCCATTCGGTCATAGAGAGGCACCTCCCTCAATAGGGTAGCGAAGCTTTTCAAGCTGTTCCTTTATATCTTCAACACATAAAGGTTTTAGTAAGAATCCGCAAGCCCCCGTACTCCAAGCATCAAAGGAATATTCCATATGCGCAGTCAGGAATATAACATTGGTTCTGGGGTTTATGGCAAGAAGCTCCCTACAAAGATCAAGCCCGCTACTATTTCCAATATTTATATCTAAGAATGCAATGGAAATCTCATTTTCCCGGGCATAGCTTATAGCCTCTGAGGGCTTGTTGAATCCAGTGATATTCGCATCCGGAAGAGCCTCTTTTAGAATGAGCAGCCCTCCTTTCAGAATGATCTTTTCGTCATCCACTAAAATGACATTCAGTGGTTTGTCCGGAAGCTCTTTTAAACCTATGAGGAACAATAGGCTGACTCCCAGAGCATCTGCAATGCCACTAAGAGTATACGCATCAGGTTGTCTTCGACCATTCTCCCAGCTTGTAACCGTAGAACGATCAACGCCCAAAACGTCAGCAAGCTGTTGTTGAGAATAGTCCTTCTCTTTTCTATAGTGTTTTATCTTTTCTCCGAGAGCCTTGCCCATCTTCTTTTGCTCCTAAATAAAAACTAATATTGCGATTTAGTTACAGCAGATCCGCTACCTCAAGTATAAGCTTTTCTGAAAGCTCCCATCCGAGACAAGGGTCAGTGATGGACTTTCCGTATACGCCCTCTCCTATCTTCTGACAACCGTTCTCAATATAACTCTCAACCATAACACCCTTCACAAGCTTCTTGATATCCTCCGAATGGCGCATGCTGTGAAGTATCTCCTTCACGATACGAGGCTGCTGATCCCATTTCTTTCCTGAATTGTTGTGATTGGCATCAACTATGCAGGCAGGATTGATAAGCTTGTCAAACTGTGCATAAAGATCGGTAAGCTGCATAAGATCCTCATAGTGATAGTTGGATATAGACTGTCCGTGTTTATTAAGTGCTCCTCTTAAGATACAGTGAGTAAGAGGATTGCCATCTGTCTTGGTCTCCCAACCAGAGAATAAAAATGTATGTCTCGACTGCCCTGCAAGACAAGAGTTCATCATAACCGTAAGATCTCCACTGGTGGGATTCTTCATACCCACCGGAACATCCATACCTGATGCGGTAAGTCTGTGCTGCTGATCCTCTACTGAACGGGCACCTATGGCAACATAGGAAAGTATATCCTCCATATAGGGCCAGTTCTCAGAATAAAGCATCTCATCTGCCGCAGTAAGTCCTGTCTCAGCCATAGCCCTGATATGCATCTTTCTGATGGCGATGATACCGCCGTAAAGATCAGACTTGCTCTCAGGATCAGGCTGATGGAGCATTCCCTTGTAGCCCGCACCTGTTGTCCTGGGCTTATTCGTATAGATCCTCGGAATAATGAGGACCTTATCCTTTACCTTTTCCGCTACCTTAGCCAGTCTGTTCACATAATCACATACTGCGTCCTCGTTGTCCGCAGAACAGGGTCCGATGATCATGATGAACTTATCCGACTCTCCCGTAAATACCTTCGCGATCTCTTCATCGCGTTCCTTCTTAAGCGCTGCTAAAGCATTGCTTACAGGAAGCTCCTCCCTGATCTCCTCTGCAGTGGGCACCTTCTTAATCTGATGTAAAGCCATTTTGTTTTCTCCTTATTATTTGTTTTCCCCACACAATCTGTAATAGTAACATACTTTTCAACAATTCTCTACAGTTTTTTCTTTAGATATGCTAAAAGATCGGCTTTAGTGGTAGACTTGAGCACATAGCCGTCCGGCTTTAGCTCCATAACTCTCGATACAGCTTCCTTTGTTCCGTTGCCTGTTAAAAATATCACAGGGATATGAGCCGTATCAGGCTCCTGTCTGAGCATCTGTAAAACCTGAGGTCCGTCCACCACAGGCATCTCATAATCAAGAAGCACAAGATCCACCTTATGTTTTACCAAAAATGTGATCGCCTGCATACCATTGACCACTATATCAGCATGATAATTGTCCCTTATCCACTCTCTGACCATACCGGCATAGGAAGGATCATCATCAACGATAAGCACTCTCTTCTTGGGCACGATGGTAATAGATCCCTCTATAGTATCTTCAATTGTTTTCATTAACACTTTGAAATCAACGGGGCGATCAAGCCATGAATAATTCTCTGCAGCAGCATAATGTTTGGTGATCTCCGAGTGATCATTTTTCTCTCCTATGATCACAAGCTTACTGTTACTAGCACTGATAAGCTCCAGTATCTTTGCAAGATTTCTGCACTTGGCTTCATCATCCATGATACCGGCGGGAAGATAGAGAAGAAAAAGGTCGGTCTCTTCAGCCAGTGATGATATCTTATCAAAATCCTCCAAAAGAGTCATTGCAGTATAGCCGGACTCATTTAGCTTCCTCTCAATTCCCTTTACTATCACACTTATCTGGTACAGTAGGATAACTACTTTCTTTTCACCCATTTTTATATCCTCCTTAGTTCTTTTCCTCTATACATTCAACAATTTTCTCGTAATCAAACTGCGTTGCTGCCTCATTTACAGTATTCCATAAATCTTTGTATTCCGAAGGAATACTATAATCCTTCATCTCTGAGAACACAGCCTCGATCCTGTCGCAATCCATATCATCAGCCGCTGCCTTTATCTCTTCAAGAACATCCTTCATAAGCTCTTTATCCGCCTCGGGCTTATCAGTCTCACTTTCTTTAAACACCTCTGACAAGGGAGCCTTGAAACTTAAAAATGTCTGCATAAAATGATCGTGATGCTCTTTTATATATGTGATATCCTCTCTCTTTCCCGCATCCTCAAGCTGTTGGGCCTCTTCACCGAATTCCATTGCTCCTATGATCCTTGCGGAGCTTTTTAGAGCGTGCACCCTGATGGTATAATTTTTGATATCATCCTCTGCATAAAAACCTTCTATCTCATTTGCCTTATCTTCAAGTGTTGTATAGAATATCTTAAGTAATGGCATATAGGAATCTATATTACCACTGTAAGCAATACCGGTATCAATATCTATCCATTCCTCATCCTTTAGAGGTTCCAATAATTGGAGTTTTAAAGTATCATCCGTTTGTTCTACTGCATCATCCTCCAAAGACTCCTCCACCTTCTCATCAGGAAGATATTTCATCAGCATTTCCTCAAGCTGCTCCGCATCTATTGGCTTTGTGAGATAATCATCAAAGCCGGCTGTCATATAATACTCTCTGGCTCCGGAAATGGCATTGGCAGTCAGGCAAACCGTAGGTGTGTCGTGATTCGGGTTGTTCTTCTGAGCTCGCATCTCATTTAGTGTCTCTATGCCATCCTTTCCGGGCATCATATGATCAAGGAAGATCATATCATACTTACTGTCGTAAGCTAGCGACAATCCTTCATCACCACTCTCAGCCATATCCACCTTTAGCTTAGTTCTCTTTAAAAGGCTTTTAAATACCATCAGGTTCATGGTATTGTCATCTACCACAAGGATATGTGCATTGGGAGCAGTGAATTTCTCTTTGTACTTCTTCTGTCCTCTCACAAGCTCCTTGTAGGCCTTCTCATAGTCTCCCAATACCTCCCATTTAACAACACGTTGCTTTATGGAAAATGAGAACTCAGAACCCTCGCCGTAGACACTTGATACCTCAAGAGACGATCCCATCATCTTTAAGAATTCTCTGGTGATACTCATACCAAGGCCGGTTCCTTCGATATTTCTGTTCCTTTGCTCGTCCAAACGCTCAAATTCAGAGAAGAGCTTATCCATATCCTCTTCTTTTATTCCGATACCTGTATCCTTCACGGACACATTGATCATCACATGCTCCGGATCCGTAAAGATCTTTTCAAAGCCCATGGAAAATGAAACACTACCTTTTTCGGTATATTTTACAGCATTTGTAAGGATATTGGCTATGACCTGTTTTACCCTCACCTCATCACCATGTAAAAGCTTCGGCAGATCCTTATCAAAGTTCAGCTTAAGCAAAAGTCCCTTCTCATCTGCTCTTGTCTGGACCATATTCACAAGATCGTTGATCACAGATGAAAGGTCATAATCAACCTCTATGATCTCGATCTTTCCGGCCTCTATCCTTGAAAAATCAAGTATATCATTTATCAGCGCCAAAAGAGTATTTCCCGCGATCTTGATGCTCTCGGAATAGGTAATGATATTGCTATCCTCCGATTCACGAAGTATCATCTCATTCATACCAAGAACAGCATTTATAGGGGTTCTGATCTCATGTGACATATTGGAAAGAAATGCAGACTTTGCTTCGCTCGCAGCTCTGGCTCTATCCGACTCGTTCTTCAGTTTTAAGCTTCTCTCCTTCTCTTCTGTTAAAACCTTATATTGTTCAATAAGACTCTTGTAATGATTGGACATGATCTTGCAAAGGCTAAAGCCAGCAGCGATCATAACGATAGTCTCTATGGTAAGACCTCCGAGACGGCTTGCAAAATAAGCAAAAGGGGTCGCTACATCATTTCTTCTTTCCGCAAAATACGAAGACATATTCCATGTGGCAAATACCATAAAACAATAATTGATGGCCACAGAAAGTGTATATATCTTGAAATCACAAAACTGTAGTGCCAAAAGAGGTATCAAAAACCAGGATATATATATGGTCAGATGTGCACTGTCCATAACTACCAAAAGCACATCGATAGCCACAAATGTTATGATACCGGTAAGCAGGGATGTGGCATGCTTTTTTAAGAGCACTCTGTGAATAAGGGTCAAACTTCCCATAAAGGCGGAAATAAATAGTGCCGTAAAATAGGTTACTCCCTGAAACAGATTGAACGTTACGGCTACAGCGATAAAAGGTCCCGCCAATATACACCAGAGCATTACTTTGTTTAGCTGCTCATTTATCATCCTTCGGTTCTCGTCAAGAAAGCTGTCGAAATCCGATATATTCTTTTGTACTATGATCTTTTCTCCATTACTCATAATACTAATCTACCCCCTTCTTTATGGCTCTCATTGCCTCTCTTTGGATGTCTGGGTCAAACGAGAGCATAGGCTCTATTTCCTTTCCTCTGATCCTTCTGTCTGCATAATTTTTTGTTAGCTTTATGATAAGAGGAGCAAGGCTAAGTACTCCTATCAGATTCGGTATCATCATCAGACCGTTGAAGGTATCCGATATATCCCAGGCGAGGTTCGATTCCATCACAGCTCCGAATATAATGAGAAGAATAAACACTACACGATATAGCTTAGCCGCCTTTACTCCCAAAATATACTCTACTGCCTTAGCTCCATAATAGGACCAGCCCATAACGGTAGTAAATGCAAACAGCGTAATGGCAGCTACCACAAACCACTCTCCCGGCTTTCCAAGACATGCTCCGAAAGCTTTGGCTACAAGGGTCGCATCATTAGTTCCTTCGTGGATCGAGCCAGTTGAAAGATCTATATCACCTGATCCCAACACTACAACTGCTGTCATGGTACAAATGACCATAGTGTCAAGGAACACCTCAGCGATACCCCAAAGTCCCTGCTTTACAGGCTCTCTGGCGCAGGTATTGCTGTGGACCATTACTGAAGATCCAAGTCCCGCTTCGTTTGAGAATACACCTCTCTTGCATCCATTCTTGATGGTATTGAAAGCAAGATTCACCGCCGTTCCCGAGGCTCCCCCGGCGACAGCCTCGGGACCCATGGCAAATTTAAAGATCGAGGCAAAGATCGCTGGAATACTTCCAATATTCAGGATGATCACTACGATACACCCCATCACATATGTTATACACATAAATGGTATCAGCTTTTCAGATACGGCAGCAAGTCTTCTAAAACCACCGAGAATGATCACAGCAACAGCAATCATGAGTATAAAACCAATGATCCAATTAATCTTCGACTGCCCCAAAAACTCTCCTTTATCTACTCCCGATAAGAAAGTCTCGCCGAAGTTGATCACTATCTTATTGATCTGACTCATATTACCGATTCCGAAGGATGCAAGGGCAGTAAATAAGCAGAACAAAAAAGCTAAAAAACTTCCAATCTTTTTGCAGTGCTTTTTCGATCCAAGGCCATCACGAAGATAATACATAGGACCGCCCGACCAGGCACCCTCGGTATTTCTTCGTCTATAGTATATACCAAGAACATTCTCCGAATATTTGACCATCATACCGAAAAATGCAGCTACCCACATCCAGAATACTGCTCCGGGGCCGCCTACGCATATAGCTGTGGATACTCCGGCGATATTACCGGTTCCGATGGTTGCACATAGTGCAGTACAAAAAGCGCGAACCTGCGAAAGGGCTCCCGCATCATTGATGATCCTGCCCTCTCCGTTCATGATACCGAAGGTTCGCTTCACCCAATGCACCACATGGGACACTTGAAAAAAACCTGTGATGACAGAGAGAATAAGACCTGTTCCAAGCAAAAGAACAAGGCCAAAGGTACCCCACGCAAAGGAGTTGACCATATCATTTATTTGGGTTATTTTTTCTATCATAATCTACCCCAGCAATTCTAAAATTCCATCATAATCATACTTGCCGGCTTTTTCAGTTATGGCATCATACTTTTCTTTTTCACTCTCGGGTATAGCATATTCAGAAAGCTCTGAAAGAATCTCTCCGATCATATCGCAGTCCATATTTTCAGCAGCTTCCCTAAGTCCCTCATAGACGCTTTCCATCATGAATTCATCAGCAACCGGACGGTTATCCGAGGCTTCAGATTCTGTGGATACAAAGAGACCTGAAAGTTCATCTATAAGCGCATTGTAATCACTCATAAATAATTCATAGTTCTCTTTGATGTAGTCGATATTATTCTCCTTGCCCGCATTCTCAAGAAGCTGTGCTTTTTCGGCAAGCTCCATGGCCCCGATAAGCTTTGCCGAGCTCTTTAAAGCATGGATCTTGATAGTATAATTTCCCCAATCGGCCGCATTGAAAAATCCGGAAAGCTCAGCAGTCTTATCAGAAGCAGAGTCATAGAATATCTTTAAAACAGTCTTAAATTCATCCTCCGATCCGCTGTTGGTGATAGCTATATCTCCATCAATACAATCAATCTGCTTATACCAGGGAAGCTCTTTTTCTTCCACAGTTATATCTTCTGCAATTTCATCCTCCGTATTATCAGGAAGCTGATCCTCATGCAGCTCAACATGATCCTCCAAAGCCTCATCAAAGCTGTCATTTATATCCTTAACCTCTTCTACCAAGGCACCGATATTGTAATTCTTGTTTGATTTTACAAAGTAAATGATACCCAGCGAACCGGGACCACAGTTTGAAGAAATGGCCGCCGATGCCTGTTGAAATACCACATGCTCAAAGTAGGCGTTCTTTGAAACCTCCTCTTTTATCCATAAAAGAGTATCATAAGGAATATCCGCATAGGTGATGAACACAACCTCCTGGTCAGGGATGATATCAACAGGGAACGCCTTATGTATGTACTTCTTGTATATTCTCTTCTTGTTACCTATCCACGCCCCGCCTATACCTGCCTTATCATCCTTGAAGCATAAAGCAGGATGAATACTCAAGGCCTTTGCCAATCTGTTTAACCTCTGATTTATAAGGCCCTTCTTTGCCATATGCTCGGTAGTATCGATCACAAAGCTACACCTTAAGCGATGTTTGATCTCATTCAGTTCACGAACTATATCATCCACATGAACACCCTGAGATGCCAGTCTTTCGGCTATCAATACAAGAATACCTGTTGCCGATGACAGGCTTTCCGAATTGATAATGATCACATTATCAAAGGATTTTGCAGCCTCTAAAGCTATGTCATAATCATCACTCATACCGGAGGTGATTGAAATATGTATCAGCTGATGGGCCTTTTTAAGCGCATTTGCAAAGAAATCTGTATATTCTTTTACTGTTGGAGGTGATGAAACAGCATTTCCACCATCCAAGATATAGCGGATCAGCTCATCTGAATCCATCTGTACGCCATCCTTAAATACACCCTCATCTGTACGGATAAGGAATGGAAGAATGGGAATACCAAGTTTTTTTATTATTGTATCCGGAAGATCACACATACTTGTAGATGTAATGATCACATCAGCCTTTCTCGCATAACCAGCCGTGGTATTAATATCCTCTTTCATCCTGAGCATCTTACTTGAGATGATAAGCTTATCTCTTGAGATATACTTTGTCAGAGTCTCCTCTAGCGCTTCACCTGATACAGGCTTCACCAGATAGCCATCAAAGCCGGAACGTGTATATAGCTCTCTGTTGTCACTACCCGCATTTGCCGTAAGAACTATAACCGGAGTGGTTCTGTTTAAACCGCCGGATTGCTCTCTCACAGCCTTCAAACATTCTATACCATCCATCTCCGGCATCAGATGATCCATAAGTATCACATCGTATTGAGTCTCTATGGCAAGCTTTAACGCATCTCTTCCACTAAGCGCGGTATCGATCTCAAGGCCGGTCTCAGAAAGAAGCTTTTTCTCAACCTCTAGATTCATTTCATTGTCATCAACTATGAGGATCTTCGCATCATGAGCCTTGAAGCTGCTCTCATATCTGTTTCTCTTTACAGTTAACTGATTGTGGATTGAGAGCTCACCGATCTGACTGATATCGGTGATTCCCTGATCTACCGTCACAGTAAAGGTTGACCCCTCACCATATACGCTGTTGACTGATATATTTCCACCCATCAGCTCTACGATCTGCTTCACAATAGACAGTCCCAGTCCTGTTCCTTCTATGTACCTGTTTTTTTCTTCATCCACGCGCTTGAATGCATCAAAAAGATCAGGGAGAGCTTCCTTCTTGATCCCCATACCGGTATCAGTTACGGATATGGATAAACTTGTGAGCTTTTCACTCTTATTCTCACTCTCGATATGAAGCTCGATGGCTCCTTCTGCAGTATATTTTACCGCATTATTTAGAAGATTTACGATCACCTGCTTGATCCTCACTTCATCTCCGTAAAGAACTGTAGGAACCTTGGGATCGATGCTTACATTGAAGGAAAGGCCCTTGTCGTGAGCCTTCAACCATATCATATTGACAATCTCGGAGATCATATTCCCCACCTGATAATCTACCGGAACCAGATCCATACTTCCGGCTTCCATCTTGGAAAAATCAAGGATATCATTGATAAGAGCGAGAAGCATCTTACCTGAACCCTGTATACCGGTTGCATCCTTTATCACTTCTTCGGAAGCAGTATCATCGCGGAGTATCAGCTCATTGAGTCCAAGGATCGAATTGATGGGAGTTCTGATCTCATGGCTCATGCTTGAGAAAAATCTGTTCTGAGCTCTGGTAAGCTCCTCAGCCCTCTCGGTTTCTTTTCTGGCACGCTCATTCTCAGCGGTAAAGAGCTGATTTTGAGACCATGTCATATAAAACCCTACGATACCTATCAATATGACCGATATAAAGGAATCTGTAAAGAACATAGACCTTGAATGCTCTACAACCAACGAAGGATAATTATATTGGATCAGATAACAGGCAAGACACAGGAAAAAGATAGCCGCAAACATAAGAGTACGGCCTCTTCCCGACATAACCAGTCCAACATACAAAAAGGCAAACACAAACCAGAGTACACCTCCGCCTTCGACTCCTCCTCCGAAGAAAAAGAGTGCCGGAAGTATAACAAAGACCAGGCTTGTAGCTATAAATCTAATAGCAAAATGAACCTTTTTCTTATAGAGCGTGACCAAAGATACTATTGGAACAGCAAATAAAGTTGCAATAATAACAAGTATCTCCTTGATATCCTCTCCGGTAACAATGTCTCCCACAAGACCACAAAAAACGGAGATTTCCGAAACAAATGTGAGCAAAAGATAAACCCGTTCATTGAAATCATTCTCAGGGTTCTTTATAAAATCCACATAATCCTTTAACAGCTTTTTTAATCTCATATCTTCGCTCCCCCTATCTATGCTTCTTATCCGAAAGCACTGTGAGCATGACTCTCTCTAAGTCAGCTATATTTATAGGTTTGGCAATAAAACCGTCGAAGCCTTCTTTCATAAACATCTCTCTTGCACCGGATACAACATTGGCAGTCAGTATGATGACCTTTATATCGCGCCCCTGATCCTCGGCGACTTTTCTTAAGCGCTTCATAGCCTCAACACCGTCCATCTCAGGCATCATATGATCCATGAATACTATGTCATAATCACCTTTTCTATACTTCTCAATAGCTTCCCTTCCGCTTCCGGCAGTCTCTACCACCATCTCATAATCAGAGAAGATACTTGATGCCACCACAAGATTCATGGGTTCATCATCTACTACCAAAGCCTTTACGCCTTTAAATACAGGCTTAACATATTCCTCAAACGATTCTAAGTTTCTTGCATTTTTTCCTTCATTCATTATCTTTATGACAGGATATGCGTATAGGGGTTTGGGCATGACCATAACTTTACTTCCTTTAGTCGGCTTAAAGCCCGCGTTGGCAGAAACAGCCACCACAATATCGCCTTGGGAAAGCTTATCAAAATAAGCGGGATTCTCTCTATATTCCTCTTCTCCCATGAAAATATGAGTCACAGTCAGTTTTTCAGTAAGACGCCCTATATCATTAATGGTCTCAGCTGAGTATAGAGGCACATGAATACCTGTTGCAAGATTGGCTGCCATTGATCTGTAAAAATCACGTACTCTCGGAACCTTGTATTTATCAGATCTTACATGGAAAAGAATATCCTTGCTCTTAGATCTGTCAAGGAGCATACAAGGTTTCTCATCCACTACTCTTTGAGGAAGGGTCACACGAATTGTGGTACCAACCTTCTTCTCACTCTCAATCTTCACAAAGCCACCCATCCTGTGAGTGAAGCCATACACGATAAAAAGCCCCAAGCCTATGCCGCCGGAGCTTCTATTCCTTTTTTTGTTGACCTGAAACATTCCCTCCGATATTGACTCTATGGCCTTTCTGTCCATTCCGACTCCCGTATCAGTCATCTCAATACAAAGATTCACTCCATAGTCAGTCTTCTCGGAATACATCTTTACATAGATTCCACCTCTTCTGGTGAACTTCACAGCGTTCTCCAGGAGATGTCTGAATATCTTGTGGAGCTTTTTGATATCGCCCTTCATACTGACAGGAACAGAAGGATTCATATCAACCACAAGCTCTAAATTATCACTGTTCTCGATGACACGGAAGCTTGTCACCACATCATTTATCAAAGAGGTGCTCATATATTCCTCTTCTTCAAGGATCAGCTTCTTTCTCTTACATTCCGTATAATCCTGAATATCCTCGATCTGATATGCAAGACGGATTCCCGCATCCTTGATAGAATATACCTCAGAACCCACATTTCTCTTGATAAGAAGGTCTGACATACCATTTACCACATTGACCGGCGTACGAAGCTCGTGAGAAATGTTGGACAAAAAGTCCTCCATATCAGCTTCATTTCTTTCTATCTTCTCGGCCTTTTTAATGGTATCCTCTGCCGCTTCAATACGATTATTTACGGCTCTGACAGTACTAAAATAGACAAACAATACGGTCATTACGTGAAGTATCACCCTCGAAATAGTCAGCTCATCAAATACGATATAGTCACTATTACTTGCAAGCATAAATTGTATCAGCATGATCACAATATACTCGCATAAGAACAGATTAAGCATATAAACATGGTCAAAGAGGGAGTAAACCACCATTACAAGAGCACAGACCAAAGCTACATCAAAAAAACTGGTCTCATGAACTCCATGAAAAAAGAGAGCAAGCATGGCATAGATAAAATAAGCCATCTTCCTGATATTGTAGTCCGGTTTTCCGGAGAGATTCATCACCCATAAAAGGATCGTTCCAATGATGATCAGAGGCGGTACCCAGAATTCCCATTTGATCAATATACTCTCTACAGTCAGTCCAATACAGGCACAGGACACAAGGAGAGTTACAAAATTCTCCGTTCTTCTTTCGTTCATTATTCTTTCCCCACTATCTATTATCAAGTAATCCTATAACTGCATCATAATCATAATTGTCAGAAGCAGTTCTTAAATCCTTCCATAGGTTTTCATACTCAGAAGGAATACGATACTTATCCATTACCTTAATGATTTCCTTCAGGCTGTCACAGTCCATTTCATCGGCTGCTGACCTGATCTTTTCAAATGCGCTATTAATAAGAGGAGCATCAGCCTCAGGCTTTTCATTTCCTTTATCTTCTTTCTCGAAGAGAGGCAGAAGTAATGTTCTAAAATCTTTGCAGGATGTCATCACATCATCAATATGTTCTTCGATATATGCTTTGTCACCATGCTTTCCCGCAATCTCAAGAGCCTGACACTCTTCTCCCAGAGTTAAAGCTCCAATGGTTCTTGCAGAGCTTTTTAATGCATGAATATAAATGGTAAAATTCTTTATATCACCTTTCTTGACACTTTCCTCTATCTGACTCGCCTTATCCACTATTGAAGAACAAAATGCCTTAAGCAACAACATATAAGTATCTTTAGTTCCGCAGTTCTTCATGCCTGCCGAAACATCAATACCATTGATCTCATCCAAAAGCGAAAGATCGCCGACTGATCCTTTTAAATCCTCATCATTTTCTTCTGCGATCTCATCAAGAGAACGGATTTTAACCATTTCCTTTGGAAGATACTTTACGATCAACGCTTCAAGTTTTTCAGGATCAATCGGCTTTGTCATATAATCATCAAAACCCACAGACAAGTATTCCTCCCTGGCCCCTGATATAGCGTTGGCAGTAAGGCACACGGTTGGCGTGGAGCTGTTTAGCCCTTCTTCATCTGCACGTATCTCCTTTAAAGTTTCGATACCATCCTTTTTAGGCATCATATGATCAAGGAAGATCACATCATAGACATGTTCCTGGGAAAGCTCGACGCCTTCATCGCCGCTTTCAGCCGTATCTATGATGAGCTCGGTCTTTTTAAGTAGGCTTGTAAATACCATCAGATTCATGGGATTGTCATCCACTACAAGTATCCTTGCATTGGGCGCGGTAAATCTCACTCGATATTCTGAATGTGTGGCCTTATTTTCCTTTTGAAGAGCCTCAAAATCACCAATAGGTTCGGAATCAGTAACCTTCTGCTTTACAGAGAACGAAAACTTCGAGCCCTTTCCGTAGACACTCTCAACTAAAAGCTTACTGCCCATCATATCCAAAAGGCGCTCGGTAATATTCATGCCAAGGCCTGCACCTTCGATATTTCTATTTCGCTTCTCTTCAATCCTCTCGAACTCGGAGAAAAGCTTATCCATATCCTCATCCTTTATACCTATGCCGGTATCCTCAACACATACATTCAAGAAAATGCTCTCAGGATCTGTCTCATCCTTATCATAGAACAGCTTGAATATCACACTGCCCTTCTCTGTATATTTCACAGCATTGGTAAGCAGGTTGGTGATAACCTGCTCGATCCTTACCATGTCACCAAAAAGATATCTCGGAATGCTTTGATCAAGCTCCAATCCGAATGTCAGATCCTTCTTCTCAGCTCTTTGTTTTATCATATTTTCAATATCATTGATCATGACAAAAAGATCGTAGTTCTCTGGTATGATAGAGAGCTTACCCGCCTCGATCTTCGAAAAATCCAATATATCGTTGACTATGCCTAAAAGGTTCTGCCCCGCTGTCTTGATATTCTGAGAATAAGAGAGAATATCCTTGTCACCGCACTCCCTTAATATCATCTCATTCATACCCAGCACCGCATTGATAGGGGTGCGGATCTCATGTGACATATTGGAAAGGAATGAAGTCTTTGCCTCGTTAGAAGCCACGGCTCTCTCCGCCACGACTCCCCTTCTTGAAGAAACCGCAAGGATAGTACCAAGAGTTACAACGATTATTACCACGATAATGATCGTAAGAATGAAAATAGTATTTAAAGAATCAAAAACAGATGTAGCATTGTGTACGGAAATACAATGCCAATCTCCCTGAAAAGGCGAATCATAAACCGCATAGTTTTGGCCTTCGAATTCCACTTCGAAGAAATTGTCATCTCCTGAAGAGAGCAGTTTTACAATCTCTGCCCCAAGAGTTCCTGACTCTCTGGAATAATCCTTTCCCACCTCATTGATATCTGAATGAGTGACCACTACTCCCTGTCCGGTCAATATCATCTCCATACTCATCTGATTGTCGATGACAGCTTCTTCAGTAAGCTTTTGCATCTGATCAAGAGAGACATCAACAGACAATACGCTTTTCCCATCAGCCAAAGTCTTACCAAGAGCAAGCATAGTATTTCCTGATTGAACATCCACGTAGGGTTCAAGAATAGTCAGCTTCCCTTTATTGCTCATGGGCTTTGTGTACCAGGGTCTGATGGTCGCATCGTAGCCCTCAGGAGGAGTCCAGTAGGTTCCGCTAAAAAACCTGTCATTTATATAACCATAAAGCCCGGTAGAATTTTCCAAAACCGCGCTCTTTATGGCCACAGACTGTCCCACAAGATAATCCTGTATCTCATCATCGGTCTTTTTTTCCTCAAGCATACCGTCAAGAGTATAGGCTGTGAGATTGATAAGATCTATATTGGTGGATAAATATCTGTCAAATTGCCTGGCCGACTGTCTTGCCGCTATCTTACCATCCTTGATGATTCCATCCTTCTTCTCCTTGCAAACCATGTTGTAATACATGATCACAATACCAACAAAGAAGAAGATGATAAGCACACCAACAACCATGGTCCTTAACGTATTCTGATAATGTCTTCTCTCATTACTAATCATTCTTTATTGACGTCCCCAAATTCCGTATATTTGTATGAATATTCCACTGAAGCCTTGTTACTGTATCCGGAGTTTTTCCAAAGTGAGATAATCCTGTCTATCACCACTTCAACCTCAAACCTTGTACTCTCATTGAGCAGTATAAAATATTGATTTGACCTGTTTTGCATGATCAGATCACTTTTTCTTAAAGTCCCAACAAGTATCTGTCCAAATTGGGATACAGCATCCCGAAAATCAAGATCCTGTATTCCTTTTTCCGAAGAAAAAGAGAACAAAACCTTCGCCGAGCTTCCGCCATATCTCTTGTAAAAACGCATAATGAAACGATATGCAACCGCAAAGGATTCCCTTCCAAGCAACAATGCTCCATCCTTGTCATTTCTTTCTTCGACTATCTTGGTGATCCTATCGATCTCCTTTTCAAGATCATTGCCAAAGGACTCACTCTCCTCCTTCGACTGATCGTAGATGGCATATCCATGCTTACCGTTTTGTTTTACTGAGTACAAAACGCTGTCTGCCAAAGCAAATAATGATTCATAATCTCTTCCGTATTCAGGGATCATAACAGCACCTATTGATATACCCAAGGGGATGCCGTTGTCCTCACCCATAAGCCTTACCGCTTCTTCAGTAAGCTGATCATTTAGGCGTTCAGAAAGAGAACTCATAGAAGCCTCATCCGTGAGATTCTCAAAAAATGCCATAAACTCATCTCCGCCTATCCTTGAAAGTATGTCACTCTCTCTGGTATTACGTCTTACTATATCTGCAAAACCTCGTAATACCTTATCACCCATATCGTGTCCGAAGAGGTCATTGACAAGCTTGAAATTGTCAAGATCCATGATGGTCAGGGCTCCGCCGCTCTCATTACAAAGCTTTGCTACCCTGCTTGTTCCGCTGGCCTTATTTAAAAAACCCGTAAGTTTATCAACCGTAGCCTCTTCCGTAAGTATCTCTATGGTCTTGCTGTTCTCTATGGTATTCTTGATACGCCTTAGAAGTACCTCTTTGTTGAAGGGCTTACGGATAAAATCCGATGCGCCGGCCTTTAAGCCTCTTCTTTCAACCTCGCTGTCATTCTCGCCGGTCAAGAAAATTACAGGTATGTGAGCCTTACCCGCTTCATCCTCTTTTGCACGAAGAGCACTATATGCTTCAAATCCGTCCATCTCCGGCATCATGACATCGAGAAGTATCAGATCCGGTGAATTCTTCTCTGTAAATTTTAAAAGGTCGCGTCCTGAACGCAGACAGGAAACCTTCATATCCTCATCACCAAGCAAGCTTTTGGCATTAGTAAGGGAAAGAGCATCATCATCAACTACTACAATCCAATATCCCATATCTATCCTACGTCCTCCATTTCCGCGCGGATCCTAAACTTGTCATAATCTCCGCTTTCCTTCCACTTAGTTATCATACTTTCTATCAGTTCATTGTGATCTCCTTTTAATTCTCCCACTATGATCACAAAGAAATGTCCCGAATATCTGCTGACCACATCATTCCTTTTTAAGCCGGTCACAAGTATATCCTCGAATGAATCCTTTACCTCATCAGGCACTCTTCCACCATCATCACTGATGATTCTGATCCTTACCAGCTTACTCTTTTCATGGTCTTCGCTTTTGTCTCTGCATAAGAATCTATATACAGCCTGGAGTCTGTCAAAGTTCACAAGGTAAGCTCCCTTACCCTCGTTCCTCTCGCCTATTATCTTTTTTACCTGAGAAAGAGTATCTCTTCCTGCTCCGTTTTCGTCATTCTCTCCGCTGTCCTTTCCCTTTTGGAAAAAGGAGTATCCGTGCTTTCCGTTCTGCTTTACAATATATAGGGCTTTATCAGCATTTCTAAAGAGCTTGTTGAAATCCTTCTCCTCAGAGGTCACTCTGACTGCTCCAACAGACGCTCCCAAGGGGATATTCATATCATTACCCATATATTCCTTTGCAGACTTTACTATCTCCTTGTTCAGATGCTTGGTGATGCGGTCTACATCATCCTCATCAAAGGTGTCTCTGATGAAACCGATAAATTCATCTCCACCCAGTCGACCACCTATATTGTCCTCTCCAAGAGCTTCCGTGATAAGCTCTCCAAAACGAACAAGTATCTTATCTCCCATATCATGACCATAGATATCATTCACCAGCTTGAAGCTGTCAAGATCGATCATCATAAGTATGCCTGTCTCATCCTTGCAGGCTTCCGAAAGAAGTCTTTCAGAGGCTGCCTTATTGTAAAGCCCTGTCATGGGGTCAGTTGACATCTCAAGCTGAAGACCTCTGATCCTTGAAGCCCTCTTGGTGATGGTATAAAATAGCCAGACTATGTAAAAGGCAACTAGGGCTCCGATAAACAAAAGGTATGTCCTAAAGTATAGCTTTTCATACATCATAGCCTGCTTTAAAACAGTAAACTTCTCTTCCCTCTCAACCTTTCCGGTTGCTTCATCGAGTATCTGCACATGGAGAATATATTTCCCATATCCAAGATTTGTAAACTCCAAGGGGGTGATCTCGTTCTGATAGCAGGTGATACCCTTATCTCTTGACCCCTCAAGATAATAGTGCACCAGTGGATTAGTAAGGCTATAATTGTTGATAGCAATATTGAAAGCGATACGGCCTGTTTTGGCGGGTATCTCAAACCTACCGTCAGTCTCCTTGATGGTTGACTCGGAGGTAGTAATGGACTCAAGCTGAATCTGATAAGACTGTCCTAAATCTTCATACTCCGTAAGGGATAAAAATCTGACTCCGTCAGTACAACAAAGATAGAATCCCTCAACAGTCTGCAGATTCCACGAATTGGAGGTAAATGTGGTATTGAGTCCCCAACTGTTGTTTAGGAGGGAACACACATAATCCTCATCCTTTATAAGTGTTTCCTCTGAAACAAGATAAAGTCCTGCACTTGATGTGATGTAGCAGGTCCCCTTCTTGTCGATCATGATGTCGAAATTGTTTGGATAGGTGAAATTGGTAAGCTCTCTTACTTCATTACCGTCATCATAAAAGAGAGCATTGCTGGTAACATAAAAATATCCCAAGCTTCCCTTTACTATTCGCATGACCACAGCGCTGGTAAGCCCCTCCGGAGCTCCAATGTGCCCCACTACCCTGTTATCCTTTATGATGTATATGCCATCACCGTCTGAAGCAGCCAGTATCGAGCCATCCTCTCTTTCACACATTGAAAGAATGTACTGATTGTTGATACCATTACTTTCACCTATGGTGGCATCGACCTTATCATCCTTCAAAAAAGTAAGTCCTATATTGCTGGCTACAAGTATTCTTCCATCGGAGAGCTCAAGGGAAGATCTCATTCTTCCGCCAAGCATACCATTCCCCTCATTGAAGGAATGAGCCTCTCCCTCTCTATCTATCTTCACAAGCCCATCAGGACCATAGGTGCTGATCCAAAGATTTCCCTTTGAGTCCATCATGATATGACGTACCCGCACCTTGTCAAATCTTGATAACCATGATCTAAGTATCTTGGTCTTTGTCTTTAAGTCGATGATCACCATACCGCTATCGGTACCGGCGTAAAGCAAGTCTCCATCCTTTAGAACAGAATTGACTACCGCTTTATCAATCCCCGCTTCCTTAAAAATGTTGTGAAAAGGGGTATTGGAATACTTCATCAGACCTTGCTTGCTGGAGCTAAACCAGATATTGCCCTGCTTATCGATAAGGACATCACTTGTAGATCCGTCAAAGCCGGGTATCGTAAGGTCAGTCGCTTTGTAGCCGGCAGTATCTACAAACCCGAAGCCATTCTCCGCACAGTAAAATATTCCTTCATGCTCGTGAGAATAAACTATCTTGTTGATATATTCATGATCCGGTATGTTGAAGCTGTCGGTTTTAACAGGCTTATCATTTACCAGCTTATATTTGATCACAGTATTGCCCGTAGTACTTACAAGGATCGTATCCTTCATAGCAGCTACAGTCTTAAAATAAACTCCTTCTTCCTCCTTGTAGTCCTCGGTAAATATAAGAGTATCGTCCTTGATCCTAAAAAATGTTCCGCCATTGGTTACTCCGAGTACGGAGCCATCATTAAGTCCTTCTAATCCGGTGGAATAGGTCAGATCTTCGAATTCGCTATAGGTCTTCACAACTCCCTCAGGAGATATCCTGCTAACTGATCTGACTGTTCCAACAAAAATATTCCCCTCGTTGTCCTCGCAAATTGCGCGAATCGAGTCGGCATCAAGACCATTCTCAGTGGAATATCTGGTGGATTCGCCGGCAGTAAGATCATAGCAAAAGACACCGCTGTCATTGGTTCCTATCCACAGCATCTTTCTGGAATCCACAAAAAGCACAGTAGCATTCTTTATCTGTGGATCGATATCAGCAGTCTCGAATCTGACTCCGTTGTATTTGTAAACCCCTGCATAGGTTCCGACCCATATAAAGCCGTCATCCGTCTGAGCTATGGCATTCACCTCAGCGGTTGCTATACCGTCAGATGGTCCATAGGTCACAGATTCATAATTCGATTCAAAATCATAGGCCTTTACGGTATCTGAAATTGCTAAAACCAAACCTAAAGCAAGAAACAAAGTCAATATGTCTTTGCTCTTCTTTTTAGCTTTTTTATTGTTCTGAAAATATATCCTATTCCTTTCTATATCAACCAATAAAAGAGCAAGTATAACGGATACAACTCTATCAGGAAGATCTATAAAGGATTCAGATAAAAATGCATTAACATATTCAGAGTTGACAGTAAGCGCAAGCATCTGATGTAAAGCATCGCCCCAGGCATTGCCTGTATATCCCTTAAAATAATAAAGATTCAAGGGAAAGGAGGTAAGAGTCGCAACCATAGCAGCAAGAATAGCTACAGTTATGACCTCAAACATAGCCTTGGTCTTTCTCGGAAAAAGAAAGCCAACCACCAATGCAGTAGAGGCACCAGATATCAGGTATATGGGAGGGATTCCGCTTGGTATTCCATAAAAAAGCTGTGATACCACGCCTACAATAACGCCTGCTAAGGGTCCAAACTGTATGGCTACGAGGGAAATACCAACATTGTCAAACCAGATAGGCATATTGATCCATCCGGAAAAATAATGTCCGAGAATATCGATGACAATAGCTAATATCATGGTGATCACACTATATTTACTTATCTCAAAAAAGACAATGTCCTTAAGTTCTTCTTTACGACCTAAACCCCTTGCCTTTTTATCCATCTTATCAAATGATCTGCTATAACCCATATCTCCCCTCCTAAAACGAGAAATATTTACAATCGTTCGTAACTGTTCAGCAGCTTCGCTGCTGCCAGTTACGAGCATCTCGCTCATTTAGAGACTTTGCTTCGCAAAGTGGAGCGAGATGCCTTCCTGCGTCACAGCTTAACACGCTCTGAACAGCAAGTGTTCAGAGCTGTAGTGAACAGTTACAATCGTTCATTTAATAAATTAAAGTGTCTTAAATATTTTAGCACATTATCCAAATTTTGAAAATATCAAAGATACCCTCGGGCTTTATTGTATTAGCACAGTCGATATGTTAAAATAAGAGTGACTGTTCAGCAGCTTCGCTGCTTCCGGTTAAAAGCATCACTTTCTACACAAGGGAGGCTCATTATGGCAAAAACAGAAGAATTCATTAAAAAAATCGAAACCGGCGAATACGATGAACGCCTTATCGATATTTACATTGACAAGGATAAGCTTTCAGAGCAAAAAAGTCGCTATTCACAAGCCTTAAAAGCATTCACCGAGCTTTTTGGCGATGACGCAGACGCTATTTTTTCCGCTCCCGGAAGAAGCGAAATAGGTGGAAACCATACAGATCACCAGCACGGAGAGGTTCTATGCGCATCTATCAATGATGACGCCATAGCGATAGTAAAAAAGACAGACAAGAACGAAGTAAATATCCTATCCAAAGGATATGATATGATCACAGTAGCTCTCGATAAGCTTGAAAAGGATAAGTCCCAGGAGGGAACAACTCTCGCACTTATAAAGGGCGTGATCGCAGGTGTCAAGACTCACGGCTTTAACATCGGCGGCTTCGACGCTTATGTAACCAGCAACGTACTCTCAGGCTCCGGACTTTCATCCTCAGCAGCCTTCGAAACATTGATCGGTACCATTCTTTCAGGGTTATACAATGATATGAACATCTCCCCTATCGAGATAGCCATCATAGGTCAGTATGCGGAGAATGCTTACTTTGGAAAGCCCTGCGGACTTATGGATCAAATGGCCTGCTCTGTGGGAAGTCTTTGTCATATTGATTTTGCAGACCCCTCCAAGCCTTCAGTATCCAAGGTCGAATTCGATATGGATGCAGCCGGCTATAGTCTCTGTATCACGGACACCAAGGGTTCTCACGCAGATCTTACTCCCGACTATGCCGCAGTTCCCGCCGAGATGAAGGCGGTGGCAGCTCATTTTGGAAAGACAGTTCTTTATGAGGTTTCCGAAGAGGATGTTATAAAGAATGCATCTGCTATAAGAGAAGAATGTGGTGACAGAGCATTCCTAAGAGCCATACATTTTTATGAGGAGAACAAGAGAGTTAAAAAAGAGGTCGGGGCTTTAAATGCAAAGGATATCAATACATTCCTGGCTACTGTAGCCGATTCGGGTAACTCCTCCTTTAAGTACCTACAAAATGTATATACCAATCACAATGTTGAATGTCAGAATATGTCTGTTGGTCTGATGATGAGCGAAATGAATTTAGGTATCAACGGAGTGGCCAGAGTACACGGCGGTGGCTTTGCGGGAACCATTCAGGCATTCGTTAAAAATGACGCAGTAGAAAGCTACAAAAAATCTATGGATGACATTTTTGGAGAAGGCTCCTGCAATGTGCTAAAGATTCGCAAATATGGCGGTATCAAGGTTATGTGATTTTTATAATATAGGAGGCAGCTTATGAAGATAGACGATCTTATAATGGAACTGATGAATTATGGTATAGCAAAAGAGCTTGTTGATGACGCAGACATTGTTTACACAACAAACAGACTCTTGGAGCTTTTTGAGGTAAATGACTATCAACCCGATGAAAACGATGGCTTTAGAGAGCTTCATCTGATACTTGAAGATATGATGAGCTACGCCATAGAGCACGGACTTTTAGAGGATACCATCACCAATCGTGATCTGTTTGACACAAGGATCATGGGGATGCTGACTCCGGCACCATCTGTTATTCGAGGTGAGTTTTTAAAAAGATACGAGTCATCACCAAAGGAGGCTACGAATTTTTACTATACCTTCTCCCGGGCCACCAACTACATAAGGGATGACAGAATAGCCAAGGACGAAAAATGGACCTCAGATACCGAGTTCGGTCTTATGGATATCACCATCAATCTGTCAAAGCCTGAGAAGGATCCGAGAGATATCGCAAAGGCCGGTCAGGCTAAGAAATCAGGATATCCCGCCTGCCTTTTATGCCGTGAAAATGAAGGCTATGCAGGTCATATCTCCCATCCCGCAAGACAAAATCACAGGATCATACCTATTACCCTTTGCGGTGAGGCATACAATCTCCAATACTCGCCTTACGTGTATTACAATGAGCACTGTATCATCTTCAATGACAAGCACATCCCCATGAAGATAGATAAGGATGCCTTCGATAAGCTCCTTGATTTTGTAAGACAGTTTCCACACTATACAGCAGGCTCAAATGCTGACCTTCCCATAGTCGGAGGCTCAATCCTAAGCCATGATCATTTTCAGGGAGGCGGCTACGAATTCTCAATGGTTAGGGCACCCTATGAAAGAGAGTTTAAGCTTAAGGATTTCCCTGAGGTTCACGCAGGCACCATCAAATGGCCTATGTCCACTATCAGACTTCAGGGAAAGGATAGAGAACAGATCGCTCAAGCTGCAGAAAAGATACTTGGTCTCTGGCGTGGCTACACCGACGAAAAAGCATTTATTCTCGCCGAGACAGAGGGAACCCCTCACAATACCATTACTCCCATAGCAAGGATGAGGGGCGAGCTTTTTGAGCTTGATCTGGTACTTCGTAACAACATCACGACAGATGAATATCCCCTTGGTGTATATCATCCCCATCAGGAATATCACCATATCAAAAAGGAGAACATTGGTCTTATAGAGGTTATGGGACTTGCTGTTCTTCCCGCAAGACTCAAAAGAGAGATGGCAGCTCTTGAGGAAGCTATCCTTTCAGGAAAGGATCTAAGAGCTGATGACCTCACCGTTTCCCACGCCGACTGGGCTGATGAATGGACAAAAAAATATGATGATATAAACAAGGACAACATCCACAAGCTGGTTCAAGACGAAATCGCAGAGGTATTCTCACATGTACTTGAGAATGCCGGTGTCTATAAGAGAACAGAAGAAGGTCAGGCAGCATTTAAGAGATTTACAGATCTTGTTAGTGAATAACCATTATTTAAGTGATTCTGATGCTTATGATTATAACAGGGAGATATACACATTTGAAGATAAGATTCCCGTAAATATATATGACGGCAGGCTGATGATCGATTTTTCAGCCATGCCGTCATATGTAAAAAGAACCTGGGATATATAAATTGCTAGTACATCTGTCGCAAAATACCTCGACTAATGCGCAGAATGCTTGCCTGAGAGTGCAGTTCAAAAAACGCAGGCGTAGCGGGCTACGCTGAGGCTTTTTGAAATGTGCTATCAGGTTAAGCAGGCAAGCATTGGGTCGAGTTATTTAAGAACAGATGTACTAGAACTTCACTACTCTCGGTGCTGCGGTAAATGATGAAAAGGTTGCAGTCGCATCTTCAAAATATAGAACCTCGGTATTATCATCCTCAGCCTTATACATTCCCTGAAGACTTGGGTATGCATCAAGCATATGCTTCTTGGGCTCGATCCTATCATCTCTTACAAGCTTTCCGGCTACACGAACCCATACTCCGTCAGCAAAGGCACAAAGCTCAACCTTGGGATTTTTCTGTATCTGCTTAGATACCTCCTTTACCTTTCCTGTCTGGATATAAAGCTTATCCTCAAAGATATCAATGGTACCAAAGGGACGCACTCTCGGTTGATCACCCTCCACTGTTGCCAGATAATAGGTTCCACACTTTTTTAAAAAATCATATACTTCCTGCATCTTATTTATCCTCCTTATGCTTATAGATTGCAACTGTTCAAAGTACAAGCTAACAGTTACGATCAAATTCTTAACATATTTATTTTACACATCCTTTGACAATTTTTCAACAATCTTTCAAGAACTGATATAGCCTTGTTTATTGACGGATTTTTTGATAGAATGGAACATATTGTTATTATCGAGGATGTCATGAATAATAAAAAAGAATTAAAGCTCATACTTATAGGCTTGGGAATATTTGTCTTGATCTCATTGGTTGTTTTTCTGATGGGAACAAGAAGATTCACAGCCTGCTTCAATATACCGATAAAGGATTACAATAAGGCAGAAGTGATCCTAGAACCCGAAGGAATTGTCACAGTTACCGACAAATGGGAATACAAGGGATACTATTTTGTTCGCGTGTCCGGTCTCAATCCCGGAGATGTCTTTATTTCCGTTGAATTCGAAAGTGAGACCGGTGGAAAGGCAAGCTACCACTATTCATTAAGAGTCACAAAGAACAATATCATATTCGGCAATTATGCTTTTGACGGATTCAAGATCATCACACTTTTATTTGGATGCTTTCTTCTCTATGCAGCCGTTGTACTCTTTATCGCTTTCCTTCGCTGCGAAGACGAAAAATACTTCTCATACGAAAGGATCATGCATCTTGGTATGTCCATGTATTTTGCCGGCATAGGAGCTATGTTCACAGTCATGGCCCTCTTCTTCATCTTTGTCAGATTTGATATAGGCGCAGACACCATACTGGTTTTTTCTGTAAGTATTTTGAGCCTTGCCATATTGTTCCTGCTTCCGTTTATACTTATCTATGCACTGCTACTAAGCATCAGTAATATCGTACTCGTAAAGCATGAGGGCTTCAGGCCCGTCAACCTTTTAGGAGTACTTTTGAGCTTTTTAATGATGGCAGGTAGTCTGATAGTCATAGTTTCACTTTTATTCTATGGGGGAGCTTTCGTTGCCTCAAACAAGAAGGACCTTGTTGAAATGTGCTTAAGATCGGTAATATCCGGTCTGATACTGTACTTCATCCTTATCCTTCTCTCGACACAGTTTGTGCTTATCAGATCACCAAAGAAAAAGCTGACCTACGACAAGGATTATATTATTATACTGGGATGTAAGATCAGACCTGACGGAACTCTTTACCCGCTTATCCGTGGAAGAGTTGACAAGGCCATAGCATTTTACAAAGAACAGCTTGAACACTCAGGAAAAAAGGCAATCTTTATCCCTTCCGGCGGCCAGGGCTCAGACGAGATCATCTCCGAGGGAGAAGCCATGAAACGCTATCTGATGGAAGCAGGTATCCCTGAAGAACAGATCATGGCAGAAACCGAATCCGTCAATACATTTCAAAACATGGCGTTCTCGAAAAAGATCATAGAGGATAGCTCTTTGAAGGATCCAAAGATCGTCTTTTCCACTACAAACTACCATGTGTTCAGAAGCGGTATGATCGCCAAGCAGGCAGGCCTTACTGCATCCGGCATAGGAAGCAAGACAAAATGGTTTTTCTGGCCCAATGCACAGATCAGAGAATTCATCGGTCTTGTTGTGAAAAAATGGAAGATACACCTGATCACTATCGCTATTCTTACTCTTGTTGCCCTTCTTCTGGCCAATCTCGGCAACCTGCTCAATGTGGTTACGGTGTGATATCGGCTATAAGAATTTCTCATACTCTGACTCCGGTACAGGCCTACTGTAGTAATAACCTTGGATCACATCACAACCCAGTTCTCTGAGTCTCTCTACCTGAGCCTTGCTCTCGGCACCCTCTGCTAAAGTCACAAAGCCCAGTTCTTTTGAAAGGATGATGATGTGACGAAGTACTGTAATGTCTTCTTCTCTCTCTTTGGCTGTCGATACCGGATCTACAAAGCTTTTATCAACCTTTAGTGTATCGATAGGCATACGGGTAAGCAGAGACAAAGATGAATATCCTGTTCCAAAATCATCCATGGAAATCTTAAATCCTTCTTCCCGAAGTTTTCTAAGAATACCGAGCATGTAGTCGGTATTATCATACGTCGCACTTTCTGTCAGCTCGAAATCTATCAGATGATGAGGAACACCACACTCATCAACTATCTCCACCAAATGTGAGATAAGGTTTTCTTCATATAGCCGCTCTCTGGAAAGGTTCACAGAAACCGGATACAAAGGCTTTCCTTCCTCTTTCCAACGCGCAAGTGCCTGACATACTTTTCTAAGCACCACATCATCAATCTCACCTATGGAACCGTCCCTTTCAAAAAAAGGAATAAATTTTGACGGTGGCAAGAATTCACGTTTCTTGTAATTCCAACGAATCAGCGCCTCCGCACCCTTTATCTTTTCTGTCCGGATATCAAACTTTGGTTGGTAATAAACCACAAACTCATCTTCCTTGATTGCTGTCTCTACGTATCCCTTGATGTAATTACCCCAGGAAATATCATCATGCATCTGATCCGTATAGATCGTGATCTGTGTTCCGGCTCGTCCGGTTCCCAGCCTCTGAGCCATCTTTCCTGCATCGGCCACACGATTTCCGGCTAACATGGAACACTGCATCGGCACAACACCGCAACGATAATATATCCTGTAATTCTCATCTTCCTCCATACGGGAAAGTTTCTCAAAAAAATGCTTTAAAGTCCGAATCATCTCATCTTCAGGCATATCTTTTATGATCATCGCAAAATTGTCATTATGACATCTGGCACTGGAATAGACAAAATCTGCCTTCTTCATGGCAGCGACCACATTGGATAGAACCTTGTTGGCCGCAATATGACCGAAGGTTTCATTGATCACTCTAAACTGCTTGATATCAAAATGTACAAATGCGTAATCCGTGATCCCTGCATTCATAGGCATTTCCAAATATCCAAGCAGGTGATTCCATGTATAATGACCTGTGATAGAATCCGTATATGCTGTTTTGTATAAAACCTGCTTATCAAAAAACTCCGCGTCATCTCGGATAATATAGCTGGCTCTATCACTGTACACCTTAGCCTCATATAGGATTCTGATTTTTTTATAGCAGGTGAATACAGAAATCACAGACGGATCATCCACTATGTTCAGATCCGTAAAAACTCTATGTGCATCGTCATCCTGCTCAATCTTTCCAAATAGTTCATCAATAAATACCCTGTCTGCGTTTATTCCCTCGTCTATCTCCACAGAATAGAAAAAAGAGCCATCCAAAACAACAGAAGAAAGGTCAGTCGGATAAGTAATCCTATCATCCTCCATCCTGAATTCAATCCCGATCACTTCTTTTTTCAAACCCTTAACATAGAAAATACCGGGAAGATCATAAGTACCAAACGTACCTTTGTATGCCGCGATCTTCTCTGATATTTCTCCTCTATAGAAGTCATCGATCTGCTCCTTTGATACCTCTTCGTAATACAAAATCCGTTTCGGTTTATATAACTGATTTAACTTATTGACGAACATATGACACTCCTTTCATATGATACACGATATGATAAAATGATGTTGGGGTCAAAAGGTATTTTGCCCCCAACTGATACCACGGATTGCTCCGCTGCTTTGCAGCTCCCGCAATCCTGCAAACATTCGCGATCCGCTAATTTCCTGCGTTTGCAGGAAATTGCTACTTGCTCATGTTT
>JAFYAS010000003.1 GCA_017540605.1 Lachnospiraceae bacterium | reverse complement strand
TGGATCCATGATAAGCTTATCAATCTTTTCAGCCTTAATGATACAAGCGGTGGGATTCATTACGCTATCGATAGTATCAATAGCTTCTATTTCTCCTGTTGTATATTCAAAGGCTAAGCTCGTTCCTTTTAGTTTGCAGTTAATGATCCTTAGATTCTCCATATAGCAAAAACCTTGAAGGCTTTCTATGGTACAGTCAATAAAGGTGACATTTTTGGAATTCCACCCGATGTACTCACTCTTAATATAGCAGTTTTTAATTATCACATTCTCACAATTCCAGACACAGTCCTTTGTATCAAGGTATGAATCTGTGATTTCAAGATTCTTCACTCCGTCAAAGCTATATTTGCCCTTTAATTTTAGATTTTTAACATATACGTCACTTGTGTTCATGCATAGATAATCTCCGGTAAGCTCTGAGTCAAGTATCGTAACATTCTTGCTACCCATAAGGAGACTTGCTCCACTTGCCTTTATCTTATTTAGGGTAATGTCTTCATTATCCCAAAATGTCTCAAGCGCTTCATTTATCTCACAGTTTTCGAAGATAATATTTTTACATCTTCTAAAGCTTTTAGGGGCATCTATCATAGAATCACTGACGGTGATATTTTTAGAATACCATAGTCCTGCTCTTGATCTTGTATCAAAGTGAGTTTCGGATATCTCTATGTCGTTTGCGTACCATAAAGGATAACGACTGATGAGATTGCTTTTCTTTATCACAATATTGGAAGACTCTTTTAAAGGAGATTCGCCAACATCGAAAATGGAATCTTCGATGTAGATATTACTTTCGCCAAAGAGAGCTCTTTCTTCTTCATGTGTTTCACCTATAATCCTTTTTTGTACATTTATATTCATCTGTTTTTTCCGTTCCTTCCCAAAAAATGAATCTGCAAAACATTTACGGTGATAATACTCCAATATGATAATTATTTCAACCTGAATTTGATTGCGATTGTGATGAATCAGAAGAGTGTGATACGGTAATAAACGCCTTATCGGATTATAAAAAGATGAAACTTTTTTGAAACTTAATCTTATTTCACTTTTATATTGAGTGCTACTATCTTCAGTTTCGCTTGTAGTTGAGTCCGTAGTGGATGTTTGATCTCATAACGAGCCTCCTTAAATATAAAACTATCACTATACGAATGCAAAAAATATCACAAGCGAATTTATATGGTCAAACGCATTCGATGTTACTGATTGAAGTATAATCTAATAGAAAAATCAGGTCAATAGGAGATTGGAGCATGTTCTATTGTAAATATCAGTATTATCAAGTATAATGAAAATATATTAAAGACCGGATGATGTGACACTAGTGCCTCGGTCCTTAAATAACTGGACCGAATGCTTGCCTGCTTATCCCGATAGAACATACCTGAAAGCCTCAGCGTAGCCCGCTACGCCTACGTTTTCAGGTATGCACTCTCGGGCAAGCATTCTGCGCATTAGTCCAGTTATTTTGCGGCCGATGCACCAGGGGGGAATAAAGACAAAGGGGATCTTGTGTAATGTTAAAACGTTTGCTAAATATGCTGTTTAGGGAAGAGCTTGATATTCAGCATAGATTATTGAATCTTATACTTAGTGCGGCCTTTATCGGTGGTAGTGTGTCGATGATCGCTACATTTATCATCGATGGTCTGGTAAGTGGAATACCGACTGTTGCCGTGATTCTGGTAGTAGTTATTGCTTTGGTATTGTCTGTAAAATATAATCGTATGACATTGGCGGCATTGGTAATAACGGGTATGGCGAATTTGGTCATTTTCCCTTGGCTGTTTTTTCAGTCGGGCGGAATGTACAGCGGTATGCCCATTTGGTTTGTCTTAGGTCTTATATTTACCTGGCTTACACTTAGAGGCAAGTTGTGTTATGCAATGTTTATTCTTGATCTCATCGTGTTGATCGGTAGTATTTATGTCGGACATATCCATCCGGAGTTTGTGAGAGAGATGCCGGAAGGTTATATGATCAGCGATCTTGTTCAATCAATGGTTGCAGTATCCGTGATCATAGGTGTTATCTTCAAATATCAATCCTATGTCTATGAGAAACAGCGAAAACAGATTTTGGAGAAGGATGCAGAGCTTCATATTGCCAATGAAGCCAAGAGCCAGTTCCTTGCCAATATGTCCCATGAGATCAGAACTCCCATCAATGGTATCATCGGTATGAATACCATGCTTCTTGAGGAGCTTGACAATGGCAATTCTGAGGCAATCAGGGAATATGCCAAGAACATTAACAGTGCGAGCCAGACCCTTCTTTCCATCATCAATGATATCCTTGATATCTCCAAGATCGAGTCGGGCAAGATGGAAGTTATCCCCACAGAATATGAGCTCTTTTCTGTGTTAAATGATTGCTACAACATGACATTGACAAGGGCAAACAAGAAGAATCTCTCATTTGTTATGGATATAGATGAGAAGCTACCTTCAATGCTTTACGGAGATGAAGTTCACATTCGCCAGATCATCAATAACTTCCTGTCCAATGCTGTAAAATATACCCATGAGGGCAAGGTTACCTTGAGGATGAGAGAGGTATCAAGAGAAGGTAAGGATATCACCCTTAAATTTGAGATAGAGGATACCGGAATCGGAATCAAGGATGAGGATAAAGACAAGCTCTTTATGAACTTCAGTCGAGTTGATGAGAAGAAAAATCGTAACATTGAGGGTACGGGACTCGGTCTTTCACTTACCCATAAGCTAGTCGAGCTGATGGAGGGTGATATTCAGGTTGAGAGTGAATATGGCAAAGGCTCTGTATTTACCGTGACCCTCGCCCAGAAGATAGTAAATGACGAGCCCATCGGAAGTTTTTCGACAAAGTACGAGGAGTACATCAAGAGCTCCAATACGGCAAATGTTAATGTAAGCTTCCCTGATGCAAAGCTCTTGGTTGTTGATGATGTCAAGATGAACGTTACAGTATTTAAGGGCTTATTAAAGAAGACCGGAGCTAAGATCGACGAGGCCTATAGTGGCGAAGAGTGTCTAAAGCTCATAGTTGATAATCATTATGACATTATATTCCTTGATCACATGATGCCTGAAATGGATGGCGTTGAGACTCTTAAGCGTATCAAAGCTTCAAACAACCACAAGAATGTTGATACTCCGGTTATAGTGTTGACAGCCAATGCAATTGTGGGAGCAAGAGAGGAGTACATGAAGGACGGCTTTGTAGATTATCTTTCTAAACCTGTTCAACAGAGTGCGCTTGTTGATATGATATGTGAGTATATTCCTAGGAAATATATAATTGAAACGGTAGAATAGGATAGATTTAAATATAATAGTAATTCAAAAGCTTGGAGGAGAATGGTATGCAATATGTATGTGACAAAAAAGAGATTCAGCAGGTAGACAAGACCACCATCACGGATTATGGTATCAGTCAGGCTGCTCTTATGGAAAGAGCGGCTCTTGCGACGGTGGAGGAGATCGTAAAGAGGATAAGAGAGAAGTCGAGGGTCCTGATCATAGCGGGACGCGGCAACAATGGTGGTGACGGTCTGGCCATTGCAAGGCTATTATATCAGGCGGGTCACACTGTTGAGGTATATATCATCGGTGCAGGTAAGGAGAATGAGGGCTTCACCACACAGTATGCGACTCTTATGAAGCTTATCGGTGAGAGGCTCAAGGTCATCGGTATATCCGATACAGCGGCGTTCTTGGATAGCATTACCGGCAGATATGAGACAATAGTTGATGCACTTTTCGGAGTAGGCCTTGCCAGAGAGCTTGATGTTTCTTATCAGACTATCCTTGATGGGGTAAATGAAAAGGAAGGCCTTAAGGTTGCGGTAGATATTCCTTCCGGACTTGATTCTAGCACAGGAAAGATCCTTGGATCAGCGTTTAAGGCTGATATCACGGTGACCATGGGACTTACGAAGGCCGGACTTTTGCTCGGTGACGGTCCTATTGTCACAGGTGAGGTTGTGGTGAAGGATATAGGTTTCCTTGATGAAGCTATACAAAGCGTGGTTCCCAAGGGCTTTACCTATGATGAGTCAGATCTTGATAAGCTTCCTGAGCGTATTCCCAATTCCAACAAGGGAACCTACGGCAAGGTGGCGGTGATCGCAGGCAGCAGGGCGTATGGCGGAGCAGCTTATTTAGCGGCAGCAGGGGTGCTTAAAGCAGGTGCCGGACTTGTAAAGGTATTCTCTCACAGTGTTAACAGAGACCTGGTTCTTACCAAGCTTCCCGAGGCTCTGTTTGAGGCTTATGATAAGCTAAAAGAAGGGGATGTTACAGCTAATGTAGTTTCCATGGCTCGCACCATCAACAAGGGCTATGATGCAGTGGTGTTTGGCCCTGGTGTTGGAAAGACTGATTTTGCGAGAGAGATGCTTAGGGCACTTGTAGAAGAGATAGAAAAGCCTCTTATCATCGATGCAGATGGACTCAATATGCTTGCCGAGAACACTGACCTTATAAAGCGTAAAAAGGGAACTATCATACTCACACCTCATTTTGGAGAAATGTCAAGACTCACCGGCTTTGATATAGGGGAGATCGCCTACGATCAGGTGAAGAAGGCCATGAAACTTTCGGAGCAGATGGGTGTCATCTGTGCATTAAAGAGCAAGACTACTACGGTTACGGACTCCACAAGAAAAGTTTACTACAACACATCAGGAAACAACGGTATGTCTACTGCCGGAAGCGGAGATGTGCTTACAGGTATCATAGCAGCCTTTATCGCAGGAGGGCTTGAACCCTATGAGGCTACATGCATGGGTGTCTATGTACATGGGCTCGCGGGAGATAAAGCGGCGAAGGAGCAGGGCGTGAGAGCTATGACAGCTTCGGATATATTGGCTAATGTTTTAAGAGATTAAGATGAACAAACAAAAAGTCTGTTGCAACGAGATTGTTACAACAGACTTTTTTGATTTATAGGAAATCCAAATGAATTTTAGTATTCCTTAGCAGGCTCCTCGCCGTTCATGACACGAAGACCACCCTGTGCAAGTGCAAGAAGCTCGTCCTCACCGGGATAAATGGTGATGGGAGCTATGAAGCCTACAGCCTCCTTGAAGTAGTCCTGTGTTACCTTGCCGTAAGCGATACCACCGGTAAGGATGATTTGATCTACCTTGCCGCCGAGAACAACTGCCATTGAGCCGATCTCCTTTGCGAGCTGATAGTGGAATGCGTCCATGTAAAGCTTTGCCTTCTCGTCGCCTTCTTCAGCCATCTTTACGACATCTCTCATATCGTTGGTTCCGAGGTAAGCATTGAAACCGCCGTTACCGTTGATCATCTTGCCAACCTGCTCCTTTGTGTACTTACCTGAGAAGCAGAGCTTCATAAGAGCTCCTGAGGGAAGTCCGCCTGAACGTTCAGGTGAGAAAGGACCGTCTCCGTCAAGTGCGTTTGCGACGTCAACAACCTTACCGTTCTTGTGTGCGCCAACTGAAACACCGCCGCCCATGTGAACTACGATAAGGTTGAGATCCTCATACTTCTTGCCGCTTTCCTTTGCATAACGCTTAGCAACTGCCTTCTGATTAAGTGCGTGGAAGATAGAGGTTCTGGGAAGCTCGGGATGACCTGAAACTCTTGCTACATCTGAGAGCTCGTCAACTACTACGGGATCTACGATAAATGAGGGAACGTTGATCTCATCAGCAATCTCCTTTGCAAGGATACCGCCGAGGTTTGATGCGTGCTGTCCCTGGAAACCAACCTTTAAGTCTTCTAAAAGCTCAGGTGTGGTAGCATAGGTTCCTGAAGGGATGGGCTTTAAGAGTCCGCCACGGCCTACGACTACGTTGATGTCGGAGAGGTTGATGTTCTTCTCCTTGAGTACATTAAGGATAACTTCTTTTCTGAAGTCCTTCTGATCATAAATTGTTGCGTACTTTGAGATCTCCTCTGTTGAATGACGGAGTGTCTCTTCCATAAGCTGGGTCTCATCCTCGTATACGCCGATCTTTGTAGAGGTTGAGCCGGGATTGATTATTAAGATCTTGTATGACATATCTTTTCTCCTTTATTCTTTTCAAGAAGTTGTGCAAAAATCTCGGACATCGTTCCCACTTAGCATTTTACGCAGCGGTACATAAGTGAGCAAAATACGCTCACTAAGTACCGGCGTAAAATGATAGTCCTCGATTCTTTTGCACAACTCCTTTAGTATATAAGTGTTAATTACTCTTCATGGCCTCAGCAACAACAGCGCCAAGTGCGATTGAGTTTACCTTGGTCTCAAAATCGTCTGAACGTGAGGTAAGGATTACGGGAGCCTTGGTTCCGGTAAGGATGTTTCCGTTCTTGCAATCTGATAAATGTACGAGTGCCTTGTAGGTAACATTTCCTGCGTGGATATCGGGGAAGAGAAGTACATCGGCATCACCGACGATCTTTCTGCCTTCAGCGCCTTTGTGTCTTGCTGCCTCGGGATCAATAGCAAGGTCAAATGAGAGAGGGCCGTCTACGATACAGCCTGTGATCTTGCCTTCTTCGTTCATCTTTGTAAGCTCAGCTGCCTCAACTGTAACGGGCATCTTGGGATTTACTACCTCTACTGCTGCAAGAGGAGCAACCTTGGGATTAGGAATGCCGCATGCGTGTACGATCTCTACAGTGTTCTGGATAATCTGTGCCTTGGTCTCAAGATCGGGATAGGGAACAAATGCCACGTCTGAGAGGAAGAGAAGATGATCCATACCCTTGATCTCAAATACACATACGTGTGAAAGTGTCTTGTCTGTTCTTAAACCGTGCTCCTTGTCAAGAACACTCTTTAAGAATGACTTTGTATCGATAAGGCCCTTCATGTACATATCTGCCTTGCCCTCGTGAACAAGGGAAACTGCCTTAAGTGCTGCTTCGTTCTGATCCTTGATATCGATTATCTCAAAATCATCAGCGTTGATGTTCATGGAAGAAGCAATCTCTCTGATCTTATCCTCGTCACCAACCAAAATGGCATCTGCGATGCCTCTTTCCTTTGCTGCCTGAACAGCCTCAAGAACTGCATCGTCCTGAGCTACGGCAACGGAAACCTTCTTTCTGCTACATTCACTTAACTTTGACAATAAGTCGTTAAAGCTTTTACTCATGATTACACCTCGTTAAAATTTATTGTTGGTAAAAAAACCTAACCTATATAGTATCATTCAAATGAAAAACGGTCAAGAATAATTGTAAAATGGTAACCGAAGGCAGTTGGTTACGAAAAATCTAAAGAATTCAAGGTTTTATGCCGATAAACATAATGGTTGATTGCATTTTAATATAAAAATGCATCGGATCATAATTGAAAGATAAAACAATATATAGTTTATTGATGCAAAAAAATCCACTATATATTGTTAAAAGTAGTAGATTTTTCTACCATTATATGGTAGTATTACTGTGATATTGTGCGTAAGCACGGGTTTTTGTGTGTCTATATGGCTCTATTTGGCTTAAATAGGGACTTTTCAACATCAGTATAAATAATGAGGTGAGGGAAATGCATTCTAACAACAAGGTGATAAAGAAATTAATTGCTATTGGTAAGAAACATAAGTTTTTGACTTATCCGATGCTTGTTTTGATAGCGATAGTGAGTATGTGTCTCAATTTAAAGACCTGGGCAAGAGGCAGTGGAAAGCGTACAGTTGCCCTGATGCTTGCGTGTGCTCTTGTTATTTCTCAATCTTATTTTATGACATCATCGGCAAATCAGGCTGATTTTGTAGTCGAGGAAGAGGAGGAAGAAGAGGGTGAGGTTGAGCTTGGCCCCTTAAATTCCTCAGTTGATGATACCGATTCAGAGTCTGAGGAGGAAACTACTGTTACTGAAGCAACACTTGTATCTACCGAAGCCCCCGATGTGACAGAGGCTGAGGTAGTAGAGGATACTACTCCTGCCGAGACTATTGATGTTCCCGATGCTGAGGATCTTAGAGAAGATGTAAGTCCTTTAGAACCTGTAGAGGAAGATACGGATGTGGTTGTTAAGGATATCTCATCTGATGATGAAGAGGATGAGGACGAGGTCGAGAGTGAGACCTTTGAAGGTGCCGGGGATTCCAATGTGAACTACTACAAGAATGTTCATTGGGATTCTTCAGAGCTGGAGGCTACTTACAAGACACATAGTTTCAACGGTCTTCTTTATATTATCATGCCCAATTCATATACGAGAAATGATGTTGCCAATCTTCTTCCCAAGGATCTGAAGGCTGACGAATATACATCAGACAATCTTAAGCTTGGTTCCACCACAGTTCCCGTAAAGTGGAGATGTGCCAATTCCGGAAGTACCGGACACGGTGGAGTGGAGTATTATATTCCTTATTGGGATTCACAGAGAAAAGCAGATCCTGCGGGTATAGATATTGATGAGAATGCGTATATCCATATCAGGTTCCTTTCACAGTTCTCCGTGGAGATCGATGCCAATGGCGGTGAAGTGACTATGCCCTCCAGCGGGAAGTTCGAGGGAAGCGCAGGCTCATATTTCGGATATCTTGATTTTACCGCTATCCATAGCACATATAAGCTTCCTTCAGTATCAAAGGATCATTTTACTGTTGCCGGCTGGGATGTGTATTATGATGGTGTATTTCAGGAGATACTTCCTGAGGGAGCGAATTTCTCCGTTGCAGCTGACAGCACTGTCAGCAAAGTAAAGTTTGTGGCAAATTACAACGAAGTTGAAGTGAAGTATTTAGACGAGAAGAATGATACAGTTTATAAGTATCCTCTAAAGACTTCACCTTATAGTATTGACTACAGACCTACACCCATTCAGGGCTATGTATTCATGGGGTGGACCCTTGGTGAAGCTGCCAAGCTTTACCAAGAAGGCGATCTTGTTACCAACAGTCCCACGGATATGGAATTTACAGCTCACTGGGAGGCAAGAAGCTACAAGGTTAAATATTATGAGAACTATGACGGTGGCGGATCAACAGAGAAGGTTCATACCTATGGAGTAGCCGGAGATACCTATGATACCTTTGCTTCACTTGGTTGGTCAAGAACAGGATATTCATTTGACGGATGGGCAAAGACTCCTACAGGTGATGCAAGTATAGAGGATGGAGCAGTTATCGATCAGGATAGTGTAAAGAGTGGATTTGCAACAGAGACCTCCGATCCTCCGGTAGTAGAGCTTTATGCGACCTGGAAGGAATGTGCCATAACCTTTGAAGACGGAACAACAGCGGCGGAGTTTTCAGCAGCTACTGTATATGGTGATGCTTTCAATGAATCATTCAAGCTTAAGGGCGACAATTCCAGCGGCAATTATCTTGTTAAGAGCTACACCGTGATGAACGGAACAACAGATGCTTCGCCTTACTTTGCTTCACTTTCGGTAAGTGGTTCTTCTGACAAGCTTGTGATCGCAGGTACGCCTATAGCAACATGGGATGGTGATGTGATCATTACCGCAGAGGTTTATGACAGTGCGGTTCCCGATAAGACCTACAATCTGACGGTTAGTCTTACAACAAGTAAGAAGAAACTTGAGATATCTAATGTTTCGAGTCTCAACAAGCTTTATGACGGAACAAAGACTCTTGCTGACGGAGCTATGGATTCCCTTGTGATAACCC
>JAFYAS010000039.1 GCA_017540605.1 Lachnospiraceae bacterium | reverse complement strand
AAGTGTAAAAACAGACATATATGAGGCCGTTAAAGCTTCTGGAATGAGCGACTTTTTCGTGGGGGGACACCCTATGGTTGGCTCAGAAAAATATGGCTACGCCTATTCAAAGGAATCTCTGATCGTAGGTGCATATTACTTTATCACCCCTTCTGAAACCGTTGCCAAAGAAAAGACAGACGACTTTTCCGAATTCATAAAAAGTCTCGGTGCAATGTCCATCACCTATACTCCCAAGGAGCACGACCTTGCCACAGCATATATCAGCCATGTTCCCCATGCTATAGCAGCAGGACTTGTAAATATGGTTAAAAATGCAGACTCTGACGGGCTCTTAAAGGAGCTCGCTGCCGGAGGCTTCAAGGATATCACAAGAATCGCGTCTTCTTCTCCCGTTATATGGGAGCACATTCTTCTTTCCAACAAAGAAAATGTACTCACCGGTATTGATGAGTACATAGGATTGCTTAATACCCTTAAAGCATCTATTGAAAGGGATGACGGAGCCGCCATTAATTCATTTTTCGATTCTGCCAGGATCTACAGAGATTCCGTACCCGACAGAAAGATGGGTGTTATCGGTCTCGACTACAGCAAGCAGCAATAGATAAAAACAGTGTCAGACCCCCTTACGAGTTGTCGTAAGGGGGTCTGACACTGTTTTATGGCAATGAACTATCTATATGATCCGTTCTTTGCCTTTTTTTCTGCCTTCTCGGTATGAAGCTTCTCATCAGCTATATCGAGAACATCATAAATATCGATATCCGGACCGCATTCAAATTCATAAACACCGGTACTCATCTCGATAGGATAAGGCTTTCCTGCCGCCTGATTATGCAATACAGTAACCTCAGCTATCCTGTCTTTTATCTTCTGCTCATACTCTCCCTGACCGACTATTGCGAATACTACGAATTCATCTCCACCGAATCTTGAGATGATATCAGTGGTTCTAAAGGTATCCTTTAATATCAATCCGGTCTCTCTGATAGCAAAATCACCGTCATCATGACTGAACTTATCATTGATCATCTTTAGGTTGTCCATATCAGCATAAACCACCAAAGCCTTCTTACCGCGATTCTTCTCACTAACAATAGCCTCATGGGCATGCTCTAAAAATCCTCGTCTGTTATAAAGACCGGTAAGCTCATCAGTCTTTGACATCATATTCAAAGCATCATTGTTCTCCTGAAGAATATCAAGATTGTTCTCCAAGGTCTTCTGCACATCCCTTTGCTTTTCAAGAAGAAGAAGTGACTTAAGTGCTGATGAAAGCTGAATACCTACAGGTGTGATACTCTCATAATTCTCATATTCCACCTCAGATATCAGGATACCATATATCTCTTCGCCTGAAAAAAGAGGCGTAAGTATCATGGACACTCTTCTATCCTTTGGCATATATTCATTGTTGAAAAGCTTATTTACGCGAACCTCGCTATCCTCTCTGGGAATACCGAAGGACCCCTTTTCATTGCAATAAGCACGAAGATAAAGCTTTTTAGGATGATTCCATTTCTCGCCACGGAAATATCTTCTGGTCTCCTCAAATGTGTACATATAAGCACTTCTGATACCGATACCCGGAAGTGCTGAAAGAGCCGTCTCATAAGGAATAGCTGAATCAGCATCATCAAGAAGGAATATATCCCTTGTCATATTGTTGATCATATGATTGAGGCGTTCAATATTCTCATGCTGACCCTCTACCATCTGGGTACTGAATATCGCAAGAGTCCTGTATATAGTAGAAAATACATCCATCAATGAAAGCCTGCTCCGATCATCCACAAGAAGCTTTGCAAATTCATTCTGGAGTGCTATAAGCACATTGAAGAAACGCTCTGTGGTGGTATATAGAAGTACAGGCTGACTAACTATATCTGTAAACTCAGACTGGATCCTCTTCTTCTCACTCTCGAAACGATTCTCGACTACCATATCATAAAGTAAGCCTATAAATTCATCCAGTTCCTTTTCTATCCTCTGTAATGCGGCGCTACCCACATATTCACCAAAGAGATAATCATGTATACGTTCAGTGTTTATATCATCCTTAGTGTCAATAGATGAAAGACCCAGTCTCTCAGCCATATTACCATAATCAAATGAATCACATCCACAAGAAGACCTTCTGACTACATGGGTATCAACCTCTGTATTTTTAAGCTCTCCTGTCTCAAGAAAATCCTTTGTATCAAGTACTGCGCGGTAAGCAAGCTCAGCAGCATTGGCCTCGACAGTAGTCAGAGCAGGAACAAGAGTCGATGCAAAGGGCGAATTGTCAAAGCCCACGACGAGCATATTCTTTCCTATATCATATCCATGTCTTTCGATCACGGGATAACCGCCAAGAACCATCATATCATTGGCAAATACTATGGAATCAAGCTCAGGATGTCTTGTTAATAGATCATCAACTATAGCTCCCGAATTGGATTCAAAATCACCGTAGACAACCTTGTCCTCATCATAATCAATGCCATGAGAACTCAATACCTCTTTATATACATCGAGCCTCTCCACCGCATCTACATTGGTCATGGGACCACTCACGAAACCGATATTCTTCGCTCCGTGTTTCTCTATAATATGAGCGATATTTCTCTCAAAACCGCCCTTATTGTCAAATATTACTGAAGGATAACCTGCAAGACGAGTAAACAAAGTAACGATAGGCATCTTTGGAAGCTTGTTTAAGAATGCGATCTGCTCATCAAAAACAGTACGACATCCTATAAGGCCCATCATCACAAAAAGGATATCCAGGTTCTTCTCTGTGGCAAACCTGTATATCATATTGTACTGATATTCAAATCTTGAATGTTCCTCCAGAAAATCACGCGAATCCAAATACTTCATAGGGAAGATATAAAGATTGGCGTCGATGGTCATAGCACCAAGCTCCGCACCCTTACATGCCTGCTTAGTAAGTGGCTCATCAATATCTGTAATAAGGAAACCTATGTTAAGTCTTTTCTTCATCAAAATTAGCTCCCTTTTCAATTACATACATGATCGAATTTTAACACTTGTTAAAAAATGTGTCAACCACTACTAAAAATATTTACATCAAAGAAAACAAGTCAAAAATTAATTTACACAAAACTATAGAGAATCGAAAAAGCATCGAAAAACATACATTTTTCCATTGAATTAACTTTAAAAATGGCATATAATATATGTTTAGAAAATTTACAGGAGGCGTTTCAATGAACAAAAAGTACATTTTCAAAGTATTTCTTTTAACATTGATCCTAACATACATTATCACCCCTACAGCTTATGCTGCTAAAAAACAAACTACAAAAAATACGGCGACTACTGAGGCTGCCAAGGTCGAAAAGGTAAAGATAGCTGTATCCTCGGTGTCCTTTACCAATGCCAAGACAGGCTATGTATTAAAAAAGGGGAAGACTCTTAAGCTCAAGACAAGTGTTCTTCCTAAAAAAGCAACAAGCAAGAAGCTGGTTTGGAAGAGCTCCAACAAAAAGATCGCAACCGTCACCCAAAAGGGCAAGATAAAGGGTATAAAGAAGGGAACCTGCTATATCTACGCTACCTCAAAGAGCGATCCCGAGGTCTATGCAAAATACAAGCTGACAGTTGGAACCCCGGTTAAGCTCATTGCATTCAACAACAAAACAAAATACGAGCTTTTATCAGTCAATTCATCAGCTAAACTGAAGGCAACCATCACTCCCCTTGGCGCAACAAAGAAGACACTTACCTGGGCTTCCACCAATACATCGGTTGCTACCATTTCAAAAAAAGGAAAGATCAAGGCCAAAGCCAATGGTACAACGATCATTTCCGCAGCAGCCAATGATGGTTCCGGAAAGGTTGCTACCTTCGCTCTCACCGTTTATACTCCTGCGAAGTCAGTTTCCATTGACTGCCCATCAGACATTGCATATATCAGAAAAGGCGAAAGCGTCATGCTTTCAGCCACAGTACTGCCCATAACTACTACCGATAAGACACTTACTTGGAGTTCAAGCGACACAAGCGTTGTGAGCATAAACAAAACAAGTGGAAAGCTTACGGCTAAGAAGAACGGATTTGCAACCATCACAGTAAAGACAGCCAATAAGCTCACTGCTTCACTTACGGTAAATGTCATTTCCCTATATGGAAGCGATACTATGTTTGTGGCACACCGAGGTGCTTCCTCCGAAGCTCCTGAGAATTCAAGAGCGGCCTTTAGGCTTGCACTTGCCCACGGCTTTTACGGAGTAGAATGTGATGTCAGAGTAACAAAGGATGGAGAGTTCGTCATTTCTCATGACGCCACGCTGGAAAGGTGTTTTGGAAGGAATATAAATATCGCAGATATTACCTATGACGAAATAAAGAACTATCATATGACCGCAGGAAACAATATTGCAGCTTATAGCACCGAGACTATTCCTACTCTTAAAGAGTTCATGGATATCATGGCTACATCTCCTACCGTTCATCCGTTTATTGAGATCAAAACCGAACTTTCAGCAAAGCGTTGCAAGGCTTTAGTAGATTTATTAAGCGCTTACAATATGAATGATCGTATCAGATTCATTTCATTCAATGCAAAGAGTCTTCAGAACCTTGACGAGGTTATGACAGAAAAATACAACGCTTCCATAAAAGCCATCGAAACAAAGGAAAAAGAAAAGGAAGCTGCCGCCAACAAGAAAATTGAGGATAATTTCAAGGCAGCAAGCAATGTGCTTCTTCTTTTCTCAAAGCTCCCCTCTCCCGAAAAGGTTACACTTGAAGACGAAAAACAGATAGTTGAGGCCAGAGAGGCATACAGGAAGCTTACATCGGATCAGAAAAAGCTATTAAATGATGATAGCTACAAAACTCTTTCAGATGTTGAAAAAGCGTTGAACAAGCTTAAAGAAGAAGGAACCACAGAAGAGCCATCGTCATCCGGAGAAGCTTCATCAGATAAGAATGATTCCGAAGAAGGAACAGACAGTACAGATAGTACAGACAGCACAGACAGTACAGACAGTACAGATAGTACAGGCAGCACAGACACCTCATCAGGACAGGGTTCAGATGGCAAAGACGACTCCGGCGAGCAAGGCCAGGGCGACAAGAACGACTCCGGTGAACAGGATCAAGGTGGAAAAGGCAACAGCTCCTCTGAAGAATCCGACAACACCGAGGATTCTTCAGAAGAAGCTACAGATACACAAACCACTGTTACCCCTTCTACCGAAGATGAAGAAAAGCTGACTCCCTTTGTAAAGATAGCCATAAGCTATATTTCCGAGGATCCGAACTCGATAAACAAAAATACAAACAGCTTAAAGGCTTATGATTGGGCCATCAGAAGAAACTTTGGTCTTGTTTGCAAATACGACTTCCTCACAAGGGACATAGTAAATGCTATGCATCAGAACAACCTAACCGTAAATGTATATACGGTGGACGAATTTGACAAAGCATTTCTTTACTCAAAGACCATGGGTGTAGATTTCATTACATCAAATGTTGTACTCTTCGATAATAACTAAAAGGTCTGGTTTTTTCTTAATACTAAATATACTTCAAATGAAAAAGGCTGTTGATCGAGATTGATCAACAGCCTTTCAATTTAACACATTTTTTATGCACGAAGCTCTATATTCATCTTTTTAAGCTCTTCTATCATCTTGTCTACCAAAGGTCCTACCTCATCATCCTTTAAAGTTCTGTCCTTTGCTCTAAACACCAGCGAGAATGCAACAGATTTCTTCCCTTCGGCTACCTGCTCTCCTTCATAAACATCAAAGAGCTTGATATTCTCAAGAAGCTTGCCACCGCATTTTTTAAGTACTCTCTCAACATCTCCGACCAAGATAGTCTTATCCATAACAAGAGCCAGATCTCTTGAGGTTGCAGGGAACTTTGCTATTCCCTCGTATTTTCTGTCAAAGTTTGCAAGCATGGTAACTGTAGCCATATCGATCACTGCCACATATACCTCACCCTTCATACCATAGTTCTCAACCACCTCGGGATGAAGCTGACCAAGGAAACCTATCTCGAGCTTACCTTTATTGATCCTTGCCTGGCGTCCGGGATGAAGGAAGGTGTAACCACCATCAGGTGAATATGAAACCTCTTTAGCAAATCCGAGCTTCTCGAAAAGCTCCTCACACACACCCTTCATACTGAAGAAGTCACCCTCTCCGTACATACCAAGTGTAAGCTTCATCTTCTCGTCAGGAAGCTCTGTAAGAGGAAGTGCCTTGGGAATATAGATATTTCCAAGCTCATAGAGTCTTACATTCTTATTTCTTCTGTTGTAGTTTGTCGCAAGCGATGTGATCAGACCGTTTAATGAAACGGTTCTCATGATAGAATAATCCTCGCCCAAGGGATTTGAAATAGTGATCGCATTTCTAAGCTTAGAATCCTCTGGAAGTAATAGCTTATCAAATACCTTGGGAGACTCAAAGCTATAGCTCATGGCACCGGAGAAACCGTTCTGCTCGCAGATATCCCTTGCCATATCCTCTATTCTCTGGTTAAAGGGTTTCTTACCTACCGTAACCTCAGCATGAGGAAGGGTTGTGGGAATATTGTCATATCCGAAGAATCTTGCTACCTCCTCTGCAAGGTCTGCCATACAATGAAGATCCTGTCTGAAGGTAGGTATGGTAAGTGTTCTATCACTCTCGTTATAGGTAAGTCCAAGTCTATCAAAGGTTTCAAGCATCTCTGACTCTGCTATATCCGTTCCCAAAAGGGCATTGTACTTATCAGGCTCAAAAGGAAGTGTCCAGGGACCAACAGGCTCAGGATAACAATCAACAACACCATCAACCACTTCGCCGCAGCCAAGCTCTTCTATAAGCTCACAGGCGCGATTTATGGCTTCTATGGCATTGTTGGGATCAAGTCCCTTTGTAAACTTTGCAGAGGCATCGGTATTCATACCCAATCTCTTTGATGAAAGTCTGATATTGGTACCGTCAAAGCAAGCAGCCTCAAAAAGCATAGTATCCACATTGTCAGTGATCATGGAATTCTCACCACCCATGATACCTGCGATAGCTACCTCCTTCTCACCGTCACAGATCATGAGAATATCCTTGTCAAGCTCTCTCTCCTGTCCGTCAAGAGTCACGAACTTATCACCGTCATTTGCTCTTCTAACGATGATCTTATTGCCTGCGATGGTTGAAAGATCAAAGGCATGCATGGGCTGACCATACTCTTCCATCACATAGTTGGTGATATCCACCAGGTTGTTGATGGATCTGATACCCTGAGCTGCAAGTCTTCTCTGCATCCATTTAGGTGAGGGACCAAGCTTAATATTCTTTACAACTCTTGCACAATATCTCTTGCAAAGATCCGGATCCTTTATCTCAACACTTATATAATCATTGACATCTCCGCCTGAGCCCTTCACATTTACCACGGGAGGATTGAAGGGAAGCTTAAATGTAGCTGCTGCCTCTCTTGCCATTCCGATGATACTGAAGCAATCCACACGGTTTGAAGTGATCTCATACTCTACCACAACATCATCAAGACCAAGCGCCTTTACGGCATCATCTCCGGGCTTCACGCCGGAATCCTCAGGGAATACATATACTCCGTCTTCAGGTGCCTCTGGATAGAACTCTCTCGATGAACCAAGCTCTTCGATACCACACATCATACCGAAGGATTCAACACCGCGAAGCTTGCCCTTCTTTATAGGAACTCCGTTCTCGTAAACTGTCTCATCACCGTGAAGAGCAGCTACCTTACCGCCGTCTCTTACAACAGGAACAAGATCACCCTGCTTTACATTCTTAGCTCCGGTTACGATCTGTATCTTCTCTGCCTCTCCTATGTCCATCTGACATACAACGAGCTTGTCAGCATCAGGATGCTTTTCCAATGTATCTATTCTTGCAACTACTATCTTTTCAAGATTCTTATCTTTTTGTACCCAGTTCTCTACATGGGAGCCGGAAAGTGTAATGGCATCAACAAATTCCTGAGGTTCAACATCAAGCTCGGGAACATATGCCTTTAACCATGAAATTGGTGTATTCATATCATTTCTCCTTTTCCAAATCTTTTAGAACTGCTCAAGGAAACGAAGGTCGTTCTCATAAAGCAATCTCATATCATCGATCTCATACTTTAAAAGTGTTACTCTCTCAAGTCCGATACCAAATGCAAAGCCTGAGTAAACCTCGGGATCGATACCGCAATCCTTAAGTACCTTGGGATGTACCATTCCGCAGCCAAGTATCTCTATCCAGCCGCTTCCCTTACACATACGGCATCCCTTTCCACCGCACTTGAAACAGCTTATATCAACCTCTGCTGAAGGCTCTGTAAAAGGGAAATGATGAGGTCTAAGCTTGATCTTTGTATTCTTTCCAAAAAACTCTTGAGCGAACTGAAGGAGTGTTCCCTTAAGATCCGCAAATGTGATCCCCTTATCAACCACAAGTCCCTCTACCTGATGGAAGGAAGGCGAATGGGTTGCATCAACCTCATCTGAACGGAATACTCTTCCGGGAGAAACTATACGGATAGGCATACGTCCTGTCTCCATAACACGAGCCTGTACAGGCGAGGTCTGAGTTCTAAGAAGAATATCCTTGGTGATATAGAAGGTGTCCTGCTCATCCTTTGCGGGATGATTGGCAGGTATATTCAAAAGCTCGAAGTTGTATTTATCATACTCGATCTCAGGACCCTCAACAATCTCGTAACCCATACCGACAAATACTCTCTCAAGATCCTCAAGAGCGATCTCGTTGGGATGTCTGTGTCCCTTCATATGCTTCACTCCGGGAAGGGTCACATCTATGACCTCTCTCTTCATCTTCTCGGAACGAAGAAGTCTGTTGATCTCCTTTGTGGATTTTTCAAGAGCATCCTCAATAATAGCTCTTGCTTCATTTACCATCTGACCAACCTTAGGTCTGTCCTCGGGAGCTACATCCTTCATACTTTTTAAAACCTGAGTGAGCTCACCCTTCTTACCAAGTACACTTACCTTGATATCGTTCAAAGCATCAATGTCCTTGGCTTCCTTGATCTTTGCCATCGTCTGTTCACGAATAGCTGCCAGTTTTTCGTTCATCATTTACCTCCTTAAAAATGAAAAAGCCCTGACCTACTAACGGTCAGGGGCGAAATATCCGCGGTACCACCCTGCTTCGATATAGAAGCTATATCCTCGATTAACACTTTACGCGTGCAACGTCCTCGCCTACTAACCTTCAACGAAGCAGCTAAGATGTGAAATTGAGGAAAATGTCGTTCCTGATGAAGCTTCCAGCCTATGACTTCAATCTCTGTCAGACCTACATGATCCCTTTTGCATCCTCATTGCCTTTCCATTATTAAAACACAATGTCGATTTTAACCATTTTATGCTCTATTGTCAAGCAAAAACCACAGATTTTTCACAGAAATAAGCCATTCTTTCCTTGCATAGCCGGTAAATTATTGTTATTATATAAGAGTTGAGGAAAAAACTAAACTAAAGAAGGGAAAGATTTAATGAGATCAAAAAAGAAATTATTGTTAACCTTAGGTTTGTCAGTACTTCTGGCAGGTTCATTTTTCACCAACGCCAAAGCCCTTGGCAAGGTTCCTGAGGAACAGGATGATCCGCTATACTACATTGAAAAGCAAAAGCAGGAGCTCTCCGATAGGTCATCGGGACTTATGCCTATCTCCGGCGGACAGGTAGGAAGAAATGAAGAGATCCACAACGATCAGTATGTTGACTGCGAGGTTATCGAAGGAATCGATATCTCAAAGTACCAGGCAAATATCGACTGGAAAAAGGTAAAGGCTGACGGCATCGATTTCGCCATCGTAAGAGTTGCCTACAGAGGAACTACCACCGGCGAGCTGGGCGAGGATACTATGTATGAAACCAACCTAAAGAACGCCAACGAAGCAGGCGTTGATGTAGGTGTCTATATTTTCTCTCAGGCTATCACAGAGAAGGAAGCAAGGGAAGAGGCTGATTATGCCATCAACCTTTCCAAGAAATACAACATACACCTTCCCGTTGTTATGGACTATGAATATTCATCATCCTATGTAAACGGGAAATATGTATGCGGCGGACGTCTCTACAACGCCCATCTTTCAAAGGCAAAGGCTACCAAGGTCATCTCCGCCTTCTGTGACGAATGTGAGAAAAAAGGCTATGTAGGTATGGTCTACGCCGGAAAGAATCTGATGGGCTATGCAGCCAATGGACCTGAGCTTGCTGAAAAATACCCCATCTGGTTTGCTCATTATACACAACAGACCAACTACGAAGGCTGGATGGATTATTGGCAGTACTCAAGTATCGGAAGAGTCAGTGGTATAAGCGGCAACGTGGATATGGATGTAAGATACATGAAGGAGCCGGATCAACCGGAAAACCTAAAGATCACAGCAAAGAGCTATACAGGTGTTTCGCTTAAATGGGACAGAGTAAGAGCAGCTTATGGCTACAAGGTATATAGCTATGACGAGGAAACCGATGAATTAACTCTCTTAAAGACCCTAAAAGGTATAAGAAATACAAGCTGCACGCTTACTGATCTTCCTGGAGGCGAGAAGAGAAATATTGCTGTTACCGCCTACTACCATCTCTACGATGGTGATGATTATGAAAGTGATTACTCTTTAGTTAGCTCAGATGGCGTTGGCGTATCCGTAGATCAGATCACCACCTCTGCTACAGAGAACTCAATAACCATCAACTGGGTTACCTACCCTACCATCAAGAAACACGGTATTTTCAAAAGCTTAGATGGCAAGAAATATGAGATGATAGCTGAGCTTGATGCCTCAGTTACTACATTCACAGAAAAGGATCTGACTATTGATTCCTTTGGATACTATCAGGTAAGAGCAGGTATTGAGAACTCTTCAGGCGGCATTGATTATCTTAATGATGCTTTTACAAAGACTCTAAAGCTCAGCGCAAAGCTCAATGCCCCCAAGAAAGTAAAGGTCAAATCCTATGATACGGAAAGCATCAGTCTTACATGGAACAAGGTTGCCAATGCCGTATCCTACAATGTATATGACTACGATGCTGAAAAAGATAAATACACTCTTTTGGGTTTCTCCGAAGAAAACTCAATAACACTTTCGGAGCTTGAATCAGGTGCTGTCTACAACATCCGTGTCTGTGGAGTATACAACGATTTCGACGGCAACTGCTCAGAAACCCTTGGAGCAGCAACAAGCGTAGCCAGAGTATCAGGATTGAGGCCTATAGCCGCAGGTAGCAACTACTTAAACTTCACATGGAACGAGGTGATGGGAGCTACAGGCTACGAGGTTTACGGAAAGATAACAGGCTCTTACAAAAAGCTTGCCACTACCACAGAGGACAGACTTTCTTGGGTAAAGGTTAAAAAGCTTGAAAAGGGCAAGAAATACACCTTTAAGGTAAGAGGTTTCGTAAAGGTTGGCAATAAAAAGTACTACGGTGAATTCTCAGATACAGTAAAAGCCTCCACGAGGCCTGATGCTGTAAAGAACCTAAAGGCTACTTCAACAAGTAACTCTATTACATTGAAGTGGAAAAAGGTCAAGAATGCTGATGGATATTATATATACAGATATAACAGCAGTAATAAAACCTACGAAAAGATCGATCAGGTTAAGACCAATAAATACACCAACAAGAAACTTGGAAGAAGAACAAACTATAGCTACAAGGTAGCAGCATATAGAAAATTCGGAAAAGTAACCATCATTTCCGTTGCCAAAAAGGTTAAAAAGCAAACAAAATAATATGATACCAGGGTCAAAAGTCAAAAATGCTCAGTGGATACCCGGACCACTGAGCATTTTATTTGAGTGTTTTTTTCCTTATCCTCTCTCTTCTTCTTGCCAGATAGCAGTTCACCTCTCCGCCAAGGAAAATGATATATATACAGAAGTATAGCCATATCATAGCCATCAGAACGGTTGTGATACTTCCATACATATATGAAAAACCGCTAAACTTATCAAAATACAACCTAAAGACTATAGAAAGAATTATCCATCCCGCTGCCGAAAAGGCTGCTCCCCACATCTGTGAGAATGGCTTATTCTTCTTGTGAGGCACTATTGAAAAAAGCAGACAGAAGAACACAAAAAGAATGATCACACCAAAGGCAGATCTTAAATTAAGAATCATCTCAAAGGCAGGGTTCATACCCGGAAAGGCCTTGATGATCTTGTCTATGATAGTATTACCAAAGACGAAAAGGCAAAGAAGAACCACCAAAAACACCATAAATATCAGGGTATAAAATATCCCGATAAACCTTCCCTTAAAGAAATTCCTATATTCCTCACAGTCATAAATAGAATCCAAGCCATTGCCGATAGCATACATACCCTTTGCTGCCGTCCATAAAAATAAAAAGATGGAAACCGAGAATATAGGCATCTGAGACTTTTCATACAGATCTTCAATGATCCTCTCAACATATTTCATAAATTCCTGTGGCATAAAGCTTGAAAATAGGGCCACCACATCAGACTGCTTATAGGGTAGAAACTGTGTGAGGTTTAAAAGCAGCATCAAAAGAGGGAATATCGACATCAGCATAAAAAAAGCGGTCTGTGAAGAAAATGCAACTATATGATCACTGCTGCATTTTCTAAAGAACTCGTCAGACGCCCTATTAACTTTTCTTGTGAGGGGTTCTCCTCTCCTCTTCTTAGCCATGGTCCTATATAACCTTTTTCACTTTCACATAATCCAATTTGCCACATAGCAAATGTGCATTTTATGCAAGCATGATGCACCTTTGCTCATTGTATCATAAATTCTTCACATATAAAAGTACAAAAAGAAAGCAGCTTCGCTGCTTTCTAAATGTTCCCCGAAATGCCGGTTCCTACTTTTGACTCCTAGCAGAGCTAGGTGGGCAACCTGATCGCGGCTTCTGTGATCCTCCATAAATGGTGGCGTGACATCTACAACGATACGCGGAATCCCGTCAAAGAGTAATGTAGGTTCAAAATTATAGGAGTGTCGAACATTTCAGGTATCCGTTTGAAGTTATATTTATTATACTATAAGTTATTCGAAAATTCAACCAATTTACAGGTAATTATTGCACAAAACAACAATCTTATTCTCAGCATATTGACGAAGTAAGTCTTATATTCTTATTAACCCTAAAAAAATAAGCCTTAAAAACAGCAATAAAAAACCGGGCTGCCCGGGAATATCCCGAACAACCCGAATATGGGGGGGCATATTTAATACAACTATATACTACTAAATCCTCTTGACTAAATCTATCACAAAATGTTATAGTTTTATAACAATATTCCACAGAATGAAAAGGAGGACAAAAAATGGATAATAAAAAAATGGTATATCTGAATATAGATTCCAATCTTTCAGAGATCATTACATACAACTCTCCATACACTCCGATCAAATCAAAGATCACCTCCGAAAGTCTGTATCCGAATTATCGTGTTCCTGTACACTGGCACAACGAGATAGAATTGGTCTATGTACTAAAGGGAGATCTTATATACTATATCAATGAGAATTCCGTTCCTTTGAAAGAAGGTGAAGGTGTTCTTGTCAATTCCGGCAGAATGCACTTCTCCACTCTTGGGGAAAGCGAGGACTGCGACTATATCCTTGTTATTTTTGATACAGCTATTCTAAAAAGCTCTGATGCCATGGCAGAAAAATTCGTTTATCCCCTGACCTTCAGCAAAGCCAATGATGCCCTCAAATTCACAAGAGATATTCCCTGGAAGGTGGAATGTCTTGAGCTTATAAAGAAGGTTTATGAGGTCACAAAACCGGGGGAATATAATGACCCTATAAGAGCAAATATATATATCAATGAATTTTGGAATCTATTGTATAAAAATGGAATAAATAAAATGAACCAATATAGAACCAATATAAAGACTGCACCATTAAAGAATATGATCACATATATTCAGGCACATTTTGCAGAAAAGATTACCCTTGACGATATAGCCAAGGCAGGGATGATATCAAAAAGCAAATGTAATTCCCTCTTTCAGGAGACCCTTAGACTCTCTCCCATGAATTATCTGACACACTATAGGATCAGAAAAAGCTTAAAAACCCTTAGCGACTATGATAAAAGCATCACCGAGGTGGCATTCTTAAACGGCTTCAATAGTGCCAGCTACTATACCGAAACCTTCGGCAAGGTCATGAATATGTCTCCAAAGCAATATAGAAGCCAATACAAATTCGTATCCGATACAGATCACACAAATGTATAACATAATTCCAAACCGGAAGCTATCACTTCTGATAGCTTCCGATCATTTTTAATCCTTCTGTCTCGGCATAAAGCTGAACCAAAAGAGCCTTGATATTCTCATCGAGCATATTAGCTGCAAGCTCTAAGTAAATGATCAGATCAGTAGCCTCCCAAGCCATACGGATATCTGTGATATTGATACCGTAATCGGCTATGATAGAAATGGTATTCATCAGTGCTCCACATCTGTCTGGACATGCAAATCTCACCTTCAGGCGATTGTGCGAAGGGCTTGCGATACCTGAATCCTCCAAAAAGAAATCATCATTTATCTTGAGTCTTTCGGCGTATTGAATCTCACGGGAAAGCTGCATAAGACGTCGTAAAAAAGCCACGTACTCACTCTTAAACTCAGGAGCAACTCCATCTGTCAGCTTTTCGATAACCTCAGTCTCTCGGTCAGGCTTATATATATCATCTCCTGACTCAGCCTTTACCTTGGCTATCCTCTTTGCGATCTCCATACGCTTTAAAAACAATTCCTTGAATTCAAGATCCACCTGATCAAGTTCTTTTCTTACATCTTCAAGATTCATAATCTCACCCTCCAAATACTGCTATCCTGACCAATGCTATAATAAAAATATGCATCGGATAGAACACATAGAATAAATATTTTAAATTAATCCCTCTCTCTCCATTATAAAAATGCATCAGTACAAATGAGGGATAAGACGCTATCTCAATAATTCCTGCTCCAAGTATCACGATGGAACCGCAAAGATCCCTAAAAAACTCATTGTCCCTTAAGAACCAGAAAACAATGATAAGACACACACCTACTCCGTTGTAATCTGTTTTTAACAGAACACCCAGTGCACCAAAAAGCACAACTACAAGTATGGAAAGGATAATATTCATAGCCTTTGCTGTGCTTTTATCATCAATCATTTTCAGAGCCGCCATAGCTAAAACACCAAGGAACATGGTCCAGATCACATTCTGATAATTCCAGTTTACATACGCTTTTCTAAAGCACATATCAAAGGGGATCTCTGAAATGATGGCAAATATAAAAAGTCTCGCAAGATATTTTTTCAGATCTCTCGTATGCAAAAAGCCTTCCACCAGAACAAAGCAAAAAATCGGGAAAGCAAGTCTTCCAATCAAGCGCATATAGGAATCTATCAGATCCCATTTTTCATATATGGCAGATGTACCACCAAAGCTTCTCTTTAAGTAGGGAAGATATCCCTTCTCCAAAAAACCGGCACCAATATGGTCGATGAGCATCGAGACCATCGCGATAAGCTTTAACGCCGAAGATGACAACCCCCTCTTACTTTCCTCTATCTCATTGTTATTTTCAATATTCTCATCCATATCAATCTTATACCTGAGGCTTTTCTGATACTACAAGCTTTACCTTTGCCTCAGAGCTTATCTCAAGGTTACTTCCGTCGGGAATAGTATACTTAATCTCTACCTCATATTCACCGGGCTCAAGCTCAGATACATCAGCGCTAGGATTAAGTCCATTTAATGTAAGAGTTCCTACCTCTTCATAAAGACCCTTTATACTGATCTTCGGACTGAGTATCTCTGTTATCTGATATGAATACTCTTCCTTCTCACCTGAAAGCTTTACATTTTGAGAAAGTAATGTAAGCTCTTTAGAGATATGCTCCTCAACGCTTACAGTGATCATGATCTCTGCATTGTCCTCTACCGTCTTCACGCCCTCCGGCAGATAATCATTTACCAAAACATTGGTCTCGTAATTCGACGCTACCCCATTGATATTGATATCCTTGATAAGAATCTCAGTAACATTCTTTAAGGCCTCAGCATCTCCGGCTATCAGCATCTCATCAGGCTGGTATTCAACACCCAGAACGGTATAGCCTTCTTTCACAGTACCGAAGGTCTCTACCTTTACCGGAACAGTCTTAGTCTTTCCTATAGTGACATTGGCCTCAACCTCGCTCTCACTTATGGAAACACTCTTTGCATTGATCATCTCACCATCATCACCTAAAAGAATGGGAGTGATCTTTCCCTTTACATCAGCCGTAGTCCCATCCATATTGACAGTAACCTGCGCTGATTTTATCTTTGCAACTGCACTCTTTGCTCCACTGACTGTAATGATATTGGGGGTAGTGCTTTTTGATATGACAGCATAGCCATCCGCAGGGGTTCCGGATATGTTGACTGTGATATTCAATGACTCCTCAACAAGCTCCTCAAGCTTTACCTTGATCTGAGTCTTTGTCGGAGTCACGGTGACCTTGTTTCTCTGAAGTCCCTTTCTCGGAGATACAAAAACCTGCGCCGCATCCGTTGCTGAAAGAAGCTGGAGATCTATATATGCATCAATATCCGCAGAGCTCATAGTTTCTACAGTACTTCTCGGTCCTTTTACGACCACATCTACATAAGCGTCATCATCCAGCTCATAAACCTTGCCGATATCCGTGATAGCGTCCTCATTGATCACCTCTACGGGTACCTTCGCAATAGTCTTCGTCACGATATAATCATCAATGTTCACTACCAAAACCCAGATGATAAAAGCGATGATCACGGACAGCAGCTTTATTCCAATGTTGTGATAAAATCTATCCTTCATGCTTTCTTTTTCCCTTTTCGTCCCTCGGTCTTTTTTCCGTCCTTTTGTTTGCCGTGCTTATTGAGCTCCAAAAGCTGCTTTTTAAGCCCCTCAGGATCAAGATTCCTGATGAGTCTACCACTCTTTGCAACAGAAACAGAGCCTGTCTCCTCTGACACGATAATAGTAAGGCTGTCTGAAACCTCGCTGATACCTATAGCAGCACGATGTCTTGTTCCAAGATCCTTGTTGATCACCTTGCTGCTTGAAAGAGGCAGATAACAGGTGGCAGCCACTACCCTGTCCTTGCGTATTAAAACAGCACCGTCATGAAGCGGTGTATTCTTCTCGAAAATATTGATAAGGAGCTGGCTTGTAACAAGGGCATCAACGGAGATACCTGTATTCTCATAGTCACCCAGTGCTACCTCCTGCTCAAGAACAATTAAAGCTCCTGTTTTAACCTTGGCCATATCAAAAACAGCCTTGATGATCTCATTGACAGTAGCCTCCGATATCCTCTCGGTATCAGCACTCTTCTGCTCAACAATATTGAAAAGCGATGAAACAAAGCTTCTTCTTCCCAGCTGTTCTAAAGCGTTCCTAAACTCCGGCTGAAATATGATGATCACTGCGATAACAGCGATATTCACCGTCTTCTTCAATATCCACAAAATAGTATTGAAACGAAAAACAGTAGCCAAAGCAACGAATAACAAAAGCACGACTATGCCCTTAAACAAAGTCCATGCTCTCGTCTTTTGGAACCACCGAAGGAGATGGTAGATCACAAAGGAAATGATACCTATCTCCATGATGTCCGTGATATGAAGTTGCGGAATATACAGCCAATCTATGTAACGCTGTATAAATGCGTTAATCTTGTCCACCTAAAAATGTCCTTATTTTCTTTGATTGATTGTTTTTACATTGACGTTCTTTGCTGCTACTGTAAGCTTCGGAACAGCCTTCACATAGTAATAATAATCGTCATCCTCAAACTGAACGATCTCTGTCCTTGAGTAATCAACCGTTCCCTTAAAGAACTGGAATACAAAGGAAAGCAAGATACCAACCAAGGTTCCGATCAAAATAGTTGTGATATCAATATCCGCCTCAAGAGCATAGCCACCCATAAGAAAGAGGAAAAACTCCAAAACTCCACCTGTGAAGATCGCGATATACCATGAATTTCTTGCGGAAAGTCGATAAATGATATAGGTGATCATAATAACACAGGCAAATACTATCATAGTAAGAAGCATAGCCTTGTCCTTGGGCATCTCAGTGAAGATATACATAAAGCTTGATACCTTCTCCCCCTCTTTGGCAGTCTTTAAAAGTCCGTCGATCTGATTGACATACTGTGAAAAATAGTAAAAGATCACGCCGAATATCGATGATACTATGCCTGCAGGTCCGCAGACGATACCAACGATGATCGGTAACAGATAGTGCATCTTAAACATATAAAGAAGAGGCGTAAAAAGCACGACATAGCCGGTCTTCGGGAAAAACTTGATGTACATAAAATACATCACCATAAAAAGAACCGCATATACCGCAGCAACCTCAAGTCCCACACCGAAGCACTGAACAAGTGTCACAGCACCGATGACAAGAAGGGTCACACCCTCTGACATAAATGCGCAGACCAGGCAGATGGCAAAAATGATCGGAGGCTTTGAAAATGTATCCGAATAGCCATATAATGCGTTGATCTCAAGCAATAAAATAAACGCGATAATAAAACGGAATATAGGAGTCACGATCAGATCGTGCTCTCTAAAGAAATCCTTTATCTCATCTCTAATAGTCAATAAACTCGTCATTTTCTACGATAGTCCCCCTTATCTTAACATTCTTCGGGGCACTGTCCACTCCCTCCTTGTAGTGATCCTCCATCCTTTTAAGAAGACGGTTGTACTCAATGATATGAGGTCTCGCCTGCTCGTATTTCACAGAGAAATAAATCCTTGAAAATAGCCAGTACACAGCAAGACATATGACAAATCCCGCAACGAGCAAATGGAGTACATGCATATAATCCATATCAACAATATGGTCCAAAATATATTCCATATTGAGAAATGCCAAAACCGCCACCACGATCCAGTAGCAAAAGGCCGCGGTAAGAATAGTCTTTAGAACATTGTATCTGATATAGTCGCTCTTATAATACTTTGCGAGCACAAGCTCCTTCTTACCGATACCCGCTTCGTATATCGCAAGCTTGCTCATAGTGGCAACCTTATCGGTATTGACCAAGACAATCACCTCTTTACCTGCCCGAAGGCACAATCTTTTGCAATTATAACACAATTAAACATTATTGTAAATGAAATATGGGCAAAAACAAAGCCCGGACTCTAGAGTCCGAGCTTAATATTTTTTACAATTTCATATCTCCGTCCTTGACCCATCCGAGCTTTCTGAATATAGCGTCGAAAATGAGTGAAAAGATGATTGGAAGAACTATGGATATAAGTAAAAGTCCTGCCCAGTCAAATGCTGTGATGGCATCCTTTGTACCCGCTGCCACATCATTTACCCAGCCTGTGTAAACACCGATCTGACCAACCAGACCGCAGGTTCCCATACCTGATGACACGGGAGCTCCGTTCATCTGAAGCTTGAAAACGCAGGTTGCAAGAGGTCCGGTAATAGCCGATGCAAGTGTAGGTGCAAGCCATATCTTAGGATTCTTTACTATATTTCCCATCTGGAGCATAGAGGTTCCGATTCCCTGGGAAACAAGACCGCCCCACTTATTTTCCTTGAATGAGGTAACCGCAAAGCCTACCATCTGAGCAGAACAGCCTGCCACAGCAGCTCCACCGGCAAGACCCGTAAGAGAAAGAGCCGCACATATAGCTGCTGATGATATGGGAAGTGTTAAGGCTATTCCGACGATCACTGATACAAGGATACCCATGATAAATGGCTGCTGCTCTGTAGCCCACATGATCACATCTCCCACCTTCATGGCAGCCTTACCAAGAGGAGGTGCTATAAGCCATGAAAGGAAGATTCCAATACCTATGGTAACTAAGGGGGTTACAAGGATATCAATCTTGGTCTCCTTTGAAATCGCCTTACCAAACTCCGCTGCAATGATAGCAACAAACAAAACTGCAAGAGGACCACCTGCACCGCCCAAAGCATTGGATGCAAAGCCCACAGAGATCATAGAGAAAAGCACCAAGGGAGGACATTTAAGCGCCGATCCGATGGCCACAGCCATTGCAGGACCACTCATAGCAGTAGCTATACCGCCCACTGTATAGTCAACCCCGGCAACAGTAGCCACAGGCTGCTTTAAAAACTCAATATTAAACTGGGCACCTATGGTATTTATGATTGTTCCAATAAGCAATGAACAGAAAAGACCCTGTGCCATAGCTCCAAGTGCATCGATACCATAACGCTTCAAGGATATCTCTATATCCTTCTTCTTCAAAAACTCTTTCATTTTAAAACTTCTTCCTTTCATATTAAAGCTTAAGGATTCCGGCTGATATCAGGAATAATACGAAAAGCAATACCGGAGCGATAAACTTTATCATTACAACGAAGAGACCCTTTCTTCCGAACTTCTCTCCGTTCTTTGTACATTCATCGATAACCGTCTTAGGCTTTACAACCCATCCGATCAGGATACAGGTTCCAATAGCGATCAGAGGCATCAGAATGTAATTGCTTATATAATCGAGAATATCAAGCACCTGTGCGGTTGATCCGTTGGGAAGCTTTAACTCGAAATACCATATATTATAGCCAAGACATACAACAACAGCTATGATAAGCGCCGCTATTGTCTCGATAATGGTAGCCTTCTTTCTTGGCATTTCAAACTTATCTATAAATCCGGAAACTACAGCCTCAAGCACGGACATACCACTGGTGATAGCCGCAAAAAGCACCATAGCGAAGAAAAGTGTTCCGATCACATTTCCTATGGGACCCATGGCAACAAATACCTTGGGAAGAGCTACGAACATAAGAGAAGGCCCCTTATCCATACCCTCCATTCCCATAAATACATATACGGCGGGAATGATCATAACTCCTGCCAAAAATGCAACTGCCGTATCAAATATCTCTATCTGATTGATAGACTTTGTAAGGCTGGCTTCATCAGGAACATAAGAACCGTAGGCAACCATGATACCCATAGCGATGGAAAGTGAGAAGAACAGCTGACCAAGAGCGTCAACCAGAACATTGAAGAACTCCTTCACTCCGATACCATCAAGATTGGGAACCATATATATCTTCATTCCCTGAAGTCCTGTAACGATCTTTCCGTCCGCTCCGGGATTCTTTATAGTAAGAGAGAAAATCGCTATACCTATAACAAGCACCAAAAGTATAGGCATAATGATCTTTGATGACTTTTCAATACCGCTCTCAACACCGTTGTAAATGATGATCGCACAAGCCAAAAGGAATATTACCATCATGATAAGGGGCTCATACTGTGCAGTAATAAATCCGCCGAAATATCCGTCCTGTGCCGCATCAGCTCCGTGGCCGGTCAAAAATGCGATAAAATACTTGATGACCCAGCCACCGATAACACTGTAATAGGGCATGATCATAAAGGGAATTACGCTGGCAATGATACCTAAAAAGCCCCATTTCTCACTGATTTTTTTGTAGGCTGTAAGGGGACTCTGCTTGGTCTTTCTACCAATGGCTATCTCAGCGGTAAGCATGGTAAAACCAAAGGTTACTGCAAGCAACAGATAAACCACAAGGAACAGACCGCCACCGTCACGAGCCGCAAGATAGGGAAATCTCCAGATATTTCCGAGTCCTACCGCACTACCTGCCGCCGCAAGGACAAAGCCAAGGGACCCTCCGAACGAACCTCTCTCTTTTTTCTCCATTTTGAAAACCTCCGAAATGATGTCATGGAAATAAAGTTAAAAACGGCTGCCGCATTTTACGGCAGCCGCACACCAAGACGACATTGTATCACTTTTTTATAATTAGGTCAATTATTAGATTTACATTGAAAAATCATACCATTTCCTCAATGTAGTAAAGCCTTGAGGCAAAATCAGGGAAGAATCTGACTCTGTCATCATAGCCGGTTCCGGCAAAGCCCTGGGAAAGCTTTACCCCTCCATTCATCAGAGTATCACCAAAAGCGGCATAATCTTCTGTCTCACCATCCATCTTGTAGAATCTCGCAAGCATATTGTGCGCTACGGAATTCTGCTTTATATGTACCGGAGATGCCGTGTTCACCAGATCTCCGAAGGCCTTGATATTATGTTTCATTGGAATATTGGTAAAGTGGTACCTTGCCTCAGGCTTTAGTCCCCTTGCCTTAAAGTACTGATAACGGGTATTAGGGATCGCAAGCTTTTGAAGTATCATACCCACAGCCTGCTTTTTGTCAGGGGAAACCACTGTCCACTCGGTTATATTCTCATTTTCCGCAGCAAGCACTGTTCCAAAGGCACCTAAATTGTGGGGATCAGTAAAGCTTCTTCCTCTGTAGAAGCTTCCAAAGAAATAAGTATCTCTCCACTCTTTATAGGCCGCGATCTGCGTTTCTATCTCTTTAAGCTCTTCTGCCGGTGAATCAGAAAGATTTAATTCATAACCAAGAACACCAAAGCTTGCCACCGCATATCTGGTATTCATAGGTGTTGTACGAAGAGTCTGATGGTTCGGAGCTCCCGATACATGTGAGCTTATGACAGATATAGGATAACCATAGCTTAGGCCTGTCTGTATCTCAGCGCGGCAAATTGCATCAGTATTATCCGATGCCCATATCTGAGGGAAAAAGCAAAGCATACCGAGATCAAAACGATTGCCTCCGGAAGCACAGCCTTCAAATAGTATATCAGGAAATCTCTTCATCAATACCCTTAGGCATCTGTATAGTCCCAGCATATATCTGTGATAAACCTCACCCTGTCTTTCAGATGGCAATGATGTCGAAAATACATCTGAAAAATTACGGTTATAATCCCATTTAACATATTCTATATTTGCGGAACCGAATACCTTAGTCATTGACTCTATAACATAGTCTTGCACCTCTTCCTTCGTAAGATCAAGAACCATCTGATTTCTTCCCTCTGAATGAGGTGTATTTAGGTTTCTGAGAGCCCAATCGGGATGCTCCTTATATAGGTTGCTCTTTTCATTTACCATCTCAGGCTCAACCCAAATACCGAAGGAAAGCCCCAATTCATTTACCTTATCACAAAGTCCCTTAAGTCCTTCCGGAAGCTTATCCTTATTGGGATACCAGTCACCAAGAGAGCTTGTGTCATCATTTCTCTCACCAAACCAGCCATCATCCATAACAAAAAGCTCGATGCCCACATCCTTTCCTGCCTTGGCAAGCTTTAAAAGCTTTTTTTCATTTATATCAAAATAAGCAGCCTCCCAGCTGTTAAGAATTATAGGTCTCGGCTTTTTCGCCCAGGCTCCTCTTACTATGTGTTCTCTTACAAATGAATGCATATTCTGACTCATACCGTTAAAGCCCTTGTCAGAATATGTCATCACCGTTTCAGGAGCCTCAAAATCCTCGCCGGGTAAGATTTCAAAGGAAAAGCCTCTTGGATTTATACCGGTTAAAAAGCGGAGCTTTTGCTGACTGCTAACCTCTAAGCATTCGTAATGATTGCCGCTATATATGAGATTAAATCCATAGACCTCGCCAAAGTCCTCATTTGTTCCCGGTCTGCTAAGCATACAGAAGGGATTGGCCTGATTAGAGGATGCTCCGGTATTACTTTCATTCACATATTTACCCGATAAAACAGGAATAGTATTTTTCTTCATCTCTCTTGCCCAGGCACCTGTAAAGGTTGTCAACATCATATTTGACGTATCAAGATCAAGCTGAAGAGATAAAAGTCTGTCAAGGTATATCTTGTCATCACTCTTATTTTCAAGCTTTGCTGCCCTTGTGATCACATCACATTTATCATATACATAATAAAGCAAATGAAGCTCAATACCATAATTCTTATCGCGAAGAAGGATATCAAGTGTCTCAACCTCATTCTCATTTCCAAATGAACCCGGAAGCTCTTTAAAGGCCTTCTTGCCCTTCTCCATGGCATAAGCAACACAGGTAAGATCACAGGTAGTTGATCCATCCATATGACGAAGCTCTATAAAAGGCTCTCTTGTATCGCCCTTCCCCAGACTACTCATCTCAAGAAGGCAATCCTCAAGGGAAAGCTCCTTATATTTACCTGAATAAACGGTAGAGTTACCGGGAGCAAAGGCTCTTTTTTCCAGCAGACAATCTATATCCTCTCTGGTCTTTACTGTGATCTTTCTACCGTAATAGAGATGCTCCAAATGTCCACTCTTCATCACACGAAAAATATATGAGGTATGGTCTGTTTCAAGTATAAATGCGTCGGATATTTTTTTGATCATATAATGCTCCTTTCAGGCTTTAAATACTTTTACCATTATCTCACAGAAAACAGAATATATAAAGGAAAAAATGATTCCCTGCCCCATGTAAAAAACATAAGGCGGGGAATCTATAGTGGAGGTGGTATTTTAAGCGTTTAACGCTAAACCGATGCACTAGTTTTCAGTATTGTCAACATCCGAAGTTTCTGCTATCTCTACTTCTTCATTTATAACGGTACCCTTTTTAGAGTCGTCAACAGGAACCCCTTTCTTTGCCTTGATCTTTTTGATGAACTTCTTTACGATAAGCTTCCATGCTATGAACGCGAGGATAATGAAGATGATCAGATCAAATACATGTGTTGCAAGATAGATAATGAAATCCTGAACTCTATAGCCGAAATCCTTGGTTGCTTCCTTGAACTCTCTTGAAAGTCTTTGGAAGAAGGTCTCGTTCTTTTCCTCTCTCACCTCATACTCCTTAACCTCCTGAATACTTACACTAACATAGCTGTAAGCTACATCATTGTTGATATTGTTCATTCTTGTCTTGATCTGGTTGATACGGGTCTCAAGGGGAGTGATGTTGTTCTCAATCTCGATGATATCCTTTACCTTGTCAGCCTTTGAAAGCATATCGAGATATCTCTGATACTTTGTCTCATAAACCTTTAGCTCAGCCTGAAGATCATAATATTCAGTGCTTACATTGGTTACATTGGCATTCTTGTTCTTCAGATCGCCTAAATTGCCTGTTCCGTTTACAAAGCTATCATATTTTTTTGAGGGAACACGGATTGTAGCAGTGTAAGTAAAAAGTGCTGCGGACTTTGAGGTTTCGTCAACATAGTAATAATTGTAATTGTTATTGTTGGAGCTTTCGTTCTCCTGCTCGATAAAGCCTTCATTGTCCGCTATAAGCTTCTTGAGATCTGAAATAGACTTCTTGTAATCAAGAGTGTCAAATCGAAGATCACAGTGATATATAAGCTTTTCTGTGTTGATGGTTGTATTGGTGTTGTTGTCTGTGATATTTGATGATGATCCTCCTGCGCCGAGATCCGCACCCTCACTTTCCTGAACCTCATCATATTTTGCCATATCCTCCTCAGCTGCCCCATAATCGTCATAAGTTTCGCCTATCTCCGCATAAGCTTCATCCGAATTGACAGCCTCTCCGTCAGCCATTGCACCTTCGAAGTTCACTGATCTGTTGTTCGTCTTTGCCGATTCAGATGGTATGGATGCATTATCCTTTGATGCTCCACATCCTGTAAAAAGTAGTGCCATTGCCATTCCTATTGTTAATATCTTCTTTCTCATAACCATTTACCTCCCATGGATTATTGTCTTTTTTTTTAGGCTTTTTTAACGCCTTCACTCATATAGACAGAAGGCTTTTTATGTAGGTCACATCTTTTTTCAAAAAATTTCAAAAAAAACATTCCAATCCTAAAAATCATAAAACATTGACATAATTAGCCACAATTAATTATAATAGGAATGGATTTTTGAGTTTAGAAAGAAATGAGGTGTTAAGCATGGACAAGGCTGCCTTTTTAAAGGAACTGGACAACTCCCTCTCCGGGGAGGTTACAGACTATGTTAAAAAAGATACGATCAACTACTACAATAAATATATAGTAGATGAGGTGAATAAAGGGAAGTCCGAAGAAGATGTCATAAGATCACTTGGTAGCGGCAATGTGGTCGCAAAAACTGTTATACAAACAGAAAAAGCCAAGGCTGAGGGTGGAAAAAGCTCCGGCTATACCTCTCACACCGATACTGCTTACAATACATACGAGGATAAAAACGAAGACAAGGGGCTCCATGTAAATCTAAATGAAAAAGGTGAACCCGAACTGAAATTTGGTAAGCATTCACTTAATAATTGGGCAGGTAAGCTTCTCATAGTATGCATTGTACTGCTGATAATAGGTGTGGTGCTTGCAGTATTGATGGGAGTTGTTTCCCTACTTATAAAACTCCTTCCTGTGATCATTGTTGTCGGATTTATACTTTGGTTAATAAATTTTGTATTTAACACTTGACATTTGATTCGCAATTTGGTATATTATCATTCGTGCCAAGCAAACGGCATGACTTTTATGGGATCTTAGCTCAGCTGGGAGAGCATCTGCCTTACAAGCAGAGGGTCATAGGTTCGAGCCCTATAGGTCCCATATTATTTGGCGGGATAGCTCAGCTGGCTAGAGCACATGGTTCATACCCATGGTGTCGAGAGTTCAAGTCTCCCTCCCGCTACGATCACAGCGCCAGAGGATTTCAATCCTCTGGTGTTTTTTTACTTCACAAGAAACTGTGTTTCCAATATTAGTTAAACGCCCTCGTTGCGAGAGTTTCATAAAAAGCAAGACCTCCTTACAACTAAGCGTAAGGAGGTCTTTCCTCTTCTATCAGGCTAAACTGCCCTATTATTTAAATCGTTGATATCTCCGGCGTGATATCCTCTAGTACATCAAGTAGTATCCTAACCGTATCAAGGGATGTGAACATGGTCACACCATTCATAACGGCACACTGTCTGATAGCCACACCATCCTCATAGTGAATACCCGAAAGTATGGCACGGGTATTGATGATATAGCTTACATATCCGGCACGAATGGATTCAAGTACCTCGTCACTTCCGTCAGAAAGCTTTCCACGAAGTCTTGTACGGATTCCATTTTCCTTAAGGTAATTCGCTGTTCCTACTGTAGCCTCGATATTGAAGCCCAGCTCATAGAACCTTCTTACAAGAGGAAGAGCCTCCTCTTTGTCCTCATCGGCCAATGTCACCATAACAGTACCGTAGCCCTTCATCTTTATGCCTGAGGCCTGCATAGCCTTATAAAATGCACTCTTAAGCCTTCTGTCGTAGCCTATGGCCTCACCTGTTGATTTCATCTCAGGAGACAGATATGCATCCATTCCGTTTAATTTGGCAAATGAGAATGCCGGCGCCTTTACATACCAGAACTTCTTCTCAGGCGGGAACATATCCTCTATGCCCTGCTCTCTCAAGGATATTCCCATCATTACCTTTACAGCGATATCAACAAGGGATATTCCCGTTGATTTGGAAAGGAAGGGAACACTTCTTGAGGCTCTAGGATTTACCTCAATGATATAAACATTATCCCCTTTATCTACGATAAACTGAATATTGAAAAGACCCACTATACCCACGGCCAAGCCGATCCTCTTTGTATAGTCTGCTATGGTCTCCTTAACCTTTTCAGAAATGGAATATGGAGGATAAACACTTGTTGAATCTCCGGAATGAACACCCGTCCTCTCTACAAGCTCCATGATGCCTGGTAAGAATACATCCTTGCCGTCACAGATGGCATCAATCTCCACCTCTTTACCTACTACATATTTGTCAACAAGTACAGGATGTGACAGATCTACCTCTACGGCGTTCTTAAGGTAATGCCTTAACATTTCCTCGTTGGCAACGATCTCCATGGCACGTCCCCCAAGAACGAAGCTTGGTCTTACAAGCACAGGATAGCCTATCCTCTCCGCTACCTTTACACCGCTTTCTATATCGGTTACCGCCTCTCCCTTTGGATGAGGGATACCGATAGATTCTATAACCTCCTCAAATGCATCTCTGTCCTCAGCCTTGAAGATGGCATCAAAGCCTGTACCGATGATATTTACACCATGGTTGGTCAAAGCCTCGCAGAGATTTACCGCAGTCTGTCCACCGAGAGTCGTGATAACTCCCATAGGCTTTTCAAGATCTATGATATTCATGATATCCTCAACGGTCAGGGGCTCAAAATAAAGCTTATCTGCTGTGGTATAGTCAGTTGATACTGTCTCCGGATTGTTGTTGATTACTATGGCCTCATAGCCCATATCCTTAAGTGTCCTAACAGCATGAACCGTAGAGTAGTCAAATTCCACACCCTGTCCTATCCTTATAGGGCCGGAACCTAATACTACGACCTTCTTGTTGTCAGAAATAATAGATTCATTCTCGTCCTCGTAGGTTGAATAGAAATAAGGCACATAGCTGTCAAACTCGCTGGCACAGGTATCTATCATCTTGTAAACCGGACGGATACCGTAATTAAGCCTTAAATCAGTCACCGCATCAAGCTTAAGTCCTGTAAGCTCAGCAAGATAAGAATCAGAAAAGCCCATACGCTTTGCTTCGTGGATCAGTGAATAGAGCCTGTCAGTCTTCTCATACGAAGTTCTTTCAGCTAAGAACTCGCTCTTCTCCTCTTCTATTACCTTCTCAAAATCAACGATATTCTTGATCTTATTTAAGAAGAACATATCGATCTTGGTTCGATCAAATATAAGCTGTTCATCAACACCGAGCCACATAAGCTGAGAAATGGCATATATCCTGTCATCAGTGCCTTCCTCTATATATTCCAATAACTTTTCAATAGCCTCTTCCTTATTCTCGGGCTCAGGCTTATCGGAAAGGCTCTTCACATCAAACTTAGCAAGGTGAATATGATTCTTACCGTCCTCAAGGGATCTTATAGCCTTCAAAAGGCTTTCCTCAAATGTCCTTCCAACGCTCATGACCTCGCCTGTGGCCTTCATCTGAGTAGAAAGTGTATTGGATGCCAAAGTAAATTTATCAAAGGGAAATCTCGGCATCTTGGTCACAACATAATCAAGAGCCGGCTCAAAGCAGGCAGGTGTATTGGCTAAGCGTATCTCATCAAGGTTCATGCCCACTGCGATCTTTGCCGATACCCTTGCAATGGGATAACCACTGGCCTTTGAGGCAAGTGCCGAAGATCTTGAAACTCTGGGGTTGACCTCAATGACATAATAGCTGAATGACTCGGGATCAAGAGCAAATTGAACATTACATCCTCCCTTTACTTCAAGAGCTCTGATAATCTTAAGCGCCGAATCACGAAGCATATGATATTCCCTGTTTGTAAGGGTCTGGCTGGGTGCCACAACTATGGAATCACCTGTATGGATTCCCACGGGGTCGAGATTCTCCATGTTACAGACTGTGATGGCTGTATCATTGGCATCTCTTATAACCTCGTACTCAATCTCCTTATAGCCCTTGATACTCTTTTCCACCAATACCTGATGTACGGGAGAAAGGGCAAGAGCTGTCTTCATCATTTCCTTCATCTCGGCTTCATCATAAGCGAAGCCGCCACCGGTTCCTCCAAGGGTAAATGCGGGACGAAGGATCACGGGATATCCGATCTTCTCTGCTGCCTTTAAACCTTCTTCTACTGAATAAGTAATCTCCGAAGGAACTACAGGCTCTCCTATCCTCTCACAAAGCTCCTTAAAAAGCTCTCTGTCCTCAGCGCACTTTATACTCTTGGCGTCGGTTCCCAAAAGCTCGATCTCGCACTCGTCAAGGACTCCCTTTTCATGGAGCTGCATAGCAAGATTAAGGCCTGTCTGACCTCCTATTCCGGGAACGATGGCATCAGGCCTTTCAAAACGGCAGATCCTTGCCATATATTGAAGTGTCAAAGGCTCCATATAAACCTTGTCAGCTATCATATTGTCTGTCATGATGGTTGCGGGATTGGAATTGGCAAGTACAACCTCATAGCCCTCTTCCTTTAGTGCAAGACAAGCCTGGGTTCCCGCATAATCAAACTCGGCAGCCTGACCAATGACGATGGGACCGGAGCCTATCACAAGTATTTTATGTATATCTGTTCTCTTAGGCATTCTTCTTCCCTCCGTTAGCTTCGAGCCTGGCTGCTTTCATATTATCTATAAATCTGTCAAAAAGGTATTTGCTATCCTGGGGGCCGGGAGCACTCTCCGGATGATACTGTACAGAGAATACCCTGTCGCTCTCTGATTGAAGTCCCTCTATGGTATTGTCAAGCAGGTTGATATGAGTAGCGGTAAGACCTGTACCCTCAAGGCTTCCTTCATCTACCGCATAGCTGTGATTCTGGCTTGTGATCTCGATCTTGCCTGTTCTTATATCCTTTACCGGATGATTACCGCCACGATGACCGAATTTAAGCTTGTAGGTCTTCGCTCCGTATGAAAGGGCTATAAGCTGATGTCCGAGACATATACCAAAAAGCGGAAGCTTTCCTCTAAGTTCCTTAAGCGTATCGATCACCTGGGTAACATCCTCGGGATCGCCGGGTCCATTGGAAATGAATACCCCGTCAGGCTTCATGGATAGTATCTCATCGCTCTTTGTATTATAGGGAACCACAGTCACATTGCAACCGTGCTTATTGAGCTCCTTCACAATATTTAACTTCATACCGCAATCTATGGCTACCACATTGAAGATATGATTTGAAGTTCTCGAATACCATTTCTTCTTTGAGCTGCAGCGTGCCACCTGATCCTTTCTAAGCTCGGTATTCTTAAGTTTTTCAATGCCCTCAGTAACGCTTGTATCAGCCGAAGTGATAAGCACCTTTCTCGAACCTATATCTCTTATACTTCTCACAAGCTTTCTGGTATCCACACCATAGATTCCGGGAACTCCTCCCTCTTCTAAAAGCTCTGAAAGTGTTCTCGTGTACCTGAAGTTCGAAGGATAATCATTGACCTCACGAACAATAAGTGCGCCGAGATTAAGGAGCTTACTCTCATAATCCTCGTCCGTAATACCATAGTTTCCAATTAGCGGATAACTCATAACTATAGCCTGATCCGTATATGAAGGATCCGAGATGATCTCCTGATACCCCGCCATGGAGGTATTGAAGACTATCTCGCATACCGCTTCTTTATCAGCGCCAAAGCCATAACCCATGTAGACGCTTCCATCTTCAAATATTAGCTTCTTGTTGTATTCTTTCATGTCTTTTTTCCTTTTTTCTTCATGCAAGGGATTGTTGCTTCACAACATATGTTAGTGTTGAGAAACTTTCACAAAAGAATCACGGACCGTAGTGAAACGGAGACAGCGATGTCCGAGATTTTTGTGAAGTTTCGAAACACGGTCAATTTCAATTATTAATCGACGCTTCAACAAACCTCTTAAATATGGGATGTGGCCTGTTGGGGCGCGACTTAAACTCCGGATGGAATTGTACGCCTAAAAAGAAGGGGTGATCCGATACCTCAACTGTTTCAACGAGGCGGTTGTCAGGAGAGGTTCCTGAAAGCACAAGGCCTGCCGAGGTAAGTACATCCCGATAATCATTGTTGAATTCGTATCTGTGACGGTGTCTTTCGGATATCTCTGTGATCCCTTCACCGTAGCATTTTTCCATAAGACTTCCCGGTGTGATAACACAAGGATAGCTTCCAAGTCTTAAGGTTCCGCCCTTGTCCACTGAATCCGACTGACCCGGCATAAAATCGATGACCTTGGTATCAGTGGCATCGTGGAATTCGCCGGAGCAGGCATCAGAAAGACCTGCAACATTTCTTGCGTATTCGATAACTGCAATCTGCATGCCAAGACAGATGCCAAAATAAGGAACCTTATGCTCCCTGGCATAGCGGGCGGCAAGGACCATCCCTTCAATTCCCCGGTCCCAAAAACCGCCCGGAACAATGATACCGCCCATTCCCTTAAGCACGGTATCTGCGTTATCCGCATTTAACTCCTCCGAATCTATCCAGTGAATATTAACATTTGCGTTGAATGAATAGCCCGCATGATGAAGGGCTTCAGCAACAGACAGATATGCATCATGAAGCTGAACATATTTTCCAACTAAAGCAATATCTACTTCCTTGTTGCACTTTTCTATATTATCTACAAGCTTCTCCCAATCAGAAAGATCGGGATCCTTTTGTTCAAGCTTCAGCTCCCTGCAAACAACCTTTGAAAGGCCTGCCTCTTCAAGCATCAGAGGCGCACCGTAAAGACTTGGCAGAGTCCTGTTCTCTATGACACAGTCTTCCTTTACATTACAGAACATTGATATCTTTTTAAAGATGGATTTCTCCAAAGGCTCGTCGCATCGTAGCACAATGATATCAGGCTTTACGCCCATTCCCTGAAGCTCCTTTACTGAATGCTGTGTGGGCTTTGATTTGTGCTCGTCGGAACCGTGAAGATAAGGAACCAGCGTAACATGAATAAAGAGGCTGTTCTCCTCCCCAACCTCTAATGCTATCTGCCTTACGGCCTCTATGAAGGGCTGCGACTCGATATCTCCGATGGTACCGCCGATTTCGGTGATGACAACATCAGCGTCGGTCTCATTGCCCACGCGATAAACAAATTCTTTTATCTCATTTGTGATATGTGGGATAACCTGTACGGTGGATCCAAGATACTCTCCCCTTCTCTCTTTATTGAGTACGTTCCAATATACTTTACCGGATGTTAAGTTAGAGAACTTATTCAGGTTCTCATCAATAAATCTCTCATAGTGTCCAAGATCAAGATCCGTCTCAGCTCCGTCCTCAGTCACATATACCTCGCCGTGCTGATAGGGGCTCATGGTGCCCGGGTCAACATTAATATAGGGGTCAAGCTTTTGAGCCGCCACCTTAAGACCTCTTGCTTTCAAAAGACGTCCTAGAGATGCAGCCGTGATGCCTTTGCCAAGTCCCGATACAACTCCGCCTGTCACAAAAATATACTTAGCCATAGTTCCTCCTGACATGGTAAAAAAAGAGGCACTTCGAGTATACACTCGAAGCGCCTTTGCTTCTAAAAAACATTCTTATACAAAAATTCATACACAAGTATAAAGCATTTTTTCAAAATGTCAAGATGAAAATTTATCAGATCTTAGGCAATGAATTGTTTCTCTCAACATTATTGTTTTTGGTCTTTTTGTTCTCGGCATTAGCCTTCATATCGTTAAGCATCTTATCGATATTCTTGGGATCCTTTCTCATCTGAGCTGCATGAGGCTCCAATGCCTGCCATACAGAGAAAGCATTCTCAGGGAACTTCTTTACTACCCTCTTGAATACGGGATCATTGGCAAGATCCTTTACCTTCTTCTTTAAAGCCTTTACATTCACATCGGATAAAGCATCGATCTCCTCCATAGTTGCGCCGGGCTTATATACCTGCTCAAGATAGTTCTTTGTCACAACCCATCTTGCGATAGCTGATGCGGAGCGCTTCCTTGACATACCGAGATACTTATCAGGAACAGTTCTCATGGAATATTCAAAGTTTCTGCTCATGGTCTTGCTGACCTTCTCTAGCTTTCTCTTTATCTCAAGCTGCTTTTCAGACTTCTCATACATCTCATTAAAATCAGGCTTTTTAAAGCCTCTCTTGAAGGATTCTGTATCCTTATACTGTGCCTTAAGCTCCTTTGCCTTTTTTATGACATCATTGTAGCCAAGATTACCATAGGGCTGGACGCCGCCAATAAGACTTTCCTTGGTAAGACCTGATACTGCTACACGGCTTGTATAGAGCATATTAAGAAGCTTGTCGCCCTTATTAAGAACCTCTCTTGCAGCCTCAAATGAAACGCCCTTCATACGATCATCATAAAGGAATTCACCATCGAGATAGTCATCAGCTACCTTGATAAGCTTTCCAAGCTGCTTTGCCTGGTCCATAGAAGACCTGCTTCCGCTCTTAAATAAAGTAATGGTATTCTCTATCACCTTTGTAAAGTTCTGATAATCCTTGTCACCTTCCACCTTATTGGACTTAGAGAAGAAGTTGGCCTCAGCATCCTTCTGATTCATGGTCAACATACCCTTTAATGCTGTAGCCCAATCAAGGATATTATCAATACACTCCTGATAAAGGAAGGCTCCCTCTACGAATTCTCTTGCCCTTCTTACCTCATCATTATCAAGATTTGCAGGGATTGCTTCATCAATTTCATTCGCATCAAATGAATCGTCAATCTCCTTCATTCCGCCAACATTGACAGGTGCCTTAAATGCAGGGTTCTTTACGGCAGGCTCCTTAACAACAGGATTCTTAACCTTATCAGGTCTCTCCACAGGTCTTGCCGACTGCTTGGGTACAGTAGCAATTACATCCTTAATATCAACGACTCCATCGGTTCCGTAGTTAGGCTTGGGTAAAACTGCATTCGCTGACTTGGTAGCCTTGATCTTTGTATCCTTGGTGATCTTCTCCTTGGGATCTTCTACATCATACTTAAGTCCTACCTTGAAGTCCTCGGGCTTCATGGCAACGCTGTCCTTCATCTCTACAAGCTTTGCACCACGTCCCACTGAGTAAAGCTCAAGATCCGGATTCACAGATCCAATTGCATTCTGGTAGAACAGGTGAAGCTCAGGATTGACAAATGCTCTAAGTGCCATCGCCTTGGCATACATGATCTTCTCAGAATACATATAATCCTTGCCATCGCAAGCCTTATTTGCAGCATCCACAACCTTTTCACCATTGATGGTGATATTATCAATAACATTCTTTCCTGTAGAAGCCTTCAATTTGATATTTGCCTGATATACGGGACTGTAGATCTTATCAAAGAGCTCTGCAGCCTCCTTGATCTCATCCTTGGTGGCATCAGCAAGGTCAAGTCCCTTCTTAAAACGATCTCCCTTGTTGATGGCAAGATTCATAACCTCGGTGTTGTCATTGTGTGCAACAATATTCAATGCATTGTTAACTATATCCTGCTGTGCTTTATTGTAATCGGCTATCGCCTTCTTTGCACCATTATCGGATCTTTCAATATCACTTGCTCCATCCTTTGAAGGCTCTGAATCGATAATAGTCTCAAGGATATCTCCTGTAGAAAAACCATAATTATTTGCAGTTTCCTCGATAGTAAACTTAAGATTGAATGAATTGCTCTTTGCATCGGCTTTTCCGTTAAACTTAAGCTCAGATCCGGGAAGACGCTTTCCTACATAAAGGAGATGCTTCTTCTTCTCTTCAGATACATTCTTATCTCCGACCAGCTTTGTGATCTTACCCATACACTTTACGATCTTCATTTTGTTCTGGTCAGAATAGAAATTGGTGATACCTGTCTCAAGCTTTTCCTTATCCTTCATACGTGTACAATAGCCCTGCAAAAATGCATTGTTGAAATTGATACCGTTGGGATTAAGATCTGTCTTATTGTTGTTGCTGCTTGTCCAGTTGTTCATGACTCCGTCCATGCCATATTCAAGCTCAGCATTGAAACCGAAGACATCCTTTCTAAGATTCTCATAGGTTACCTCGTTCCTCTGCTCAATGGGCTTTGGATATCTAAGGTTCTCCTTCATAAGGAGCTGCTTTCTTGATTCATATATCATCTTCGCATAATCACGAAGGTTTGCCTCTACCTTATCAGCCGATGCCGAATTGCCAAATATGGGACGATCCTTGAAATACTGTATAAACTGGGTTCCAAGCTTTGTCTTGTCTTCCTTGTTAAGCTTTGTAGCATTGATAACGTCCGAAGATGTAAAGCCCTTCACACCGATAAGCCATGTAACAAAAAGGGAACGCATAGCATCTGCGCTTTCCACATTGTTAACACCCGCAAGCTTCATAGGCTCCTTAAACTGCTTTGAATTGAGAGCAAAAAAGTCGAGTGGCTTTACCTGTGTCAATGTAAAGTCAATTACCTTGTCCTTGCTTACTACTATATCGTCTACATTTTCTTCGATCTCTTTCACGATTTTGTACCTCCTAATGTACTATAATTTACTAATTAGCTGTCCGTCTGACTGCCTCACTGGGACCAATATAACATAGGGTGTGCAACAAAAGCGCAACATAATTGTTCAGAGCTAAAATAAAAAACAATGCACAAATGGGGTCAGCCCCCCCCTCACGATCTGTCGTAAGGGAGTCTGACCCCAAGTGACTCTGTTTTAACTATATTGTGAAAATATCTTACTCTACATCCTGTAAAGCTTCATAATTCTCTTCACCGGTTCTGATCTTTACTACACGGCTTACGGGATATACGAATATCTTACCGTCTCCGATCTTTCCGGTATAAAGTGTTTTCTTTGCAGTTTCAATGACACTGTCAACGGGAATTCCGCTTACTACTACCTCAAGCTTGATCTTAGGGAGCAAGGTAAGGTCCATCTCAACTCCACGATACATCTCACCGGCACCCTTTTCGATACCGCAACCACTTACCTGAGTTACAGTGATACCGGTTACACCGAGGCTGTTAAGGGCTTTCTTGATCTTGTCGTAGCGTGAAAGCTTGGTAATGATAACCACCTTGTTGATACCTGTGTCGAGGCTTGTTCCCTCAACTGTCTTTGCCATGTTGGTAACAGGTACGGAAGCCTTCTTCTGAGCCTCGCTTGCCTTGTCGTAATCTGATACACCAAGGTTTGTGTTCTCATTAGCTGACATTGTCTGGCTGTTAACATCCATGATAGCAAAGCCTGAATATGCAGATGCAAGACCATGCTCAGTAAGATCGAGACCTTCGATCTCCTCTTCTTCTGAAACACGAAGTCCGAAGATTGCCTTAATGCTAGAGAATACGATGATCATTCCGATAGCTGCCCATGATGCTACTGCTGCAAAACCTAAGAGCTGAACTCCTAACTGATGGAAACCACCACCATAGAAAAGGCCTACACAAGAATCATTACCGGGAGCACTCTTTGTTGCAAAAAGTCCGGTTGCGATGGTACCCCAGATACCGTTCATGCAGTGAACTGCAACGGCACCAACGGGATCGTCAACATGAAGCACATGATCAAGAAGCCATACACCGAAACAAACCAAAAGTCCTGCTACAGCACCGATCACTATTGCACCAAATGCGTCTGTTACATCACAGGGAGCTGTGATAGCTACAAGACCTGCAAGTGAAGCATTAAGACACATTGATACATCGGGCTTGCCCCATTTGATCCAGGTATAGATCATACATACTACAGTTGCGATTGAAGGTGCGATGGTTGTTGTTACGAATACTGATGCAAGCTGATCTACGGAAGTACAAGCAGCACCGTTAAATCCGTACCAACCAAGCCAAAGGATAAATACACCAAGTGCACCGACTACGATATTGTGTCCGGGGAAGGCATTTACTTTTATTACCTTTCCGTTCTCATCTCTCTCAAACTTACCGATACGAGGTCCAACCATGATGGCACCTACAAATGCTGCGATACCACCTACCATGTGGATGGCACATGAACCTGCAAAATCATGGAAGCCCATCTGCGAAAGCCAGCCGCCGCCCCAGATCCAGTGAGCCTCGATGGGATAAATAAGAGCTGAAATAACTCCTGAATATACACAGTAGCTTAAAAACTTTGTTCTCTCTGCCATGGCACCTGATACGATAGTTGCTGTAGTAGCACAGAATACCAGGTTAAACACGAAGTTTGACCAGTCAAAATTCTCATAAGCGGTGAAGATATCAAATCCGGGTTTACCGATCAGACCGCAAAGATCCTCACCAAGTAACAGACCAAATCCGATAAGGATGAAGGTCACACAACCTATACAAAAGTCCATCAGGTTCTTCATCAGGATATTTCCTGAGTTCTTGGCTCTCGCAAAGCCTGCCTCAACCATTGCGAATCCTGCCTGCATCCAGAAAACCAATGCTGCTCCTATCAAAAACCATACCGCAAATAATTCGCCATCCAAGGCATTCATAATCTCTTCTGTCATAGTAATTCCTCCTCTTTACACTAAACGGGAAAGGCGCCTTAAGATTTCTCTCAAAGCGCCTTTGCTCATTGTTTTATTAATTTATATAAAGATATGATACGAATTGCTCCGTTTCTTCGAAACTCCCGCAATTCTACGACCATTCGGAATCCGCTAATTTGCTTTGCAAATTGCTACTTCCTCATGTTCGTTAGGGTCTCAAAGTCTCAAAGCAATTCATGTAAACATGATTGCTTTTCGACTTTTATCCCCTGTATCAGTACACACTGAACAAGATCTTTCCGTAGCTGGGTACCGGCCAATCTCTCTCAGAGGTCAGCATCTCAGCTTCATCTACATTCTTTCTAAGCTCTTCCATTGCAGGGATCATTGAATCTCTTACAAATGCAGATCCTTCTACCACATCCTCGATACCCTTGAACTTATCAAGTACATCCTCAAGCACCTTAACGGAATCAAGTATATGATCGGTGAGCTCTGAAAGTCTCTCCATAGTTGATACCTCGTAGTTGCACTTTACATTATCACTTACTGACTTCATAAGTGAGGTGGTCTGTGCAAGTCTGAATAAGTATCTCTCGATGGCAGGAAGATAATTCTTTCTGACCATATCTACCATGGTAAGTCCCTCTATATTAACGGTCTTGTTGTAATTCTCAAGCATGATATCTCTTCTTGAAACAAGCTCTGTCTCGTTGAATACCTGATGCTCCATCAAAACCTTCTTATTCTTTTCATCAAGCAGGTGAGGCATAGCATCTGCAGTGGTCTTAAGATTTGAAAGACCTCTTACCTCAGTAGCCTCCTTAACCCACTCATCACCGTAACCGTTGCCGTTGAAGAGTATCCTCTCATGATCCTTGATTACTCTCTTTATCAGATCATGAAGCGCAGTCTCGAAATCATCTGCCTTCTCAAGCTCATCTGCGTACTGCTTCAAGCTCTCTGCAACAACGGTATTCAACATGATGTTGCAGCAAGCAATGCTGTTTGATGAACCAAGTGATCTGAATTCGAATTTATTTCCTGTAAATGCGAAGGGTGATGTTCTGTTACGATCGGTGGTATCGCGTCTAAACTTGGGAAGTACATGTACACCGAGCTTCATCACTACCTTCTCTGCTCCCTCGTAAGGCGTATCATTCTTTATAGCATCAAGGATTGCTGAAAGCTCATCGCCAAGGAACACTGAAATGATAGCGGGAGGAGCCTCATTTGCTCCAAGTCTGTGATCATTTCCGGCTGTTGCAACAGAAAGTCTCAAAAGATCCTGATAATCGTCTACTGCCTGGATGACTGCACAGAGGAAGAGTAAAAACTGTGCATTCTCGTAAGGAGTCTCTCCGGGGGATAAGAGGTTCTGTCCTTTATCTGTAGCCATTGACCAGTTGTTGTGCTTTCCTGATCCATTCACTCCGGCGAAGGGTTTCTCGTGAAGGAGGCATACCATATTGTGCTTTCTTGCAACCTTTTGCATGATCTCCATCATCAACTGATTGTTGTCTGTTGCAACATTGGTGGTTGAGAATATGGGGGCCATCTCATGCTGTGCGGGAGCTACCTCATTGTGCTCGGTCTTGGCAAGAATTCCAAGCTTCCAAAGCTCGTTGTTAAGCTCCTCCATGAAGGCATTTACTCTGGGCTTGATCACTCCGAAATAGTGATCATCAAGCTCCTGACCCTTGGGAGGCATTGCTCCGAAAAGTGTTCTTCCTGTATATACCAGGTCAGGACGGGCATTGAACATATCCTTGTCGATCAGGAAGTATTCCTGCTCGGGACCAACTGAAGTCCTGACATATTTTACATCGTCATTTCCAAAAAGCTTAAGTACTCTCTTTGCCTGTCGGTTAAGTGCCTGCATAGATCTAAGAAGTGGTGTCTTCTTATCAAGTGCCTCTCCCGAATATGAGCAAAATGCTGTGGGAATACAAAGTGTATGATCCTTGATAAATGCGTATGAGGTAGGATCCCATGCTGTATATCCTCTCGCCTCAAATGTAGCTCTGATTCCTCCCGAAGGGAAGCTTGATGCATCGGGTTCTCCCTTTATAAGCTCCTTTCCTGAAAACTCCATGACCACTCCGCCATCCGGTGAAGGTGATATAAAGCTGTCATGCTTCTCAGCGGTAACTCCGGTAAGTGGCTGGAACCAATGTGTAAAATGTGTTGCTCCGTTCTCCAAGGCCCAGGCCTTCATCTCAACTGCAACCGCATCTGCCACATCATCGGTAAGTGCTACATTCTCATCTATCGTCTTCTTAAGCTTGGTGTAGATATCATCCGAAAGTCTTGCTCTCATAACTCTGTCATCAAACACCATAGATCCAAAAAGCTCAGGTACATTAACCTTTTCCATATTCTCTCACTCTCCTAACTTTTTTTATGATCAACATTAGCTCTCTTTTTTTTCGGAAAACAGGGACGGTCCTCTGTTTCTAAAGATCGGGGGATAAGGGACCGTCCCTCATCCCCCTGTCTTATGTTGAAAATGCAAACGGAAAAGGCGCCTTAGAGAAATCTCTAAGACGCCTTTGTCCTTCACACACACGCATTATACTAGTTGTTGATCAGTTTGTCAACTACTTTTTTGTATATTTTTCAATATTGTACAATAGATACAATATTGTTGAATATCTGATCTCATTTTTGTCGTTATCACAAAACTGAATATCCCATAAGATCAAGATCCACCTCTTTTGCAGCCAGTCTTCCTTCATTGATAGCTCTGACTACAAGACTCTGACCTATATGCATATCACCGACAGTATATATTCCGGGCTTTGAGGTCTTAAAATGTCCGGCCTCTGTCTTAACATTGGTACGTCCATCCACCTCTACTCCGAAGGCCTTGGTTACATAGTCCTCACTTCCCAAAAAGCCTGCTGCGATCATAACTACCTCGCAGGGGATAGTCTTTTCACTACCCTCTACAGGCACCATATTCATACGACCTGTCTTTTCATCCTTCTTGGGTTCAAGACTTATGATCACAAGCTCCTTTAAGTTGCCCTTACTGTCCTTTACAAATTCCTTCACCGTAGTCTGATAGATACGGGGATCCGAACCGAATACGGCAATAGCCTCCTCCTGACCGTAATCGGTCTTTAGAACCCTCGGCCACTCAGGCCAGGGATTTCCTGCCGCTCTGCATTCGCAGGGCTTTGGCATCATCTCAAGCTGTGTCACTGATCTTGCACCGAGTCTTATAGATGTACCCACACAGTCATTTCCTGTGTCACCACCACCGATGACAACCACATTCTTGCCCTTGCAAAGCTCTACAGGGGGCTTTTTAAAGTCTGTATCAAGAAGTGTCTTAGTCACGGTCTTTAAAAAGTCAACCGCAAAATAAATTCCCTTGGCATCTCTTCCGGGAGCCTTGATATCTCTGGGGTTGGAGGCACCGCAGGCTAAAACTACGGCATCAAAATCCCTTTTAAGATTTTCTACGGTTACCGCATCCTTTGATGCTTTTTTACCCTCAAGTCCGATATTTGCATTTACGAAAAATGTGATACCGGCCTCTTCCATAAGGGCTACTCTTCTGTCTATAACGCTCTTTTCAAGCTTCATGTTGGGTATACCGTAACGCAGTAGTCCTCCTACACGATCACTTCTCTCAAACACCGTTACCTCGTGTCCCTGACGGTTAAGCATATCCGCACAGGCAAGTCCCGAAGGACCACTTCCGACTACAGCTACCTTCTTACCGGTTCTTACAGAAGGTTTTCCACCATTTACAAGGCCATGCTCAAATGCATATTCTATAACTGCCTTCTCGTTCTCCTTGGTACATACCGGAGCATCGTGAAGTCCACAGGTACAGGCTGCCTCACAAAGCGCGGGGCACACCCTTGAGGTAAACTCAGGGAAGCTGTGGGTGATCGAAAGTCTCTCGTAGGCAAGATCAAGCTTTCCTCGAAACACCAGATCATTGACCTCGGGAACCAGATTATTAAGAGGACATCCAGACATCATTCCTGCAAGCATAACACCTGCCTGACAAAAGGGAACTCCGCAATCCATACATCTTGCAGCCTGCCTCTTGGTCTCCTCGGGATTCTTTGCCTCGTGAAACTCGTTAAAATTCTTTATGCGCTCCTTCTCACTGATAACGGGAGCATCTACTCTTTCATATTCCAAAAATCCTGTTGTCTTTCCCATATTGGCCTCCTAACCCACAAATTCCTTGAAAGCTTCAACCTGTGCACTTGCCATATCAAGTCCCTGCTCCTCATGCTTTGCAATGAGTCTTCTGATCTCCTTGTAATCCACAGGAATGATCTTCTTAAAGTGAGGGATATAATCAGCAAAATGCTCAAGTATCTCCTTACCCTTCTTAGAACCGGTATACTTCACATGGTTCTCGATAAGGGTTTTAAGCTCCTCGATATCGCTCTTAAGCTCAAGCAGCTCCATATTTACCAGCTGCTTATTTACATTCTTGTAAAGCTTATTCTGCTCATCAAGTACATAGGCTATTCCGCCACTCATACCTGCCGCGAAATTCTTTCCTGTAGGACCTAGGATCACCGCACGTCCACCAGTCATATATTCACAGCCGTGCTCACCAACACCCTCTACTACTGCGGTTGCTCCGGAATTTCTGATACAGAAACGCTCACCCGCTACACCGGAAATGTATGCCTCACCTGAGGTTGCTCCGTAAAGAGCAACATTTCCTGCGATGATGTTCTCAGAAGGATCATACTTTACATCCTCGGGAGCAGCAAGTATAAGCTTTCCTCCTGAAAGGCCCTTACCAAAGTAATCATTGCTGTCGCCGGATATCTTTAGGGTAAGTCCCTTGGGAATAAATGCACCGAAGCTCTGTCCGCCGGCACCCTTACAATTTACCGTAATGGTATCATCATCAAGTCCTTCGGGAGCCTGTCTTGTGATCTCTGCACCAAGTAGAGTTCCGAAGGTTCTGTCTGTATTGGAGATATCTATATCTATGGTGCTCTTCTTTCCTGATTTTATGGACGCTAAGATCTTGTCAGACTTTAGGAGCACCTTTTCATCCTTGGTATCATAGAGCTTGAAATCATAAGCAAGCTCGGGATTAAATACCTGCTCTTCTCTTGTCACATCGGGAAGTCTAAAGAGCACTCTGTCAAGGGAGATATCCTTCTCGCTCTCAGTCAGATTATCCTTAACCTTTAAGAGCTCAGTCCTACCTACAAGCTCATTTACACTTCTTACGCCAAGCTTTGCCATATATTCACGAAGCTGTCTCGCGATAAAGAGCATGAAATTCTCAACATACTCAGGCTTACCCGCAAAACGCTTTCTAAGCTCAGGACTTTGTGTAGCTACACCCATGGGGCAGGTATCACTCTGGCAGGCTCTCATCATTACACAACCGAGAGTTACCAAAGGTGCTGTTGCAAATCCGAATTCCTCCGCACCCAGGATCGCAGCTATTGCCACGTCACGACCTGTCATAAGCTTTCCGTCAGTCTCTATCACTACCTGATTCCTAAGACCGTTGGCAAGCAGGGTCTGATGTGTCTCTGAAAGGCCAAGCTCCCAGGGAAGACCCGCATTGTGGATGGAACTAAGTGGCGCTGCACCTGTACCTCCGTCATAGCCTGATACCAGGATAACCTGTGCGCCTGCCTTGGCGACACCGGCAGCGACTGTTCCCACACCGGCCTCAGATACAAGCTTTACAGATATCCTTGCATTCTTGTTGGCATTTTTAAGGTCATATATAAGCTGTGCCAGATCCTCGATAGAATAGATATCATGATGAGGAGGAGGAGAAATAAGGCTCACACCGGGAGTTGAATGCCTGGTCTTTGCTATCCAAGGATAAACCTTCTTTCCGGGCAAATGTCCACCCTCACCGGGCTTTGCACCCTGGGCCATCTTAATCTGTATCTCCTTGGCACTTACAAGATATTTACTTGTTACACCGAAACGACCTGATGCAACCTGCTTGATAGCGGAGCTTCTGTCATGATCGGTTCCGGCTGAAGCTATACGCTCGTCACTCTCACCGCCCTCACCGGAGTTTGACTTACCCTTTAAGTGGTTCATGGCGATGGCAAGGGTTTCATGAGCTTCCTCTGATATGGATCCGTAGCTCATAGCACCTGTCTTAAAACGCTTAACAATCTCGTATTCACTCTCAACCTCTTCAAGAGGTACCTGATCCTTCGGGAAGTTGAAATCCAAAAGACTTCTTAAGTAACCTGTCTTTTCAGCATCGGCAAGCTTTGTATATTCAGTAAACCTTTCATAGTTTCCTTCTCTTGTTGCAAGCTGTAACATATGAATGGTCTCGGGATTGTATCTGTGATTCTCACCCTGACTTCTTGCCTTATGTCTACCGGTTGATACGATCTGAAGGTTCGTATCTCTTCCAAGAGGATCGAAGGCCTGACTGTGCATCACATCAACAGCATTTTCTATATCCTTTAATTCGATTCCGCCTACACGGCTTACAGTACCTGTGAAATATGCATTTATCACGTTCTCGGAAATACCGATAGCCTCAAATATCTTGCTGCCCTGGTATGACTGAATGGTTGATATACCCATCTTTGATGCGATCTTTACGATACCGTTTAATATCGCGTGGTCATAATCCTCTATGGCAGCATAATAATCCTTGTTAAGAAGTCCATCCTCAATAAGTTCTCCTATGGTTGCATGAGCAAGGTAAGGATTTACCGCAGATGCACCGAAACCAAGAAGAGTTGCAAAATGATGTACCTGTCTCGGCTCACCTGACTCAAGGATAATGGACATGGCCGTACATCTTCTTGTCTCTACCAAATGTCTGTGAACTGCAGCAACCGCAAGGAGTGAAGGGATTGCAACGTGGTTCTCATCAACGCCTCTGTCCGATAAGATCAGTATGCTCGCGCCCTGTCTGTAAGCCTTATCAACCTCTACAAAAAGATGCTTTAATACCCTTTCCATAGGTGTACTCTTATAATAGAGCAATGATACTGTGGCAGCCTTGATACCATCCTTATCAAGCTTCTTGATCTTTAACATATCAAGATCAGTAAGGATAGGGTTATGAATCTTTAACACATGACAGTTTTCAGGAGTCTCATCAAGGAGATTGCCGTTCTTTCCAACATATACACTTCGTGAGGTTACTATCTTCTCTCTTTCCGCATCGATAGGAGGATTTGTAACCTGTGCAAACAATTGCTTGAAATAGTAGAACAGAGGCTGATAAGTCTTTGAAAGAGCTGCTATAGGGGTATCCACACCCATTGAGCCGATGCTCTCTGTTCCGTTTAAAGCCATATTGAGGATTCCTTCTTTATAATCCTCATAGGTATATCCAAAGGCCTTTTGAAGTCTCTTTCTATATTCGCCTCCGATCTCCGAAACCTTTTCATTGGGGATCTTAAGGCTCTTAAGCTCTATAAGGCACATATCCAGCCATTCACCGTAAGGATTTCTATGTGCATATTTTTCCTTTATCTCTGTATCACCGTAGATCTTTCCCTCTTTGGTATCCACAAGAAGCATCTTTCCGGGATGAAGTCTTTCCTTCTTCACGATATGCTTTTCGTCGAGAGGAAGCACGCCAACCTCTGATGAAAGGATGAGTCTGCCATCATCCATCACCACGTATCTTGAAGGGCGAAGTCCGTTTCTGTCAAGAATGGCCCCCATTACCTCACCGTCTGAGAAAAGGATTGAAGCAGGGCCATCCCAAGGCTCCATCATGGTTGCATAATACTGGTAGAAATCTCTTTCCTCCTGAGACAATGTATCATTGTGAGCCCAGGGTTCAGGAATAGCTATCATAGCTGCAAGTGGAAGCTCCATACCGCTCATCATCAAAAACTCTAACGTATTATCAAGCATAGCTGAGTCAGAGCCGTTTGAGGAAATGACAGGAAGTACCTTTGTCATATCCTCCTCGGAAAGAAGCTTTGAATGCATGGTCTCTTCTCTTGCAAGCATCTTGTCGGCATTACCCTTGATGGTATTGATCTCACCGTTATGTACCATCAATCTGTTGGGATGCGCTCTCATCCAGCTGGGATTGGTATTGGTTGAAAATCTTGAATGAACCATAGCGATGGCAGATTCGTATTCCTTGTCCATAAGGTCAAGGAAGAATGTACGAAGCTGTCCCACAAGGAACATTCCTTTGTAGACGATGGTTCGGCAGGAAAGCGAAGGCACATAGGTATTCACATTACTCTGCTCAAACTCTCTTCTGATAATATATAAGATTCGGTCAAATGCCAGATCATCATTCTTTATGGCAGGATTGTTGTTCTTGGTCTCCTCGATAAGCAGAGTAGGTCTTTCGATAAACACCTGCTCTATAACGGGCATGCAGGAAAGCGCCTTACTTCCAAGAACCTTAGGTGCAGTGGCAACACTTCTCCACGAAAGAAGCTTGAGACCATTTTTCTTGACTATAGTCTCAAACATCTTCTTTGCCTGCTTTCTTAAAAGATCATCCTGGGGAAAGAAGAACATACCAACACCAAAGCCATCCTTAAGCTCCACTCCCTCTGTCTTCATGATGCGCTTAAAATACTTTGTGGGAACCTGGGTGAGAATACCTACACCGTCACCTGTCTTTCCCTCAGCATCCTTTCCGGCTCTGTGCTCAAGTCTTTCAACTATCGACAAGGCATCATCTACCAATGCATGACTTTTCTTACCATCTATCTGAATAATAGCTCCGATACCACAGTTATCATGCTCAAATTCATGCCTGTATAAGCCCTGTTGCTCGATTTCCTTCATGTCTTTCTCCATTTTGATCCTCCTAGAAAAATCATTATAGAGTTTCGCTTGCGAAACTCTCGCGCCGAGCGCGGTTGCTTAAAGCAACAATTTCCATACACGCGAGTGCGCATCCTCGCAGAGACTTTTTTCATTCCAGTAAACCTCGTTTCCTGGAATGAAAAAAGGGCACTTCGGATGTTATCCGAAGCGCCCTTGCTTCAATTCGCTATATCTTTTTAGTAGTATACATTTTTATCATGAAATGTCAAGGAAAAATTTTTTACACAGGATAATCCCCGGTAAAACAAGCCTCACATATGGGAAGGTCTCCCACCATTTCCTTAAAATCATCTATGCCCAGATAATGCAGTGAATCCGCACCTATCCGGCTTCTTACCTCTTCAGTTGAATGCTCCGATGCGATAAGCTCACCGCTCGTAGGTACATCCGTTCCGTAGTAGCAGGGATATAAAAATGGTGGCGAACTGATACGAACATGCACCTCTTTCGCTCCTGCTTTTTTTAACATCTCTATAAGATGCTTCATGGTGGTTCCTCTGACTATTGAATCATCTATCAAAACGATACGCTTATCCTTTACCACATGTGAAAGGACAGATAGCTTCATATGCACCGCATTTTGTCTTTCCTCGTCAGTGGGCTTTATAAAGCTCCTCCCAATATAACTGTTCTTGTGGAATACAAATGTAAACGGAATGCCTGATTCTAAAGCATAGCCCTCAGCAGCAGCAAGTCCTGAGTCCGGAACACCGGATACTATATCAGCCTCTACAGGAGCACCCTTTGCTAAAGCTCTTCCTGCCTGAATCCTTGAATCAAAGATAGATATCCCATCCATCACCGAATCATTTCTTGCAAAATAAATATATTCAAAGATACAATGAGCGCGCTTTTCCTGGCAAAGCTCTTTATCAGAGCTGATACCATCAGCTGTGATGCTCACGATCTCTCCGGGCTCTATATCCCTGATGATCTCTCCACCCACTGATGTGATGGCGGAGCTTTCAGAACATAGGATGTAAGTATCTTTCTTTTTTCCCAGTATCAAAGGCTTGATACCGAAGGGATCTCTGATACCCACAAGCTTTCTGGGGCTCATCACAACAACTGCATAACCGCCCCTAAGCTTTGATACAGCCCTCTTTACAGCCTCCTCTATTGAATCAGCCTTTACTCTCTCTCCGATGATCTCATAGGCCAAAACCTCGGAATCTGTAGTGGTATAGTGGGCTAATCCTTTATACATCTGCTCCTTTTTTATTTCACCGGCATTCACTATATTGCCGTTGTGAACAAGTGCAAGACTTCCCTTTATATAGTTCATCGCAATGGGCTGAGCATTCTTTGCAGTACTCTCACCGGTGGTCGAATATCTCACATGACCGACTCCTATATTACCGGAGAGCTTATCAAGATCTTCATGAGAAAAAACCTCCGTCACCAGGCCCATTTCCTTCTTGAGATTTATATTGCCCATCTCTCCTTCGGTATCGGATACCGCCATACCGGCTGATTCCTGCCCACGATGTTGAAGAGCAACAAGACCGTTGTAGATGTCATGGGCTACCTGTTTTCCATCAAGGGAATAAATTCCGAATACGCCACATTCCTCTTTGGGTTTATCACATGCTAGCATCTGTATCTCCTTAAAAAAACAACATAGAGTTTCGCTTGCGAAACTCTTGCGCCGAGCGTGGTTGCTTAATGCAACATTTTCCAAACGCGCGAGTGTGCATCCTCGCGGAGCGTTTTTGTATTATTGGAAACTGTGTTTTCAATAATACAAAAAGGCACTTCGAGTAAGTACTCAAAGCGCCTTTGCTTTCAAACATATAACAGTATAATGCTTTTCTAAAAAATGTCAACATAATTTTGTAAAATAATCTCAATCATTCGATAAAACGATCTAACTACAATCAATGTTCAACAAAACATGTTATACATTTATAGAAATATGTTATAATGAATATGTTGTCGCCCCTACAAATGGCAAGAAAGGGGGTGGATTCATGGAGGTATTCCTGACATTTTTGGTCTCTGTCATGGCTGGAGTAGTCGCCAACTACATAAGCAAAAGGTTCGACAAAGACCGTTTCGGCAATGAGCCTGAGGAATAAGCCACCTTGCTAAAAACGGAATAGAAAAGCCCGGAGCACCACCTCCGGGCTTTTCGTTTTAATCGTCATCATGGACAATCCTGACATTTTTGCCTAAGGACATTGTACCATAAATCTATTTTGTGTCAAGCATTTAATCAATTAACGATCAGCATATTGTTTTTTACAGTAAAACTATTTTACGGTCACATTGATCTTCTTGGTATAGCCGTTTCTTGAATATACATAGATGATACATGTACCCTTCTTTACTGCGGTTATCTTTCCGGTCTTATCCACAGTCGCAACCTTATTGTTGGAGGAAGCATATCTGAATTCTGTTGCATAAGTATCTGCAATCTGTTTCTTTTTCGGAGCCACAAGGATGGTCTGTGCCTTTATAACAGATGTAGTCTTCTTTTTAAGCGTAAGCTCTGTCTTCGACAATATCTTTATATCCTTGGCATTGGTAAACTTTGTATTAAGTCTTCCAACTATGTGAGCAGTGATAGATTTAGCAATAGTGATCTTTTTACCGTTCACAAGCTTATATGCCACAATATATACCTTGTAGTTTTTCTTTAAGTTCAGCGCCTTTTTGCCTATGGTTGTGATCTTTGCACTTTGCTTTTTCTCTGAAACAGTCTTCTCCGGAGTCTTGCTAAATTTGCTTCCGAAGTATTGAACATATATTTCATATTTGGTAGCTCCTTTAAGGTCCTTATGCCCTGACCATCGGTAGTCTCATCTGCAACCACACCATTTACTATGGTTATCTCACCGCAAAATCAACCCTTCTTAATCTCTTAACATTTCACAAATTAAGAAAGGTTGGCATCTAATCTTCCAACCTTCCCACAATACAACTCTTCTTACAAAAGCATATTCCGTAAGACTTCACTCCGAGATAGCCGTCATCAAGGACACCCTCTTCATATATCCCGTGAAGAATAAGAAGTTCCAAAGATTGTCCTCTGATTCATGAATATCATCATAGGTAATATCCTCGTGAATCTTTTTTTCAATGGTACCGCCACCTATAAGGATATCCAACTCCTTCTTCATCTCATCATCTGCCTGCCATAAAAGATCCTTGATTATGCGATTGGATGATGTATTGGCCCAATATGGTTCAGGGAACATTTTATGATCGATCACTACCGAATAAACATAACTGATAACACTCCAAGGATTGTATATTTCTGATTTACGAAAAATATAGCCATTATACCAATCCTTTACATCGACAATCCTATCTCCGATTCCATAGTCGAGTAACATTTTTCCGTCTCTGACGGAGTGAAACCAAAGCCCTCGGAAAAGACTTCATTCCTTATAGAGTTGATCACCAAATGATTAAGACCCGTAAATATACTTTCCTTGCTTGGTTTTTCCGAATCTTCTCGGACGGGTAAAAAGAGTAACCTTTCCACCATTTTCAACATACCATTTGACCTAAAACATCTTGTGTGAATGCTTGTTATCGTGTTATAATATCCCTATCTTTTGTTACACATGGGGGAAACGTTGATGAACAAGGAAAGCTCTCGAAAATTCAAGCAGGCTAAGGTTCCTGTTTCTGATATTATCAAGCATTATGGATTCCAGCGAGCGCTGATCTTCGTAGCACTCGCCCTCTTTTTTACGTTTCTCATTCTCGGCTATAATTCACTTTTAAATCGCTATGCAAAACAGAGCATTTTAGAAAGCAGTGAGCTTGGTGCTTCCATTACCGCAAAGGAGGTTGAGAACTATCTTGCCTCTGCTATGGATGTTATCACCTTATCTGAACATAAGCTTTCTTCTATGTTGAAAAACGGCGACTCAGAAGAAGCTATGCTAGTATATCTTACAAAAGAAACCAATGATGTCCAGGATACTATCCTACCTGATACAACCGGTATTTACGGTTGCATCAACGATAAATATTTTGATGGTTCCGGCTGGGATCCGGGCCCCGACTATGTACCCAAGGAACGCCCATGGTATACGGAAGCTATGGCAGACAAGGATAAAATCGTCCTGATCAATCCCTATTTTGATCTCTATTCCGAGCAGATCATCATTACCATAGCCAAAGCTCTTTCAACCGGTGACAATGTTGCCGCCATAGATGTGGGCCTTGGCAAGATTCAGGATATCGTGCTTAAAAACACGATTCCCAATGACTACACTATAAAAATGGTCATAAGCAACAACGGTATTGTCGTGGGACATAGCGATAAGGATGAGCTTGGAAAGAATTATCTTGAGGAAACCGACAGTCTTGGAGGATATATTCTTACAGCTATAAAAGCCGATGATGAAAAGAGCATAGATATCATTTTCAAAGGTGACAGCTATACGATCTGTGCCGTGCCCTTTATGAATGACTGGTACTCTATCTCTGTTGTAAAATCAGAAAAGGTATATAAGCCACTCACTATGATGCTCTTGATCTCCATTACCTGTATCATAGTTACCTTTGTGATATTTACTGTCATCCTGATAAGAACAGGAAGCAAAACCTATCAGACAGACAATCTGCAATCCATCCTAAGCTCCTCTGCTGACATCTACATGTCCCTTTGCGATCTGGATGTGATAAACAATACAGTTACAGGTATAAAAAATGTAAACCCCGCCATAGAAAAAGCCGTAAACTCCTGCGATCACAATATGAAGGAGATCTTTTTAGGCATCATGGAGGGACTTCCCGAATCGGATACAAAGCAGGCAGCCGTTGATTTTACCGATCTTTCTACCATAGATGAACGTATGAAGAATACGGATACGGCCGTTGTGGAATACCTAAGCTACGGCAATATCTGGGTAAGAGCAAGATTCGTAGTATCAGAAAGAACTCCCGATGGAAAGGTTTCCCATGTTCTTTGGATGCTTGAGAATATCGACAAGGAAAAGAAAAAACGTGAGGAGCTTATCAACAGGTCGGAAAAGGCTCTCGCTGCAAGCGAGGCAAAATCAGCCTTCCTTTCCAATATGTCCCATGAGATCAGAACCCCCATCAATGCAATCCTCGGTATGAACGAGATGGTGCTTCGTGAGTGTGAGGAGCCAAATATCATAGGCTACTCCAACAATATAAGATCTGCAGGCAATACTCTCCTGGGACTTATCAATGATATCCTTGATTTCTCAAAGATCGAACAAGGCAAGATGGAGATACTGCCTGTTGACTATGATCTATCCTCTATGATAAATGATCTGGTAAATATGATAAGGCCGAGACTTGATCCCAAGGGATTGGAGCTTATTTTGAACATAGATCCTACCATCCCTATGCACCTTTTCGGCGATGATGTAAGACTTAAGCAGGTCATCACAAATATTCTGACCAATGCTGCAAAATATACTGAAAAAGGTACTGTTACATTTTCTGTCGGCTATGAAAAGATAGATAATGACGAGAACAACGTGATCCTAAAGGTTTCCGTAAAGGATACAGGTATCGGTATAAAGAAGGAGGATATGGAAAAGCTATTCTCCGAGTTTGAGCGTATCGAGGAAAAGAGAAACCGTTCCATCGAGGGAACAGGCCTTGGTATGTCTATTACAAAGAGTATCCTCTCTCTTATGGGCAGCGCCTTAAAGGTTGAAAGCGAATATGGCAAGGGCTCAGAGTTTTCATTTAAGCTTATGCAGGGTGTCAAGAACTGGGATTCCATCGGCAATTATCAGGAAGCATTTGAAAAGGCTGCAAGGGCTCAGATCAGATACCATGAAAAGTTCAAAGCACCCACTTCCCATATTCTTGTGATAGACGACACAAAGATGAACCTTTTGGTTGTCACAAGTCTTTTAAAGAGCACAGAGATAAAGATAGATACAGCAACAAGTGGAGATGATGGTATCGCAAGGATAAAGAGTATGAAATACGATATCATCTTCCTCGATCATATGATGCCTAAAAAGGATGGTATTGAAACTCTTAATGAACTCAAGTCCATGGGCGATCATTTAAATGTCAAAACTCCCATCATCTGCCTTACAGCAAATGCCATCTCGGGAGCCAGAGATTTTTACTTAAGCGCAGGCTTCGATGATTATCTCACAAAGCCTATTGATTCCGAAAAGCTTGAGGCTATCATCATGAAGTATCTTCCGCCTCATAAGATCGTGAACGATAATACATCAACAAAGATGAAGACAAGTCAGGTAGAACATAAGCTGATGGCGGTGGACGAGAGTCTTCTTCCGGAGTTCATATTTACCATCAATGAACTAAATCCCATTGAGGGTATAAAGGCCTGCGGAACAGAAAAGATCTATATGAATGCCCTTGTAGCCTTTGCAGAGACCACAAAAGACCTCATCATAGCCACAAGGAATTATATACAAGAAGGAAAAATAGATGATGCCCTGATAAATATCAGAACCATCAAGGCGTCAGCAGACATTATAGGAGCTCATTTTATAAGCAATCTCGCTACCGAATTTGAAAAATCCGAAAGCACCGATCCCGATGATGAGATACTCACAGATCTTTTCGAGGATTGCTACGAGCTGATCGACCACCTTTCACCACTTATCTTAAAGAACGAGGTATAAAATGTACGAAGATATAAAGGTCATAGCTGACAGACTAAGAGACAACATAGGAAAGGTCGTGGTAGGGAAGGAAAAGACCATCGATCTTATGATCACTTCCCTATTTACCGGCGGGCACGTGTTGATCGAGGATACTCCCGGAACAGGAAAGACTATTCTTGCCAAGTCTTTGGCAGCATCTATCGGAGCTGATTTTAAGAGAGTTCAGTTTACGCCGGATCTTTTGCCTTCCGACATCACAGGTCTTCATATGTACAATATGAAGGAGAATGGATTTACATTTATCCCCGGACCTGCATTTACCAATATACTCTTGGCAGATGAGCTAAACCGTGCAACCCCAAGAACCCAGTCAGCTCTACTTGAATGTATGGCAGAAACTCAAATAACCGTTGACGGTGAGACTATGCCCCTTAAACACCCGTTTTTCGTTATGGCGACAGAAAACCCCATAGAGACCGCAGGAACCTTCACTCTTCCTGAGGCGCTTTTAGACAGATTCTTAATGCGTGTGCCCATGAAGGCTCCCACCGTTATAGATGAGCTAAATATGCTGGACAGATTCATAGAGAACAATCCCTTAGACGAACTAAAGCCGGTGGTTACGGCAGAGGATGTGCTTAGCGCAGGTGCTGCCTGCAAAAAGATATTCGTAGCTAAATGTGTGCGCCAGTATATCGTAGATATCGTACAAACCTCAAGAACTCACTCAAGGACTCTCCTTGGAGCAAGTCCCAGAAGTGCTCTCTATCTTCTGTCAGCATCTCAGGCCTACGCAGCTATCAAGGGCTCGGATTTCGTTACACCGGATCATATTAAGGCCCTGGCAAAGCCGGTACTCTCACACCGCATTCTTCTTACAGGCGGCAACAATACCATGAAGAATACCGAAGGCTTCATAGAAGAGCTTATGGGCTCGGTACAAGTTCCGACGGAGGATTGGGAACCCAAGTGAAACTCATAATAGCCGCTCTGGTCGTATATCTTATCTATACCATCCAGTCCAAACTATATCGTAAATATTGGAACAGGGAGCTAAACATTTCCCTAAGCTTTTCAGGCGATATCGCAAGAGTTGGTGACAAGCTGTTCTTATATGAGGTGATCGAGAATGCAAAATCGATCCCCCTTCCTATTCTGAACATCAAGTTTGTCACTTCAAAAACTCTTGCTTTTTCTGATGAGGAAAAGGCAGCTATTTCAGACAACTATTATCGAAATGATTATTTTTCCCTACTTGGAAATGAACGACTAAAAAGAAAGCTAAGCTTCACTACTACAAAGCGGGGTTTCTTTTCTATTGACGAGCTACGTATCACCTCAAAGGATCTCTTTCTTACCAAGACCTTCGCCGATATCATGCCCAATAAAACAAGGCTTACGGTTCTTCCCGAAAGGCTGTCAACAAGACCTTTTGCGCTTATCAGGGATCAGCTTTTAGGAAACTATCCTGTAAGTCGTCTTACTCCCCCCGACCCCTTTACCTTTAGGGGAATCAGAAACTATCAGCCCTACGATACATTTAAGAGTATAAACTGGAAGGCCTCAGCAAAGATGGACGCTTTGATGGTCAACGAATATCAGGCAACCTCTGCAAATGAGGTCTCAATCTATCTTAATCTCCGACCCTATATGAAATCCCATAAGGAACAGCTTGCAGAGCATAGTATAAGGATAGCGTCGACCATTGCAGCCGAGCTTATGGAGCACGAGGTAGATGTAAGCTTTCACACCAATGCCTATGATATTGAGGCTTACGAAGAGGATACAAGCCTTCCCACACTTTCCTTCGGACACGGCAGTGAGCATCTCCAAAATCTTGATATCATACTTGCAAGACTTGATATAAAAAGAAAGACTGCCGATATGATGAGGCTACTTGATGATCAGATAAATGATTGCAATACAACGAGAAGTCATATTCTGATCTCCACCTACAGGGATGACGCACTCTTTGAATTCTACAGAACGCATAAGGAAACTGAGAGGATATATTGGATCATACCTGAACTTCCCTCTGCGGAAATAAAGCTTCATGATGACGGGATCATCCGCTGGGATATGGAATAGGAAAATATGGAAGAAAAGATAACTCTTGCCAATGAAATAGTGTCAGTGACCATGCATTTTATCGGGTGTATGACCTTTTTTGTGATCTTCCAGATACTGATGCTTGGAGAGGCTTCTCCTCTTTTTATGCAGGCTATGTTTCCGCTCTTTTTTGGTATAACCTTTGCCATAAGACTTCTCATAAAGGAAAGCTATCTGATATACGTGGGACTCCATATCTTTCTCTTTACCACACTATTTTTACTGCCACACAACTTCCTGATGTTTTCCGAATATGTGATATACCTTACCATGCTCACGGTACATGGCATAGCCTATTGGAGAGGCATAAAATATAAGGCAAATACAGGGTTTTCCCTGATACCCTTTACCTTTATGTGTTTCTTTTATATCTACGCTTATATAACCCATGAAAGCCTTCAGATGATCATCCTTACCATAGGAGGTACCATCTATCTTCTACTGTTCCTTGCAAGGCTTTATCTAAACGGACTCTATGTCCTCTCTCACGATAAGATAAATGCGGATAATATGCCACTATCACAGATCACTCTGTCAAATTCCACTATCATAGGTGTGATACTGTTTGTGGCTGCCATCTCTTTGCTTATCGCCGACCTTATAAATGCCGACTCCCTGCTATTTACACTTACAGGCGGTCTCGCAGCAGTTTTGAGTTTCATAGGCTCTATCATCGCCATTTTCTTCAAATGGATAAGCTGCATATTTGGCGGTGAAGGAATGTTTGCAGGTATGGCAGACCTCTTTGATAAGATAAATGAAGAGGCAAACAAGAATAATATTGTAGCAAGGATCATCGACATCATCTTTGCGCTGATATTTATTGCAATAGCTATCTTTATTACAAGCCGAATATTTAAGATCATCTATGGCTTTGCAAGCTCCATCCTAAAGAAAAACAATCTTTCCACAGATACAATAGAGATGATCACAAGAAAAAAGAAAACACCTTTGATCATTGAAAAACTTAAGCCACAAAAAAAGAAAGAACCTATAAGCAAGATCAGAAGACAATATAAAAAAGAGATCGAGGCCTTCGGGAAAAAGCTGGTGCTTACAAAGGCCATGACCTGCGGAGATATCGAGGCGCAAATGACGGAGGCTGAGGCATCTAAACTAAAGGATCTCAAGGAGGCATACGAAAAAGAAAGATACTTTGAGGAAAAATAAGACTCGGAATGATTTCGTCATTCCGAGTCCTTATTTTTTTAATTGTTCTTATCTTCGTTCTTTAATTCTTCCCTTTTGGCTTTTTTCGCATTCTTTCTGGCCTTCTTGATAGCCTTTCTCTTCTGCTGCTCTAGGGCACTTCTGGTCTTTCCGTAGTCGGGATGCTCCCTGTCAAAATGATGTATCTCTTTAGTCACCGTATCTATGCTCTCGATATCCACATATTCCTCCGATGTGATGGGCAACCCTCGCATTTTAAGAATATTACATACCACGTAGCGGGTAAAGGCATAAAGACAGGCAAATACCGGAACACCAAGGAACATTCCAAGAACTCCGAACATACTGCCACCGATGGAGATAGCAACAATGATCCACAAAGCAGATACTCCGGTGGAATCTCCCATGATCATAGGACCAAGAATATTGCCGTCAAACTGCTGTAAACAGAAGATGATAATGGCAAATAACAAAAGCTGCTTCGGACTTGACATAAGAATGATAACAGCCGAAGGCGCCGCTCCGAAAAACGGGCCGAAGAACGGGATCACATTGGTCACACCTATGATCACTGCGATAAGTACAGGATAAGGCATATCGAATATCAGCATCAAGACATAGCATATCAAACCAATGATTAATGAATCTATGATCTTACCGCTGATGAAGCCTCCAAAGATCGCATCTGATTTTCTAAGTGAATGAAGGATGGCATTGGCTCTCTTAAGGGAAAACATAGAATAAAATATCTTCTTAAAGCGGGCTGCCAAAAGCTCCTTGTCAAAAAGCACATAGACGGCTATGATCATGCCCACAACAAAGTTTAGAACAAATTTCACTCCTACAATAACTCCTGAAGAAACACTCTTTAGGAAATCTCCCATCTTGGGGATCAGATCATTGTTGATGAAATTCAATATGAAATCCGTAGCCTGATCCACAATATTGTTGATCCACTGAACCTGCTCTGTATTGTTCTTTAATACATTGGTGAACCAGGTCTGAACCGTGACAACATATTCCGGTATATCCTCAGAAATAGTCAGTATACTGTTGTAGATCTGAGGGATGATCAGCCAGAAAAAATCCCACATAAGACTTATAAAAAATGCGAAAGCAAAAATAAGTCCAAATATTCTTCCAAACTTGAAGGTGAATCTTTCCTTGTCATGAATAAGACTGATCTTTTCAGCAAGCTTTTTTCCGATAGGCTTAAATATCCGATGTTCAAAAAAAGCCATAATAGGATTGATCAGATAGGCTATAAACAGCCCCAAAATAAGGGAATACAAGCCCGATGTGATCTTACTGAAAAACTCCTTTACAGAATCAAGATTTGTCAGCAGTTGATTGAAGGATATAGCAAGGATACACACTATCAACGCTGTCAAACCCATAAATATAAATCTCTTATCCCATCTTCTCACGATCATGTCCTCCGTACACTAAACTCCTTATATGATAACTCTAAACGAAATAATTAACAAGCAAAAAAAGAGTTTCGCAAACATAAATCTGCGAAACTCTTTATTGTTTAACCTATGATTGCTTTCCTATCTCTGTAAGAGATGTTACAAAGCCTGCCATATTCTGAATCTCAGAAGGGATGATGATCTTTGTAGACTGTCCGTCTGCAACCTTTGCAAAGGTCTCAAGACTCTTAAGCTGGATGACATTGTTGTCAGCCTGTGCTTCCTTCAAATAGGTAAGACCCTGAGCATTTGCCTGCTGTACGGCCTTGATAGCCTCAGCCTGACCTTCTGCCTCGCGGATGGTAGCTTCCTTCTTAGCCTCTGCACGAAGAATCGCACTCTCCTTCTCGGCCTGAGCCTCAAGGATCATAGACTCCTTCTTACCTTCTGCACGAAGGATGGCTGATTTTTTCTCACCCTCTGCAATAAGGATCTGCTCACGTCTTTCACGCTCTGCCTTCATCTGCTTCTCCATTGACTCCTGGATAGCAGCGGGAGGAATGATATTCTTAAGCTCTACACGGTTGATCTTGATACCCCAAGGATCGGTAGCTTCATCAAGCACTGAACGCATCCTTGTATTGATAACCTCTCTTGAGGTAAGTGTCTGATCAAGCTCCATATCACCGATGATGTTACGGAGTGTAGTTGATGTAAGATTCTCAATAGCGAGGATCGGATTCTCAACACCGTAGCAGAAAAGCTTGGGATCTGTGATCTGGAAGAATACAACTGTGTCGATACGCATTGTAACGTTATCCTTGGTGATAACCGGCTGAGGTGGGAAATCTCCAACCTGCTCCTTTAAGGTTACTTTTCTTGCAACCTTATCGAGTATCGGAAACATCATGTGGAATCCTGACCCCCAAGTACCGTTGTAGGTTCCCAAACGCTCGATAACATAAGCATGTGCCTGAGGAACTACGCGGATATTACTTATCATGATGACAGCAATAAATGCTAAAAAGATTAAAAATGGACCCATAATAAACTCCTCCTTTTATAAAATTGATGGGTATATATATGAAGAGCCTAAGCTCTACATATCTTGTTAGGCCTGCTTGGTAACTAAAAGCTTCACGCCTGATACTTCATTGATGGTAACTGTCTCACCGGGCTCAATGATCGAATTGTCCGATGATCTTGCTGTCCACTCAAGTCCGTTGATCCTTGCTGCTCCCGTGCCCTTTAGGTTGTCGATCTTCTCTGTAACAATTGCAACGCTTCCGGGAAGGGTTTCAACATTGGTCTTTTCCGTACCGGGCTTTAGATACTTCATTGCTATGGGTCTTGTAAATACCCACAAAACAATGGATACAATGATAAATACCAAAAGCTCGATCACCATGGAATCCGTGAAACAACTAACAATAGCCGCTGCAAATGCCCCAAATGCGAACCAGATGGATGTAAGACCGATTGAAATGATCTCCATCACTATCAGTATCGCTGCAATAATTAACCAGGTTGATGTACTCATAGCGATCACCTCCTTTACGAATACGCTTGAGTTTGCTTGGTTAAGAGTTGCATTTATTCTACTATATTTTTTCCTTAAAATCCATATATTTTCACTATATATTTAATGACAAAAACCTATGACAGGTAATTACATTCTGCCTGCGATCTTCTCTGCAAGCTTAGCATTCTCCTCGGGATCAGACTCCTTGGGTACCCACTTAACGCTTACATCATCACCCTCATTTCTGGGGATCAGGTGAAGATGAAAATGATCCACGGTCTGTCCTGCTGAAGCACCGTTGTTCTGAACTACATTGAGGCCTGAGCATCCCATCTCTTCCTTTATGGCAGGTGCTACCTTTGTTGCGAGGGTGAAAAGCTTGCCCGCAACAACCCCATCAAGCTCAAAGATATTTGCAAAATGTTCCTTGGGAAGAATAAGAGCATGTCCCTTTGCAGCAGGTGCAATATCGAGGATCACCCTGAAATCATCATCCTCATATACCGTACTTGAAGGTATCTCACCATTTGCTATCTTACAAAAAATACAATCGTCCTTTTTCATTAAAAAAACCTCCTCTTAAGCAAAAAATCTATTCAACATTTTACTACTTAAAGGAGGTTTTGACAAGCAAGTTAGATTGCATTTATGCACTTTTTATAATTATGATGCTTCCTGCATCTTGCTTAATTTTGCTGCCTGGTCGGCTGCCGTTAAGGCATCTAATATCTCCTGGATATCGCCGTTCATGATAGCATCGATCTTATAAAGTGAAAGGTTGATCCTGTGATCTGTCACACGACCCTGAGGGAAGTTGTAGGTTCTGATCTTCTCTGAACGATCTCCCGTTCCTATCTGGCTTCTTCTGGCCTCAGCCTCAGCGTCATGCTGCTTTTGAAGCTCAAGATCATAAAGCTTTGCACGAAGAAGTGCAAATGCCTTTTCCTTGTTCTGAAGCTGACTCTTCTCTGTCTGTGAATAGATCACGATTCCCGTAGGATAATGTGTGAGACGAACCGCAGAGTCGGTTGTATTTACACACTGTCCACCATTTCCGGATGCTCTCATGACATCTATACGGATATCCTTATCGTCGATCTGAATATCAACATCCTCAGCCTCGGGCATAACAGCTACCGTGATGGTAGAGGTATGTATCCTTCCCCCTGACTCGGTCTTCGGAATACGCTGTACACGGTGAACGCCTGATTCATACTTAAGCACTGAATAAGCACCCTGTCCCTTTACCATAAATGTAACGGACTTCATACCACCGATACCGATCTCCTCAAATTCGATGGTCTCATATTTCCATCCCCTGCTCTCCACATAATGGGTATAGAGTCTGAACATCTCATAAGCAAAGAGGGCCGCTTCATCTCCGCCGGCACCTGCACGGATCTCGATGATAACATCCTTGTCATCATTGGGGTCCTTGGGAAGAAGAAGTATCTTAAGCTCATTCTCACATTCCTCGATGGTCTTTTT
>JAFYAS010000038.1 GCA_017540605.1 Lachnospiraceae bacterium | reverse complement strand
TCAGCAGCTTCGCTGCTGCCAGTTACGAGCATCTCGCTCATTTAGAGACTTTGCTTCGCAAAGTGGAGCGAGATGCCTTCCTGCGTCACATCTTAACACGCTCTGAACAGCAAGTGTTCAGAGCTGTAGTGAACAGTTACGTATCCTTAACTATATTTTAATGATGTTGGGGTCAAAAGGCATTTTGCCCCCAACTGATACCACGGATTGCTCCGCTGCTTTGCAGCTCCCGCAATCCTGCAAACATTCGCAATCCGCTAATTTCCTGCATTTGCAGGAAATTGCTACTTGCTCATGTTTGGGCGGGTCAGTAAGTCAAAATCCTCATTCGTGCAAGCACGATTCGCATTTTTGACTTTTGACCCTGGTATCATTTTAATTGGTTTTCAGCTTATATTCAAGTGCGGCTTTCTTCTTGTTGACCTGAATGATGTATGCGATCACACATGCAAACACGATGATAGCGATAAGTCCGCCTATAAAGCCTGCGCCAAAGGAACCAGTGGTAATAAGGGTTCCGATCTGGAATACCAAAAATCCTACGGTAAAGCCTGTAGCAAGCTGAAGGGCTATGGCACCCCAAAGCCACTTGGCTGATTTCATCTCAGAATTCATAGCACCCAGTGCTGCGAAACAAGGAGGAGTATAGAGATTGAACATCAGGTACGCCAAGGCGGCAACCTTTGTGATGCCCATAGCTGCCATAACAGCATTTCCTTCGCCTACAAGCTCAAGCTCTTCCACATCGATAAAGTTGGTAAGAGCATATACTGTTGCAATAGTTCCAACTACGTTCTCCTTCGCGATAAAGCCGGTAATGGCCGCTGCTGCAAGCTGCCATGAAGCGATACCCACAATAGGAACAAGAAGCATTGAGAAAGGTCCTGCGATACCCGCAAGGATGGAAGTATCTTCCATACCCTCTTCAACCACCTCAAAGCTAAAGTTGAAGCTCTGCATGATCTGAACAACTGTATTACATACAAGGATAACCGTTCCCGCCTTAATGATATATGCCTTACCACGCTCAAGCATAGACTTAAGGGCAAATATGAGACTGGGCACCTTGTATTCGGGAAGCTCTATGATAAAGAATGATTTTCTGAACTTGCTTGCTGTAATAGCCTTTATAAGAAGGGCACCAAGAAGCACAAGTAAAATACCGACTACATAACATACGAAGCTCACCCATTTTGAATCAGGGAAGAACGCTCCGGCAAAAAGTGCGATAACAGGAAGCTTTGCACCACAGGGCATAAAGGTTGCAAGCATCGCTGTTGCTCTTCTTTCTCTCTCATTCTTGATGGTACGGCAAGCCATGATAGCAGGAATACCGCAACCGGTACCGATGATCATGGGGATAACCGACTTACCCGAAAGACCGACTCTCTTGAAAATAGGATCAAGGACAACAGTTGCTCTTGACATATATCCGCAATCCTCTAAGAGGGCGATGAGGAAGTACATTACCATAACAAGAGGCAGGAAGCCGACTACGGCGCCCACACCACCGATGACACCATCGATAAGGAGTGCATAGAGGAGAGGATTGGCTTCGCCAAGTTGCTCTCCCGCCCATTCCTGGAAGGTCTCGATCCAGCCGACCAGGATATCTGCTAACCAGGTACCCACAGTGGTCTGTGAGATATAGAATACCAGCCACATGATACCCGCAAAGATAAGAATACCGAGGATGGGATTGGTCACGATCTTGTCTATGGAATCTCCAACTGTCTTATCTTTTGTGAGAGTCTTGCGCTTTTCAACTTCTTTTACTATATCATTTACAAAGGCAAATCTCTTTCTGTCAGAAGCCTCAACTGCTGCCTTGTCTGTAAGATCAACATCACCTTCGTCATAGGGCGCCTTCTGCGTGCTTCCGGCTATCTCCACAGCCTTAGAAACAACATCCTTAAGTCCGGAATCAGAAACAGATACCGTATCAACAACAGGACAACCGAGCTTCTCAGACAGGAGCGTGTCATTGATGGTATTACCCTTCTTGTCGTTGATGTCATGCTTGTTTAATGCCACAACCACAGGGATACCAAGCTCAAGAAGCTGAGTGGTAAAGAACAAACTTCTGCTTAAGTTCGTTGAATCCACTATATTGATGATCACATCGGGATGCTCATTCTTTACATAGCTGCTTGTGATACTCTCCTCTGATGTGAATGGTGACATGGAATATGCTCCCGGAAGGTCAACAGCGATAAGGTCTTTGCCTGTGTCGTTGTAAGCCTTCTTTATGGGGCTCTCCTTCTTGTCTACTGTAACTCCGGCCCAGTTACCAATCTTCTCGTTACGACCGGTCAAAGCGTTATACATAGTGGTCTTTCCACTGTTTGGATTACCTGTTAACGCGATACGCATAATGATTCCTCCTAACTTACTTTTGTTAGCCTAGTCTAACTCATTTTCAAAAGGTAAAGTCTGCATCCTCGCGGATCACAGACCCCCGCATCATACTGTCAGCCTTCTACCTCGATAGCAGCTCCAAGCTCAGGATCGATATTGTATCTCGCATCCTTTATGGAAACCACAAGATTCCTCTTCTTGTCAACTACCGTGATAGTTTCACCGCTATAGCAACCGAGAGAAAAGAGAAAGCTCTCCATCTCCTCATCACCATCGGTATCTACCGCCTTGATGATGTATTCTTTTCCAAGTTCTGCTTCGTTTAGTGTCATAACTTGTCCCTTCTAGTTAGCATCATCTAACCACCTATATAATAATGTTTTTTTAGAAAAAGTCAAGAGGGAAATTTAATAAAGATCTGTAATCATCACAAATCACGGCCAAAACCTATCCAAAACACGTTGCATATTCGCCCTTCCAACAGGATTGGCAGTGTGTATCTCCAAACTTATTAAACATTATCTTTTCAGACGAAAAAAGATCACCGACACCTTATCGAGTGCCGGTGATCTTTTTTGTTTAAGCTGTTTAGCTCTTAATTGTTCTTTGCAGATATGATTTCCTGTACTGCTTTCTTTCTGGCAGAATTGATTATATTGGCCTTCTTCCTGTTTTGCATAGCAACTTCATATTTTTCTTTTGCGGTCTCGTAAGCTTCTTTTAAAGCATCTCTCCTATTTAAACAGCTTTTTGCATATCCTGAAAGATGCTTTAATCTTTTTGCTCCACCTTCACCGCAGTTATAGCACATCAATGCTCTGCCTTCGCCGTATTTTTCTACCAATTCGCCGAGAAGATTGGCTCCTACTTTTACATTTTGAGTTTCATCATACAGATTGGTTACTGAAAGCTTTCTCATACGCTTTCTGTTCCAATATCTTGAAATACCCATGAGTCCATAGCAACCGCCACCGGATACATGACTCTTTCCGCCGCTTTCTTTTTCTATAACAGCTATCACTAAGAATGGATCGACATTATATTCATTTCCATATTTTACTGCTGCTTCATAAGCTTCTTTTGATACAGGTGTTTCTTTTAAAAATAAGTCAGTAAGGGATGCTTTTGCAGATACAGTAGGTATTGATGCGAATACAATAAGCAATATTAACATTATCATTATCGATTTTCTCATTTGTTTCTCCTTTGTTTCTGTTCTGTTTCTTATCTGTTACATAAATGTTACAGATATGTTACAATACATTTTTAAAAAATGCAAGTTAAATTTACTGAAACGGGATTTTTTGTAAAATTTGTATAAGGAGACTCTCTATTTTTATAAGTATGTTGGTATAATGGTATTATGTTTTTTTGTGATCACAAAGAATTAAGTAAGAAGAAACACCTGTCAGCCTGGGACAAAGTGAAGAAAGTAAAGACAAAAAAAGGGGGCTGTCGCACTAATTACTTAGTGAGACAGCCCTTCTTTTTTTCATTTCATTTTTCACATTTTTCCAAAACCTCAAGCTCGTCTGTTTCGCCTTCATCATCACCCCAACACATCCGTCAACACCTTCATCATAGCCGGTATATCAAGAGGCTTTGAGATATGCCCATTCATGCCTACCGACTCTGCTTTTTTCACATCCTCGGTAAAGGCATCCGCTGTCATGGCTATGATGGGGATTGATGATAGTGCCTTGTCCTTTAAAGCCCTGATGCCCTTTGTGGCATCATATCCGTTCATAACCGGCATCTGTATATCCATAAGCACGGCATCATAATATCCGGGAGCCGAATCGGCCACCATATGCAGTGCAACCTCTCCATTATCGGCGTGCTCCACCCTGAAGCCGGCCTCTGTAAGTATAAGGGTTGCGATCTCTTTATTGATAGCGTTGTCTTCTGCCATCAAAAGCCTCATGCCGGCAAAGTCAGGTAGCTCGCCCTTTTGATTTCTTTCCTCAACCTCGGCAACTACCGAAGGCTCCTCGTCCTCCAAAAATCCCACATTGATAATGAATTCCGTACCGCTGTTCTTTCTTGATTCTACACGGATATTCCCGCCCATGAGATCAACGATATTCCTGGTAAGCACAAGCCCCAGCGCCATGCCCTGTATCATGTTATCAGTGCCTTCAATATCCGGCTCTACTCCGTCAAACAAATGCTCAACCTCTTCCTCTGTCATGCCCTCTCCGGTATCCTTTATGACTATCTCAAATGGAACGATATCCGAATATTTCTCAGTCTCGGAAAGGCTCAAAAATACCTTGCCGTTTTCAGGTGTAAATTTCCAGGCATTTGACAAAAGATTCATAAGTATCCTGACAAAATATCCCTTGTCGCATCTTACCCATCTGTCCTTCACATCGATGATGTTCACCCGAAAATCGATATTCTTATCCTCCATCTGATTGACGAACATATCCCTGACCTCTAAGACAGTCTGCTCTATATCAATGGTGGACGGATTGAATTTAAGCTTTCCCTTCTCGATCTTGCTCATATCCACCATATCATTTACTAAAGCTATGAGCTGTCTTTCCGAGTTCTCAATCTTTTTTAGGTATTTCATGGTCTTTTCAGGGATGTCATCCTCCTTCTTTGCAAGGGTTGTATATCCAAGGATTGCATTTAGCGGTGTCCTGATATCCCTGCTCATATTGGACATGAAATTGCTCTTTGCCCTACTGTCAGCTCTGGCCTTGTTTCTTTCAAGCTCCGCCTCCGATTCTCTCTTTTGCATAGTGGAATAAATATCGAAAATGATATAAAGAGCCAGCAATATAAGAGCCATCTGTACGGCGCTGCTTTTTAGAAGGCTACCGTTGATCCTTGAAAATTGCTCGTCAAGGATATTATTAACCTCTTCCTTATCCTCCGGTGTCTGCTCTATGCCATGCTCAGAAAGCTCCAGGGAATAGTAATCGTCAACATTTTCAACAACAGTATCCGAGCTTTCCTTTATAGTCTGTCTGATCCACATAAGGGTCGAAAAGAACACGAGGAAAAGTATGGCGATCCATACCATAGTTGTTTTTCCGAATCTGAGCTTTTCATCCTTATTGAATATTCCCTTGAAATAAACAATTCCAAGTATGCTCCAAACGGCAAGGATCAGATAGGATTCCGTAGAAAGTGCCGTAACGGACCAGATATTCGGGATTAAAAGATAGAGACTGAAAAAGCAGGAAATGAAAAAGCCTGCTGCCCCGGTGATCATGATACGGATGTTTTCCTTTTCCCTTGCACACTTAAATGCCGCTGCAGAGGTGTAAGCATAGGCAATGGTTGCACCGATGGTTGTGACATCCACCACCCAGCCCATGGCGGTGCGCCCCAAAAACGGAATAAGGCAGGATACCCCCATAATAAACAAAATCGCATTCTGAGGGCTATTGTTCTTTGCAAGTCCCCTAAATCTTGGAGGTAGCATATCATCCCCCGCCATAGCATAAAGAAGTCTTCCTGCACATATATAGTTACCTATGATACCCGTCACGATAGCTGCTATCACGGTGATGGCAAATATAACTGTTCCGGCATTTCCCATAAGGGTATTGACCGCATTCAATGTGGGGAGTGCTCTGATCCCCGACTCTTCAGAAAGAGCTGCGATATATGAGGCCCAATCGCCGTATTCTTCGGGTATGGTAAATGATGCTATCTCTGTAAGTGCGATATAACAAGCCGCTGCTGCGATCACAGCCAGTGTCATGATCAGAAAGCAGCGCTTTGCGTCAAATTTGAATTCGGCTGCAGAATTGGAAATAGACTCAAATCCTACAAAAGCCCAGGGAGACAAGGCAGCTATACTCATTACCTGAATAAAAGGATGTCCGTCCGTCTGAAACATAGGCTTTAGCTCAACCGCGCTTTTGGGATTGTTGATAAACGAAACCGCCATACAGGCAAAGATACCCAAAAGCATGGCGCCCGCCATAAAGATCTGAACCTTGACAGATAGCCTTCTTCCTCGGATACACAAAAAACCAAAAACAACTAAAGCTGTTATAGAAAGAAGGGCCTCCCCAAGATATATGTCATAGCCTGCAATAGAATAATGAAATCCAAACTTGAAAATATCTCCCACCAGATATCTCATAATGAGAGAAAGTGCTGTGGCATTTGCCCAGATCACTGCGGCATAGGTGATCATCAAATACCAGGCACTTAAAAAACCGTGATCATAGCCAAAGGTATTCCTTGCAAATGCAAAGGCTCCTCCGGGTTCGGGATAGATATTGATCATGTAGTGATAATTGCTTGCGATCACAAGCATTGCGATAGCTCCTAAGGTTATACCGATCAAAGTGCCCACAGGTCCAGCGATGGGAAGAAATGTGGTTCCCGGCATAACAAAGGCTCCCCAGCCTACACTCGATCCAAAAGCAAGAGCAAAGGCTCCAGGGGGTGTGATATATTTAGATAATGCTTTATTTTGTTCAGTATCCATATGCATTTCCCCACTAAAAACTTAAAAAAAGAACAAAAAACTACCTCTTGATTATACTGTTTTTTCCCTTTTTCTTCAACATTATCTTAATATCCGATCAATCTCAACTTAGGGTTTACTCACCCCTCAAATTTTGGTATAATAGCAGAGTGTGTTTTGCGTAACTATTCACTACAGCTCTGAACACTTGCTGTTCAGAGCGTGTTAAGATGTGGCGCAGGAAGGCATCTCGCTCCACTTTGCGAAGCAAAGTCTCTAAATGAGTGAGATGCTCGTAACTGGCAGCAGCGAAGCTGCTGAACAGTTACTGTTTTGCATAAAAACAAGATTTAGAAGGAGGCAATGTGGTAAGTATGAAAAAGATTTCTGAATTTGACAAGGAAGGCTTTAAGAAAGAGGTCATCAATAATGTAAAGACCCTTTACAGAAAGACTATCGATGAGGCAACCAATCAGCAGGTATTTCAGGCTGTTGCCTATGCGGTAAAGGACGACATTATCGACCGCTGGATAGCTACCCACAAGGAGTATGAGAAGAAGAACGTAAAGACAGTTTATTATCTGTCAATGGAGTTTTTGATGGGTAGAGCCCTTGGCAATAACCTTATCAATCTCACATATTACAATGAGATCAAAGAGGCTTTAGATGAGCTTGGCTTTGATCTCAATGTGATCGAGGATCAGGAGCCCGATGCAGCTCTTGGAAATGGTGGTCTCGGCCGTCTTGCTGCATGTTTCCTCGATTCACTTTCAACCCTCGGTTATCCCGCTTACGGTTGCGGTATCCGTTATCGTTACGGTATGTTCAAGCAGGCTATCAAGGATGGTTTCCAGGTAGAGAAGCCCGATGATTGGCTTCGTGATGGCAATCCCTTCGAGGTTCGCCGTGCAGAGTACGCTGTTGAGGTTAAGTTCGGTGGCTATGTAAGAGTTGAGCAGGGCCCCAACGGAAGAAACAACTTCATCCAGGAGGATTATCAGGCTATCCGTGCGGTACCCTACGATCTTCCCGTGATCGGCTACGGCAACAATGTAGTCAATACACTTCGTATCTGGGATGCTGAGGCTATACAGGATTTCAACCTTGATTCATTTGACAAGGGTGAATATCAGAAGGCTGTTGAGCAGCAGAACCTTGCAAGAACCATAGTAGAGGTTCTTTATCCCAATGACAATCACTATGCAGGTAAGGAGCTCCGCTTAAAGCAGCAGTACTTCTTCATTTCTGCATCAGTTCAGAGAGCTATCCTTAAGTACAAGGAGAACAATGACGATATCAGAAAGTTCCACGAGAAGGTTACCTTCCAGCTCAATGATACACATCCCACAGTTGCAGTTGCAGAGCTTATGCGTTGCCTGATGGACGAGGAAGGACTTGAGTGGGACGAGGCATGGGAGGTTACCACAAAGACCTGTGCATATACCAACCATACCATCATGTCAGAGGCTCTTGAGAAGTGGCCTATTGAGCTGTTCTCAAGACTTCTTCCCAGAGTATATCAGATCGTTGAGGAGATCAACCGTCGTTTCATCCTTGAGATAGAGAAGAAGTATCCCGGCAATCAGGATAAGATCCGTTCAATGGCTATCCTTTATGACGGACAGGTTAAGATGGCTCACCTTGCTATCGCAGGTAGCTATTCAGTAAACGGTGTTGCAAGACTTCACACCGAGATTCTCAAGGAGAGAGAGCTTAAGGACTTCTATGAGATGATGCCCGCTAAGTTCAACAACAAAACCAACGGTATCACACAGAGAAGATTCCTTCTTCATGCAAATCCTCTTCTTGCAGACTGGATCACAGACAAGATCGGAGATGAGTGGATCACAAATCTTCCTCACTTAAAGAAGCTTGAGGTTTATGCTGATGACAAGAAGGCTCAGCAGGAGTTCATGAACATCAAGTACCAGAACAAGATCCGTCTTGCAAACTACATCAAGGAGCACAACGGTATCGACGTAGATCCCCGTTCAATGTTCGATGTACAGGTTAAGCGTCTTCATGAGTATAAGAGACAGCTCCTTAATATTCTCCACGTAATGTATCTCTATGATGAGATCAAGGAGAACCCTTCAATGGATATCGTACCTGTTACCTTCATCTTCGGTGCAAAGGCAGCAGCAGGTTACAAGAATGCAAAGCTTACCATCAAGCTCATCAATTCAGTTGCTGATGTGATCAACAACGATGAGAGCATCAAGGGCAAGATCAAGGTTGTATTTATAGAGAACTACAGAGTATCAAATGCAGAGATCATCTTTGCAGCTTCAGATGTATCTGAGCAGATCTCAACAGCTTCAAGAGAGGCTTCAGGTACAGGTAACATGAAGTTCATGCTTAACGGTGCGTTAACCCTTGGAACCATGGACGGTGCCAACGTTGAGATCGTTGAAGAGGTTGGCGAGGACAATGCATTCATCTTCGGTATGAGAGCTGACGAGGTAATGAAGTACGAGCGTGAGGGTAACTACAACCCTATGGATATCTACAATAGCAATCAGGCTATCAGAAAGGTGCTTACAGAGCTTATTAACGGAAAGTATTCATCAGATACAGAGCTCTTTAGACCTCTCTATGATTCACTTACCAAGGAAGATATCTACTTCACTCTGAAGGATTTCGATTCTTATGCAGAGGCTCACAGAAAGGTTGATGCCGCATACAGAGATGAAGCAGCATGGGCAAAGAGTGCTATTCTTAATACCGCCAATGCAGGTAAGTTCTCATCAGACAGAACCATCCAGGAGTATGTTGATGATATCTGGAAGCTTGACAAGGTTACCATAAAGCTTCCCAAGGCTAAGAAATAATAAAATAATAATGGCTGTCACATCAAAGTGGTGTGACAGCCATTATTTAATTCCAATTTCTTACTGCATCATTGTAATATTCTATAAGCATAGGATGGGTCAGCTCGTTGACCGCCACAGTCTCATCGACCTCATCCTTTCCAAACATAAAAAGGGAATGAATATTGTCTTTTGTCAGGTACTTTGTGTCAACCTCGATCTCGTAATCATCTCTAAGCTCTCTTTTTGATGCCATATTGAACCCCCAATCTCCAAAGGCCGGTACCTCCAGATGATAGGGCTTTACATTGAAGCCCTCACTTTCAATAGTCTTATTGATACACCAAAAGGCCTTGGTTGCATAATAGGGGCTTGTGGATTGAACATTTATGACCCCATCATCCTTTAGGGCATTCCCACACAATCTGTAGAATACATTGGAATAAAGCTTGTTGAGGGTTGTATTGTTGGGATCCGGAAGATCCACGATTATCACATCATATTTTTTATCGCAATCTGTCAGATAGGTGTAGGCATCCATATTGATGATATTCACTCTATCACTTTTTAAGGCTCCGCAATTCAATGCACTTATCTGAGGATCCTCGCTGCAAAGTCTTGTCATCTCTTCATCAAGGTCGATCAAGGTTACATGTGTTTCAGGATATTTTAAAAGCTCTCTTGCCGCCAAACCGTCACCCCCACCAAGCACCAAAACCTCGTCACGATTCTTCGCCTGCATCATAGGGATGTGGATCAATGCCTCATGATATCTGTATTCATCTGCTGAAGAAAACTGCACATTTCCATCGATATAGAGTCTCAGATCGTCCTTATGCTTTGTCATCACTATCTTCTGGTACTTCGTCTGTTCAGAAAGGATGATATTATCCCTATATAGTCCTCCCTCGATGTAATTGCTGATATTCTCAGAAAATACCATGCCGATCATCATTATGACAAGAAGAAGTCCTGTGAGCAGCTTAAAAAATGCTGCATTTTCAATCCTATCCTTATATCTCCACACGATCAGAGTGGCACAGATCAGATTGAAGGTTCCTGCTAAAAATGCCGTTGCAAAATATCCGAGTGTCGGCAAGAGCAAAAGAGGAAATGCAATAGATCCAAGCAAGCCTCCAAGATAATCAAAGCTGAAGATAGATGAAAGTGTGACCCTGAGATCCTTCCTGTCGCCCTCGATGATACGGGTAAGTAAGGGTATCTCTACTCCCACGAAGGTTCCGATGATGACAATCTCGATATACATAATAAGCTGATAGGTCTCAAGGTAGAGATTGGCTAAAAAGAGGGTAAGTGATGAAAGTCCGCCGACGATACCCACTCCTATCTCCACCATCACAAACCAGTTAAAAAGGTCCTTCTTCATGTACTTCGAAATGAAGGATCCAAAGCCCATAGCACACATATAAATACCTATGGTGATGGAATATTGGAGGGTTGTATCTCCCACCAGATAAGAGCTTACCGCACTGATAATTAATTCATAAACAATTGAACACCCTGATATGATCAGGGTGGTCAACATAAGCAATCTGTAATTTTTCATTTATGCTATAACTCCGCTTATGACTATTCCAAGTCCGACGAAGATACCGAATACAACTATACCTGCTGCGGGATTGCCTTTTCCTATCTCGTCATTTAGGTTATACTGCTTGTTGAAGATATTGACTACGATGTAGCCTATCATAAAGAAGATAACTCCAACGGCGAAATATAGAGCACTTGATCCGATACCCTCTAAAAGACCTTCTGTACTCTCTGCCGAGGGAGAGGTGATAGCCGCTCTAAGTATGGTTCCTATGCCGATAAATGAACCTGCCGAAAGCCAGCCGACTGCCGTATTCCCCTTCTTCACCTCCTCCGGGAAGGAACAGGGAACGATAAGGTCGATCAGAAAATTCCCAATCAACATAAGCACAATACCTATCGCCGAATAAATCGCTACGTTTAATATATCCATAAGTAAATCCATGATCTTATCCTCCTATAAAACAAATGATTATTTACCGCTGCTTAGGCCACCGCCCTCGCTTGCTCTTCTTGCTATCGCCTGCTGCCTGATGCTGTTTGAATAGCTTTGGTAGCTGTCAGTTGAAGAGTTGGTACCAAGCGATGTGTCATCAAAAGAGCTGTAGGCTGAATTTGATTTTTTGTATCTGACATTGTCGTATGCAAGCCCTCTTGAATAATAATACCGTCTATAATATCTTCTGGCTCCTCTTCTTGCATGATATACATCTGAGTCCGTAGTATAGTTGAACTTTCTCGGAGAAACCTGTACGAGAATATGACCTTCCTCCGACTTGTATATCAGGCAATATTCCTTCTTTGTAAGTATAGCTATGGAGTCATCCCCATCCTCGGTATTCTTTTGTACATCCTCGGTCTCGCCTTCTATAGTCTGGATGATCCATTGGAATGTATCATCGATTGTATATACCTCGGAAGCCCTATAAATATTGGCCTTTTCCTTTCCGGTTCCCGTGATGGAGGAAACATAGGTAAATAGTGTACTCTTTGACAATTCCTTGTCTATCTTTGCCGGTCCCGAAAGATTCTTTATCATAGAGATCATCGAGGGAAGCCCCATAGCAAGCACGATAACTATAGTCATAATGAGAGAAAATGACTTGGATTTAAAATCCGATTTGCCGTAGGTTCCGGCACTTCTATAGCCACCTCCCGACAAAAAAGGTTGACTGTAGCTACCCATTCCGCTTGATGCATACTTGATCTCGTCTTCATCAAGATAGTAGCCTGTGGAGGTCTCCTCTCCATCATCCCATCTCTCCGTGGAAATGATCTTCTCCTCAGTTGGATCCTCATATTCTACAAAATCTGCTTTATCTCCAACCTCTACATCCACATCACCCCAGCACCCTACTACAACCTCGGTACCGCGATCCACTTCGTGATAGCCTGAAGTGCTTACTCCAAAGCCAACCTTGGATATGGAATATTCTTTATAGGTATTGTCTATGGAAAGCCATCTTTCGACTCCGACTCCCTGGGATAGCAGCTTATATTCTGTCCATGTACAATTATCAGAGTTGTTGCGGTATTCGATCTTTCCGACTATATTGTAGCTATCGCCATCAACTATCAGCGACTCGCCAACCTGAAATTCCATGCACTCACCTCCCAAAAAACTTACATAGTGTAATTGTACAATAAAGGTATCATATACACAAGAAAAAAATCCGGATCACAAGGATAATTTTCATTCCTGTAATCCGGATATATATAAGGGGGAGGTTATGTGTTAAGGGGGATTTCACCCCTTACATTTGTTAATTGAATCTCAAAGCCTCGATAGGCTTCATGGTCGCTGCCTTGTTGGCAGGATATAGTCCGAATACAAGTCCCACAAATACTGAGAATCCCACTGATATTCCAACTATTGAAATAGACATTGTATAGCTTACATTGCCGACTATATTGACAATTACTATCACAAGCTCTGATATTCCTATTCCTATACCGCAGCCAAAGAGACTTAACATCAGGGCTTCAATAAGGAATTGCATAAGCACAGATCCTCTTGTTGCACCGATTGCCTTTCTGATACCTATCTCTCTGGTTCTTTCAGTCGCGGATACAAGCATGATATTCATGATTCCTATACCGCCTACCAAAAGGGATATTCCTGCGATACCTCCAAGAAGAAGGGAAAGGGTGTTGTTTACACTACTCATAGCCTCAGCGATCTGTGATCTGTTGAAAATCGAATAAGCATCCTCATCATTGTCAAAACGATTGAGGAGTACATTCTCAAGGATCGTCTCAGCCTTATCGAGATCATCTCCGTTTACCGATACCTCGAAGGACGAGATATCAAGGCTGATACCGTCAGAAAGTCTGATAAGTGATGTATAAGGAATATACGCCTGATAATCGCTGTTGTCTGAATTGGAGGTAAGTGAATTGCTGCTTTCGAGAACTCCGATGATCAGGTAATTCTTACCGTCAAGCTTCATAGTCTCACCTACAACATTGGATCTTCCACATACATCTACTGCAAGATCCTCGCTTATGACAACCACATCCGAATGATTGTCTACATCGGGATTCATAATGAATCGTCCACTTGCTACCTCAAGCTTTTCTATATTCATATAAGCTGTCGTTGTTCCTGTTACGCTTACATTTTCCTCTGCATAGCTTGTAGAAGCTGTGACTGATGTTTTTGATGTAGGTGCTATCTCGTCAAATATCTCATTTTCTATAAGAGAATCAAGCTCCGAAAGCTTTAGTGGCTTATCCTGGCCACTTGTTATATTTACCGTCAGGCTGTTGCTACCAAGTGAATCAATGGAATCGTTGATCGAGCCTGTTGCACCATTTACCAATGATACCAAAACCACTAAAGATACCACACCGATAATGATGCCGAGCATTGTAAGAAATGAGCGCAGCTTGTTGGAGGCTATGGCTTTTATTGCCATTTTCATAGATTGTATGATCATGCTGCCACTTCCTTTCTGATCTTGCCATCGTGTATTGCTATACTTCTGTCTGCCTGTGCCGCTACCTCAGGGTCGTGAGTTATAAGGACTATTGTATGTCCCTGCTCATGAAGCTCTCTAAACAAAGCCATGATCTGCTTGCCTGTATTGGAGTCAAGATTTCCTGTAGGCTCGTCCGCGAGGAGGATAGAGGGCTCTCCTGCCATAGCTCTTGCAATGGCAACACGCTGTTGCTGACCACCTGAGAGCTGGTTTGGTTTATGGTGGCGTCTCTCGTAAAGACCTACCATCTTTAGCGCCTCTTCAACTCTTCTCTTTCTCTCCTTTGCCGGTACTCTCTGATAGATCATGGGCAACTCAACATTTTCCGCCGCATCCATGGTTCCTATAAGGTTAAAGCTCTGAAAGATAAAGCCTATCTTCTTGTTTCTGATATGGGCAAGCTCCTTTTCAGAATAGTTCTCAATGGGAGCTCCATCAAGAAAATATTGTCCCATATCCGCAACATCAAGACATCCTATGATGTTCATAAGTGTTGACTTTCCACTTCCCGAAGGGCCGATGATGCTTACGAATTCACCTTTCTCGATAGAGAGGCTCACATCATCAAGAGCCTTTACGGTTTCGTCACCCACCTGATATATTTTAGATACATTTTCAAATCTGATCATAAGTCATCACCTCACCTAATCAGTTTTTGCCGGAGGAGTCGGAGGGTCTTTCGCCTGAGAAGCCGGAGTGCTTTTCACCACCTGAAAATCCTTTGAAATCTCCTGAAGGAGGTGTGGGCATATCACCGTTTCCACCCATCTTGCTGAAGTCGAAATCTCCAAAGCTGGGTGATCCGCTTGAGCTTTCAGAAGCCTCGCGATAGTAGTAAACTGTGTCGCCTTCCTTAAGTCCACTTGTGATCTCAACATTACTTCCGTCTGAGAGTCCTGTCTCGACAGTCACTTCTCCGCCGAGATTGCCGTTCTCATCCTTTGTTGTATAGACGAAGGTCTCACCCTTCTTTTGCTGAAGAGCTGTCATAGGGATGGTAAGTACATCATTTGCCTCAGAAATATTTATTGATGCACTTGCACTCATTCCTATTCTCATATCCTCGTCCATGGGAATATCTATCTCTACTGAATATTTTGAGCTTGAGTTGCTTGAGTTCGCTGTCTCAGCTACATCTGTTACTGTTCCGGTAAATGTTTCATTCTCCAATGCATCAAGGGTAATGGTTGCTGACTGACCTTCCTCAACCGAAAGGATGTCAAGCTCGTCTACATTTACGGTAACTTTGATAGTGTCAGTGGTGATTATTGAAAATGCATTGGTATAGCTTACGCTTGATGAAGAGCTTGCGGACTGTGAGGAACCGGTGGATGCTGTACTAGATGATACAGATCCTGTAGATCCGCCTGTCTTAACAGAAGCAGTTGTAGTCTTTGTATTGGAAATATTAACATTTGCTGCTTCCTGAGCTTCGTTCTTGGTATCATCTGTTTTTGTCTCTTCCGTAGTGGTAGGTACATCATTGTTTGTAGGAGTTTCTTTCTTGTCATCTGAACTTGTATTGTCAACTGTTCCCTTTGATGATGTATCTTGCTTGAAGGTGATCACAAGCTTCAGTGTATTTTCATTTTCATCCTTATCTATCTCGTATGTATAGCTTGCTCCCTCTATGGTAGGCAGTGCATCCTTTGTGAACTTATAACCGGCTTTAGCCTTTAAGATTACTGTGGCACTGTATGCTTTTCCTTCCTCAAAGGTTTCGCCGGATAGATCAAAGCTTATCTCACCTGTATACTGATTTGTTTCCTCAATAGTTGTCTGAGGAGCATTTCCTGCTTTAGGTGCTTCTATAGTTAATTTGCTATAGTCCGAAATAACTGTAGCCTCGACAACCTGATTTTCGGGAGCAACAGCAGTATTATCCGGGCCTTGCGGTTCTGTAGGTACATTTGTTCCTTCGGAAGGATTTGTTTCCGGGATGTTTCCGGTGGGATCTCCCGTATCCGGAGCTGTTGAAAGAGCAGTTACTTCATTTGCCTCGATAGTGATTGTTCCTGCATCGGAAACACTTGGCATACTCTCTGAATTTGTTTTATTTGCTGATACGCTGATATCTCCAATGATTCCGTCTGCGCTTGCAGTGATAACAGGAGACTCATAATAAGCCAAGAGAAGCTCGTGGAGGGTTTCAAGTTCTTCCTTCTCGTAGGTAAGGGCCTCCTCTTCGTAATCACTGTCTGCATCGTCTATATCATCTTCTATATCATCAAGCTGCTTCTCTACATCTACAAGCGCATTACAGATAGATGCCTTATTGAGATTGGCCAGCTTATCGCCTTTTTTTACAGTGTCCCCGCTTTCTACCAATACTTCGTCAACGGTAAGGCTTGAAGGAATCTGTACATACACCTCTCCGGCTTCAGCAAGGGTTCCGCTTGATTCAATGCTGTTTGTGATATTACCGGTCTTTACCTCTGTATCAAAGACGGTTCTTCCGGTTTCAGCGTCTGCTTTATTTGTATGATTCTTAAGGATCAATGCTGTACCACCACCGATAACTGCGATGGTCGCTATAGATAATACCAGCTTCTTTCCGGTGATCCTTTTCTTCTTAGCGTTCAATGTTTTCTCTGTGATCTCTTCTTTTTCCTTTCTCATGATAAACACTCCCTTTGTCTTTTTTGATGTTATGGGTGTATGATAATGAGCTAACCTAAAATGAACCTGAAAAGAATTTCAGGTTCATTGATGATCACAAAATATCCACATTTTATTTGCACGAAAGCACGCATATAAAGGCTATAACTCCATCCTTCCAGCCTGCCTTAATACTCCCGCCGTATTCATGGCAAATGGATTCTGCCATGGAAAGTCCTATTCCATAACCACCCTTGTCAATGTTGTGGGAAGTATCTTCTCTATAGAATCTGTCGAAAAATCTCTTGCAATCAATACAGCCGCCTTCCTTATAATCATTGGTAACAACTAGTCTTAATTGCTTGTTTCCCTTGATTGCTTCAAGCTTTACATTGATCTTCCCCTTATCATCACAGTATTTTATAGCATTGTCTACAAGGAGCCCGGTAAGCTGCTCTATCTTGTCCTTATCTGCGATCATAAATACATCCTCTTCTATTGAGGAATCAAGAGTTTTTTCCTCAGTCATTACTCTTGATCTGAAGTTATCCAAGGATTCTTTAATTATATCTGATACATTGATCCTTTCGAGAACGCTTCTGTCGGCCAATTCGTCGGCCCTGGCAACCGTAACCAGATTGCCGATAAGGCCAAGCATCCTATCAACCTGTCTAAGAGTTGATTCCGTCCATTCCGAGCTACCTTCTAGCATCTCTGTCATTTCCGTATTCGCTTTTATCACGGAAAGAGGTGTTTTCAATTCATGACTCGCGTTGGTAATGAACATTTTCTGTCGTTCGATATTCTTTAGCTCAGGCTTAATTACCTTCCCTGAGAACACACATACAAGTATGAAAACGATCAAAAGCGAAAAGCCACAGATGACCATTGACATAAATACAACTCTGTAATTACTCTTGATATGAGAGGTTGAATCCACGAAAACAGCTATCTTCGAGCCGTTGTCAAGAGTGCCCTTTTTATAATAATACATATTGTATCGTCCAAATTTTTTCCCTCGATCAATGATAGTATTTGCAATACTTTCAGCCTCGTCTTCATCAACCGAGCTTATATGACTGAGGATAACATCTGTCACTCCATCATCATCATATATTACCGCAAAATATCTGGTTGCGTAATGGAACTCAGGAGAATAATCATCGAAAATACTGTCATCTATAAGCTTTTCATCGTCTATTTCCTGTACAACAATGGATTCCTCCACAAATTCTGTGGAGCCGGCAGAGTTCTCACCTGTTGATGATATATACTCTTCGGTAGCATCTGCTGTGCGAGTTTCCTTTTTGGTCAAACGCATTTTCCCCTCAGGAAGCTTGCCCTCATTTTTAATGATATAATTGATGGTCCTCTCGATGGAAATCTTAGTTACGATCAAGTTCGTTAGATTGATTCCTACACCCACAAAAAGCATCACAAGAAAAATAGACAACATAGTTATTGAAATGAACTTGTGTCTCATCTTTTTTACTGCGTTCTTATTCATGGTATCACTCCCTTGTGATTATCTTGAATGCGCCACCGTTTGCTCCGGTGATAGTCGCCCTTGAGGAAACAGATATCAGCTTTGTCTTTAGATAGGAAATGTAAAGCCATACGGTGTCCTTATTGGCTTCCTTCTCATCCTTCCACACATGCTCCAATATAAATTCCGTAGATAGCTCCTTTTCCGAATTGACTATGAGAAGCTGCATCAACTCATATTCCTTGATAGATAGTCTTACTGAATTCTTTGATGAAAGTTCAAAGTTCTTACCATCTAAGGCGATGTCTTCGTATTTTAGATCTCTTCCACTATAATCGGTATGACGTCGTAGCATGGAATGAACCCTTGCGATCAATTCCTTCATAGCAAAAGGCTTGGTGAGATAATCGTCAGCTCCTGCCTCTAAGCCCAAAACCCTATCATCGACCTCTGCTTTAGCGGTAAGCAAAAGAACAGGGGTAAAATCGTTTAATTCCCTAAGCTCTGTAAGCACAGCTATTCCATCCTTTTTAGGCATCATAATGTCTAAGATGATCCCGTCATAGCTATCTCTTTTAAGATGCTCCATAGCCTCCTCGCCGTCGAATACCGAATCCACAGTATATCCGTCATGCTCCAAAACTGCCTTTATAACCTTATTTAAATCATTAGTATCCTCTGCCAATAATAATTTCATAAGCTATACCTCATATATCATATTCTTTATCGTCTGCATAGAAAGATCTGTTGATGCCAGCTCGTCTGCCAATCTTTTAAGCTCGTTTACGATCAGCTGCTCATTTCCCGTGATCTTCTTCTTATATTTTAAGTGATGCTCAAGTGCTGCCCAGGTATCCATGGAAATGGTTCTGATCTGAATCTCTACGTAATACATATCTCTGTAACGAAGGATCAGGTGATAGCTGCGATATCCGTTATCCTTTACATTTCTTATATAGTCCTTCTCGCGTATCAACTGAAAGTCGGGAAGTCCAACCAGGTAATCCTTGGTCTTATAAACATCATCTATAAATGCACATACTATCCTGATACCGATGGCATCATGAACAACATTCAGTGCCGAGTCTGCAGTCTCAGGAAGCCCCTTTTTCCTTAATTTCTCTCTCATGCTCTCCTCAGACTTTATACGACCGTGGCAATGCTCGATAGGATCATCAAGACCTGCCGCCTTGGCACTTTCTCTGAAAAGATCGATCTCGGTGATGATATTATTAAGTACCGCCTGCATTCTTAATATCTGATCGCCGTATATTGAATTGTTGGTGTTATTTATCTGCATATTTAATTCCTCTAATAGTTAAAGATACTCTATGATAACATCTAATTGTTTCTAAAGTGTGAAGAAAAGAGAAAAAAGTCGCTCCG
>JAFYAS010000037.1 GCA_017540605.1 Lachnospiraceae bacterium | reverse complement strand
TGCTCCGCACTTCGTGCTCTCGCAATTCTCCCGCCATTCGCACTCTGCACTCTCGTGCGACGTGCTCATGTCGGGGGCGCGTCCCAAATCTGCCAAAAAATGCGCAAGCGCATTTTTGTCCTCTTTGGTCCGCTGGTGTTACCCCTCCATTTTTTGTGAAATAAATGTCATCGTTAACATTGTGAATACGTATGCCTGTATCGCTCCTGAGAAGAGATCCAGGTATATGTGAAGTGCACTGGGGATTGCTATTGTTACTACCGTGGGGAGCAATCCATAGAACAGTGCAAGCATTACCGTTCCTGCCATGATATTTCCGAAGAGACGCAATGACAGTGATATCAAACACGAAAACTCTCCGATCAGGTTACTGGGGAACAGAATGGGCAACGGCTCAAAGAGACTTGTAAAGGCCTTGAACTTGTTGCACTTGATGTTCTGATACTGGATCATCGTCAACGTGATGATCGCTAAGCAGAACGTAGTTCCATAATCCGCTGTCGGCGGTCTGAGTCCGAATAAGCCCGAGGTATTGGCCAAGAATATGAAAAGTAATATGGTTCCCATATAGTTGACATATTTCTTCTTGTGTTCTCCCATGGAGCCATCCACGAGATTGTCTAAAGCCTCAACCAATATCTCTATGATATTCTGAAACGTGCCCGGGACATCCTCTGCCTTTTTCAACTTCCTGTGAGCACAGATAGCGAAAATAAGTATCGCTGTCATCACTATAAGTGTACACACATTGGTTGTGGTCAGGTAGACATCCTGTCCAAACAATTGAAATGGCATCTTTACCAGCTTGTGTATAAAGAAATCCACTTCCTGCTCATCTGCCGCCGGCAAATAAGTCCTGCCGATAGTGGTAACCCCTGTACCAATACCGGCTAAAATAAATTCCATACATCCACTCTCCCTTCGTAGTGTATTTTAAACGAAATAATACCATTTCGCTTTCATTCGTAAGAGTTCAAAGCTTTAGTGAACAGTTACTTTTCTTCTATAACACACAGAGGTCAAGCCTCTATGTTATTATCTTCCTTAAAAAATCTGTCTAATATGCATCTTGATACCAACGGCTCAAAAAGTGCGCACACCTTAAGACCAAGCATTCCGATCACCACACCCGCAAAGGATAGTACCGGAACCATAAGTCCCAAAAAGGATACAAGAAACATTACGAATATCCTGCCCATAGATCTGATAAGCACGAATCTCGATCCCTGTCCTTCAGGCTTTTCAAAGGCGCGATCCAAGGTCCAGTAAATATGACACGAAATTAACATCGCAGTAAATGTCCCGATAAATGTACTAAGCACATAGCCCGCCTTATTTTCAGCAAACCACACACCGATAAGACTTATCAGGATGAAGTAAAGGAACAGCCCTATTAGCAGACCAAGGAGCACATCATTCACCTTGTATATCTTCATCATCAGCTTCTTCATCTGCAAGCTCCTCTATCCTTTCGAGCAATTCACTCTTTTCTGCCTTCCCCTTAAAAAAAGTCGTAAGTGTGGAAAATGCTGAGCAATAACCACTGACCACACCGAAAAAAATAAAAAACACGGTGACATTCGCATGGAAGGTCTTATCAACCCAAATGCCGATAGCCAAGCATATAAAAATCGACACCAGCATGGTAATTCCTACGTGCACCACCATTGAAAATGCTCTTGAAACCTCGAGCCTGTCTTTACGTTTTTTCTCTTTTTCATCTTCCATCATTCTTTTGCCCCCAACTGATACCACGGATTGCTCCGCTGCTTTGCAGCTCCCGCAATCCTGCATAATATTAAAAAACGCAAAAAATGGACAGTCACACATCGTTCATTATACCATTTTTTGCGCTTTTCGTCTATCTTTTTTAGTTTTCCAGCTGCCCTATTCTTCTTACATGTCTTTCCTCGTTCGAAAACTCCGTATCAAGGAAGGCATCCACCACATCAAGAGCCAATCCATAGCCTATAACTCTGCCTCCCATAGCAAGGATATTTGCGTCGTTATGAAGTCTTGTCATCTTTGCGGAAAATGTATCATGGCAAAGAGCAGCACGTATACCTTTTATCTTATTTGCCGCAATAGATATACCGATACCTGTTCCGCAAATAACTATACCCTTGTCGCATTCACCTGAAGCAACAGCCATTGCCGCCTTCTTTCCATACTCAGGATAGTCAACCGATGCCTCGCTGTAGGTACCGAAATCCTTGTATTCAATTCCTCTCTCGTCAAGGTGAGCCTTTACCTGCTGCATAAGAGCAAAGCCTCCCTGATCACATCCAAGTGCTATCATTTTATTTCTCCTTTCGTAGATGTCAAACCTCGTAACTGTTCATCAACTTCGTTGCTTCCAGTTACGAGCATCTCGCTCATTTAGAGACTTTGCTTCGCAAAGTGGAGCGAGATGCCCTCCTGCGTCATATCTTAACACGCTCTGAACAGCAAGTGTTCAGAGCTGTAGTGAATAGTTACCAAACCTCTATTACCTTTATACCTCTATAACTCTATGTCCGGCAGCCTTTAGAAGCCTGTTCATTATGGCATTTCCAAGACCCTCGCCGGAAAACGATTCGCTAAATATATACTGAACTCCAAGATCGTCAAACTCTCGAAGAACACTATAAAGTCCCGCAGAAATAGTCACGGGCTCAAGTCTTGAACCAACCTTCAAAACCACATCGGCCTCATAGCTTTCATACATTTCCGCGCTTGCAAGAACCCCACACTTAAAGCCCTCGCTCTGTTTTTCCATGACCAATTCATTGATCCTTTGAGAAACCTTTTTTCCCTCACCCTCAACAATGGTCATCTCACCCTTCGGCGCATAATGGGTATATTTCATGCCCGGTGCCTTGGGTCTTGCCTTTATATCATCACCCTTTACCGCGGGATCGATATCCACATCACCAACCACTTCCTTTAGCATAGACAAGGTGATATATCCGGGCCTTAATATCATGGGTATATCTCCCGTCATATCAACTATGGTGGATTCAATGCCTATATCCGTCTCCCCACCATCAATGATATAATCTATCCTTCCCGAAAGATCATCCGCTACATGGGATGCCTTCGATGGACTCGGTCTTCCCGATACATTCGCGGAGGGTGCCGCAATAGGGCATCCCGACTGTCTGATAAGCTCCAATGCTGCAGGGTGTGATGGCATCCTGATGGCTACCGTATCAAGTCCTCCGGTGGTCTCATAGGGCACTATATCCCTTTTCTTAAAAACCAAGGTCAATGGACCCGGCCAAAATTCATCCATCAGCTTTACCGCTTTTTCAGGGACCTCCAAAGCCAACGCATAGACACTATCTTTATCTGCAATATGAAGGATCAGTGGGTTGTCTGAAGGTCTCCCCTTCGCCGCATATATCTTTTTTGATGCTGATGAAAGAAGACCATCTCCTCCAAGACCATAAACAGTTTCCGTAGGAAATGCCACCAATCCGCCGGCCTTGATCGCCGATGCCGCAGACTCTATTACCTCCGGTATAAAATTGTCAGGATCGCATTTAATTATCCTTGTTTCCATACTTACCTCTCAAAAACGTAATACAGTATAACACATTTTAATCTATATTTCAAAGACACGCCAACGAGAAGACAGCATTTACTGTCCTCCCGCGGTCTCGTAATTCCAAAAAAAAGTGTTTTCCGAAGGCCATCGATCTAAATTCGTACGATTTAGTTTTTTTGCTCATTACACAGATCGAGCCTTCCAACTATTGCAACAAATGAATAAAAAAACAAACAATTGTTATATCATATATCACCTCCACCCTTATACTCTCTTGTGATGTTTTACTTTTCCGTGGGCGCGGAAAATGTATATAATACGGGATCAGCCCTGCCTGCGAAGCACTTGTTTAGAGCCGTATTCCCGATCTTATCATTTTTTTCTTCACTTTTCTCTTTACAAGCCGCTAATTTGTGATAAACTTGTATTGATACCCTTTTTTGAAAGGAGCGGATATTTATGAAGCTTGAAAGATTAAGTGACAATAAAATACGCTGCATCCTCAACCGTGCCGATCTCCAGGAAAAGCAGATCATGCTTTCCGAGCTTGCCTATGGCTCAGACAAAGCCAAGGAGCTTTTTGCGGAGATGATGGAAAAGGCATATGATGAGCTGGGCTTTGAAGTTGACAATGATCCTTTGATGATCGAAGCCATTCCGGTTTCAAAGGATTGCCTTATATTGATAATCACCAAGGTTGAAGATCCCGAAGAGCTTGATACCAGATTCTCAAGCTTTACCAATCCACCCATAAACGGAGAGGATTTCGAAGATAACGAAGACGGGGTCATGAACATCCTTCCGGAGGAACTGGGATCTCACCTTCGTTCTCTTATCGGAGATGCCTTAGACGCTATCGCATCTCTTGCTGAGAATCCGGATTCGAAAAAATATCTTCCCTTTGGAGATACTCCGGATAAATCAGACTCCAAGAAGAAAAAAGCTGAGGCAGAACCGGAGGATAGCGGAAACTTTACTATATATTGCTTCAAGGATCTTGATGAGATCATCAAGGCAGCCATACTCTCCCGCCGTATGTACAATGGCGGAAGCCGACTCTTTAAGCATCCCGACGAGAAAAAATATTACCTGGTTCTCGATTACAAGGAGAAGAATGACAAGCTTGCCAGTGTCATAAGCATTATGGCCGAATATGGCGAGAGGATCAAAGCAGCTTACGCTACTCCTTATTATTTCAAGGAACACTACATCACTATGATCAAGAAGGACGCCATCGAAACTCTGGCAACCCTTTGATGTGCACCCAAGTCTAAACCTCTTGTTTGTAGAAATCAATACTTTGGTGACATTTGGGGGTGTTTTTGGTGATAACTTTCATATTAGTGACGTGCAACTAAAAGTTGCATGTCACTTTTTTTACCCCCAAATGTCACAGATTCCTTGAAATACTATAAAATTGTGCTATCATCAAAATGTAATGATACCAGGATTGCGGGAGTTGCAAAGCAGCGGAGCAATCCGTGGTATCAGTTGGGGGAAAAATTATTTTTTACCCCAACATCATGTAATTGTAACAATTTGCTGTAGCTCTGAATACTCGCCATTTTGAGTATATGAGGATGTAGGTGCATGGAGGGATCATATGTATAAGAATTTTGGATTGGCGGTTATAGATAGAGATAGGAATCATTATTCCCATATCATTTCGATTTTGAACGAATATTCAAAAATGCACGATATATATTTTGCACCCCATTACTTCAATGATCCTGATGAATTGGAAAATGATATCAGATTCTACGAGTTCAATATCTTTATTGTGGATTATTCAACAGTCAGTGACTGCTCTGCCTTCATACATCATATCCAAAACCTTAATTCGAGGACGCAATTCATCATTGCTCATACCGATAAAAGCCTAACCTATGACATATTGGATTGCGGTGCTTCAAGCTATATTGCCAAACCCATTATGTATAGATCCTTGGAAAAGGCTCTCGACCGCACCATACCGCTTATAGTCTATTCTGTTTCTCTATCATCTCCCGATACTGCAAGAATTCCCGTAAAATCAAACGGACGGACTGTTTATCTGGCAACCTCAGGAATCTTCTACATCGAAAAGTCCGGAAATATGGCCTGGATCTTCACCAAGAGTTCCAAGTACAGCACCCATTCGAGCCTAAAGCACCTAAAGTCACAGTTGGATCCCACACATTTCATACAGATCCATCAAGGCTGCATCGTAAACTGGTCTCACGTTACAAGTATTGACAATAGAAAAATAAGGGTGGGAGATATATCTCTTAATATAAGCAACGGATATCTTGCTCTGATTCATTTTCACCAAAAGACCCACCCCCTTTCATTAAAGGGATGAACAAAAACCCCCTTGCAGAAAATCCTATAATGGAGTAAAGTAAAGGGGTGTATAAACACAAAACTATATCATCAGGAGGCATATGAACCATGAAGAAATTTTTAGAAGAGTTCAAGGAATTCGCCCTTAAGGGTAATGTAATGGACATGGCTATCGGTGTTATCATCGGTGCTGCATTTGGAAATATCGTAACAGCACTTACCGACAGCTTCATCACCCCTCTTATCGGTCTTATAACCGGAGGTGCAAAGAAGGATCCCGAGACCGGTCAGATCTTAGTTGCAGCCGGATCATTTTCTGTAGGCGATGTTGAGTTCAACTATGGCGCATTCCTTTCAGCAGTCATCAATTTCCTCATCATCGCACTTATACTCTTCTGTCTGTTAAAGGCAGTAAACAAGATGATGACTATCGGAAAGAAGAAAGAAGAGGAGGCTGCTCCTCTTACAAGAAAATGTCCCTTCTGCTTAGAAGAGATTCCCATCAAGGCAACCAAGTGCTCACACTGCACATCTGAGGTTCCTGCAGCTGAATAAAGACTATAAAGCAAAAAAGCTGTGGCGTGAAAGCCACAGCTTTTTTACATGTATATAACCGGATCCAGTCCAAAAAGCAGACAAAGTGAAAGCTTCATATACATCGCCAAGGGGGATGCTTTTTTTAATATGTGAAGTCCCTCACTTTCATAATCTCTTGTACTTGCGTAAAGGTCTTCATACTCCCTACAGCCTGCAAGAAATACAGGTAGTTCATAATTCTTGGCACTTCGAAGAAAAACTCTGAAGGCCTCGCTATCCATGGGGAGAGTGCCCGAATGATATGTCTCTATAAGTATCGCTCCCATATCCGGAGTCGGTGTGGGATAATACATTCCCGGATGTATATGGAAGAAAAGAGGACCTGTTTTCCTTCGCTTAAGCTTCTTTATCGCATTTACGATTTCATCATCGGAAAGCTCAAAAAGTCCCGAAAGCTTTTCATTTATCATTTCATCAAATACCTGAGAAAAGATATCCTTGTTGCTGATGAACTGTCTCTTTGCCTCGGGGTCTTCGATCTTTTTTACATCCTCGGGAGGCAGAGAAGTAAGAGCATCTGAATAAGCCATGTGAGCAAGGGTTCTCTCTGCATTATAAAGAACTACCGGAGATGCCTTAATAAGTCCTTCCGTGTATTTTCCATCAGGTGTAACATTGTTTTTGTAGGCTATGAATACCCCGGGAGCATGCTCGGTTTTCAAAAATTCCAAAGCACCTGAAAGGTTCGCTACTCCATTTGACCTTTTATCAGATAATACATAATTTGCTGATACCAGGACCACCGGTATACTAAGTCCTTCAAGAAGATAAAAAAGCCCGGCTGCAGTATATTGAAGAGTATCAGTCCCATGGGTCACAAGAACACCAACATGCTCCCTTCTTATATTCTTTTTTATGCAGGCAGCCAAAGCAAGAACATGAGAAAGGCTTAAATTCTCACTTAATATGGTATAAGGACTCACAATGTCCGCTTCAACATCATAGGAGCGTATTAGCCTACCTATCTCACCCTCTGCATTTTTACTGGTGTCTATCAAATTGTCACTTATTGCGGAGCCGATGGTTCCGCCTGTCATCACACATAATATCTTCATAAGGATGTCCGTTATATTCCTGTTTCGTAGCTATTCAGGGCCGAAAAAATGTCACCTTGCCTTCATAATATCCTCAGCCTCTTTAAGCTGAGCCTTTGTATTCACACCCTTTATATCATCAAGATCATCAGAGGCAACAGCTCCTACCTTCATACCTATCTCATTCTTAATGATCTCAAGGGTATCGGTTAAATAATATTCCCCTTGGGCATTGTCGTTGTTTAGCATCAAAAGAGCCCTTGAAAGAGCATTCGAATTAAACACATACATTCCTGAGTTGATCTCTTTAACAGCTGCTTCCTCAGGAGTGGCATCCTTTTGTTCAACGATCTTTTCAAGAAATCCATCCTTGTCTCTGATGATCCTACCATAGCCGGTGGCATCAGGAAGAACTGCTGTCAGTACTGTTGCGCCGTTTCCTGATTTCTTGTGTTCATCATAGAGCTTTTTAAGGGTTTTCGCCGTAATAAGCGGTGTATCTCCACAAAGAACCATCACATCACCTTCATCTCCGATAAAATCCTTTGCGCATTTTACGGCATGGCCGGTTCCAAGTTGTTCAGTCTGTTCAACAAAACGAAGAGAAAGCTCTGTGAATCTGTCCTCCACCTTCTTTTTTACAAGCTCTGCCTGATGGCCTACCACAAGGCAGATATCCTTTGAGCCCGCAGCAACCGCTGCATTTATCACATGGGTTACCATCATCTCACCCATTGCTTCATGCACAACCTTAGGAAGCTCCGATTCCATCCTTGTTCCCTTACCCGCCGCAAGTATCACTGTCTTTAACATTTATTTATTCTCCTCTTCTCTTTTATACATTATTATGGGTGGCTCTATCTTAAGTCTTGGATTGCCGCCTCTTATGCCCTCTATCATTACCATGGTCGGCTCCTTATCGATATAGGAATGCACAAGCTGCATCCTTTTGGGCTCGATTTTATTTTCTCTCATAGCCTCAAATATCTCTACCAGTCTAAAGGGCTTATGTATCATGAAAAGCCTTCCACCGGGACAAAGTAGCTTCGCTGAATTTGACACTATATCCTTTAGGTCACAAAGTATCTCATGCCTTGAGATATTCTTCGGCTCGTTGGGATTTAATAGCCCATGATCAGCTATCATATAGGGGGGATTCGTGGTGATCACATCAAAAGAAGCAGCAGGAAATGTATCTCCTGCTGCCTTTATGTCACACAAACGCACATCCATCCTATCAGAAAGACCGTTCATAAGAACGCTCCGAGTTGCCATATCAACACATTGCTCCTGTATATCAATAGCGGTAAAATAGGATGCTTTAGTCTTTTCTGTAAGGAGTATAGGGATGATTCCCGTACCTGTCCCCATATCCAAGACCTTCGCACCCTTTCCTATCCTATCTTTGCAAAAGTCGGAAAGGAGTACAGCATCAACTCCGAAACAGAAGCCCATAGTATTCTGAATAATATGCAGTCCATTTAGCTGAAGATCATCTATTCTCTCATTTTCATAAAGAGGTACATCAATCATTGTCAAGCTTAGACCTGCCCTCCTGACGCTCCAAAGCCTCGAGCTTTTTAAGCTCCTTGTCATCCAAGCCGTCAAATTTGTCACGACGCTTCTTAGGTCTGAAATTCAGCTCATCCACAGAGAATTCCTGAATCTCCTTGTCTCCGTTATCATCAGTCACTACAAGCTTTACCTTTTGGCGAAGAACGGATACGGAATTGACCTCACCCTTTATACCGGTCTTGGTCTTTACTATATCTCCCACATTGGGAAGCTTCTCGTTAAGGTATTCGTAGGTGGCCTGCTCATGATTTAGACAACACATAAGTCTTCCGCACACTCCGGAAATCTTGGTGGGGTTTAAGGAAAGATTCTGTTCCTTCGCCATCTTGATGGATACAGGTGCAAAGTCGGACAAATGCTTGTGGCAGCAAAGCTCTCTTCCGCAGATACCGATACCGCCCACGATCTTCGTTTCATCTCTCACTCCGATCTGTCTAAGCTCTATCCTTGTTCTGAATACTGCTGCCAGATCCTTTACAAGCTCCCTGAAATCTATCCTTCCATCTGCAGTGAAGTAGAAAAGCACCTTGTTGTTGTCAAATGTATATTCTGAATCAATGAGCTTCATCTTCAGACCGCGCTTTGCGATCTTGTCAAGACATATAGTATATGCCTCCTTCGCCTTTTCCTTGTTCTCTATATTCCTCTTGTCATCCTGGGGTGTTGCGACGCGGATGATAGGCTTTAGTGAAGAAACAATCTTCTGATCGTCTATCTGCCTTCTGCCAAGCACAACCTTTCCGTACTCAACTCCTCTGATGGTCTCAACTATGACATGCTGTCCCACCTCTACGTTAAAGTCCTTGGGGTCGAAATAGTATATCTTACCATTCTCCCTAAAACGAACTCCTATAACCTCAACCATTGTAATTCTCCTTTATTGTCATCAAGAGAAGCTCCATGGCCACGTCAAAATTGACATTTGCCTCAAGTCTAAGCTTCATCTTGTCCAATGCCTTTATGACATTGTCTATTCCCTCGTAGGAAATATGAGCAGACTGCTTCTTCATAGCAGTGTACTCGTCTTTGAATACCAGCTGATTCGGGGAATTGGTGATCTTGAACATCAAGATATCCCTGTACCACATCTGCATGATATCCATCAGATCCTGCATATCCAAGCGATAATCCGAAAGCCTCTTCGCCACTGCAAGAATATCCTCGGTTTCCATATTGTAGATCTGACGAAGCAGACGTACTGTGGTATCCCTTATCTCTTTATAATTCTCTGAGGTAGCAAGCCTTACGGCTTTGCCCAGATTTCCGAAAGCAAATCTCTCAGAGAAATAAGCCTGCTCCTCGGGTACATTTAAAACCGTGGTCAGATAATTGATCACATCCATCTCTCTGACAGGCTTCATATTAAGTACCACACAACGTGAAACGATGGTAGGAAGAAGCTTGTCTAAATTGTTGGTCAGAAGGAAAATGATGGCATACTCAGGAGGCTCTTCAATAGTCTTTAGAAGAGCATTCTGAGCCTGCGGATTCAACAGATGCGCATCATTTACTATATAGATCTTATATCTGCTTGTATATTCGCCATCAGTATAGGGTTTCTTGATGATATCATCGTTTATCTGTTCCCTCACCTCATCTATACTGATAAGATTGGGCTTGTCGTGGGTGATCCACTTGATATCGGGATGATTACCCGAATCAGCCTGCTTACAGGAATGGCAATTATCACAGGCATCAGGATCACCGCTCTCACACTCCAAGGTCTTCGCTATAACCTTGGTAAGAGTCTTCTTTCCCGAACCCTTCTCACCATTTATGATATAGGCATGGCTCACCATATTCCTCTCAATACTCATCTTAAAATGCTGTATGATATCCTCATGTCCGATAATATCAGCAAAATTTGCCATAGAAACACCCCACTTTCTCTAATGACAAGTTATATCATATTAGTTCTTCTTTACTCCAATACTTACCTTCTCGCCGTTGATATTCCATTCCTTGGAATTGTCTGTGGTCTCGCCATACTTCACCTCATCAGCAAGCACGATACCCTTTAACTCATTCTCCTGAGCCTTCAGTATATCAGCCAATTTATCATTGCCTTCGATGAAAATGGTAATCCTGTCTGTTACCTCAAAGCCCGAATCCTTTCTCATGGTCTGAACCTTTGAGATAACCTCACGAAGGAAGCCCTCATTAAGGAGTTCTTCCGAAAGATTGGTATCGAGTACCACAGTTACATAATTGTCAGCCTCTGTTACAAAGCCCTCTATCTTTCCGGTATCGATAAGCAGATCCTCCTCGGAAAGAGAAACCTCGACACCGTCCACATCAAATTTTATAGCACCCTTTGCCTTGAGATCTGCGTATGCCTTGTTGCCGTCAACATTTGCAAGATACTCTCTGATGCCACCAAGCTGCTTTCCATACTTAGGTCCTACAGTACGAAGCTGAGGCTTGAAGGTATATGTTGTAAATGCTGAAACATCATCAGTAAATTCAACGCTCTTCACATTCAGCTCATTCTCGATGATCTCGATAAAGAACTCAGGAACAGTCTTCTCAGCCTTAACATACATTTTTCCAATAGGCTGACGGTTCTTGATATTTGCTGTATTTCTTGCAGCACGACCCTTCTCAACAATACGGAGCACCTCGCCCATATTGGTCTCAAGCTCACTATCGATAAATGCATCAACAACCTCAGGATAATCTGTCAAATGTATAGACTCCGGAGCTGAATCAGAAAATCTTCTTACGAGATTCTGATAGATATCCTCTGTCATGAAGGGGATCATGGGAGCTGCTGCAGTTGATATGGTAACAAGTGCAGTATAAAGAGTCATATATGCATTGATCTTATCCTGCTCCATACCCTTTGCCCAGAAACGCTCACGGCCTATTCTTACATACCAGTTACTCATTTCATCTACAAACTCCGAAAGAGCCTTGCAGGCCTCGGGTATCTTGTAATCCGCAAGGTTGCCATCTGCTGCCTTCACAGCTGAATTGAGTCTTGAAAGCAACCATTTATCCATTACAGAAAGCTTCTCGTAGTCAAGCTCATACTTCGTAGGATCAAATTCATCTATATCGGCATAAAGAACGAAGAAGGCATAGGTATTCCATAGTGTGCCCATGAACTTTCTCTGTCCCTCGATAACGGCATCCTCGTGGAAACGGTTGGGAAGCCAGGGAGCCGAATTGGTATAGAAATACCAACGGATAGCATCAGCACCATACTTGTTGAGTGCCTCCATAGGATCAACAGCGTTACCCTTTGACTTACTCATCTTCTGTCCGTCCTTATCCTGAACATGACCGAGTACGATGACATTCTTATAGGGGGCCTTGTTAAAGAGCAGAGTTGAAATAGCCATCAATGAATAGAACCAACCTCTGGTCTGATCCACTGCCTCTGAGATAAAGTCAGCAGGGAACTGCTTTTCAAAGATATCCTTGTTCTCAAAGGGATAATGCCACTGTGCAAAGGGCATAGAACCTGAATCGAACCAGCAGTCTATTACCTCAGGTACACGATGCATCTCCTTGCCGCAATCGGGACACTTAATAGTCACAGCATCGATATACGGTCTGTGAAGCTCGATCTCGTCAGGGCAGTTGTCACTCATAGACTTTAGCTCTTCAATAGAGCCGATGGAATGACGGCAACCGCACTCACACTCCCAGATATTAAGAGGAGTACCCCAATAACGGTTTCTTGAAAGACCCCAGTCCTGAACATTCTTTAACCAGTCTCCGAAACGTCCCTTTCCGATAGACTCAGGGATCCAGTTTACAGTATCATTATTCTTTACAAGGTCGTCTCTGACCTCTGTCATCTTTATAAACCACGAATCTCTTGCATAGTAGATAAGCGGTGTGTCGCATCTCCAGCAGAAAGGATAATCATGCTCAAACTTAGGAGCATCAAAAAGAAGTCCACGGCTTTCAAGGTCAACCAAAACCTTGGGATCCGCATCCTTTACAAAGAGTCCCGCAAAGGGAGTCTCCTCGGTCATATTACCCTTGCCGTCAACAAACTGAACAAATGGAAGATCATACTTTCTTCCAACATTGGCATCATCCTCACCAAAGGCAGGTGCTATATGTACGATACCCGTACCGTCTGACATAGTAACATAGCTGTCACAGGTAACAAAATGCGCCTTCTTTTTCTGCTTTGCTGCAGACTCACCTGCACATGCAAAGAGGGGTTCATATTCCTTATGCTCAAGATCAGTACCTACATAGGTCTCAAGGATCTCATAAGCGGGTTTACCATCCTCAGAAAGCTTACCAAGCACAGTATCAAGAAGAGCCTTTGCCATATAATAGGTATAACCGTCTGCTGCCTTCACCTTTACATATGTCTCCTCAGGATTCACGCAGAGCGCCACATTGGAAGGAAGTGTCCAGGGTGTGGTGGTCCATGCAAGGAAATAAGCATCCTCACCGATCACCTTAAAGCGAACGATAGCTGAGCGCTCCTTTACAAGCTTATAGCCCTGTGCTACCTCGTGTGATGAAAGAGGGGTACCGCAACGAGGGCAATAGGGCACGATCTTAAAGCCCTTGTATAAAAGGCCCTTATCCCAGATCTGCTTTAAAGCCCACCATTCAGACTCGATAAAATCATTATGGTAGGTAACATAAGGATCATCCATGTCGGCCCAGAAACCAACCTTGCCGGAGAATTCCTCCCACATACCCTTATATTTCCATACGCTTTCTTTACATTTTTGGATAAAGGGATCCAAACCGTATTCCTCGATCTGCTCCTTTCCATCTATACCGAGAAGCTTTTCAACCTCAAGCTCAACGGGAAGACCATGAGTATCCCATCCGGCCTTTCTTACAATGCTGTGTCCCTTCATAGTCTTGTATCTTGGTATCATATCCTTGATAACACGGGTAAGGACATGTCCTATGTGGGGCTTTCCATTGGCCGTAGGAGGTCCGTCAAAAAATGTGTAGGAGGGCATGCCTTCCTTTGTGTCGATACTCTTCTTAAATATCTCGTTGTCGTTCCAAAACTTGAGAACCTTGTTCTCACGATCAACGAAATTCATGTCGGTTGAAACCTTTTCGTACATAATCTTTGCTCCTTATATTGTCATTTCGTTTCATTATGCAAGCATAAATAATATTTGTCAAGTTATTACTCGCTCTCGCCTTTATAGTAGGTCACATAATTGCCCTTATGCTTCTTGCTGTTGTAGGTTCCTTCGTCGGCTCTTCTATATAGCTCCTCAAAGGTGAACTTATCATCATCACAGTAGAAGGCAGCACCCACACTCACCTTTACAGGACGATACATCAGCTCCTCTATATCGATCTTATCTATATTGGCGAAAAAGCGGTTCATAACAGGCTCGGCAGCCGCCTCATCACAGATGGTCGGCACATAAGCGGCAAATTCATCTCCACCTAAACGCATGATCACATCTCTTTCCCTAAAGGTCGTCTTCATTGCATTGGCAAGGGAAATGAGTGCCTTATCGCCCACACCATGACCAAATCGATCATTTATATCCTTGAACTTATCAACATCGAGAAGGATGAACATACCTGATTTTCCCTCGGCAAGATAATCCCTGATCTTGCTCTCACCACTTCCTCGATTGTTGATACCTGTCATGCGATCAGTCTCCGAAAGATAACGAAGATGCTCTCTGTCACGCTTCTCTTTATCAATATTCTCTACAACGAGAAGAACACTTGAAACCTTTCCACTCTCGTCTCTTTCTGTCTCTATATAACGGGCACGACACCAAAGTCCCCTACTATCCATAAACTCAGCGGTTAGGACACTGTCCTCTCCCATTCTCTCAGGCAGATTATCAAGCCTTGCAAACTCCGCCATATTCTCCTTTGATCTCTCATCCGTGAACCTGTCAAAGGCCTCGGCATTGACTTCGGCAGCCTGCTTATGTCTTCCCTTCATGATAGCCTTAAGAGCCTTCGATTCACAGCTGATGGTATCAAATGTATTGTCATTTAAATATATCTGCTGCATAGTCAGGTATATACCGGCTATGGAATTGACCTTTTGATTTAGGGATTCCGCCCTGTATCTTCTGATCGCAAGACTGATTATGATGAAAATGATCCCTACACTTCCAAGGGCTCCCACAAGCATTGAGATCCATAAAACCTTAAGAGTATGGCTAAATACTTCTTCAAATGAAAGCATTGAAAAGAGATACCACTCATCATTAAGCTCTCCTACCATGCATACAGTTTCTGAATTGCCTGTTCCAGCGACAAAGCCAACCTTGCCTTCCTCAATAACTCTACGAACCACATATTGAGTCTCTTTGTCACTATCATGAAGATAGTCCTTTTGCTGTTCATCCTTTTTGGAATGAACTACAACACTTCCCGCCTTATCAATCAGGAAAAGAGAACTGCTATCATAATAGGAATCATTCATCCCATCCTCATTGTAGCCCTCCATGGATGTGATCTCAGACACGATCTCCTGAAGCCTTGTGGTCTTAAGATCCAAGGCCACTACACTATAGCCGTCTGACAAAAGCTTACTTATGGTGATCACTATATCACCGGTTTTTACATCAAGATAGGGAGAAACATGAGCCACCTTTCCTTCTCGTTCCACAGCATCCTTGTACCAGGGGCGTTCATTTGCTACAAAGCCCTCCTCCGGAGTCCATCCCGTTCCATCAATATATTCATCATTGATATAACCGTAAACACCTGTAGAATTCTCAGCAAGGGTCTTATCTATCTTCGTGCTTTCCCACTCCAGATAATCTCTGATGGCATCATTATCAGCACCCTTTGCCTGCATCCTCTCGATCTCCCGGCAAACAGTGGAAATAGTATCATCAGCAGTTAATAGATATCTGTCAAGCTCAGCAGAAACACTCAGATAATTGTTCTCGCAGTTCCTATAAACATTATCCATGCTCACCTGAAAAAGCTCTCTGAAATTGAGAAAAACCAAGAACAGAAAAGCTATACAGCAGAACACGCATACTCCAATCTGCAGCAGTCCAAATTTCTTTATTCTTTTGTGATTATTCTTCGAATCTGCCATAGGTACACCTTCAAGTCATACAGCAATTTCAAGCTAACATATATACCATATTACTCTTAATCTTTTATCCCTCTACCAAATCCATAAGGTCGCCTGTAACCTTCTTAAGAAGCTCATCAGCTTCTTCAAGACTTCCGGCCTTCACTCCTATATAGAACTTGATCTTTGGCTCGGTTCCCGAAGGTCTTGCACAGCACCAACAGTTATCGGCCATATCAAAATAGAGCACATTAGACTTAGGTAAAGCAAGCTCATACTCACTTCCGTCCTCAAGCTTCTTTCCGATAGATGTACTGTAGTCACGAAGCTCGTTTACAGAGATACCTCCTATGGTCTTTGGCGGATTACTTCTAAGCTTCTCCATGATCGCCTTTATCTGCTCGGCGCCGTTTATGCCCTTTAAAGTAATGGTCTTAAGATCCTCTCGGAAAAAGCCGTACTTACCATAGATATCAAGCATGCCATCCCAAAGAGTCTTGCCGTTCTTCTTGTACCAGGCTGCTACCTCGCAAAGCATCATCACGGCGACACAGGCATCCTTATCTCTTGCATAGGTTCCTGCAAGGCAACCGTAGCTCTCTTCAAGACCAAATACATACTCATAGGAATTGTTCTCTTCAAAAAGCTTGATCTGCTCACCGATGAACTTAAAGCCTGTAAGAGTCTCTATCATCTTTACCTTGTAATCCTCGCAGAGAACATCTGTCATATTGGTGGTAACTATAGTCTTTACAAGGGCAGCATTGTCGGGAAGAGTTCCTACTGCCTTTCTCTCACGAAGTATATACTCAGCGATCAGCATGCCGCTCATATTACCGGTAAAGCTTACATATTCCCCGGTCTTTGTATCCTTGGCATATACACCCAATCTGTCAGCATCGGGATCGGTGGCGAGGATGATATCCGCATCCACAGCCTTAGCAAGCTTCAAAGCAAGGGCAAATGCCTTGGGATCCTCAGGATTTGGATAAGAAACCGTAGGGAAATTACCATCGGGAAGCTTCTGCTCCTCAACCACATATACATTCTTAAAGCCCAGCTCCTTGAGCACACGTCTAACAGGCAGATTGCCTGTTCCGTGAAGGGGAGTATAAACTATCTTGATATCCTCGGCCATCTCCTTTATGACCTCGGGATGAATGCTCTGCTTTTTCAAAGCCAGCATATATCTGTCATCCATATCCTCGCCGATCAGGTTGTAAAGTCCCTTTCCTATGGCATCGGCAAGCTCCATGGTATAAACCTCATCGTAGCTCTTTACCTTGGCAACCTCAGCGAGTATATTCTTATCGTGAGGGGGAGTGATCTGTGCTCCATCCTCCCAATACACCTTGTATCCGTTGTATTCTGAAGGGTTGTGGCTTGCAGTGATCACGATACCCGCGATGCAGTGAAGCTCTCTCACTGCAAATGAAAGCTCCGGTGTGGGACGAAGGCTGTCAAAGATATAGGTCTTTATACCGTTTGCATTGAGGCAAAGACAAGCCTCTCTCGCAAACTCAGGAGACATCCTTCTTGAATCAAATGCGATAGCCACACCCTTGTCCTCGCCCTTTTGAGATTTAATATAGTTGGCAAGACCCTGAGTAGCCTTTCTCACTGTGTAGATATTCATCCTGTTGGTACCCGCTCCTATAACTCCTCGAAGACCACCGGTACCGAACTCAAGCTCTCTGTAAAAACGATCCTCAAGCTCCTCCTCATTTTCCTCGATGGAGGTAAGCTCAGCCTTTGTTTTCTCGTCGAAATAGGGATTTGTCATCCACTCGTTGTATACTGCATTCCAATTCATAAATTTACTCCTTGATACTTATCTATTTTATATGCATGATTGCTTAGTCAATCCTGTCTATTATACCGCTTGCGCGCCTTTATTGCAAGATTTTATAACCTTTCAGCAGCTTCGCTGCTTACAGTTACAAGCGTTCATAGCCGTATCAACATCCTTTTCTATGATCATTTCTATGGCGTCACAGGCAGCAGAGCACCCCTCTCGGATAAGAGGGAGCTCATCCTCTTTAAACCTTGAAAGTACATAATCTGCAAGATCCATCTGCTTCGGCTTTTCACCTACTCCCACCCGGACTCTGGGAAAGCTCTCACTTCCAAGATGCTTTATGATATTTTTCATACCATTGTGACCGCCGGCACTGCCCTTCTTTCTGACTCGAAGTCTTCCCACATCAAGGTTGATATCATCATAGACTACTATGATATCCTCCACATCCACCTTGTAATAATCAAAAAGCTCCCTGACAGACTCGCCGCTTAGATTCATATAGGTCTGAGGCATGGCGAGTATCACCTTCTCGCTTCCTATCATGCCCTTTCCAAATACCGCCTTATGCTTTTTCCCATCAAGTCTGATCCCATGCCTTTCAGCCAACTCGTCTATTACAGAAAATCCTATATTGTGCCTTGTTCCGTTATATTGCATGGTAGGATTTCCAAGCCCTACTATTATCTTCATAATATCACCCGCTTCGTCTTCTTCATCTTTCTCAAATAATCTTTTTAAAAAATCTATCATTTGTCCTCACTATTGCCAAGAAGTCCCTCCTTGGCAAGCTTATCCGCAAGCTCGTTATACTTGTTCCCTGTATGAGCCGTCACCTTTTGAAATGTGACCTTAACTCTCGTCATTTGCCTTTTCATATACTCGGCATACATCTTTGTAAGAGGATTCTTAGTCTTCCATCCACCTGTAGCCCACATCTCTATACCCGCATAATCATAGCAGATCTTTATACTTTTATAGCCCTTTTCTATGCACCACTTTACGGCATGCATACTACCTAACATCTCACCTGATACATTTCTTGACGCCGCAACCTCTTCCTTGGAATCTCCGCCGTATTCAGTATGAAGCTCTCCCTCAGGAGTGAGGTACACACAACCATAAGCATACCTTTTTATACTGTGATCATAGCTTCCATCTACATATACAACAAGCTGATCAGACTCATCACGGACATCGGAAAGCTCCGATATATCATAATATTCCTTTTCATCCATTTATCTATACCCCCACCCTTTTACATACTTCACTTATGGGACAAGCCTCACACTTGGGACTTCTGGCCGTACATAAAGCCCTTCCGTGAAGAACTGCTCTATGACAAAAATCATTGCTCTCTTCGGGAGGTATAAGCTTTATAAGCTCCATCTCAACCTTCTTTGGATCCTTGGTCTCCACCAGACCAAATCGATTCGAAAGCCTTATAAGATGAGTATCCGTGACTATAGCAGGCTTTCCGAACACATCTCCCATGATAAGGTTAGCACTCTTTCTCCCAACTCCAGGAAGCTTCAAAAGCACGTCAAAATCTCCGGGCACATGATCATTGTATTTTTCGTGAAGGAGCTTCATGGCAGCACTGATATCCCTTGCCTTTGAAGGTCCGAGACCACAAGGCTTAACAATATCCTCTATATCCTTTACATCAGCCAAAGCCAATGCTTCAACGCTCGGATATACGTCAAAAAGCTTTTCTGTGACGATATTCACCCTGGCATCAGTACATTGGGCTGCAAGCCTTACGCTCACCAAAAGCTTCCATGCCTCGTCATAATCAAGGGTGCATAAAGCCTCAGGATATTCTTTTTTTAATAGCTCTACGATTGCAAGTGCCCTTTGCTTTTTTGTCATATATACCACGCTCCTAAAATACGAATTCCGCCATCTACGATTATACAAGGCTTTAAGTCTATATTCAACAAAGAAAAAACCGACCCCCATGATAGGAATCGGTTTTTCAACATCTTGATATCTGTCGGCTTAGCCCTCAGAGATAACTCCGGTAGGACAAGCTCCTGCGCAGCTTCCACAAGAGATGCAGGTATCGGGATCGATCTCATACTTGCCGTCGCCCTCGCTGATAGCACCAACGGGACAAGCGCTTGCACATGCACCGCACATAACGCAACCATCGTTTATAACAAATGCCATTTCAGTTTCCTCCTTTATTAGTCTTTGTCATTGCTTATGTGGCTATTTTACCCTATTGAACCGAGATTAGCAAGTAAAAATTCACAAAAATATCCGTGATCTTTTTGATTATTTGGTTAGTTTTGACTAACTCATAGAGTTTCTCTTGAGAAACTCTTGCGCCGGTAAAATTAGAAGCTCCCGCCCTGACTCTTTTGTTCAGAACGGGAGCTTCCGTTTAAGAAGGACTGTATGAAAAGAAATGAAAAAATCATCCTGTCTTTAGCTTGAACTTCTGTATCTCCTTTTCCGTCTCAACTCTCTCGATAGAAGCTCCAAGCGCACGAAGCTTTGTTGAGAACTTCTCGTAGCCTCGCTGAATATATTTAATATCGTCAATGATGGTATAGCCGTCTGCCACAAGCCCTGCTATAACAAGTGCGGCTCCGGCACGAAGATCCGGCGCTATCACATTGGCTCCGGTATATCCCTTCACTCCGTTGATGATGGCAACATTACCCTCAACCTTTATATTGGCTCCCATTCTGGCAAGCTCATTGACATACTTAAATCTGTTCTCGAATATACTCTCGGTAATGATGCTTGTGCCCTCAGAAAGGCCAAGAGTTACAGCCATCTGGGGTTGCATATCAGTAGGAAATCCCGGATAGGGAAGGGTCTTGATATTGGTAGAACCAAGTCTGTTCTCACAATGAACTCTCACCGCATCATCATATTCCTCTACGATCGCATCGATCTCCGTAAGCTTTGAGGTAATAGCCTCCAAGTGCTTGGGGATAACATTGGTGATAAGCACATCTCCCCTGGTAGCTGCCGCTGCCATCATAAATGTACCCGCCTCGATCTGATCGGGAATGATGGAATAAGTGGTTCCCTTTAGCTGCTTTACACCACGTATCCTGATGACATCTGTACCGGCACCCTTGATGTTGGCTCCCATACTGTTTAGGAAGTTGGCCACATCAACTATGTGAGGCTCCTTTGCCGCATTCTCTATAGTGGTCTTACCTTCAGCAAGCACTGCAGCCATCATGATGTTGATGGTAGCACCTACAGAAACAACATCGAGATAGATATGACTTCCGGTAAGATGCTCTGCCTCAGCAGTGATCATCGAATGATGAATACTTACCTGAGCACCCAGTGCCTTAAATCCCTTGGTATGCTGATCGATAGGTCTCATACCTATATCACAGCCTCCCGGAAGCGCTACCTGAGAATGCTTATATTTTCCGAGAAGAGCTCCGAGCAGATAATATGATGCTCGTATCTTTCTGATATATTCGTCATCAACACAGAGATACTTGTCATTCTTTATGGTCTTACCACAGATAGAAACGGTATGCTCATCCTGATAATGAACTCTCGCTCCGATTCCCTGAATAGCCTGAAGCAAAACCCTTGTATCTCTTACATTGGGAACATTTTCAATTATAACTTCGTCATCGGTCATAACAGCCGCTGCCAGAATACCAAGTGCCGCATTCTTTGCGCCTGCTATCGATACCTCGCCAAGTAGCGGAGTACCACCTTTGATAACATATTGCTCCATAATACACCTCTTTAGATACATCATAAATGCATCTAAAAATTTTTCATAATCTGTTCTATTATATCACAAACAAAGGAAAAGTAAACATTTTTTATTTTTCCTTTAATTTACTCTCGCAATATGCGCAGCGATATGTCCTGGTGGCACGATCCGTAAGCTTAAATATCTGATCAATTTCCTGCTCTGTTGTGGTGATGCAACGGGGATTCATACATTTTACCACATTTATAAGCTTTTCAGGTGCTTCCACCTGCTTCTTTTCAATAGTTTTTCCATCCTTGATGATGCTGACGGTGATGTCAGGATCAATATAACCGATCACATCCAGATTGATATCTACATTGTCATCATCGATCTTTAGGATGTCCTTTTTTCCGTATTTGTTGGATTTCACATTCTTCATGATGGCCACTGTGCAGTCAAGCTTGTCAAGCTCAAGATAGTGATAAAGCTTCATGGCTCTTCCTGCTCTGATATGGTCAAGCACGATACCGTTTTGAATACTGTCTATTGTCATCTCTCAACCCTCCTTAAATACTAAGACCCAAAAGCTTCATGATAAGTGCCATTCTGATGTACTTGCCATTCAATGCCTGATCAAAATATTTTGCTCTGGGATCGTTGTCTACCTCTGTAGATATCTCATTTACTCTTGGAAGGGGATGAAGGATCGCTAAATCTTTACTTGCTCCCTTAAGCTTTGCTTTATCAAGTATATAGCTGTCCTTCAAACGCACATAATCAGCCTCGTTGAAGAAACGCTCTCTCTGAACTCTGGTCATATAGAGGATATCAAGCTTGGGGATAGCCTCCTCAAGTGAAGTCACCTCTTCGTACTCGATATTCTGTTTTTTTAGTACCTCTGTCTTTATATAGCTTGGGATTTTTAGTTCCTCAGGGGAAATGAGTATAAACTTCACATTCTCATATCTGGACATTGCCTTTATAAGCGAGTGAACCGTTCGTCCAAACATCAGATCTCCGCAACATCCTATGGTAAGATTGTCAAGTCTACCCTTCTCTCTGTGAATCGTAAGTATATCAGTCAAAGTCTGAGTTGGATGATTGTGTCCACCGTCACCGGCATTGATGATGGGAACCAAGGACTTCATGGAAGCCATCATGGGAGCACCCTCCTTGGGGTGTCTCATGGCGATGATATCAGCATAGCAGGACACCACCCTAACCGTATCTCCGACACTTTCACCCTTTGCCGCTGATGAAGAAGCCGCCTCGGAAAACCCAAGTACATTTCCTCCAAGCTCCATCATAGCAGCCTCAAAGCTTAACCTTGTTCTTGTACTTGGTTCAAAGAAAAGAGTTGCTAGCTTCTTTCCATGACACACCTCTGCATAGCGGCTCTTGTCCTTGATGATGTCATCAGCCAAAGCCAAAAGCTCGTCTACCTCGGCTACGCTTAGATCCATTGGATCGATCACATGTCTCATTGTTTGAAATCCTCCTAATCTTTACTGATGGGAATCAGATATAACCTCCTGGCTTTTGATCCCCGATCTTCTGATGATCGCATTAACGGTACCCAGATGTTTTTTATCACATCTCATAACATACCATTTATTTTCAATGCGAAACTTTATCTGAAATGTGTTTATATCGTCATTGGTGAGCTTGTAGGCATCAATCCTATCATAGGGAAAATAGGAAATACCCACAAATATCCCCGTCCCCGACATACCACTCTCAAGCCTTGTGAGTGCCATTATGAAAAATGCAAAAACTCCTATCACAGGAATATAGATATAGTGGTGTGTATATACCAGAAATACCACCGCCAAAAGAGCTAGATTCACATCCAGCACCTCTATAAGTCCCGTTTTTTTACCAAGCTTCGAGGGCACCTCTATATCCTTCTGCCTGATCACCTTTTTTACGGCGATCACCGACAACACAAAAAATATTATAAAAATCGTCGTGGCCAGTATATCAAGCCACATCTTATAATCAAAGCTCATACTATCCCATAAAAAAGCGGTTACCTTATCAGCAACCGCTTTAAATATTAAAATTAAAATACTTTATCAAGTAAGTAAGCCATCACAGCTTTCTCTGCGTGGCGTCTGTTCTCTGCCTGATCAAGAATGAATTCCATGAATTCCTTCTCAACCTCCTCAGAAATCTCGAAACCAACATGCATAGGCATATCATGCATAACCTTTGCATGACTACCCTCAAGCAACTCCTTGTTGATCTGATAAGGCATCATCTTTTTAAGAGTCTCTTCCTTCTTCTCCTTATATGCGGGATTGTTGAAGAACTCCATATCTACCCATGTATCGGTATAAAGAAGATCCATATCCTTTACATAGCTCTTTGCTTCCTCCATGGACATGGTAGGATCAAGCTCAACATAGAATCCGGTCTCCTTTGCCTTGTCGTAGAAATCAGCAGGAACAGCTGTCTCGTTAACCAAAGGTGTAAGTCCGTAAAGAGTACCCTTGCCCATCTTTGTAAAGAATTCAACCAGTGAATTGAATACATTGTTCTTTGCACCTATATAGAGAAGCTTAACCTCCAAAGTGCCAAAATGCTCCAAGATAGTCAAAGCATCTGCAAGTATCTGACAGGGGTGCCAGGTGCTGTCACAGCCATTGATAAAGGGAACTGTAGTATTGGCTCCAAACATCTCAACAGTCTCGTTCTTGATGAGACGAGCCATAATGATATCCATATTTCTTCCAACATAGCGAAGCTCCGAAATAGGCTCTCCGAGAACAAAATTCGAATCCTCCCAGATCTGATTGTAATAGGTACCGCCAAGCTCGGTGATACCGGAGGTAAATGATAAAAATGTTCTGGTAGATGTCTTCTCAAAAAGGGTATAAAGCTTCTTTCCCTTCAAAAGCTCACTATAGTCATCAGGGTTCTTCTTCATCTTCAATGCCATATTAAGTATGGTCATCAGCTCATCAGCTGTGAAGTTTGAAAAGTTAAGCATATTCTTCATAAGTGTATATCCTCTCATTAACCAAGGTATGATGTAAGTTTTTCAGCCATATCGGTATTCTCCCAAGGGAGTGAAACATCATCTCTTCCAAAATGTCCGTAAGCAGCTGTCTGCTTATAGATAGGTCTTCTAAGATCAAGCATCTTGATGATACCTGCAGGACGAAGATCAAAGTTCTCTCTGATGATCTCAACCAGCTTCTCATCAGAAAGCTTGCCGGTTCCAAAGGTATCTACCATGATAGAGGTAGGCTTTGCAACACCGATGGCATAAGAAAGCTGTATCTCGCACTTTTCTGCAAGTCCTGCTGCCACGATATTCTTTGCTACATATCTGGCTGCATAGGCTGCCGAACGGTCAACCTTTGTGGGATCCTTGCCGGAAAATGCTCCACCGCCGTGACGAGCATATCCACCATAGGTATCTACTATGATCTTCCTTCCGGTAAGACCTGAATCTCCGTGAGGTCCGCCTATTACAAAGCGTCCTGTGGGATTGATGAAATACTTTGTTTTATCATTGATCATTTCAGCAGGAAGAATGGGCTCAAACACATACTTCTTAATATCCTCATGAAGCTTCTCCTGAGTCACCTCTTCATCATGCTGAGTTGAAAGAACTACTGTATCGATATGTGAAGGCTTGCCCTCGTTATCATATTCTACAGTAACCTGAGTCTTTCCATCGGGACGAAGGTACGAAAGAGTTCCATCCTTTCTCACCTTTGAAAGCTGTCTTGAAAGCTTGTGAGCGAGAGCAATAGGATAAGGCATAAGCTCAGGAGTCTCATTGGTGGCATAACCAAACATCATACCCTGATCTCCTGCTCCGATGGCCTCGATCTCCTCATCAGTCATCTGATTCTCTCTGGCCTCAAGTGCCTTGTCAACACCCATAGCAATATCAGAGCTCTGCTCATCAAGAGCCACGATCACACCGCAGGTTTCAGCGTCAAAACCATACTTTGCGCGATCATATCCGATCTCTTTTACTGTATTCCTAACTATCTTCTGGATATCAACATATCCATTGGTGGTAATCTCACCCATGACCAAAACGAGTCCTGTTGTAATAGAGGTCTCGCAAGCCACACGGCTGTTGGGATCCTGCTTGATAAGCTCATCAAGAATGGCATCAGATATCTGATCGCACATCTTATCGGGATGTCCCTCTGTCACGGATTCCGATGTAAACAATCTTCTGTCCATTATTTAACTCCTCCTAAATCTTCGGTGCTTGTCCGATTATAGTCTTCCCTATGGTACTACAAAAAACATTTATAGTCAATTACAAGGTGATTTTTCCAAATACCTTTTTATGTACTGTCCCGTGTAGGAAGCCTTGTTCTTTGCCACCTGCTCCGGAGTTCCCGTAGCTATGACCATTCCACCGTTCACTCCGCCCTCAGGACCCATATCAATTATATAGTCCGCTGTCTTTATCACATCAAGATTGTGCTCGATAACAACAACTGTATTGCCACCATCCGTAAGCCTTTTAAGTATATCCACCAGTCTGTGAACATCGGCAAAATGAAGTCCCGTGGTAGGCTCATCGAGAATATATATGGTCTTTCCCGTGCTTCTTTTTGAAAGCTCGGTTGCAAGCTTTACCCTTTGAGCTTCACCACCGGACAAGGTGGTAGAGGGCTGCCCAAGCTTGATATAGCCTAGTCCCACATCCCGAAGAGTTATGATCTTGTTTAGTATGCTTGGTACATTCTCAAAGAATTCACAGGCCTCTTCAACTGTCATATCAAGGACATCATAGATATTCTTTCCCTTGTATTTTACCTCTAAAGTCTCCCTGTTATAGCGCTTTCCGCCACAGACCTCACAGGGCACATAAATATCGGGAAGAAAATGCATCTCAATCTTTATGAGACCGTCACCACGGCAGGCCTCACAGCGCCCGCCCGATACATTGAAGCTAAAACGCCCTTTACTATATCCCATTGTCTTGGCATCTTTGGTTCCCGCAAAAAGAGTTCTGATAAGATCAAAAACACCGGTATAGGTAGCGGGATTGGAACGGGGAGTTCTGCCTATGGGGGACTGATCTATAGCTATCACCTTGTCAAGCTTTTCTATACCCTCAATACCCTTGTGTTTTCCTGCCTTGATCCTTGCACGATTAAGCTCTCTTGCAAGTCTCTTATAAAGTATCTCATTGACAAATGAACTCTTTCCTGAACCGGATACTCCGGTCACACAGGTCATAACTCCCAAAGGGATCTCCACATCTATATCCTTTAAATTGTTCTCCTCCATACCGAGAACTTTTATGTGATCCTTGGGCTTTCTTCTCTTTTCCGGAACGGGAATAAATTTCCTACCGCTTAAGTAATCTCCGGTCAAAGATTTTTTACATGCCATAACCTGCTTTGCAGTACCTGATACAACTATCTCTCCACCATGCTCTCCGGCTCCCGGTCCCACATCCACTATGTAGTCAGCAGCAAGCATGGTATCCTCGTCGTGCTCCACAACTATCAGAGTATTGCCAAGGTCCTTGAGCTTTTTCAAGGTCGCTATCAGCTTGTCATTGTCTCTTTGATGAAGTCCGATGCTTGGCTCATCAAGGATATAAGCAACACCTACAAGGCCCGAACCGATCTGAGTGGCAAGCCTGATCCTCTGAGCCTCACCTCCGGAAAGACTTCCGGTTGCCCTTGAAAGCGCCAGATAATCAAGTCCCACATCAAGAAGGAATTGAAGCCTTGATCGTATCTCCTTAAGTATCCTGTCACCTATCAGGTGTTGTCTCTCACTAAGCTCAATGGAATCAAGATATGAAAGTATCTCTCCTGCCGGCATCTCCATCATCTGAGAAATATTCTTTTCTCCGATAGTCACATGAAGCGAGGTCTCCTTAAGTCTGTCTCCATGGCAAACCTCACAGGGAGTGATGGACATAAATGCCTCATATTCCTCCTTGATGCTCTCAGCAGATTCCCTATACCTTCTTTGTATATTCTTCATCAGGCCCTCAAAGGCGATATCATATACACCCTCGCCCCGCTGACCCTTGTAGTGAACCTTTACGGATACGCCTCCGGTTCCATAGAGGATGATATTCTTCTCCTCCTCGGTATATTCCTCAAAGGGCTTAAAAAGATTGATATTATAATGCTTTGCAACCGCATTTAAAACAGATCTTGAATAGCTCTTTTGATCCGTCACAGACTGCCAGCCTAAAACGGTTATGGCACCCTCATCGATGGAAAGTGATGGATCCGGTATCACAAGCTCCGGATCGAATTCCATTTTAAAACCAAGACCATGACAGGTAGGACAGGCTCCAAAAGGATTGTTGAAGGAAAAGCTTCGAGGCTCTATCTCATCTATACTGATCCCACAATCGGGACAGGAAAAGCTGTCGGAAAAATGAAGCTCTTCACCGTCTATCACATCCACTGTCACGAGACCGTCAGAAAGCTTCAGCACATTCTCTATGGACTCCGCAAGTCTCTTTCTCACCGTAGGCTTTATCACAAGCCTATCCACAACTATATCTATGCTGTGCTTTATATTTTTTTCAAGCTCTATATCCTCGGAAAGCTCATACATATTTCCATCGATAATGGCACGAACATAGCCGCTTTTTCTGGCGGAAAGCAAGAGCTTTTCATGGCGTCCCTTCCTGCCTCTTACCACAGGGGCAAGGATCTGAACCTTGGTGCCCTCATTTAGCTCAAGTATGGCATCCACCATCTGATCTACAGTCTGTCTTTCAATGACCTTACCACATCTTGGACAATGGGGAATACCTATCCTTGCATATAACAAGCGGAAGTAATCATATATCTCTGTTACTGTTCCAACAGTTGACCTGGGATTCCTGTTGGTAGATTTCTGATCAATGGAAATGGCAGGAGAAAGCCCCTCTATCCTCTCCACATCCGGTTTTTCTGCCTGCCCCAAAAACTGCCTTGCATAAGAAGACAGAGACTCCATATAGCGTCTCTGTCCTTCTGCGTATATCGTATCAAATGCGAGAGAGCTTTTTCCGGAACCTGAAAGTCCGGTGATCACCACAAGCTCATTCCTAGGAATCTTCACACTTACATTCTTCAGATTGTGAACCTTCGCACCCTCTATTGTAATATATTCTCGCTTCATATTTTTACGCTCCTAAAAAACATATAGCTCAGTTTAGAACAAATGTTTGTATTTGTCAAGCTATCCCATAAAAGATTTTACAAGGATCTCTATACCTATACCAATAAGAATCAGACCTCCCAGTATCTGGGCTTTTTTTGAAAGCTTCATTCCAAACCTTATGCCTATCTTCAGTCCGATATAGCAAACCACAAATGTTACTGCCATAATAATAAGTGAACTTATTAATGCATTCATCAGATTGTAGTCAGCAATGGTAAAGCCCACGGAAAGCGCATCGATAGAGGTTGCAACACCCTGAACCATCAAAAGCCTCGTCGATACCTCCTTATCAACCGCCTCTTCCTCTCCGAAAAATGCTTCCCTTAACATATTTCCACCAATGAAGAGTAAAAGTCCAAAGCCTATCCAGGGAATGAATTTTTGAAGTGCAGTAAACTTCTCAACCAGAGTATGAACACATATCCATCCGATCATGGGCATTAAAAATTGGAAAAACGCAAAGCAACCTGCTATCCTTATCTTTCCACTTCTCTTCATAGTCGGATTGGCAAGACCATTGGCAAGAGACACGGAAAAAGCATCCATGGCAAGGGCAAACCCAAGAAGTGCACTATTGATAAAAAACATGATACCTATCTCCTTGAAATTATGTAACTAGTGCACCACTTTCTAATTGCATATACATTTTACGCCGCCCACAAAGTCTTTATACAAGGCATTTGAGGGAGGCGATGCGGTGGCATCGTTGACCGAAAATAACGAAGTATAAGGGCTTCGTGGCAAGTAAAATGTGTATAGTTAATTAGGAAGTGTTGCACTAGCATTCTATCAGAAGCAGGCAAAATAAGCAACTTTAGCGTTGACAAATTGTCAAAACATTGAGAAAATAATCATATCTATATTTAAGTCACGAAAGGGGATCGTGCTTATGGACAATACCAAAGTATTCAAAAGGATAGCCGAAGCACTGTTGGTGGAATACACCAGCGTTTATTATGTTGATGCCATAACCAATGAATATCAGTGGTATTCCAGCAATCCCGAATTCCGTTCATTAAAGCTTGAACCTATTGGCAAGGATTTCTTTGCAAATATGACAAAGGATGCATTATCCGTTGTACATCCCGACGATCAGCATTTATTCACAGAGGACATAAAAAAAGAGACACTCTTAAAGGAGCTTAAGGACGGCTCTATGCAGAGCTTTAATTACCGACTAATGATCGATGGAAAGCCTGTCTATCATATGCTTAAGCTTATCCGCGGCGGTGAGATGGGAGATGATTATTTCATTCTTGGAGTCAAGAATATTGATTATGATATCAGAAAGGAAAAGCGACAGGAAAACAATCTCCGTCACGCCAATGAACTGGCAAGAAAAGACGGCCTCACAGGTGTCAAGAACAAAAACGCCTATAAAGAGATGACCGAACAGCTAAATGATCGTATGACCGATCCCTTAAATGAGTTGAGTTTTGCCGTTTTGGTATGCGATCTCAATGATCTTAAAACCATCAATGATACCAGAGGGCACAATGTGGGAGATGAATATATCCAAAAGGCCAGCTCCTTAATCTGCGATACATTCCTACATAGCCCCGTCTACCGTATCGGCGGTGACGAATTTGTAACTCTTCTTTTTGACAGAGACTTAGAAGAAAGAACATCTCTTGTTGAGCATTTAAAAAACCAGGTGATCATAAACGGAAAAACTCGCACCGGTCCTATTATCGCTTGTGGTCTCTCGCTTTACGATCCAAATACTGACAATTGCTATGAAGATGTATTTGTACGTGCAGACCTTGCAATGTATGCCAACAAAAATGTGCTTAAAAGCCTAAGAAGGCAGGATAATATATCCAGAAACAGAGAAATTTCTCCCATCACTGATGCAAGAAAAAGAAGACTGGATTCACTCTTTGATGCTATGTGTACAGTTTCAGGCGAGGGCTATGTTTTTGCATACGATATGGATCACGATTATTCACGATGGTCAGTTCAGGCTGTGGAGGATTTTAATCTTCCCGATACATATCTATATCGTGCAGGAGATATATGGGAGCAATTTGTCCACCCTGAGGATAAACAGATCTATCATGACGCGGTTGACCTGATGTTCAGTGGTGAGGGTATCCTAAAGAAGATACGCTACAGAGCCAGACGAGCTGATGGAGAATATATCACCTGTTCAACTAAAGCCTTTGTGTTAAGTGATGAGAATGGTCATCCCGAATACTTCGGTGGTGTTGTACAGTCCGACAGTGTTCTTCGCAAGGATCACTTTTTTACCGATCCGGTAACCGGACTTCCCAATATCAATTACCTAAATGAATATGGAGCTGATGCCGCAAGCAACATAAGAATGAACGGAAAAACTCCCATGCTCATTTATTTTGATATTAATTCTATGCAGTATTACAACAACCAGTATGGCTATTCAAGAGGAGATGAACTTTTATGTCTCACCTCAGATATTTTAACCAAGGTATTTAAGGATGCCTTTTTATGTCGTGGTGCAGACGATCATTTTATCATCATTGATGAATATTCAGATGATACCAGGATCACGGTGATGATAGACCGTGCCAATGATATGATCAAGGCCGGGGCCTACGGAAAAACCACAGGCTTCCAGGCAGGGGTATGTAAGTTCGATGAAGAAACCACCACCGGAGAAGCTATCGACCATGCCAAGCATGCGCTAAAGTGGATAGGTCTTGATCTTAATTCCATCACTCATTTTTATTCGGAGAATATTGATACAGAATACAAGAATCAATCATATATCATAGAGATGTTTGACAGTGCCCTTAAAAGCGGATGGATCAAGCTTTATTATCATGGCATTGTGAGACTTGAAACAGGAAAGGGTGCAGCCTTTGAAGGACTGGCAAGATGGGATGATCCGGAAAGGGGCCTCATTTCCCCTGCCCAGTTTATACCCGCCCTTAGGAAGTATCATCTGACCTACAAGCTTGATCTTTATATGTTCGAGCAGGTATGTAAGGAGATTCCTCTTCGTCTTGAGGCAGGCTTCCCCTTGGTTCCCGTATCCATCAACTTCTCAGCTGTTGATTTTGATTACATCAATATTCCGGATGAGTTGGACAGGATATTTGACGAATATGACATATCTCAGTACGGCATCGGAAGAGATTACTTCATAGTGGAAGTAACCGAAGAGGATATGGCTATGGGGCCTGAACACTTCTACGATCAATTAAGAGAGCTTAGAAGAAGAGGCTATCGTATTTGGCTCGATGATTTTGGAAGCGGCTATTCATCCCTCAATGTATTCAGCCGTCTTGAGATCGATCTTATCAAGTTTGATATGGAGCTTTTAAGAAATCTCGACCGGAATGGCGGAGTAAACAGAGATATCATCAGATCCATGATAGCCATAGCAAAGAAGTTCCATGTACACACCTTAGCGGAAGGTATGGAAACCGCAGAACAAAAAAGATTTCTCCAAGATGCCGGCTGCGAGCTGGGCCAGGGCTTCGGCTTCCACAAGCCCGAACCCCTTGATGCTATTATCGAAAGATCAAGCAGAGATATTACAATTATCAAAGGGTGCGAGACCGATGAGGAACGTATAGAAATGATAAACAAATGGAATAAATAAAAAGAGCAAAAAATAAGGAGGGATCGACATCGATTCTGCCTTATTTTTTGTTTGCCTAAGAATCTAAAAGCCAGCCATTCTTCATTAGTCGGAAGAGTAGCTGGCTTTTTTGTTTACAACTTAGATACATTTGCGTGTTATAATCTCATTTATATATCACCTGAGGAGGTCTTTATATGCGCAAATATCTTTTGATCACGGGCTTTATATCCTGCCTTTTTCTTAATGCTTGTCATAAAGCAGATGTGAATTATGTGTCTCCTGCGGGAGAAATTGAAAATGACAGTACAGCAGGAAATGTTGATATAGTGGATTTCGATGATGATTCTACCAAATGGTTTGAAACTGTTAACAAGGGTAGCGGTAGTATGTCTGTTGATGTAAATATCGCTATCTCCGATACTGATCATATTCCTGTTATATCTTCAAGAAAAAAATCCATTGATCCTGATGATGAAATGAAGATTGCTGAAAGCATCTTTGATACAGATACCTGCACTGAGCGTCACGAGACCATAGACTATTTCTTTTATTTAAACTATCTAGATGAGCTTGATATTCAAGGTGCCTTGGAAAAATATGATGTATTGTCCATAAAGACAGAGGATGATCTTGATATGATAGACGGCTGGTACGAAGCTGGAAACGGCTATTGGCATACTTACCAAGGCCGATACAACGGAATACCCTATCTGCTGATCTTTGCCACCGATACAGACAAGCTTATCACCAGAGTTCTGTTTTACCCTGATGAAAAATATGCAATATTTCAATTCGAGGATGAAGGGAACTTTTCGATAACTGATGAAGCCTTTGAATATGTTGGTAAAGTAGATGAAGACAAGGTTCCGGAAAAAGCTATAGAAACAGCTCAAACCTTTGCAGATCTTTTCGGTTACAAGGAAAAAGTCAGTGCTTCAGATCCGTCTTATAAAAACATTTATGGAAAAATCGAACCTGTCACCGCAATGTTTAAAGGAACTGATTATGAGCTTAATGGTACTTCTCTAATAATGCGTGATAACAATGAACTTATTCTTCCCAGATACATCTATCTGGAAGAAAGTAATACAACCACTGAAGATATAGATGAATCCCATGCTGATGAAACCTATGTCGGCTGGGACTATGGTATGTTTCTCCAGGATATGATCGTGAACACCGGAAAAATATATGTTGATGATGACCATGTGGCATGGGCAGATCTTAAATTTTGCTATGACGATTCTTCTACACTTACTGAAAATACAACAGTTATGCCCTTCGAAAAAGTGAAGGAAGCCTTTGTCTCTGCTTATAGAGAGAATTCATATTTTTCCGGAGATACATTTGTCGACAAGATATCCCTCGTCTATTATCCTTTGGAAAATCCTGATGACAAAACCCAGTTTTCATGGATACCCTGTTGGGTAATGTATGTGGATAGAAACAGAGAATATGAAGGACGTATCATCATAAATGCCATTGATTGCTCGTTGGTTGATATTGAGGTTCAATAAATATATCTCCGTACTCCGACTCCCAAATAGAATTGCCATTTTTACTGTTGTGAGCCTATGTTTATTGTGGTATAGTTTACTTAATTGTATGATGGACATAGGAGGTGAAAGCATGGCGACATATTTGAATCCGGGAAGTGCTAAATTTGAAGAAACATTGAATTCTGATATATATGTAGATAAGACCGGAATGATTGCTTATTTGAATAGAGTAGTGAGGACTGAGCAGAAATATGTTTGTGTTTCAAGGCCTAGACGTTTTGGCAAGTCTATAGCTGCAAATATGCTTGCATCTTACTATGGAAAGGGTGACAGCAGGTCGTTATTCGAATCAAGGAAAATCGCTGAACAAGATAATTGGGATAGATATCTCAATAAGTATGATGTGATAAAGGTAGTGATGACCCGATTCATCAAGAGCGATGTGTCTGTAAAGGATTCTCTCGCTAAAATGGAAAAGAGCATTATTCGGGATATAGTGAAGGCATATCCTGTTGCAGATTATATGGATAAAACAGACTTTCTGCAGGTGATGGATGATGTGTATGCGGACACAGAGCAGCAATTTGTCATCATCATAGATGAATGGGATGCCGTCTTTAGAGAGAGAAAGGATGATACTGAAGGTCAAAGACTATATCTTGACTTCCTTAGAGATTGGCTCAAGGACAAGGAATATGTAGCCCTTGCATATATGACAGGAATACTTCCCATCAAGAAGTACGGAAAGCATTCAGCCCTCAATATGTTCGATGAGTATTCCATCATTGCACCATTGCAGCTTGCGCCTTATTCTGGTTTTACTGAAGATGAGGTTAGGGTGTTGTGTGATGAATACGGAAGGATGTATGATCAAGTCAAGGAATGGTATGACGGATATGAAGTGTGTGATATCGTACCACCTGATCCTAATTATGAGATCCAAAAAGCGACAGGTAAGCCGATAGAGCCCAAGCGCTATGCTATATATAGCCCTGTGTCTGTGGTTAAAGCTGTGTCTTCCGGAATCATCCAAAACTACTGGAACAAGACTGAGAATTATGAAGCGCTTTCCGAGTATATAAAGATGGATATGGATGGACTAAAGGAATCAGTTGCATTCTTGATGGATGGCAATAGATTGAAGATCAATATTTCGTCTTATCAAAATGATATGACGTCTTTTCACAGCAAAGATGATGTGCTTACGATGCTGATTCATTTAGGATATCTCGGATATGATATTGGCACAAAGGAAGTATTTATCCCCAATAAAGAGATACTTGATGAATTCAAAACATCAACAAATTTCGATGATTGGATCAGCACATTCGAGTCCTTCAAGAAATCTCAGAAACTTTTAAATGCAACCTGGAATCTTGAAGAAGAAAAGGTAGCTGAGATCCTTGAATGGTTCCATGATGGCGCAGAGAACAAGACCTACAATTCCGAGGCAGCATTGTCCTATGCCATACAGATGTCCTACTATGCAGCTCAGAAGTACTATACAACCATACAGGAGCTTGATAGCGGAAAGGGATATGTGGATCTTGCATATCTTCCTTCGCCGAAGTATCCCGACAAGCCGGCTCTTGTTATTGAGTTAAAGTACAACAAGACCATAGAAACAGCCTTCGATCAGATACAGGCAAGAAACTATCCCGATAAACTTTCGCATTACAAGGGAAACATACTTCTTGTAGGGATCAACTACAACAAGGATGTATCAAGTGATAGCAAGGATTTTAAGAGGCATAGTTGTAAGATAGAGAAAGTTTAAATAAAAGCAAAGAACTATACTAAAAGCCTGCTACTCCTCATCAATAAGAAGGGTAGCAGGTTTTTAGTTTACAACTTAGATACATTTGCGTGTTATAATCTCATTTATATATCACCTGAGGAGGTCTTTATATGCGCAAATATCTTTTGATCACGGGCTTTATATCCTGCCTTTTTCTTAATGCTTGTCACAGATCCGATGTTGATTATGTATCGTCTTCCGGAGAAATAAATAATGAGATTCAAGTAGAAAATGGTTTGGAAACATCTAAAGAAGAATCGATAAAGTGGGAAGAGGATATACAAAAAGGGAACGGAAAGCTTAGTGTAAATGTCAATATAGATAATAATGATATCAACCATATTCCGGTCTACACCGCAAGGAAAAAAACTATAGACGTTAATGACGAAAAAAGAATCGCCAGTGAGATATTCGACGAAGGAACCTGCAAGGAATATCATGACAATTTTGATTATCTTTTTTATGATCTGTATCTTTCTTTCATGGATCTTAAAGGGACTGACGAAAAGTTTGATTTTTTTTCGGGCGAAAATCCAGTGACCGGACCTGATGGAACCAAGAATATCAACGGATGGTATGATACTTCCAATGGATATTGGCATACCTATTCAGGCTTTTACAATGGAAGAATCTATTGTCTGCTTTTTGCAACTGATATCGAAAAGAATATCACAAAAGTTTTGTTTTTTCCCGATGCAACATATTCAAAATACGAAAAGATCAGTGACACTGAAGGAGGTATTTTTTCGGATTATTTACAATATAACGATGAATTTAAAAGGGATCCTGATACACCGGGACTAAAAGAAATGGCTGAAATCGCTCAGACATTTGCAAGCCATTTCGGATTTGATGAAAAGGTAGAAACCTCATCTCCACAATATAAAAATCTATATGAAGACATGTCTCTTGGAGATGCCACGCTAAGGATCGAAGGTGAAGAGATAACTGCTAAACCCTTTATCATGCAAGATAATAACGAACTCTTATTGCCCAGATATATTACATACGAGAACAGTCATGGAGTAAATGAGGAGGCGGATGGTCAGTACAACGAGGATGAAACCTATATTGATTGGGATCAGATATTTACAAACGACATGCTTATCAATACCGGTCGACTTTTGGTGGAGGAAGACCATGTGGTATGGGCAGAGCTAAAGTTCACTTATGGAGAGATCTCGACCCAGACAGAAAGCACATCCATTATGTCCTTTGACAAAGTAAAAGAAGCTTTTATTTCGACATATAAGGATAATGCTCTCTTTTCAAATGAAGCTGTTGCCGACAAGATATCTCTTGTCTACTATCCTGTTGTAAATCCCGATGACACTGATGAGTTCTCATGGATACCCTGTTATGTCATGTATATTGATAGAAATACAATGTATGAAAAGAGGATCATCATAAATGCTATTGATTGTTCACTTGTGGAGGTTGATGGCGAATGATAAATATGCTTGATATAGGAATCAAACTGGGAAAGCTGGTATTAAGAGATAAAATCCTTTTCGTTCTTTTGATAGTATCCACAGCCTTTATTTCCTTTATTACATGTTTTACATATGCCATGATCTTAAATCAATATATCGAATCTGAGGTTGGTGAAAATAAGAAAGGAAACGCAGATAGTCTTGAAGATTATTATGGGATTCAGATTGATTTTGATGAAGGAAGCGTGACAAAGGGAGAGGTTGTCAGATGCCTTAGTAGAATTATTGATTCGTATGATGATGTAGTGGAAAATACATTCTCTGACGGCTTTCTTTTTACCAATGATATCGATTGGGGATATTCCATAAAAACGCCTATGGAGATACATTTTACTATGGATAAGGAAGGCAAGCTTTCTGCACTCCCTGTCTTGAAAAATGCTAAAAAATATGGAGATGTGAGAGGGAGTATTTGGACTGAGGATGATGAGAGTCAGGGGAATAATGTTGCAATCTTTTGGGATTATATTGATTCTAAAAGCCCAAACAATAAATTTCCACCGGTTAAAACCGCAAAGAATAAAGATAACACTGTCACTATAGAAGGTATTGATTATAAGATAATAGGATATCGAAGAAATGATTATTATCCAACTCCCTGGGTACCCCTTAATTCTCTTCCGGATCATGTCGGAATCAGCTTTGTGGGAATATATTTCAATGAATATGTAACCGAAAACACCTTCAGATTTGTAGAGAAAATTTTTATTGAAGAGCTCGGAGACAGGGTAATCTTTCCAAATGAATCAAAGACTCGGAGAAAAATAAAATACACAAATAATACAGCCTATATCGCAGCCGGACTTTTAGCGTTGGTTATGCTGATCAATTATGTCATTCTATTTACCTATGTTTTTGAAAAAATAAAGATTGATCTCTATGTCTTCAGATTGTGTGGCATTTCGTTGAAAAATGCTACCGTTTCATGGATTGGTGAATGTATCTTGTTATCTGTCCCAATCTTTATTCTTTCCTTAGTAGTATTTCATTTGTTTATCCGTAAGTGGATCAGACCATATTTTAGGTATGTGGGCGGGATATTCAGCTTTAAAATATATCTTTTGTTTACAGTGGGATATCTTGTTCTATTGCTGCTTCTATGTATTTTATGTTTTGCTAAGCGGATCGGGCATCTTAAGATTATCAGAAAAGAGGTGGCATAAATGCTTAGATATGTTTTATATCAACTTCGAAAAAGCTTCAAATTTAATTTTTTTATAGGATGTCAACTCTTTGTAACTTTTTTGTTGTGTATAGCTGCAAGCTCCATTATAACCTTCAACATGAAAGAATACAGATGTTTTTCCAAGTATCTGGATGCTGATGGATTATTTATGCAGATAAATGGTATTGAGCTGAATTATGACAGAGGACAGCTTGCTGATTCAAAAGAACTAGAAGCAGTCTTGAAAAAATCAGAGGTTATAGCGACATACGGATATGTTATATCATATGAGGATAAGTTACCAAAAAATTCATGTGAAACCATTGCTTATGATGAAGAGGCAATTGATATGTATAAACCTGAACTATTAAAAGGCAAATGGTTATCAGATTATTCGTATGATCCCTCAACTAAGCATATTCATGCTGTATTATCTTCAAATGCAAAAAATGTTGAAGTGGGTGATGTCATAAAAGGGGTCACACACGGTGATAATTATATATATGTTGAGGTTGTTGGAATACTGACTCCTGACGCTACTATTTGGGGACACACAAGCGGAATGAATGAAGATGATGGTGATTATTCCAGAATGTTCATGGATATGACGTTTGCAGATCCTAATAAAGTAACAGTTATAATGAATCAGGCAGAGATTATGGAGGTTAAGAAAACTCTTAACAAGGATGCTTATCTGGATGGAACAATGGATGATATCGTATTGGTTAGACATCAAAAGACTATCACAGATGAAGAGAAGGAATACAACAAAAAATTGATAGAAGAGCATGCATATGTATGTTTTCTTGATGATATGACAAATATATCAAAGATATCTAAAACAAGACTTTTACATTCTCTGACATTTTTTATTCCCTTTGCAGTTGTTCTTTTCTTCACCACTCTGATAAGTTCTACAAGTAGCTCACTCATTATGATGAAGAGACAGCTAAAGAATTATGCAATATACAATATTTGTGGATTGAGTTGGAAGCAATGTGCGATGATCAATATAATGAATATATTTGTCACTTCTACAGTTGCTTTGACTTCTTCGTTTGTAGCTACATATCTTTTTATGACTAGACGAAGTGTATTCAACACCACATTTTTACTAACAAAAAATGAAATAATGGTGGTTTCGTTTGTTTTCTTGCTATATATTTCATTATCTGTGCTGTTTCCTATTGTCACAATGAAAAAGTATCCGGCAAGAAGAGTTCTTTCCGACAACAGGAGGTAAAAGTGATAGTTCTTGACAATATAACAAAAATATACAATCAAAAGAAGACTAATGAATTCACAGCACTGAAGGGCGTGAATATAAAGATAGACGACGGCGAGCTTGTGGCTATCACAGGAAAGTCCGGAGCAGGTAAGTCGACCCTTCTTCATATCATAGCCATGATAGATACCTACGAGGATGGGGAATACAAGCTCGATGACATATCAGTAAAGAAGCTTTCTGAAGGTAAGATGGCAGCTCTCCGAAATGAGAAGGTGGGTATGGTGATGCAGGACTATGCATTGATAGAGGACTTTTCAGCTTTTGAAAATGTGATGCTTCCCCTTGACTTTGCTGTGGGGAAGAACAAGAAGCCAAAGAAGGAAAGAAAGAGGATAGCACTTGAAGCACTTGAAGCAGTAGATATGACAGACTTCAAGAAGAAAAAGGTATTAGAGCTTTCAGGTGGGCAAAAACAAAGAGTTGCCATAGCAAGAGCCATAGCCAATGATCCTTCTGTGATCCTTGCAGATGAGCCCACCGGAGCATTGGATTCAGAGAATGCGAAAGAGGTGATGAAGCTTTTTAAGAAGCTTAATGAGATGGGAAGAACTATTGTCATTGTCACACACGACAAGGATGTGGCAGAGGCATGCGACAGGGTTATCGAGCTTAAGGATGGAGAGGTCATATCATAAAAATCTAAACATCTCCGTACTCCACTCCCAGGCAGAGTTGTCGTAGGCAAGGCCGCATCCGTGGCCTCCTTTAGGATAATATACACATTTATGCTTCACACCTGCTTTTTCAAGTGCAGCCTCCAAAAGCTTTGTATTTTCGGGAGGTACGCAATCATCATCAAGGTTCGCCCAGGCAAATGTGGGAGGATAGTCACCTGTTATCATATTCTCAACGGAAAGCTTTTCACGCATAGCATCCGCCTTTTCTCCTAAAAGGAACTGAACGCTTCCCTCATGGGTCACATTCTTCTTAAATGTGATGACAGGATATCCGAGAAGAACAAATGCAGGCTTATGATCATATCCAAGCTCTTTGTAAAGCCCTGCAACAGAGGCTGCAAGATGACCTCCCGCAGAGAATCCCATAAGACCTATATTCTCTTTATCAATTCCCCATTTATCCGCATTTTCATAAATAAATTTAAGCGCAGTGATCACGTCCTCCTGAGGCTTTGGATATCTCGCAGAGCCTACGCGATAGCGAAGTGTAAATGCAGCATATCCATTTCTCTCAAAAAGCCACTGCAAAGGTGTTCCCTCATTCTGAAAGCTCACATGCTCATAGCCGCCACCGGGAAGTATCAGCACACATGGGCGCTTTCTATCGGATTTTAAATTGATATCAGAAGTGATCATAAACCTGGCTTCAGGATCATCTAGGGATGTTTCTTCTCCCGGTATATAGTTACCGAAATGCGGCAACTGAAGGCAGTCTCTCCTTCCCGATTCTATCTCAAGTACAAGATTTGCAGTATCAACTATCTGCTCTGATACTCCCTTCAAGTTCGTATTCCAAGGTGTCTCTCCCTGAAATGCTGCCTGTCCTATGGGCATATCTCTATGATCAGATGAAAACATCTCAAGGTTTCCCGGATAAAGAAGAAACTTCATCCATCCCTTCATGCTGGTATGAGCAAGTATTGAATTCAATGTATCGTATGATGTAAACATATTTATATTCCTTTTCTAAAAAATAGGGCAAAAACAGGGACGGCTTATAAACCGTCCCCGTCATATTATTCATTTATTGTTCTGTAGTCTCGGAATCCTCTGTTTCCTCAGACTCTCCCCCGGTCTCTTCATCCTCTGAAAGTGCAAGTCCCTTTACCTTGGTGATGGATGCAACTCTTACATTCTCATCATCACTTAAGTTAATAAGCTTCACACCTGACGCATATCGTCCAAGAGTTGAGATATCCTTGCAGGCTATCCTGATAACTATTCCCTCGGTGGAAATGATCAGTATCTCATGCTCATCATTTACCGCCTTAAATCCCATGATATTGCCGGTCTTCTCCGTAAGCTTGTAGCACTTGACACCCTTTCCTCCACGGTGTTGTGCAGAGAATTCGTTCATGGCTGTACGTTTTCCGATACCGTTCTCTGTAACGATCAGAAGGTCCTCACCCTGAGTATCCATCTGCATACCCACGATATAATCATCACCCATAAGATTCATACCGATAACACCCATAGATGCACGGCTGGTGGCTCTTACATCGCTTTCCTTGAAGCGGATAGCCATACCCTGATTTGATACAAGCATTACCTCGCGCTCGCCGTCAGTAGCCTTTACCTCTATGAGCTCGTCGCCTTCCTTCAAGTTTATAGCGATGAGTCCTGATCTTCTGATATTTGCAAAATCAAGGATAGGAGTCTTCTTTACGATACCGTACTTGGTAGTGAAGAAGAGGTATTGTCCCACATCATAGCCCTTTAAGGTAATGAATGCGCTAATCTTCTCATCGGGCTCAAGCTCTAGGAGATTTACTATAGCCACACCTCTTGAGGTCCTTGAAGCTTCAGGTATCTCGTAGGCCTTCATCCTGTAAACCCTTCCTTTGTTGGTAAAGAAGAGTACGTAGTGGTGAGCCGATGTCATGAACATCTCTACGATGGTATCGTCCTCAATGGTCTGCATACCCTTGATTCCCTTACCACCACGATGCTGACTCTTGAAGTTGTCAACAGTCATACGCTTGATATAACCAAGCTTGGTAAGAGTGATCATGGTCACATCATTGGGGATCAGATCCTCATCCTCAAGATCACCGTAATCTATACCGATAGAGGTTCTTCTGTCATCACCGTACTTGTCGCTGATCACCATAATCTCTTCCTTGATAACTCCAAGTAAGAGCTTCTCATCAGCGAGGATCGCACGGAGTCTTTCAATAGTAGCCATCAACTCTTTGTATTCAGCCTCAAGCTTTTCTCTTTCCAAACCGGTAAGAGCTCTGAGCCTCATATCAACTATGGCCTGTGCCTGAACCTCGGAAAGCCCGAAGCGCTCAATGAGTCTTGTCTTAGCCTCGCCAACATTTGCCGAGCTTCTGATGATCTCTATAACTTCGTCTATATTGTCGAGGGCAATAAGCAAGCCCTCCAAAATGTGTGCTCTTTCTTCAGCCTTCTTAAGATCATACTGTGTCCTTCTGGTCACAACCTCTTCCTGATGCTTAAGGTAAAGCTTTAACATCTCAAGAAGATTCAGCACTCTGGGCTCATTGTTTACTAAAGCCAACATGATCACACCAAATGTATCCTGAAGCTGTGTATGCTTATAGAGCTTGTTGAGCATTACATTGGCGTTGATATCCTTACGAAGCTCAATAACTATCCTCATACCTTCTCTTGAAGACTCATCACGAAGCTCTGTGATTCCCTCTATCTTCTTGGTCTTTACAAGCTCTGCGATATTCTCTATAAGCTTTGCCTTGTTGACCATATAGGGAAGCTCGGTAACAACGATACGAGTCTTTCCGTTGGACATAGTCTCAATATCTGTCACGGCTCTCACTCTGATCTTGCCGCGACCTGTTCTATAGGCTTCTTCGATTCCCCTTCTTCCAAGGATGGAAGCACCGGTAGGAAAATCAGGTCCCTTAACTATATCAAGGATCTCTTCGATATCAGTCTCTCTGTCTTCTTCGACCTTGTTGTCTATGATCTTTACAACTGCGCCAATGACCTCACGAAGATTGTGAGGAGGTATATTTGTTGCCATACCTACGGCAATACCGGAGGTACCGTTTACCAGTAGATTGGGATATCGGCTTGGAAGAACCACAGGCTCTTTTTCCGTTTCATCGAAGTTGGGTATAAAATCTACAGTATCCTTGCCGATATCTGCTGTCATCTCCTGAGATATCTTGGAAAGTCTTGCCTCTGTATATCTCATGGCAGCTGCCTTGTCACCGTCCACAGAACCGAAGTTTCCGTGTCCGTCCACAAGGGGATACCTTGTATTCCATTCCTGAGCAAGCTTTACAAGTGCCTCATATATGGAGCTGTCACCGTGGGGGTGATATTTACCCATTGTATCACCGACAATACGGGCACATTTTCTGTGGGGCTTGTCGGGATCGTTGTGCAACTCTACCATCGCATGAAGAATACGCCTTTGTACAGGCTTTAGACCGTCTCTCACATCAGGAAGTGCTCTTGATGCGATAACGCTCATGGAGTAATCAATATAATAATTCTCCATGGTCTTTTTAAGATCCACCTCATGCTTTTTATCAAAGATTTCCTCGTCCATATTTTCTCCTATATGTGTGATATACATCCGCTCCTTGAAGTCATACAAAAATCTCGGACATCGTTCCCACTGAAATCAGTCGCTAGTCGGCTACTAAGCTCACTTTCGTTCGCTAAGGGCGCCGATCGGGCTACGACTAAGCTTAAACATCGCCTCTGGCTCGTTTTCGCTAAGTTCTCTGCTCCAGTACCGGCGTAAAATGATAGTCCTCGATTCTTTTGTATAACTTCAAGTCGCTAATTCTTTGTATTAAAACTTAAATATCTAAATTTCTTACATACTTCGCATTGGCTTCTATAAACTCGCGTCGCGGCTCAACCTTGTCACCCATGAGAGTATTGAAGGTAAGATCAAGCTCAGATTCGGATTCGCCATCGATAGCCACCTGAAGGAGCACACGCTTTTCAGGATCCATAGTGGTATCCCAAAGCTGATCTGCATCCATCTCACCAAGTCCCTTGTAACGTTGCAGCTTGTTGTTCTGATCGCGTCCTATCTCTTCAAGGATCTTGTCTCGCTCTTCATCGCTATATGCATACCATATCTTCTTGTTACGCTCGATCTTGTATAGGGGAGGCTGTGCAAGATATACATGTCCCTCTCTGATAAGATCCGGCATAAAGCGATAGAAGAAGGTAAGCAGTAGTGTTGCTATATGTGCACCGTCAACGTCGGCATCTGTCATGATGATGATCTTGTGATAACGGAGCTTGCTGATATCAAAGTTCTCGTGAATACCGGTTCCAAAGGCAGTGATCATGGCTCTGATCTCGGCATTGCCAAGGATTTTGTCAACTCTGGCCTTCTCCACATTCAGTATCTTTCCACGAAGAGGAAGTATAGCCTGTGTTGCACGGCTTCTTGCAGTCTTTGCAGAACCCCCTGCGGAATCTCCCTCGACTATGTAGATCTCACAGTTCTTGGGATCCTTGTCGGAACAATCTGCAAGCTTACCGGGAAGTGACATACCTTCTGTAAGGTTGTTCTTTCTTACAACATCTCTAGCCTTTCTTGCGGCGATCCTTGCTCTCTGGGCAACAACTGCTTTATTGACTATGATCTTTGCTACCTTTGGATTCTGCTCAAGGAAATATGTAAGCTGTTCGGTTACAACACTTTCCACAGCAGAACGAGCCTCGGAATTACCCAGCTTTTGCTTTGTCTGACCCTCAAACTGAGGATCACTTATCTTAATACTGATGATGGCTGCAAGTCCCTCACGAAGATCATCTCCCGAAAGACTTTCCTCGTTCTCCTTCACCAGCTTGTTCTCTTTTGCATAGTCATTGAATACCTTGGTGATAGCTGACTTAAAGCCGGTCAGATGCATACCACCCTCAGGAGTTGTGATGTTGTTAACAAATGAATAGGTGGCCTCGGTAAATGATTCGTTGTGCTGCATAGCAACCTCAACAAGTACACCATTCTTCTCACCTTCACAATAAATGATATCCTCGTAGGAAGCATCCTTGTGACGGTTGATATATTGAACGAATTCCTTGATACCGCCTTCATAGTGGAATTCTCTTGATTCTTCCTTCTCACCGCGAAGGTCGGTCAATGTGATCTTAAGTCCCTTGGTAAGAAATGCGATCTCTCGAAGTCTTGTCTTTAATGTATCAAAATTGAATACAGTCGTATCAAAAATACTTGCATCGGGCTTGAAGGTTACCTTGGTTCCGCGGTGATCACAGGCACCTATCTCCTTTAGAGGAAACATAACCTTTCCTCTTTCATATCTTTGGGTATAGAGCTTGCCATCTCTAGCAACCTCTACCTCCAGCCAGTCCGAAAGGGCATTGACAACAGAGGCACCAACACCGTGGAGACCGCCTGATACCTTATATCCGCCACCGCCGAACTTACCGCCCGCATGAAGCACGGTAAATACAACCTCAACTGCAGGAAGACCTGCCTTGTGGTTGATATCAACGGGAATACCTCGTCCGTTATCTATAACTGTTATGGTATTGTCGGGATTGATAAAAACCTGAATCTCCGTACAAAAGCCTGCCAAAGCTTCATCTACGGAATTGTCAACGATCTCATATACAAGATGATGAAGTCCTCTCTCAGAGGTGCTTCCGATATACATACCGGGTCTTTTTCTTACCGCTTCAAGACCTTCAAGTATCTGTATCTGGTCTCCTCCGTATTCATTCGTGATCTTTTCTGTATCTGACATTTTGTCCTCCTAAATGCAACGTAAGTGTTCAGAGCTATTTTGCCATTATAGCGCCATTTTCAACCCTGTAGATATTATCTATCTTCATTCGTCTGTTTATAAAATCATCATAACCTGTACAGGTCACAATAGTCTGAATATCCTTGATGGAATCAAGAAGATATTCTCTTCTGTTGGAATCAAGCTCGCTCATCACATCATCAAGTAAGAGTATGGGATTCTCTCTCATCATCTCTCTCACAAGCCTTATCTCTGACAACTTAAGGGATAGAGCAGTTGTTCTTTGCTGACCCTGTGAGCCATAGCTTTTTACATCTATATCATTTATAAAAAAAGCTAGATCATCTCTGTGAGGGCCTACCTGTGTTGTCTGATATTTGAGATCCTTATCCCTCTTTGCCCTAAGCTCGTCTGCAAAGCCTTCTTCGGTAGTATTCATCACATAATCTATTCTTACATTCTCTTTTCCACCGGAAAGTCTCAAATGAATATCTCTCATGATATCATTCATCATCTCGACGAATTCCCGTCTCGACTTTATAAGTCGCCTTCCATGATCAATAAGCTGTTCATCCCAAATATCAAGAGTATCATTTAAATCAGGCCTAAAATATATCTGTTTAAGCAGGGAATTACGCTGATTAAGTACATTGTTATAATTGACATAATCACTGCAATATATCTTATCAAGCTGACATAGCTCCATATTCATAAATCTTCTTCTGTCTGAGGGTGAATCCTTGATAAGTGAAAGATCCTCAGGAGAAAAGAAAACAACATTGCATATTCCAAGTAGCTCCGAGCTTCTTTTTATGGGGATGCCATCAACTGCAATGCCCTTGCTCTTAAGGCCACGTAGATGCATATCTATACGATGCTCCACATCATGCTTTACAACCTTCAGCCTTACATGAGCTTCATTCTCGCCAAATTGAATGATCTCCTTATCCTTACTGCCTCTATGTGACTTGGTAGTAACAGCCAGATAAACAGATTCAAGCACATTTGTCTTACCCTGAGCATTATCACCATAAAGGATAGTAGTCCCTTTATCAAAATGTATATGAAGCTTGTCGTAATTCCTGTAATTTTTAAGTTTTAAAGATCTGACATACATATTATTCCTTTGCGGCAATTTCTATCAATTCACCGTCAAATTCAACCTTGTCTCCCTCATAAAGCTTTCTACCTCTTCTGGTATCAACCTCACCATTGACCTTGACTTCACCATCCTGTATGACTATCTTTGCCGTCACACCGGAATCAACCAGACCGGCCGCCTTAAGTGCCTGACCAAGCTTTATAAAATCTTCTCTCAAATGTATAACCATAATCTCACCTATCTGTTAGCAGCATTGATATTTACCGGAAGTATCAGGTAAATGAATGAACCAAGATCATCCTTTATCACACAGGGAGATGTAGGACCCATGAGATATATATGAATCGTCTCATCATCAATGGCACGAAGTGCATCAAGCAAAAACTTGGGATTGAAGCCTATTAAAAGGTCATTTCCTTCCTTGCTTATATCAATATCCTCATCCATCTTACCAAATGATGAATTGATCTTAAGCTCAAATGATGAATTGGAAATATTTATAACTACGGGCTTTTTATCAGATTCTCTGATAAGAAGAGTAGCTCTGTCTATACAATCATAAAGATCTTTTCTGTTGATGGTTACCTTTGTCGAATAATCATTGCTGATCATCTGACTAACCTTATAATACTCACCATCTAAAAGTCTTGATATAACTTTGGTTCTGTCAAATTCAAAGGAAATATGATTGTTGGCAAAACCAACTCTCATCATATCCTCTATTCCACCTGATATGATCTTGCTTATCTCATTGAGTGTCTTACCGGGAACAACCACCTTTATGCTGTTGTATGAATCCTTAAGCTCTACGCTTCTTATAGAAATTCTGTGTCCATCAAGAGAAACAACCTTTAAATGATTGCCGGTGATCTCAAAAAGCTCTCCTGACATAAGCTTATTGCTTTCATTGTCAGAGGTAGAGAAAATAGTCTGCCTAATGGTTTCTCTAAGGGTATATTGAGAAAGCTCGATCACATTTGAAGGCTCGATCTGTGGAAGAAAAACAAAATCATCACCGGACTTTCCGGGAATATCGTATTGTGCTTTTTCACATCTGATATGTATAGTATTATTTTCGTCGGTCTCTATATCCACATCACTTTCAGGAAGCTTTCTAATGATATCTGAAAAGAATTTGGCATCAACAGCTATCTTACCCGGAGTAAGGACAGTACCATCTATAAAGGTTTCTATACCAAGCTCTGTATCATTGGATGTTAATTTAATATCATTACCCATTGCTTCTATCATGATACACTCAAGAATAGGAGAGGGCGTTTTGGGTGATACAGCCTTTAGAGCGATGCTTACTGCCTGTGACAGATTGTTTTTTGAACATGTGAACTTCATTTGTTAAAAAGTCTCCCTTCCGACGAAATGTCAGTTTCTAAGCTTATATAAATAATATATTATTTAGTAGTAGTAGTAGTAGGGGTCGGCAAAATGTGAAAAAGGTAAGATGATCCTTATATTTAGCCGACTTGTGCATTTTAAAACTATGTTATCAAACAGATTCATCCTGTGTCTAAATACACTCTTATAAACAAGTGCGAAAATAGCATAAATTATCTGAAAATAACTATCCACAGCTTTAAAAGTACATAATAACATCTTATCCACAATCAATTGGGATTGATCTTTTTGGTTATGACATCTATATCCTTTGCAAAAGCAGGACTTGTAGATATCTTATCCTTAACCTTCTTTTCACTGTTGATGACAGTTGAGTGATCTCGTCCGCCAAAGCAATTACCAACAGCCTGCTGAGACAGGTCGGTAAGCTTTCTGCAAAGATACATAGATATCTGTCTTGCCTCGGCAATCTCCTGATTTCTCTTTGAGGAAATGATATCCTCATAGGTGATGCCCTTATGTTCGGCAACAGTTCTGATGATAAGCTCAGGAGTGATGGTTCCGCTCATTTCATTGGATACGAGATCCTTTAATATATCCTGAGCAAGCTCAACTGTGATCTTTTGATTTCCAAGTCTTGAATAGAAGGAGATTTTCTTAAGTGCTCCCTCAAGCTCGCGGATATTTGAAACAATATTGGTTGCGATATATTCAAATACTTCAACAGGAATATTCTTGATATTGTCCCTTTCAGCCTTGCTTGTTAATATTGCCATACGAGTTTCATATTCGGGAGCATGTATATCTATAGGTCCTCCCCATTCAAAACGGGAAATATATCTTTCATCCAGCTTTTTAAGTTCCTTCGGAGGTCTGTCCGAGGTAATGATAAGCTGCTTTTTTGATTCGTACAATATATTGAATATATGGAAGAATTCCTGTTGAGTACTTTCCTTGTTGATGATGAACTGAATATCATCTATAAGAAGTACATCTATATTTTGATAGCGCTGTCTGAATTCTTCGGTTTTTTGTTTTCTGATAGCCTCTATGATCTCATTGGTAAATGTAGTACTTGAAACATACAGTACTTTCTTAGTAGGATCATTCTTCAATATATAGTGAGCTATTGACTGTATAAGATGAGTTTTTCCAAGTCCGGGACCACCATATAAGAATAATGGATTGAAATCCTTGCCCGGAGCGGAAGCAACTGCAGTACATACAGCGTGAGCATGCTTGTTGTTGTCACCTATGACAAAGGTATCAAAAGTATAGTCAGGATTCAGATTACTTGCTTCTACCAACTGATCATATACATTGCTGTCAGTAGAAGAAGGGTTGTCGTCCTCCTCACCCTCTAATGTGATATGGATAGTATAAAAATCTGTAAGATTGAAAAGAACCTGAATGGCAGAGCAAAGATCCAGATCATACATCTTGTTCTGTAAGAACTGGATACCCCTTTGACCAAAAGTTTCCTCCATAATGAAATAAATATCTTTATCCTTGACTTTACTTATCTTTAGTGGTCTGATCCATGTATCGATAAGTATGCGCGATATTCCGTTTTCTGTTTCGAGATAATTAAGTATCTCGTCCCATCTCTTCTCAATTTCTTCTTTCATAAAATATCATAAAACCTCTTAAAAAAATAAACTCGCAATCTTCATTATTGTACTATTTTTTTGTGTTTTTTTCAAGGTTTTTAGCCCTCATTTTTGTCTTTAATACATTGTGGATATGGTGTAAAAATACTATGAACATCTTCGATATTTGATTTATATAGCTTTTTAGGGTGTTGACTGTGGAAAATTCACCATATTTTCCGAGTTTTCCACAAAATTATACACAGATTGTGGAAAAATACTGAAAAAACAAGGGTTTTTCACAATAATTAGGGGTTGACTTGAAAAGAATTCTTCATTATAATGCTGTATGTTAGTGCGTCTGAAAACAGATAGCATTATCAAATATCAATTTTAAGAAAGGAGGATATTATCATGAAGATGACATTCCAGCCCAAGAAGAGATCAAGAAAGAAGGTTCATGGTTTCAGAAAGAGGATGCTTACAGCTAACGGAAGAAAGGTTCTTGCTTCCAGAAGAGCAAAGGGAAGAAAGAGAATTTCTGCTTAATTTGCCAGACAAAACGGGTTCGCAATGAAGAATATTTTATCCTTAAAAAATAGCAGAGAGTTTTCAAGGGTATACAGAAAAAAGTGTTCATTTGCCAACAAGCTTTTGGTGATGTATGTATGCCCAAATGAAAAAGAGTCCGTAAGACTTGGAATATCCGTAAGTAAAAAGGTAGGCAACAGTGTTGTAAGACACAGGACTGTGAGACTGATAAGAGAAAGCTTTAGACTCAACAAGGATAAGCTTAAGGACGGTTATGATATCGTTGTGGTTGCCAGACCATTTGCAAAGGATAGAAGCTTTGGTGAGATAGAAAGTGCTTTTTTACATTTGATAGGACTTCACGGAATTGACAAATAAGCCTTCGAGTTCAGGGCGTCGTGGTCATTTTATTATTGAAGTCAGGTGGAGATATTTTGCCATGAGAAATATATTTATTGGTATCATCAGATTTTATCAGAGAAATATTTCCGCTTACACACCAAGCTCGTGTAAGTATTATCCTACCTGTTCCAATTATGCCATAGAGGCTATAGAAAAATATGGAGCAATAAAGGGCGGGTTGCTTGCTTTTTGGAGAATATTACGTTGCAATCCATTCAGTAAGGGCGGGTATGATCCCGTACCTTAAGGAGGAGCGTATGCTTTTAACAATGCAGGGAGGTATATTATTTCCATTTTCATGGCTTTTCGGAAAGCTGATGGAACTGATATACAACATCCTGGCTGTTGACGGTGTTGCCAATGTAGGTATCTGTATCATAATCTTTACGGTTATAGTTAAGATCATTCTTTTACCTCTTAACTTCAAGATGCAGCTAACTACCAAGATCAACCAGATCATACAGCCTGAACTTAAGAAGATTCAGAACAAGTACAAGAATAAGACTGATAATGAATCCATGAGAAAGCAGCAGGCAGAGATGAATGATCTCTATGCAAAGTATGGAACATCCATGTCAGCAGGTTGCGGACCATCACTTATCCAATTTCCTATCGTCCTCGGATTCTATGATGTGGTAAGAAATATAGCCGCATATGTAAATCCCGTAAAATCTCTTTATCAGCCCATCGCTGAGAAGATAGTAGGGATGAGGAATTATCAGGAATTATTCACCAAATTTATTGAAGCCAACAGTGGTATCAATTCCAATGCCAAGTATGCTGTAAATGCACTTGAAAAAGCAAAGGATCAAACCAATGGAATTATCGACATCATTGATAAATTCTCGGCTACCGACTGGAACTCATTTATGGGTATGGACACCATAAAGGGTAATTCAGAGATCATATCAGCTATTACTGCGAACATTGACAAGATAAACAGTATCAACGATTTTGCTTTCGGGATAAATATCTCGGAGCCTGTAGGTTGGAAACTTACTCCGCTTCTTGTTATTCCAATTGCCTCTACACTGTTTCAGTGGCTTTCCATGAAGGTAAGTATGGCACAGACCAAGAAGAATCAGGGTACGGAAAATGATATGGCCAACAGCATGATGAAGACCATGATGTTCATGCCTATCATGTCATTCTTTATGTGTATCCTGTTTCCTATAGGTATCGGTATTTACTGGGCACTCAATTCATTTATCTCATTCCTTATACAGCTTGGTCTTATATACTATTATGACCATATTGTGGATATGGACAAGGTTATTGAGAAGAGAGTAGAAAAGGCAAAGAAAAAGAACGGCGGTCAGAGAAAGAAATCCTTTATGGAAAAGATGCTTGAAGCTCAGGGTGGTGCAGAAGAGGCTCAGGCTCAGATGAGTCAAAAGGTTTCCGGTAAAAACCTAAAGAGCTATGATGCATCCAAGGCAAAGAGTGTAGACAGTTCCGGCAAGAAATACAAATCCGGAAGTATGGCTTCAAAAGCAAACATCATGTTAAATTATGATGACAAAAAGTAGAAAGAATAAAGGAGTAAAACCTTATGGAATTTAAGGAGTTTTCCGGCAAGACTGTCGAAGAGGCAGTAAGCGCCGCATTACAGGAATTCAAGATCACTACTGAAGAGCTTGAATATCATGTAGTCGATGAGGGAAGCGCTGGTTTTCTCGGATTCAATAAGAAACCCGCAGTGATCAAGGCGAAGAAGAAGGAGACCCTTATCGATAAGACAAAGATTTATATGAATGCTCTTTTCGGAGCTATGAATATAGACACAGAGATCGACCTTAAATACAACGAAGAGGATAGAACAATGGATATTGACCTTTCAGGTCCTGAGATGGGTATCCTGATCGGTAAGCGTGGTCAGACACTTGATGCGCTTCAGTATCTTATAAGCCTCTATGTAAATAAGGAGAGTACTGAGTACATCAGAGTTAAGCTCGATACAGAGAACTATCGCGCAAGACGTAAGGAGACTCTTGAGCAGCTCGCAAAGAATATTGCGATCAAGGTTAAGCGTTATAGAAAGCCTATGTCACTTGAGCCCATGAATCCCTATGAGAGAAGGATCATTCATTCAGCACTTCAGAATGACAGATATGTTACTACAAGAAGTGAGGGAGATGAACCCAACAGACATATCATTGTTGAGCTTAAGAGATATAACAAGAAAAAGTACTAGTAAAAAGGACCGGGCCCCATGAACAAATATATTCATGGGGCCCGGTCCTTTTTATTGACCTTTTTTCTATTTTGAAGAAAGATTCATTGAGTAACGATATTCTTCAGAAGAATACTCCTTATTCCAGTCTAACATAACACCGTCAAGACTGGGCTTGTCATTTTCATCCTTACCCACATAGAACAGGTTTAAACCATAGCATTCCTTCTCTATTGTTCCGGGATTCTCTGATGAATACGTTCTGTTAAGGGAGAATGCAAACGAATATTCGGTAGATTTGCCCTGAGCTTCAACAGTAATGTTTCCATTTTCGTTGATGACTATAGGAAGAGGATCTGAACCGATTGCCTCAGGTGCATCTTTTACAGTCATACCATTTGCATCGATAGTAACACTTGCTTCATCACTGGTCCACTCTCCGTAGAGTGATTCGGGTGCTATGGGATTATTTGCAATCGATGCCGAAATATCACCTGCGTCGTCAGCTTTATAAAGCATAATAATTGTTGTATTTGTATTATTCATGCTTTCATCATATGTGTCTACCGTTACCATATAAAGAGCGTCATTTGTAACCTTGTAGGTTGAATACGAAACAACCTTTGTTTCAGTCACAGTATCATTCTCGTCATATTGAGACATTGTTGTATCAACACATAGTACTTTTTTATCTTTTGCTGTAATACATGTAAATGAGGAGTCCTGTTTCACATCATATTCAGAATGCTCAAAATGTGAGTTTCCATCTTCACTGAAGCTGTAAAGATAAGAACCGTCAGCACTTTTCCATGTACCAATAAGCTCCTTGTCTATTGATCCGTCGCTTATATCACTTACAGCCTGGTATTTACCTTCCAACTCCAGATCGGTTGAGTTTGCATATAAGCCTTTTATCATGTCACCAAGATTAACTGCTTGAGCCTTTTTGGAAGAGTCGTCCTTGCTTCCTCCGGAGTTATCTCCTCCACAAGCTGCTAAACCAACCATCATAATGAGAGTCATAATTGCTACTAATACTTTTTTCATGTTTTTCCTCGCTTTCTGTGTAGTATGTCGGTCGAGTTATTAAAGACCCAACGTATTAGCATTATCCACTATTTCTCGTTAAAACGCAAGCGGTTTTCGCAACTTAATTCTTGACTTAATTCTTGATAAGGAGTTTGCCATATTTTTAATATTTTTTACTTGTATAATTATAGAGAAGCTTCTTAACTCTTTTTTCTGCGTAGCTTCCCTTATTAACATAAAAGCTTTAAGGTTTTGTCAAATGAACCCATCTCTAATTTTGTAACTGTATTTGGAATTGTTACTTTATTTAGCTTTTTCAATCGTACAAATGCACGTTCTTTTATTATTTTTACCGATGAGGGTATTGTGTATTTTTTTACAACTGGATTCGAATTTTTTTGATTACTACATCACTATATTACTGCCGACCTTGACTTTGGATCCGTCACAACACCAAGGATATCGCTTACTGATACCACGAGACTTCCTACAGCAATTATTCCACAATATGCACGGATATTGAAATAAAAGAGAATGAAGAATAGTATAGAGATCAATAGAAGAGAGATTAGACATTTCTTTCTGAGTCTCTTTTTCTGTTCCTCGGACAATCTTTTATTGGGACAATCCACCGGGACAAGGCGTATGATCACGACTGCTGAAATACAGTATATAATCATCCATATGATCATGGGTGTGTATCCGGCTATTATTGGTACAAGACCGGTTACTGCAACCACCATACCATAAGAGAATAAATCACATAGCAATTTCGTTGGTGCGTGAACACCGCCACCAAAGCTTCTGAGAGGGGCAATAACAGCGTAAAGAATCAGACCGTATAGTATGTTGCCAAATACAAGTCCGCAGATCACAAAGAAGATGAAATAGGTTATGTTTTCAAATAACCATCTTAAGAGGTAGTTGTAGATTTCAACTTCATCGGGTTGGATCGTGCCTGTTTCTACCATGAGAGAGGTGAGAAAATTGGTTGATTTTGAAATCATTTAAACTACTCCTCCGATCCGAGTTCAGGCTTTTCATATGCGTATTTATTCATTTTAGCTTTTCCGTAAAGCTTGATTGCAGGTTTCTTGGTATCCCAAAAAGCTGCTTTTGATACACCATACAGCACCTTTGGATTTCCTATGCTCTTAAGTTTAGAACAGCCGGCAAATGCCGCATAATCAATCCGCTTAATCTCCTTTAACCCTTTTACTTCCGTGAGCTTTTTACAATCAGCGAAAGCCCCTGATGGAATTCTTGATATAAACTTATTCTTAAATGTGACTGTTTTAATATTTGCTTTTGTAAATGCGCAAGATCTTATCTCTCTGACTTTAGATGATATTACTATATTTTTTGGTGCATTAGCAGAGGCGCTATACAAAACACTTCCATCCTTTGAATACAATATCCCATCAGTTATCTTAAACTTTGGATTTCCGGTAGCTATTGAGATTTTGTCTGTATAAGCACTGACCACATAGTCACCGATCTTTTTCAATGATTTTGGAAAACTGATATCAGGTATTATCCCAAGCGCCATAGTCCCAAGCTTATATGTACCTTCCGGTATCTTGATGGACTTGAGTTTATTCGACACAAAAACATAGTCACCAAATGTAAGATAGTCATATTTTTTTGCAAAGTCAACCTCTTCCAATGAATAACATTGAGCCAAGGAACCTGTTCCAATATATTCCATCGTATCGGGTATGGTAATTTTGGTTACTGCATTCAAATAGTTTAATGGCCATCCATTGCCATCATCAATCTGTCTATTCAGTTTTAGTGAAAAATAATTGAAACTCTGACCTTTATTAGGGATTATCTTTAAATCATGCTTCTCAAAATAATCCGAACTGCGGTAATCCGGTAATCGGGTCAGCTTATATGTTTTTCCATCATGCTTGATCGTAGCAGGATATGTAAAGGCGACCTTTTTCTTTGATTTTCCACTTGAATCAGGATCACAGTACCCTTTTGCTTCAGCATAATCCTTGTCTATGGCGATTGCCTCAACCTCCCCATTACCTATAATATGATAAAAAATGTAATTCTCCCAAAACGCGTCATTTTTGGTTTTGGATTGCTTTGCTGCCATTACATTATAGCTTGGTACGAAAAATACAATGAGCATCAAAGTCAAAATAAATATTTTTTTCATAGCGAAACCTCCTCAACAAGAAGAATATTCTTATTCCTCTCAAGCTTTTTAGCCTTATGCGTTGTCATGGAAGCAATAACTATCTTGTCATCTTCAAGATCTTCAGATAGCTCCTCATTGATATCAAAGGTGTCCTCGACCTTGTCATAACCGATATCGTTCTTGGCGAGAATGATATACTCTTGTGTTTCTTTTGATTCAGGTTGTGCTGCTTTTGTGGAAGTTGCATATCACTACTATCATTTTTCTGATATTTGATTTGCCCTTTAATGAGTTCAGGCTTCTAATATGCATTCTCATCTATCTCAAACCCATATTTATCAACCTTCACATTTTCATTCGGAACAAAATCAACACTATCCGATTCCCAAAACGCTGCTCTATTTATTATTTTCAGATGTGACATCGTGCCCAACTTTTTCAGTCTAGGGCAATAGTAAAAGGAAGCATATCCTATCTCGGTTATATTATCTGTACCCTTAAGCTCAGTAAGTGCTGTACATCTTTCAAAAGCACCTGAGGGAATCTTCTTGAGCTTATCGTTGAATTGTATGGATTTGATCTTGGATCCACTAAATGCACATTGACACATAGTAGTTGTTTTTTTGGATATTATCACATTTTTCTTTGATCTTGCTGAAGCCCCATATAATATACTCTCATCCTTTGAATAAAGTATTCCATCCTTTATTTTGAAATACTTATTGCCAGAGGCAACCTTCACGGATTGAACCGAGGAGGTCACATTATATGCTCCGATCTTCTTGACGGTGGAGGGAATTGTCAGCTTTTTAACATGAGATACCGCTCCGAGACCTATCTCAATTGTACCCTCGGGAAGCTTAAGTGACTCTATTTCACTACATGCGGCAAAAGCATATTTCCCGATAATAAGATCTTTGAATTTTCCCTTAAATACAACTTTTTTTAAATGATGCACTGAAAATGCACCTGTACCGATATGCTTTATTGTATTTGGAATAACAAGCTTTTCCAGACCATTCAATTCTCCAAAGTAGCTGTAATCTGATTCTGACTTACTTCCTAACCCTTTAAAACAGATCGGTTGAATAAAATAATAGAGACCGGAGATCAGATTGGGTTCATCACTATAGCTTGCACATTCGCCATCAATTATTCCTGTAACCCGATAAGTTTTCCCGTTATTCTTTGCTTTTGCAGGAATGATTAAAGTACTTCCAGGTGTTGATTTGTTCGTTTTCTTATCGGTGAAATACCTTTTTTTCTCAGCATACTTTTTATCTACAGCAACTATCCACACTTCATCCTTCGAAACTACAGCATATGCAAACTCGCCATCCCAAAAGACCTTACTGTTCTCACTTATTTTAGCTGCATTCACACTGGTAAATAAAATACACAGTTGCATGGCAATACTGAAAAAGAAAATTGATATGATTATTTTTTTCTTCAAAACACAAGCCCTCCTTATAAAACTATGGTAAACCTTTAGCAGTTTTCTTGTTCAATCATCCGTATTATAACATCCCAACGGACAATAAGCCATAGCTAATACATAAAGCCATGGCTTACTGTCGATTTATTTAAGGTCTTGTTCTGTGATCAAACCAAACCGTGTGGGCATTATAAGTACTTGGATCATTGACCGAAACAAATGTATTGAATTTTAAAAGATAAAATTTACCGTTTGTATGGTTGGACAGATAAAATTCATTTGCACTCGGAGTATTTGCATTATGCCACACATTTATCACCTTCAAAACACATTCCTTGGCACAAGCGTATCTTTCCGGAATAAAGGTAGTTATATCCTCATTGGAAGTATTAGATATTTTGGGAGCCCAGCTTCCGTCAGGATTCTTATAATATGCCTTGTGTGCATACACATCCATAGCACAATGCATAGCTAAACCCGCAATAAATCTTGCTCTGTTATGCTGATTGTTTGTTATGCCGTTGCTTGAAAAAATAGACGCATAGTCGTTTTCAAGTTGAAGAAGGCCATACGCAATACCGTCAGCAGTTTGCGTTTCCATATTCGTATAGGGAGTATTGTTATATGCGTAATTATAACCATAATTGTAATATAATCTGGCAAATCGCATTAGATACAGGTATGTAGCGATATATGTTCTGTGTCCGTGAAATGCCTGCTTTGGAGAGTTAGCTTCACTCTTCAGATAAGGAAGTGAATCGGCTTTTGTCTGAGCAACCTTAAACACCTTAAGAACATCTGCAGTTGTTGCAGTCGATAGGTCTATAGCACTTCTATGATCTGCCCCGGTCCATAAAGCTTCCACCTCTGTATCGGTAAATGTATCAACTGGAGAAGGATTTTCATCTACAATATCATTAGTATCATCCGCGTCTTCTGAATATGCATGAGCAAAATCATCGTATATTGAAAGAGCATAATCCAGGTCGGCTATCCCATAACTACCACCTTCAATCTTTTTAGATGATGCTTTTATCAGATTCCGAATAAAATGAGATGATTTGGTCGTATCCTTAGAAAGTAATATCGAAGCCATACCTGTTATATGAGGAGCAGCCATACTTGTTCCATCGGTCTTAATGATCTCATCAAAATAGCCTGTTGCCGGAATATTTTCTCCGGGAGCAAAAATCTCAACCTCGGTACCTGTTGAACTCATATCACTTACTTCGCCGGATGGAGTTGATGCACCAACCGCGATAACCTCATCAAAAGCTGCAGGGTATTCAACCTTATTTGATGTCTCTCCGTTATTACCTGCCGCACCAATCATAAGTATTCCAGCTTTATCTGCATCCTTTATGGCCTTTTCAAGAATTTCAGATTTTACTGTCGTTCCAAAACTCATATTAATGATGTCAATATCATGATCGATACACCAATAAATACCATTAATGATTCGACTGAGAGGTGCCCGATTTTTGTCATCCAAAACCCTTAATGAGTACAGTTCAGCATTGGGATTTACACCGGTAATACCATAACCATTATCCTTAGCGCCTATTATACTTGCAATACTTGTTCCATGTCCTGACACATCCTCGTACAGAGGATCTACATCATCTTCACCATCAATAAAGTTTATTCTTTCTTTGATCTCAATATCGGAAGAAGCAGTAACACCACTATCAAGAATAGCTGTCTTAACCCTGCCGGATGTCTCAGAATACTCATCGAAATTGGCATTTATAACATCAATATTCCACTGATCTTCAGGTTCGATATCATTTACATAATTTTCTGAGTCAAAGTTGGCAAACAATCCGTCAAGAGCATCATCACCCGAAAAATCATCAGGCTGAATTTCTTCATAATCACTGCCTTCAAGAGTGATATCTTCCTCAACAAGAAGGATATTCTTATCCCTCTCAAGCTTTTTAGCCTCACGCGCTGTCATGGAAGCAACAACAATGTTGTCTTCTTCAAGACCTTCGGATAACTCCTCATTGACATCAAAGTTGTCCTCGACCTTGTCATAGCCCTTATCGTTCTTTGTAAGAACGATGTACTCCTGCGTTGCAGATGAAACTGATGATTCTGCTTTTGTGACAGGCATTACCATAGAGGATGCAACAAGTGTGGCTGCAAGCAGAATAGCGCTTGCTTTTTTAAATTTTCTCATAATGATTACTGTCCTTTCTCATTTTTTATGTCTTTTTTAAACTCGGCTAAGCCTTCAGGTTCTTTTTCCTGATAAAAAGATCTTCTACAAACGTTTGATGCCAATGCTGAAGTGCTAACAACAAGCGAACATATAATAGGATTCAATTTTACCAGTAGGTGTAGAATTCTTGAATACACTTTAATCATGACCTCCTTCTTTCTTTGATATACATAATTCTATACTCTTATTTTTGTTTTGTCATACATACGCCGATAGACCGCATAAAATATGGATTGAACAGCATTTCTTAAATTTTTCGGGGGGAGACTGTCCGAAAACTAGATAGGTTTGATATATAGGAGATGGGATTTATTATAGCCCACCCGGCACCTTGGGTGCCGGTTCCCACCCAACAAGGATGCTTCTGCTGACGCAGAAGCCAGGATGATTTTACATTTGT
>JAFYAS010000036.1 GCA_017540605.1 Lachnospiraceae bacterium | reverse complement strand
CGATAACATTTGCATAGCATCCACCCTCGAAGTTGAATACGCCGTTGTCATCCCAACCGTGCTCATCATCACCGATAAGAAGTCTCTTGGGATCTGTTGAAAGTGTGGTCTTACCTGTTCCTGAAAGACCGAAGAAGATAGCTGTGTTCTTACCTTCCATATCTGTATTTGCAGAGCAGTGCATTGAAGCCATACCTGAAAGAGGGAGATAGTAGTTCATCATAGAGAACATACCCTTCTTCATCTCTCCACCATACCAGGTGTTAAGGATTACCTGCTCACGGCTTGTGATGTTGAATACAACAGCTGTCTCAGAGTTAAGACCAAGCTCCTTGTAGTTATCAACCTTTGCCTTTGAAGCATTGTATACTACGAAGTTGGGCTTGAAATCTGCAAGCTCTTCAGCGGTAGGCTGGATGAACATGTTCTTTACAAAATGAGCCTGCCAAGCAACCTCCATGATGAAACGAACTGCCATTCTTGAATCCTTGTTAGCACCGCAGAAAGCATCTACTACATAAAGCTTCTTTCCTGAAAGAGCCTTAACAGCAAGATCCTTAACTGCCTTCCAAGTCTCCTCAGAAGCCGCATGGTTGTCGTTGGGGTACTCGGGAGTATTCCACCAGATTGTATCCTTTGAATTCTCATCCATAACGATGAACTTGTCTTTAGGAGAACGACCTGTGTAGATACCGGTCATAACGTTAACTGCACCAAGCTCTGTCTCCTTACCTACATCATAACCTGTAAGTGAGGGATCCATCTCTGCAGTGTAGAGATCCTCAAATGAAGGATTGTAAATGATCTCGCTGACATTCTCGATGCCATACTGGCTCAAATCAATGTTTGCCATCTTGTTATACCTCTTTTCTTATTATTTGTATATGCAATCATTCGGTTAGTTTTACCGAACAATCAGAAATCACACACATCTCATAGTATATCCATATAAAAAGACAATGTCAATCAAAAATTTGCGGTCAGAAGCTACTGACCGCAAATTTTTATAAATATTAAAATCCTAATTCATCATTTACAAGGATAACAAATATCCTGTTTTTATGCCTTGAATATCTTGTGATCAAAAACTGACAACAAATCGTATCAGGAGATTTACAGTTAAAGCATGCACCGGTCTTGGCACAGGGAGTATTGAGTCCAAAACGTTGTGCATTGATGGGAGCGGCAACATTCCTTGCACGTTTCATAGCTGCATCAACATCCACACATACCTTGTTCATACCAACAATGAAGAGCACCTGTTCAGGTCCCTGAGCTATTGCTGACACCCTGTTGGAATTGCCATCAATATTGATCAGAACACCATCCTCAGTCATACCATTAACACTTGATATGAACCAATCCGCATCATAGGTTTCAAGCATAGTCGCCCTGATATCCTCTGACATCTCTCTGTCGAGGTAGTTATAATCTCCCTCACGAAGAGCATCTACCAAGCCTATCTCCTTTGCACTGTAGCAACCACCCATACCAACGGTGCTACCGGGCTTAATAAGCTCCAATGCCTTCTTCAATGCATCCTCTTTTGTCGCCGCATAATATGCCTTCATATTCCGCGACTCCAACCCCTTTATGACCTTTTCTGCTAAAAGCTCATTCCTCTTAAAAATAAATTTGTCCATAGATCCACCCTCCTATATCATATCCTTATACGCTCTGAACAGCCCCTGTCGAAAGCTGAACCAAACAAACTCTACATTGATTTTAGCACAATCTCTTATAATATGAAATAATTATTTATAAACCTCTTCATATCTCTCATCTAACCAGCTAAGCACCTGCTTTCTTCCTTCCTCAGAAAACTCAAAGCTTTCACTTATCTTATCTTCATCAGGAGTAGCCTCAAATGAAAGGCGATCCGGATAGGCTATGGCAAGATATGTATCCTGCCCACCTTCTTCCTCTGCCTTCTTTTTTTCTACATAAAAGCGCATTTTCTTATAGCTTCCCTTAAATGGCTGTTTGAAATTAAAATAATTGTGGTTTGGGATAGACATCTCTTCTAGGTATTTCATCAAATCCACCTTTCTAAAAACCAAACTCATTCCTCAATAGTTATCACATCATCAAGAACATAGTGAAATGTAGGAGCAGAGCTTTTCTCATTCTCCACAAAGCCGCCTTTCAGGTCGATCTTATCATTTGGATCAAAAGGATCGGTTCCTGTATAATCGCCTTCAAATACAGTGATCCTTCCCTTCTTGAAATCCTCGATACTTTTCTCGATCATATCCTCCGTTCCTTCTGCGGCGATCAGTGTATTAAGTTCAACCATCTGTACCCAATTTCTCTCAAATCCTGCACTACAATCATTTCCAAAAACCTTGGCATCCACTACCTTCTCAATTTTCTCTCCCTTTAAGACAGCTTCTACAGCACTAAGCATATAGGGAGTCCAATTAATACGCGAGCTTATAAGCGAGGTTGTAGGAGCCACATCCAACATACTGTCATTATAGCCTACATGATACACAGGATGGGAAACAGAAGAATTCTCACAAGCTACGGCAGGACCTATTGTATCAGAATGCTGTGAAATGATCACAGCGCCTTCTTCGATCAAAGCCTCAGCATACTTCTTTTCCAATGTGTAGTCGGTCCAGTTATTTGTATATCTGACAGTCATCTTTGCCTCAGGAACTATGTGTCTTATGCCAAGCAAAAATGCGGTATAACCTGATATGACCTCAGCGTAGGGAAAAGCTGCCACATAGCCGATCTTAGCCTGATCTCTTGTAATCTTTCCGGATTCTATAAGCTCCTTAAGCTTCATACCGGCTACCATCCCGGATATATATCTTCCGGAATAAATCTCACCCATAAATGTATGATAGTTAGAACAGAAGGGCTTATCATCAGCATTGTCACAGGTCGCCTCGCAGAACTCTATTTCGGGATGGGCCTCAGCAAGCTTTTTTGCCGCCTCACCGTAGCCGTAGCTTGTGGTAAATATAAGTTCACAGCCTTCCGAAACAAGCTCCTTTAATGAGTTTTCTCCCTCCTCCTCAGATATATTACTCTTTACTATAGTTTCAACATTATCACCATAATTTGCCTCTATAGCCTTTTGTGCTCGAATATAATTGTAAGTATAAGGAGCACTTTCGTCGCCGTCATAAACAAATCCAACCTTTATGGTCTTAAGCTCCGAGCTGTTTTTAAAGACAGTAGAATTGAAAATGAAAACACCAAGAAGAATAACGGCACAAACGACGATGCTTACTATATCATTTCTTTTCATCGGTTTCACCGTCCTCTCCCTTTAAACTACCTTTCACATCAGAGCCCTCCGAAGTATCATCCTTGCTCTTCAATATACCGGTTTCACCGTAGCTCGGATTCACCTTTCCCTCTTCCACAAGCCTAAGCATGATAGCCGCTATCTCAGGATCAAACTGGGTTCCGCTACAGTTTTTCAGCTCCTCACAAACCATATCCATGGAAAGACTCTTCCTGTACACACGATTTTGTGTCATAGCGTCAAATGCATCTGCCACTCCAATGATCCTTCCATAAAGAGGAATATCCTCACCCTTTAAACCGTGCATATATCCTTTACCATCATATCTCTCATGATGGTAAAGAGCTCCGTCAACAACATGGTCAATAAGAGTAAAGTCCTTTAGAATATTTGCTCCTCTCTCCACATGAGTCTTCATAACAGAATACTCAAAATCATCAAGCTTGGCAGGTTTATTCAATATCCTGTCAGGTATACTGATCTTACCTATATCATGAAGAAGTGCCGCTTTTCTAATATTCTCACACTCTTCAGGTGTAAAGCCCAGCTCTTTTGCCAATAGCACCGAATATTCGGATACTCGCTGTGAATGCTGACTGGTATTCTCGTCCTTGGCATCCACAGTTTTTGCGATAGCAAGAATGGTCTCATTGCCCATCTCAACCTGTTTTCTTGCCAGCTCAAGCTCCTTTCTCTGAAAGTTTAAGGTTCTTTGAATCTGAGTTCTGGCTATAAACCATGTAAACCAGGCTATTGCAAGACCCGCAATCGCCAGCATATAAATTCTAAACCATATCAGATCATAAACCTTTGACTTCTTTGTAATAGAATAGTTGCTCTCCTCAATAACCTGCATTGAGCTGTCGAGCACCTCCATATGGAAAATATACTTTCCCGAAGGAAGATTGGTATATACAACCTCCGAAAGAGAACTTGCCGGTAAAACCTTATATTCTGAATCAAATCCCTCAAGAATATATCTTACATTGGGCTCCTCTACCGTGTAGTTAAGTATCTCCGGCTGAAACTCGATCCTACTTATATCATTTTCAATATTAATGGGTACGCCTCTTTCGACCTCGACAGAAACACCATCAAGCTTAACTGTTGAAAGCTTCATTCTGAAGGATTTTTGAACAGAACCGTAGTCCCTCATATTTACACAATATACTCCCTGATCACAGGAAAGATAGAGATTGTCCTTGTCATCCTTATAATTCCATGAATTGGCGGTAAGAGCCATATTTAAGCCCCTCTTAGAATCAAGGAACTCGGTAAAATAGCCCTCCTTATCAGCAATAATATCCTGTTCCTCCGCTACATATATTCCGGCACTACCCAATACAAAGGCTTTTCCACTGCTACCCATGATCACATCATAATTATTGAAATACGGGAAATTATTCAAGATGCGGATCTTCAGATCATTATCCATAAAGCAAAGACCGTTACTTGTCACAATGAACCAGCCGGAAGAATCAGAGCTTCTTACTATACGAAGAATAACATCAGAGCTCAAACCATCAGCTATCCTTAAAGTTCTTTGAACACTGCCATCCTTCATTACAACAATGCCATCGCCATCACTTCCCAACATTACACTGCCATCATCATTGCATATTATTGAAAGGATCATAGCCGAAGAAAAATCACTTCCGTATTCTATCACCTTTTGCAAGACACCATTTTTGATGATACCAACTCCATTATCACCTGATGCTATTATGGTTCCGTCTTTTGCCTCTGCCACAAGTCTTACTCTGTCTGTAAAACCTGTTGCCTGATTAAAAAATACAGCTTCTCCATTCGACGGTACCATTGCAAGTCCAAGACCATAGGTTGAAACCCACATATTGTCCTTTGAATCCACATACGCTGAACGAACTCTCACATCACCGAGGGATGCAGCAAAACTGTCATAGGTTTTGTTGTAGGTATTTGCATATACCACATCAAGCCCTGTATCTGTACCAATATAAAGCCTGTTCTTCCAAAGAGCTATGGAATTGACAACCTTCTTATCAAGACCGGCTATACCATATACCTCTGTAAATGCTGATTTCGTTACTCGTAAAAGACCAAGTCTTGAGGATGTAAACCAATAATTCCCCTGATAATCCACAGTCATATTGTCTACCGAATTGTTGAAGGCCTGAGTATTTAAAATACTGTATTTTCCTGAGGGAGTAAAATAACCGACTCCACTGTCCGTACAGGTAAAAAGATTACCACTCTCATCAAAATAAAGACTATTGATCTGTTTTAAACCAAGACACTCAAGCTTTCCAAGCTTTACAGGTTTTTGATCATTCAATTCAAATGTATATATATTTGATGATGATGTTCCAACAAATAGCTTTCCACTTTTATCAAATACAGCACAGGTAAATATCTCTTCTCCATCATTGACGATAGGCGTCCCTACTACCTCTCCTCCATTCATTATAAAAAGCTCACCCTTGGCAGTAACAGCAGCCACATGTCCGGATTCATCCGCTGCCAGACTATGGGCATAAAGGATCTCAGGAATTGTGTGAAGAACCTTCAAGCCTCCCCTTAACTGAAGCACCTGTAAGCTTTCAGAAGTTCCCACATAATAAAGCCCATCGCTTCCCCTTACTATGCTTCTTACTGAATTGGAAGGAAGTCCCTCAGAGATATCCACTACATTTGCTACATCGTCACCAATGCTCATAGTAAGTCCATTGTCATTGGTTCCGATCCAAAGTCTTCCCTCCTCATCTACATACAAGCAGTTGACATTTTTTACGGAATCAAATTCACTCATCCATTTGAAATCACTTCCGTTATATCTGTAAAGACCGGCATAGGTACCTATCCAAAGGATTCCGTCCTTGGTCTGGGCGATATCATTTGCCTCGCCACATGGAAGACCATTATCACTTGAAAAAACATCCTGAGTATAAGAATAAAAATCAAGCTCCTTATCCTTTTTTGCGTAAGCATCAGGGCAAAATGCCAGTAATGCTATAAAAAGTCCGATCACAAATATATTGTTTTTAATTTTTGCCTGCTTTCGAAGAAAACGCACAAACTGTACGGAAAGAAGAAGTGCCCCAAGGGTCAACACCTTATCAGCAAAATCAATATAAAACTCTCCCACCGCTGAACAAAGAACCTTTGGAAGATTAAAGCTTAACAGATACTCAATAACCCCGTCTCCAAAATAATTGCCGGTCATACCATCAGCGGCCATCATATTGAGAGGTGTGGAAAGAATGACAGAAACACCTGTAACTATAACGGATACATTCATTGTACCAAAAACAGTCTCCATCATCTTTTTTCTGGCACAGATTCCCACAGCGACACCGATACATAGATTGATGATGCCATATATCATAGAAATGTAGGATGTATTTATCACACCATAGACAAGATTGGTAGTAAGCCCCACTGCTCCCCCTGCAATAGGTCCCAAAAGATAGGCAGTAAATGCCGTACCAAATGAATCAAGCCAAAACGGAAGAAGTAAGCTATCCGCCATATATTTTCCAAACAGGTTTATTGTTAGACTTAACAACACCAAAATAACAACCTTTGAAGTTTTCAATTACAAACTCCTCCTTAATTACCGCCTTCTGCGGTCATTCTTACCTCTGTAAAAAGCTTCCTTATCCTTGTACATCATGCTATCTGCTCGCTTAAATACATCCTTATATGATTCATCAAGCTCAGGTTCATAGGCAACTCCACCCTTTGAAATAGCAAGCTTGTTTTCATAACGTGTATTATTCTCGTTGAAGGCTAAAACCTCTGCATCAAAATTCTTGAAATAATCCGCGATCTCAGTTTCGCCTTCATTCTCGATCACAACAATAAATTCATCTCCACCTATACGAAATACATTCTCGGTAGAGAATACCCGCTTCATAATATCCGCAGAATCCTTGATAAGCATATCTCCATATTCATGTCCAAGATTATCATTCACTGTCTTAAGTCCATTCACATCAAAGACTACCACCATAAATGCAGCCATTCCCTCGGATATTTTTCTCTCTATAAGCTTAACCTGATCCATATAGGCAGTCTTATTGCCCACGCCCGTCATGGCATCGGTATATGCCTGAGAATGAATATAGGCAAAATACTCCTTGATCTCCTGAGCCATTTTCCTAATACTTTGTGCAAGATCTCCGATCTCATCACTTGAGTCATAATTGATAGGGGTATTCAATTCTCCCTTTGCGATACGTGAGGATGCCCTTGTCAACTCTCTGATAGGTGTAATTATAACCACCATCAATCTCCAGAAGATCAAAAATACGCCTATCAAAAGGGCCATAAAAAGTATAGCTGTCTGGAAGATCATACTTCGTATATGTCGCACAATCTCCTTTTCCGGTACTGATATCATCAGAGTCATTCCGTTATCAAGCTTTCTTGCCAGCACTCTATGCTCCTCGTTCTTCCATGAATATTGACCTATCTGCCCCTTGTTCCTCGCTATGGGATTTAAATATTTTGCCACCTGACGCATGTCAGAATTGAAACGATTTACTGACAATCCTTCAGGATAATCCCTCTGATAAACGATATCGCCATCACTGCTAAATAAGAACGCAAAGCCCTTTTTGTAGTCAACAGAATCCAAAATACTCGTAACTAAAGACATCCTGATATCCATACCTACAACACCCAAAAGCTTTCCGTTTATATAAAGCGGAATTACATAAGACATCATATATACATTGATGTTGTTATTGTGATAGGGTTTAACCCACATAGGCTCGGTGCTTTCGATTGGTTCATAGTACCAGCCCACAAACTCTCTTTCTGATTTTGTATATTTTAATATGTCTGTCGGCTCAACATTTACATATTTTTTGGTTCCGTCATCAGTCAAAAATACGCCCGAGGTTGAGCCGTAAACAGTGGGATCAGGTCTGAAATATACAGCTACAACATCTCCCGCAAGTTGAGCTACATCCCTACATTTGACTGCAAGCTCCGCATAAAAAATATTGTTGTAGGGCGAATTGGTTCTAAGCTTTTCAGTATCTACCTTTTCTAAAATGTAATCCCTAAGCTCTTCGACTCCCTCTTCGATTCTGTTAAAATCCGAATTCAGGGAAAATGCCTTTTCTTCTGAAATGATGGATACAGTTTGATCAAAATCCTCCCATACTGTCTTTGACAAAAGAGTATAGCTTACGAAGGATATGATGGCAAAAAGAGCGAACATTGATCCGAATACAAGACACAGTAATTTATTTCTCAATGAATGCATATCCGTCCCCCCTATATTCTCTTTACTCCGTTACCACCCATTTCCTTGACCAGATAACAGCCCTGAACGGCGCGGTGATAATTCTTCTTCACATTCTCGGCAAGTCTGATCTCAGTAAGTCCCATGGATATGGTCACTCTGTTTCCTGCTTCAACCTTTTTACAAAACTCTCTGCAGATCTCATTGGCGAATTCCACAGACCACTCAAGAAGGATCATGAACTCATCTCCTCCCCAGCGGAATACCTCACCTTTCTTTCCGAAACATTCCTTTGCGATATTTACAACAGAACAAAGAATGTCATCTCCATCCTGATTGTCATTGGCTTCCTTAAAATAATCAATATCAAATACCACTAAGGACTTATAGATGGTTGTATTGAAATCTCCCCGTTCTCCGTAAATATCCTTAAAATAATTGCGATTCGGAAGTCCCGTCAGATCATCATATTTTGTATTATCATCGTTTTTGTAGGTGAAGCCTTTTTCCTGTCTTCCCAAAAGAAGTATACCTGAAAGAGCCGATACAAAAAAAGCAACTATGCTCATGCAGGTAAAAATATAATCCGAATCCGTAAGGGTAAGATCCTCATTTTCCTTTTTGATCACAAGATACCAGTCGGCGTCCTCCAAATAACCTGTGACAGTATAGCTGTCTCTGCCCCAATCCTCATATATCATATCACCGCCCTTTACAAAGGCACCGGCATCGATATATTTCTTTTGAATATCAGCATCATTATCATCAACCATTATGAGACCCGACGGATTGGTAAGATATATGCTTACATCATAGGAATCCTCATACTGCTTTTGAAGGGTCTGCATCTTCTTTATGGATACTCCAACGCCACATATTCCAAGGAGCTTGTTTCCCTCACCATATACCTTGGAATTCACGAACATAGTAAGCTCGTTATCGTTATTCTGATCCTTGTCAACTGTCACACCGATATCAGATTCCCCCGAAACAAAGGCACTATACCAGATATCATGTGAATCACCTTCAGGATCTATGGTTTTCAGCAAACCGTTATTGGTATAATATCTCTTGGTTGCCTCCGATACAAAAAAGAAGGTATCAAAGCCCAAGGTATCATTGAAGCCCGCAAGATAAGACTGCATATGATTTACAGCATCAGTCTTTTCATATTCCGTCTCTGTATAAAGAAATTCTTTGAGGATCTCATCACTGGCTACCATCTTTGCGACTGTCACAGGCTTATCAAGCTCCGGCTTCATCACTTCATAAATATGATCTGCCACCAGCATCCTATTAGCCCTCTTTTTGCTCTCTCCATACATGATCACAGCATAATAAAGAATGTTCGTGAAAAGACATATTATAGCCAATATTATAATAAATATAAAAGCTTTTCTCCTGTTCATATCATCCCCCCATTATGCGCTGGCCAGATTCTCTCCAAGCAATATTACCTGTGTAAGTCTTCCCTCTTCATCTCGTTCTACCGGAACAAATCTGACACCATATTTCTGATTTTCATTATTCACAAACATCCAGGACTCAACCAAACTATTCTTTAGTCGCTCATCCAGAGTCTTAAGATTGATAAATTCAAATGCACGATTCTTGAATCTCTTGTCCGTGATATGATCCATAAGTGCCCTAATATTATACTGAGCACTCTTGTTGTCCTTATCCATACTCATAGCTACATCCAAAGAATGGTCAGAAAGCTCTATAAAAGTATCCTCCAAAGGGTTGATAAGGAAGGCAAAATCATAGATATCTACCATTGAGTTTACCTGTTTGCTAAGATGGAGCTCCGCCTTCTGTCTTTCATTCATCTTAAGTATGCTCATAAGTATTCCGGCAAAAATCACGATCACCGACAAAACAAATACCACGATTATTAGGATGATTGAGCCTAATACATCGCTTGCAGAAATGACAGACACAAGCCTCCAGCCACTTCCGATCTCTGAGAATATCGCAAAGTATCTCTCCCCATTAACCCTTATCACAGTAAAGTTTTCCGAAGCACTTTGAAAGGCTTCAAAGAAATCATGCCCGATTCCTTTTTCATCGCTCCTATAATCCTTGCCTATTTCTCCAATCTCGGAATGAGCAACAACTATTCCGTCTGAGTCAAGTATCATTCCGTATTTCCATTCATTTCGTATGGTCTGATCCTCAAGCAGTCTTTGAAGCTCATCAAGGTTAACATCCATAGATATTACATCTGAAGGATCTTCAAGTCTCTTGCATACAGATATGGCTACTGCCCCTGTCTGCATATCAACATAAGGAGATGCAAATTTCACTGCTCCATCAGCTTCCATCGCCTCAGTGTACCAGGGTCTTGTCTTTGGATCATAGTCTGCGTCAGGCACCCATCCGGCTCCATCCAGGTACTCACCATTTATCAGTCCATAGAAGCCTGTAAAGCTCTTATTGACTGTTTTCTCATATACAGATGATATCCTCTCCAAATATGTAAGGATCTCTTCTGATGATGAACCATTCATCTTCATCTGTTCTATACTCTCTGAGGTGAACTTAATGGCATCTACACTTTCCACAAGGAAATAATTGAAATCCCCGGCGGACTTCATAACCTCTCTTTCCTTTGCAGAAATAGCATTCTTTTTTACATATGAATAAAGCATATAAAAATTAGCCGATAACACAAGAAATATCAGCAAAAATATTGCGATATATTTCGAAATAGCCCTTCCTCTTTTGTTCATATGTCTGATCTCCCACCCAACATCATAATATAGATTTACATACATAGTTTATCATACCATATCTTACCGTAGAAATACAGATTTTTTTATAGGATCCTATATAGAAAAAACGGGATGCCTTTAATCTGCATCCCATTTTTATTATCTTAGCGCATCCTTCATGGATTTCACATATTCACCAATGTATGACGGCGCTTCCTTACCGTGTTTTTCAAGTAGCTTTACTATAGCCGATCCCACTATGGCTCCATCAGATATATCAGCCATCTTTCTTGCCTGTTCAGGATTGGATATTCCAAATCCTATAGCTACGGGAAGATCGGTGTTTTCTCTTATCACCTTTACTATTGCACCAAGATCAGTTTTTATCTCGGATCTCATTCCTGTTACACCAAGGCTTGATACAAGATATATGAATCCTTCAGCTTCCTTCGCTATCATAGCTATTCTGTTTTCCGAGGTTGGAGCTATCAGCGATATAAGATCTACTCCGTATTTTTTACAATAGGGCTCAAACTCTTCCTTTTCCTCAAAGGGCAGATCAGGAATGATCATTCCATCAATTCCGACCTCTTCACAGGTTCTTATGAACTTATCGGGATCATATGAATATACAACATTTGCATAGGTCATAAATACCAACGGGATACTTACTTCTTTTCTGAGCTCTCTTACAAGATCAAATACCTTATCTGTTGTCGTTCCCGCATTTAGTGCTCTTAGATTGGCTCCCTGTATCACAGGTCCCTCCGCTGTGGGATCTGAAAATGGTATACCCAGCTCTATAAGATCAGCTCCGTTCTCCACAGCCTTCTTTACCGCTTCCTTTGTGGTTTCAATATCGGGATCTCCACAGGTTATAAATGCTATAAATGCTTTTCCGTTCTCAAATGCTTTTCTTATATTACTCATGGATATCCTCCCCTCTGTAGCGTGCAATAGCAGCACAGTCCTTGTCTCCTCTTCCTGACACGGTGATCACCATGATCTTGTCCTTATCAAGTGTAGGTGCAAGCTTTATGGCATGTGCTATTGCATGGGCCGACTCTATAGCAGGTATGATTCCCTCTGTCTTTGCCAGATATTCGAAGGCATTTACCGCTTCATCGTCTGTCACGGGTACATACTGTGCCCTTCCTGTATCATGAAGATTCGCATGCTCAGGGCCTATTCCCGGATAGTCAAGTCCTGCTGAGATCGAATACACCGGTGCGATCTGACCGTACTTATCCTGGCAAAAGTACGATTTCATTCCATGGAAGATTCCCAGCTTTCCGGTTGCTATGGTAGCTGCTGTTTCAAAAGTATCCACTCCTCTTCCCGCTGCCTCGCATCCGATAAGCTTTACTTCCTTATCCTCGATAAAATGATAGAAGGTTCCGATAGCATTGGATCCGCCACCCACACATGCGAGTACGTAGTCCGGAAGTCTTCCTTCCTTCTCCTTTATCTGTTCCTTTATCTCTTTTGAGATGACTGCCTGGAAGTCTCTAACTATTGTTGGAAATGGATGAGGTCCCATAACCGATCCCAAACAATAATGTGTATCTGCTATCCTCGATGTCCACTCTCTCATAGCTTCCGATACGGCATCCTTAAGGGTTGCAGTACCCGAGGTCACGGGTATGACATCGGCACCAAGTAGCTTCATTCTATATACATTCAGCGCCTGTCTCTTTGTATCCTCTTCTCCCATAAAGACCACACATTCCATGCCGAATAGTGCTGCGGCTGTTGCTGTTGCTACTCCGTGCTGACCTGCTCCGGTCTCTGCGATCAGTCTGGTCTTGCCCATCTTTTTTGCTAGCAATGCCTGACCGAGTACATTGTTTATCTTATGTGCTCCTGTGTGATTCAGGTCTTCTCTCTTTAAGAAGATCTTGGCGCCGCCAAGGTCTTTTGTCATCCTCTCGGCATAATAAAGCCTTGAGGGGCGACCTGCGTAGTCATTGAATAGTTCGGTGAGTTCTTTGTTGAAGGCCTCATCGTTTTTATAATGGTTATATGCTTCTTCTAATTCGATCACGGCATTCATGAGGGTCTCAGGGATGTATTGACCTCCGTGGATGCCGAAGCGTCCGTTTGCGTTTGACATTGGGGTTTCCTTTCCTTTAGGTTGTGCACGCCTCGGTGGCTTTGTGGTAAAAATCTCGGACATCGCTGTCTCCGTTCCACTACGGTCCGCGCTAAACGGATGTCCACCGGACATCCAGCGCCACTCAGCATTTTACGCAACGGACACGTAAGCGAGCAAAGGTCTCCGCTTCGCTCCGGTCGGCGCTAAGCCAACGTCCACCGGACGTTGAGCGCCGCTCGCTAAGTGCCGGCGTAAAATGATGGTCCTCGATTCTTTTACCGCAAAGTCACCTCGGCGGAACATAGTTTTCAATTATAACAATAATTAATTAGTGGCTTTAAATATTAACTAGAATTTCAAGCATCCACTATAATGATTTTAATTCAAGCAGCTTCTTTTTCTTATCCTCAGCCCGCATCAGGGTTTCGCCTATCAGAACTGCATCTGCTCCGATCTCTCGGAGGGCTTTTATGTCGTCAGGGGTTTTTACGCCACTTTCAGATACATAGATGACGTCCTCGGGGATGAGGGTTCTGAGGCGCTTACTGTTTTCGATGTCTACTGTGAAGTCCTTTAGGTTTCGGTTGTTGACTCCGATCAATCTGGCGCCTGCATCGATTGCATCTTCTACTTCTCCTTCGTCATGTGTTTCTACCAGGGCGGATAGGCCAAGTTCGTCGCAGATGGCTATGTATTCCTTCACTGTTTCTTTTGGAAGGATGGAGCATATAAGAAGTACTGCAGAGGCTCCGAGTAGCTTTGCTTCGTAGATCATATATTCATCCACTGTGAAGTCCTTTCGGATACAGGGGATCTGAACATTTTCTGTGATCTCCTTTAGGTAGCTGTCTTTTCCGAGAAACCATTTGGGTTCAGTGAGGACAGATATGCAGTCTGCTCCGGCCTTTTCATATTCCTTTGCTATAGAGAGATAGGGGAAGTCTTCAGCTATCACGCCCTTGCTGGGTGAAGCTTTTTTACACTCGCAGATAAAGGCTATATCAGGAGTTTTTAATGCTTTTTCAAATGCGAAGCTTCCCTTTGGAAGAGAGAGGGCTTTAGCCCGCAATTCTTCGGTCGGGGTCTGGAGCATATTTAGCGCCACTCGTCCTTTTGTATATTCAGCTATTTCATCAAGTATCGTCATGGCTTTCTCCTAACAGTTGCTTACTTCGATGAGCTTTTCAAGTGTTTGAAGTGCCTTGCCTGAATCTATGATCTCTGCTGCCAGAGCGATTCCATCCTTAAAGCTTTCTGTCTTTCCGCCGATATAAAGTGATGCTCCGGCATTCATAAGGACAGCATCTCTCTTTGCTCCCTTTGCTCCGCCAAGGATCTCTCTTGTGATCTTTGCATTGTCCTCAGGTGCTCCGCCCTTTAACTCTTCCTTTGTGCATCTCTTAAGGCCGAATTCTTCGGGTGTGATGACATACTGCTTATACCAACCGTCATTTATCTCGCACACTGTTGTAGGTGCACTTAACGATATTTCATCAAGCTTGTCCTGACCATATACTACCATTCCTCTCTTTATACCGAGGCTTATAAGTACCTGTGCAAGAGGTGCTACAAGATATTCATCATAGACACCAAGAAGCTGCATCTTGGGGGTTCCGGGATTCGTAAGAGGTCCTAAGATATTGAATACTGTTCTAAAGCCAAGCTCTTTTCTGATAGGGCCTACATACTTCATTGATGTATGATATTTCTGTGCAAAGAAGAAACACATTCCCACTTCCTTAAGTAGCTCCACACATTTTTCGGGGCTCTGCTCTATATTTACTCCAAGTGCCTCAAGGCAGTCTGCGGTTCCGCAAAGTGATGATGCTGCACGATTTCCGTGCTTTGCCACCTTCATGCCACCTGCTGCTGCTACCAGGGCTGAGGTTGTTGAGATATTAAAGCTTCCTGCATTGTCTCCGCCGGTTCCAACAATCTCGAATACGTCCATACCGGTTTCTACCTTGGTTGCGTGATCACGCATGGCTGCAGCACAGCCTGCGATCTCGTCTGTGGTCTCGGCCCTTGCGCTCTTTGTGGATAGGGCTGCCAAGAATGCTGCATTCTGAGTGGGAGTGGTTTCGCCGCTCATGATCTCGTTCATGACTGCGTAGGCTTCGTCGTAGCTTAAGTCTTCTTTGTTTACGATCTTTACAATTGCTTCTTTTATCATCTTTTTTTCTCCTTTTTATTTTGTACGCTCCATGAAATTGAACAAGGATCTCGGACATCGCTGTCTCCGTTCCACTCCGGTCCGCGCTCTCTTGATTCAATTCCATGTCGCGGATTTAGGTCTAATTATTATAGTCTCAAAAAAGTGACTAATATTCTCAATCTCTTGATTTTAGTTCATGTCGCTACTTTAGATTTCTATAGTTGCAAGAAATTGATCAGCATATGTTTACCGTCTGGGGTCATGATGGACTCTGGATGGAATTGGACGCCGTAAATGTCGTAGTCTCGGTGCTTTACTGCCATGATCTCGCCGTCATCGGTTTCGGCTGTGACTATGAGTTCTTCGGGCATGGTTTCCTTTTTGGCTGCAAGGGAATGATATCTTGCAACAGGTGTGGTTTTAGGTAGTCCTTTAAAGAGCGGGCAGCTACCGTCTATCCTTGCAACAGATTGTTTGCCATGCATCAGCCTTGATGCATAGCCTACAGTGGCTCCGAAGGCGGCGCAGATTGCCTGATGTCCTAAACATACCCCTAGGATTGGGAACTCGCCCTTTAGTTCTTTCACACCCTCTATGATCATACCCGCATCTTCAGGTCTTCCGGGGCCCGGCGATATTATGATGTGGGTAGGCTTTAGTGCTCTTATCTCCTCCACTGTCATCTCGTCATTTCTGATGACCTTGATGTTGGGGTTTATCTCTCCCACATACTGAAAGAGATTATATGAAAAACTGTCATAATTATCAATCAATAATATCATCGTCTACCCCCTTTGATAACTCAAGTGCCTTTAGGGACGCTTTGGCTTTATTTAAGCATTCCTCGAATTCCTTTTCAGGAACAGAGTCTGCAACTATTCCCGCTCCGCTTCTTACGAAGACCTGCCCGTTCTTTTTGTAGGCTATTCGTATAGCTATACAGGTGTCCATATTGCCGGTGAAGTCCACATAACCGATGGCTCCGCCATATATGCCTCTCTTATTGTTTTCAAGCTCCCCTATGATCTGACATGCTCTGATCTTCGGAGCACCGGAAAGTGTTCCTGCAGGAAGCACTGCCTCTATTGCATCAAATGCATCCTTGTCCTCTCGAATCTCTCCCCTTACCGTTGATCCTATATGCATCACGTGTGAGTATCTTTCGATAGCTCGAAGCTTCTCAACCTCTACGGTTCCGAACTTGCTGATCCTTCCCAGATCATTTCTTCCGAGATCCACCAGCATATTATGCTCGGCTATCTCTTTTTCATCGGCTAATAGCTCTATCTCAAGTGCCTTATCCTCTTCTTCTGTCTTTCCCCTAGGTCTTGTTCCCGCGAGAGGAAAGGTGTGAAGGATTCCATCCTCTAGCTTTACAAGTGTCTCAGGTGATGCTCCCGCTACCTCTACGTCCGTTCCTGAGAAGTAGAACATATAGGGTGACGGATTGATGGTTCTTAGCATCCTATAGGTGTCAAGAAGACTTCCCTCAAATGGTGCCGATAATCTGTTGCTTAAAACCACCTGGAAGATATCACCTTCCTTGATATACTCCTTGCCCTTCTCTACCATGGCGCAATAGCTGTCTTTATCAAAAAGAGGTGTGACCTCTCCTGTCAGTCTTCCCGGCTCTTCTAAAGCCTTTTCACCATTTTTTAACAAGCTGATAAGATCGGTCAGCTCTTTCTTTGCTTTCTCGTATTCCGTCTCTACATCATCCAGCTTTATATTTACGATCAGTATAAGCTTTTGCTTTAGATTATCAAAGGCTATCACCTTGTCAAAAAGCATAAGGTCGCAATCCTTAAAGTCTTCGGTATCCTCAGCTCCGACTATGGCTTTAGGTTCGCTGTAGCCGAAATATTCAAAAGCAAAATATCCTACAAGACCTCCCGTAAAGGATGGAAGACTTTCTATCTTTGGACTCTTATAATCCTTCATCAGCTTTCTGATCTCTGCCGAAGGATCAGTAGTTTTTAGTGTCTTATCACCTATTGTGATCTCTCCGTTTGCACAGGTGATAAGAAGCTTTGGATCATACCCAAGGAATGAATATCTTCCCCATTTTTCATTAGCCATAGCTGATTCAAGCATATAACAATGGCTTGATACTTTTTTTAGTTTTCTCACTGCCTCTATGGGTGTGATGAAGTCTGATAGGATCTCCACTGCTACCGGTGCTATATCATATTTTCCGGTTGCCTTGATACTTTTTACTTCTTCTAGTGTCGGTGTTATGTTCATGTAACTCCTCCCTTAACATTTTCTTTTGCTTGAGTCCGGATCTTTAAGGAATTAAAGTGCATCCTCGCGGAGCGCTTTTTTTAAATAAAAAAGTCCTTGACAGAAACATTCTCTGTCAAGGACGAATAATCTATTATCCGCGGTGCCACCTTGATTCACGATAGCTCGTGCGCTTAGCGAGATACCAACATATCTCCGGCAATTAACGCCTGCCTCACGTCACAGAATACTCTGGATATCATCCATTTCACTGTGCCCTCAGCGGTCCATTTGACAACTTGTTTCTTACCCGATCTCAGCAACCCGGGCTCTCTGTAAAGGCATCATCGCCGTTATCTCCGCTTCAACGGTTTGATTCTTCAATTGATTTGAAGTATAACATCATATAAAAATGATGTCAACCAATTTTTATTCAATTCCATATCTGGATTTAAGATCGTTCGAAAGCTCAGCTCCCTTAAGTATGCCTTTCGCCTTTTCGATCAATTCATCCACAGTATATCTCTTATAACAGCCCACTCTCTTGCCTTCGTTGCTTTCTTCATCCATAGTGATAAAGCTGTCTGTTTTTTTGTTATATCCGAGACAGGGATAAATATGAGCGAGCTCGATTCCATTATCAAGGTCAATCACACTCATTATCTCCTTTGTTCTTACGAAAAGCAAAGATTTCTCATGATCAAATTCAAACAGAGCTTCCTCAGTACTATTTGGATAAACAGATGCATCGATTTTTTTAACAAGCTCTCCACCTTCTGATGAATACCTGCACAAAGCACCATCTGTATAGAGCACATAAAGCTCATTGTTGTCAAAGATCATTCCAAGTGGCTCAGTTCCGGGACATTTTATGGTTGTTTTCACATTCCCCTTTTTATCTATTAGATTGATACTCTGTCCGTCAGAAACAGCAAAAACACCATTTAAGCAGTTATCGGAATAACGTGTAACAGCTCCAAAGCCCTCAGGCGCTGCCACCGCATATACAGTGCCATCAGATGTATCAAGGATACGATCTCCGTCTCCGGTCAGATATACTGCACCCTCTTCAGTAAAATATCGAGGCTCGTTGTTTATGATAGTCATATCACCGGAGAGCTCATAATCCTTCTTCTCTCCGCTTTCCACATCAAGAATCGTAAGTATCGGAGTGTCTTCAACGTGATGATACAAAATCTTACTGCCCTTCATTGAAACAGAATCATCAATAAGACCGATGGATTTGAAAAGCTCCTCAGTCTTTACATCCTTGCCTTCAATATCCACAGATATCAGATCAGTAGAATCATCCCCTCGATGCGCCAAATATAATCGTTCATTGTTTATTCCAAGAAGCTTTAAATTATATGAATCTTCCTCATCAAGCTTTGTCATGTACGAATTCTTTTCAGCTCCAAGCTTAATGCCTATAACCTGTATGCTCTCATTTTCCTTGGATAATATGAAAAGAGAATCGTCCTTTATAATCGATTGATACAAGGTATCGGTGATCACAACATTGTCGGATAATGTTTCCCAGCTGTCATCATACACATGGATTCCATAAAAGATCACCTCAGAGGCTCCATCCTGCAACACGTATATTCCGTCATGAACCAACGCCTTACTAAGCTCATCCGCAAAACGCCTTACATAATACACGGCATCAGTATCAATACTTGGAGCCGGTATGGCATATCCGCCATCCTTTGTGATATAAATAGGAGTTCCATCTCCATCATTGTCACTCACATCCACAACAGATGAATTGAGATTACTCCTATATATCTCCTTGCCTGTTGCAATATCATATACAGTCACAAGATTGCCGGAATGATATGCTACAGAGTTTTCATCAAGCTTTAAAAATCCACTTGTGACCATAACTCCGTTGCAGACAAAATCAGCCTTCCATTTCTCAGACAGATCGGCTGCATTTATGCAGTAAATATTGGTTTGATCCGGTGAAACAAGATCCATGTTTCCAAAGGACATACTGCTTGATGAATCCACAAAAGAGCCTGAGAGCATAAAGCAATCATTATTCACCCATCTTATATCCTTTATTGTTTCCTTCCTTACCTCTGCAGTATTCATTGTCTTTGCAGCTATATCATATACTCCATAGGTATATTCATTCCAATTCGCAAGCATCCTAAATGCGATCTTATTCCCGTCCGGAGATAGCTTGCTTTCTACGATGCCGGATGATACGTAGGAATCATCCCCATTTTTCGGAAGCTCTATATCAGATATAAGCTTTCCCGAGTTTTTTTGAATTTCAAGGAAATGATCATCTATAGTAGACAGATATATCGTATCATCCTTGATCAAAATGTTATCAGCATTCCTAAAAAACTTATTGTCAAGCACATATTCCCAAAGCTTATTTCCATTTGTGGTATCGTAGCATTCAGCCTTGCTGTCATACAGTACAAGGAGACTTGAATCCGCTATATACCTGATACCCTCCACATTTGAATTCGGTGTATCAAGATACAATATTCTCTCATGTGAATCCGTGTTCCACACTCCCACTATATCTCCCATGTCGAGAATAGCTATGGTGTCATTTGATGCCGTAAAATCAACTATACTATTTGGCATCTGATAGTTCCAGGCAGCATTTAAGTTGGTACCATCACTTCCCTCATACGCGAGTGTAGCATCCGTAAGTGCCCTTACCGCCTCAGCTGTCACAGGTCTGTCATCCGTCTCATCCTTCGGCAGAGCGTATAGTGCAAGCTCCAAAGCAGTGATCCTCTGTTCCTTTTCAAGAAGCTTTTCGGATTCATTGGCAAGATATTTTGATTGATTCCTTAAAGACTCCAAATAAGTCTTATGTATCTCATTCTTGCTGTAATACATATAGCCGGAGAATGATGCCATAACCAAAAGAGCCAAAGAAAATCCCGCTGTCAGCTGTTTCATCCTATATTGTCTGTGACGATTCATAAGCTCGTCATAGGAACAGCCGATAAGACCGGCTGCAAGTCTCGGAAGCTCTGTCTTTTTTGCCCGCTTTAGTGAATCTCTAAAATCACAGGACAGGGGTTCCATAGGTACCCTCTCAGTCCGTTCGTTTCCTTCCTCATCCGTTACCACACGATCCTCATAAAGGAGTATCTCAGGGATCACCTCATAGGGCTCTCCGTTTACCAAAACAGTGAATATCTGCCTTTTTGTGTGGTTCTTTAAGAAGTATTCTATCTCTCTCGGAACCCATGCAGATTTTTTGGTATTGGTAGAGCATATGACTATCAGATAATCTGAGTTCTCAAGGGCATGGGCTATGGTATCACTCAGATCATTGGTGATAGGCAGTTCATCCTTATCACGAAATATTCTGTTTATTCTTTTAAAGCCTGTCTTCTTCCTAAGCTTACCGGGAATATGAAATCTCTCAAGACCCTTGTGCACGGCCTCTGCCACCACATTATCCTCAGGTGCATGCTTGTATGATATAAACGCATTATAATGATCGATCATCCTAGACCTCCTTGTAAAGCTGATCAAACAGCCTTCCGCTTATGATATAGATATCGTGAGGATCATCCTCTCTTACAGCGATATAATCGCCGGGCTTTCCAGAATAGTATTTTTCCTCATCCCAAAGGGTAAATAGCTTCACAAAGTTTTCAAGCTTCTTTGCATATATCCTTACGTGACCTGTGCTTTTTACAGCCTTTGCATACTTTAATACATTCTTTTTTTCACCCGTCAGAACATCTCTGATACAGGGATCATATTCAAAGGTTTTGTTGTAGGGCTCTTTTGCATATTCATAGCTCTTTTCAAGTTTCTCCTTTGTAATGGGATATACCTCACCTTCAATACCTATCATCAGATATTTGTCGGCATCAAGTCTTATATTGATATCTCCCTCCAAGGTTCTGATCTCAAGCATAGTGTTTAACGGGAATAAATCGGTAAGCTCCACATAACCAAGAATCTGTTGTCTCTTTTCATAGGTCTTCATATCAGTGGTATCAAGTACGGTATCTCTTGCGTAAATGATCTTATACATACCAAAATATGCTTCAAGTCTTTTCTTGAATACATCATTTGCTATATCATCTATCTCGATGCCCTCTTGATATCCGGGAAGCTTTTCCGGTCTTACGGTTCCGCCGGCCTTGGTGATATGACCACCGCCTCCTCCGAGTCCCTCAGCAAGAAATGCAGCCAGCTCATTGGCGTGTATCTCTTTAACGCAGCTTCTAACGGAAAACTTCACCTCCTGAGGACTTACATAATAGGCAATACAAATATTAACTCCCACAGTCTCCATAGAAAAATCACTTATAACTCCGAGTATATTTGGATCACACTGATCCGCCTTGATCATAAGATACTTGTGCTTTCCATGATATTCATAATCAAGAATAGCTTTTCCGGTTATCTTCAATTCATCCAAGGAAATGTTTGAATTGCTCATTTCCGTGATAATGCTTTTATTGATAAATAGTGAATCCCTCATATCTCTGTCGAGGGGATGTGATATCTCCGAAAGCTTTCCAGTATCCGTAAAAAGTCCATAATAAAGAGCAGTAGAAAGAAGAACATCTTCGTCTACATTTATCCCTTCTGCTCTAAGCATATCCCATAATATTGTTGAGCAGGAACCGATATGACTTCTCACCTCAGAAAGAGCAGGAAGCTCTACTGTTGTATGGTGATGATCAATGATAGCCACATTCTGCGCTTTTGTCATAGTGACATTTCTCTGACCATACTGGCAATCAACAGTTACCAAAAGCTCAGGTACATCCGAAAAATCAGGCGCATAGCTTACAGGTATTTCAAGTCTTTTTAACATGATCAAAAGATTGCTCTTTGTGATCTCATTGCGTCCACGATATATAAACCTTGGACTTTTTCCCTGCTTTTTCAAATACCAGTAAAGAGCGTAGCCCGATGCCAATGCGTCAGCATCAGGATTGTCGTGACATTGGATCACTATATCATCAAAGCTTAACAGTTCATTTAACTTCATAGCCTTATTCCTCGTATCTGTCCTTAAAGAATCCTTTGGGCAGGATTTTTTCATCCTGCCTAAAAGCATCTTTCTTCATATATTCCACTCCGTATTTTTATAAAACTATGGCAGAAACCGCCTCCACCATCCTGTCGTATTCCTTCATAAGTAAGGGATGATTTTCACTTATGTAAGCTTCATCCTCCCTACCTGCGGCATCCTCAAGCTTCTTTGCCATATCAGAGATTTCCATAAAGCCTATGGTCTTGGAGGTTGACTTTAGAGCATGAACAAGTATCTTATAATCATTCCAATTCTTTGATGATAGGTAGGCATTCAGATTCTTTTTCTTTTCGGTGTCCTTGATATAATCTCCCACCATCTCAATATAGAATTCCTTGTCATAGCCGCAATGTGTGATACCATCATCTACATTCACATCAAGCTTTTTTAGAGCTTCTATTGTATCTTCAAAATCCATAGCCATAGCCTCATCCTCCGATACCGGATCAAACTCCAATACCTCTATTTCTCTGGGCTCGTCGGAAACCGCTTCATGCTTAGGCTCTTCTACGATTGGTTCTTTCTTTTCTTCACTTGCATCTCTATCGATAAAGAGGTCTGCCGGAAGATATTTTTTCAACATGTCCCTAAGAACATCAATCTCCATAGGCTTTGATATATAATCCTTAAAGCCATCAGACAGATAATGCTCCCTTGCCCCAACAACAGCATTGGCTGTAAGAGCAATGATCGTCATATCCTTTTCAAGCTCCTGCTCTTTTATGTGCTTTAAGGTTTCCACACCATCCATATCCGGCATCATATGATCAAGTAACAAGATATGAAAGCTCTCTTTTTTCAAGGTTTCTATACATTCAAAGCCGGAGCTTAATACCTTCGGTTCTATTCCAAAAAGCTTTAAAAGATTGGCTGCAACCTTTAGGTTCATTGCATTGTCATCCACCACCAAAACCTTGGCGTAAGGTGCATAGGGCATCTCTTCTATATGTTCTTTTTCTTCTTTTTTAAGGTTTGAATAGTTACCTATCGGAGTCTTATCAACAATCTCCTGATGCAGCACAAACGAAAAGCTGGAGCCCTTTCCATACTCGCTTTCCACATCAAGCTTTGATCCCATAAGGTCAAGAAGTCTTGTGACTATAGCCATGCCGAGTCCTGTACCCTCGATCCTGTGATTCTTTATCTCATCAAGACGCATAAAGGTCTGGAAAAGCCTTCCCATATCCTCCTTCTTGATACCAATACCGGTATCACGGACATCAACAAAGATGTCGACTCCATTTACTGATCTCTCCTTCTCCTTCATGACCAGAGTCACGGAACCCTTCTCAGTATATTTCACTGCGTTGGTGAGAAGATTTAACACTACCTGAGTAAAGCGTATATCATCACCCAAAAGAACCGATGGGAGATTCTCATCTACTTCAACCGTAAATTTCAGATCCTTATTCTTCGCTCTCTCCTCGATAGAATTGACCAGACTGTTGACAACGGAAACAAGCTCATATTCAATATTGTGAAGCTCCATCTTTCCGTCCTCTATCTTTGAAAAATCCAAGATACCGTTTATAAGAGCAAGCAGAGTTTTTCCCGATGTCTTTATATTGTCAGCGTATTCCCTGATCTCATCACTGTCTGTTTCTCTTAGTATCATCTCATTCATACCAAGGACGGCATTGATGGGAGTTCTGATCTCATGGGACATTTGGGCGAGGAATAAAGATTTTGACCGATTGGCCGCCTCTGCCTTCTCTCTTTCATTTGCCAAAAGCTCTATAAGCATAGCATCGGGGCTCTCCACTGTATAGAACATAGCTACATTTATGATAGTAACTCCGATACTCGATACCAACAAAGACTTAAAGGCAGCCTGAAGTATGGTAGCTGTAATAAGAGCTCCCAGGGAAATGATAATACCTCTTTTCGCCTTACTCTCCATACTTTTTCCATATTTGATCAATATTGAAAACATCAGCAAAAAATAAATGTAGGCGCAGCCAAAGGCAACTATCAGAAAGGCTCCCGATGAATAATTGCCATAGGGAGATTCCTCATAGCCTACCGGCAGGATCGCCATGGCAAGTATCGATAAGATCATTGGTATCAGATAATGGGGCTTAACATACATGGATTTGTCTGCAAGTCTTCTGACATACATATAAAGATAAAAAAGTAAGACCGCAAAGCTTGATACAAATATTACATGAAAAGCACGGTTAAGAAAAGGAGGTGTAGTGTCAAGATGATTTACTGTATATACCGTCACCATATCAAAAATAAGGTTCACCATAGAGGTAATGATAACTGCCGAAAACAGCTTATGTGCTATATTGTTGGTACGCTTGGCACTAAAGAATGTCCAAGCAATATAAAGAAGAATGCACATGCATCCTATCTGTCCTCTTATTGACAATACATACTCGTAAGTGCTCATACGCGCCTCCCATAAACCTTTCTTATTTACCGTCATAGAAACTGATCAACAGCTTCACTGATAAACAGTTATCCATCAACGATATTTATCATGACTCTCATAATATTTTCGTTTATCCTCATACATACGCTCATCAGCTGTTACAGTATTTTATTCGACTGTTACTTTAACCTTTGCATATACACCGTTTTGCGCATAAGCATAAATATAACAAGTACCTTTACCTACAGCCTTTATCTTGCCCTTATTATCAACCTTGGCAACCTTAGGATTTCCTGTCTCCCATGCTATGTCTCTGTGAATCCTTACAGGCTTGATAGTTTTAAGCTTTGCCGTGATCTTAACAGACTTCTTTTTTGCCAATGTTACACTCTTCTTGCTAAGGATCACCTTTGTATTGTTACCATTCTTACCGCCATTTGTTACACAGTGAATAGTCTTCGATGTAGCAAGAATCTTACCGTTCTTATCAATAGCTACGATAAGGTGCTTATAATATGTCCCCACCTTAAGCTTCTTTCTGATAAGATACTTCGTTTTCACAGATGTGATCCTCTTATACTTATTCTTCTTTCCACACTTATTGCCATAGATAAGATATTCGGATGCACCCGGAACCTTCTTCCAGATAAGCTTGATAGAATTTTTAGATAAGGGGACACCCTTTGCCATAAGAAGTGCAAAATTGGAACCCTTAAGATCCTTTTCGCCTTTTTGATCGATTACCAGCTTGTCTATATCTTTCTTTGTATTTACCTTCTTCTTCTCAGTCGTTTCTTCTGTAGAAGGATCTATAGCAGGCTGTTCTGAAATAGGATCAGTGATTTGAGGATCTTCCTTTTTAGCTGCCTCCTTAACGGTAAATGAAGCATCAACCTCGGCATCCTTAAACACAATAGTGATGATATGTTTTCCGGCTGCTAACGTATTTAAAAAGATGTCTTTTACCTTGACCTTGACACTTCCGGACTCGGCAGTATAATCCTCAGCCTTAAGCGTCTTTCCATCCACTCTTACCTCATTCTTAAACCAGTCTGTAAAAGACTTATCATCCTTATAGCTTCTCTTAACAATAAACTCTTTTACACCACTTTCACCTGATTGCCAAACACTATCATTGCCTGTAGCATATCGATAGGTAACCAGATCTATATCACGCTTTTCAGCTAAGCCACAATTCTTGCACAGATGATATTCCGTACCGGTAGATTCAGCTGTAGGCTCAGTTTCTACCATCCAATTATCATCAAAGGAATGACCTGTCGGCTCGATCTTGACCTTCTCGTAATCTGTTAATACATAAGTGTCATAAATACTGAGTGCATCATAATCAAGCATTGCTTTACATGCCCTACATACATAATATGCTTCATGACCTTCACCGGTACACGATGGCAATTTTTTAGATATCAAAACGGGATCATGCATAGCACCGACCGTAAATGCCGCATCTCCTCTTGTACAAAAATGAATATAGTTACAATGCTCATCAATATACGGCTCTTCACTAAAGTCGTGTCCCAGCGCAGGATCTATCTCCTTAATTACAGTTAACCTTTTATGACATCTGGTACATTCCTTGTATTTATTATGTTGTCCATCTTGCTCACACAAAGCCGGAATTCTCGTTTCTTCATCAATCTTCCAACCGGTGTCAGGGTTATGACCAAGAGGTGCAATGATAAGATCTGTAGGAGAAACCACTTCAGATTCATCGTCTCTAAACGTAGTTTCACATAAAGTACAGTAGGCATGTGCAAGAGTACCGCATTCCGTACAGGTTTGATCTTTTCTCATTATATGGATAATTGCCGTACTTCCATCCGTATTCTTGTGAGTACAATCGGCCTTATTACCCCATATTACATCATGACATCTGCTGCACTCCCACTTCTTCCTTCCGTCTACAGTTGATTCCTGCCAATCATGTCCTAATGCATTTGTTTCAAGAGTCTTGGTAGATATTATACCACTACAGCTAGTGCATATCTCATTGTAGGTCCTACTGCCTTTTTTTAAGCAGGTCGGAGAAATAATTTCAATCTGCTGATTCACCTTTTCACCAACATGATTCATAGGATTTTTCTTAAGAAGGCTCTCATTATCGCAGACATTATTATCATCAACCGCTACACCATCAGGAATTATGTTTTTAAGCTCCTTTTTACCCTCTGAATCCTTAAACAATCTGTCACAAACAGTACATTTATAGTGCTCTATATTGCCGTAATCCTTACAGGTAGCAGCTACTGCCACAACCTTGGAAAGATTATGAACGTGCTGATTCATAAGAAAGGCTTCATTCTTAAGAGTAGGATCCAAGGCTTTGTAATTCGGATTCTTTTGAACAGCGATTCCGGTCTTATCACTGGTAAAATAAACGCCGGGATCCTTGCGCCAGTTATCCCATTTTTCACTACCGTATCCGGAGGTCACCTGAGATGAAGCATCACTACCCAATACTCTTACACCTATTTGGGAGCCTTCAGCAAGCTGGCTTCTAATATTTATTATTTTTTTATCTGCACCTTGCTGATCCAGCAAAACATTTGATACAGTATTATCGGTACCTATGGGACCATTGATCTGTGTATTGTCAGAAATGATCGTCTTGCCTCCAACCTCAAATTTACCATAAACCATAACACCACCACCTGTGTATTCGGATTTATGGTAGTTGGCGCCATTGTTTTTCACGGTACCGTTCATCATAATACATTTTGCTTCTTCACCGATATATATACCGCCACCATGACAGGCTTTGTTGATCGTGATGGGAACATCAATCAAGGTAATGCTTGACTTGTCCTTTAGACATAAGGCACCACCTTTACCTTCTTGTCTAGTTCCTCCGTTGGCTTCATTCCCGGTAAGCTCTCCGCCCTTTATGGAAACAACAGAATTACCACCGGCATATATTCCTCCACCATCGCCTATATTGGAGCGATTGTTGGTGATCTTTGTATTTTCAATAGTAATAGTTCCGGCTTCAGCACAGATTGCTCCACCATTTTCACTTGCGATATTATTATTAAATGTACATCCGGTTATTGATATGGCTGTAGATTGCTTATCAGATATTGCTATCGCGCCACCACCTTCCGAGCCCTGATTATCCTCAAAAACGATATTCTTAAATTCGCTTACATTGGCATTGTTTATATAGATGGCACCACCATTATCATTAGTTCTGTTGGCGGTAAGCTTGAGACCTTCCTTTATAGTAAATGAACTACCTTCATCAAGATATATTCCACCACCGTCCAAACTGCAGTAATTACTGTCAATTATGCCGCCATCATAGTTAAAGGTTCCTCCACCTTTGACAAACACTCCACCACCGCGGCCAATGGAATAATTGCCACCGCCGAAGGTACTTGATATGGTTCTGTCACCAACATAGCCACCCTTCAGAGTAAATGTAGCATCCTTATCTACATAAACTCCACCGCCGTTTCCTCCAAGATTGCTGCCTGATCGGTTACTGCGTATGCTACCTCCATTCATCACAAAGGTTCCCTTACTAATCCATACACCACAACCATTTCCTGTCTGATCCTTAAGAACTCCTCCATTGGAACAAACGGCAAAATTATCGAATATAGATCCGCCGTTCATGATAAATGTTCCCTGATATACTCCGACTCCACCGCCATCTCTGGCAGAACCTCCTCTGAGAGATCCACTTTCCAATATCAGCTTTGAATTGGTTTTAACACATACTATTCCACCATACGAACCCATATTGTAGCCATCTCTGATACAGCCTTCCTGATCAGCACTGGTATCACATATGGTAAGTTCCGTAGCGTTGGTAAGTCTTATGCAGCTTCTTTTAAATCCATCTGAATTCATTGTAATGGTATGACCATTTAAATCAAGCTTATATGATTTCCCTGTATTGAAATCAAAATAAGTATGCCACGAAAAATCAGATGTCAGATATATTGACGTCTCACCATCTGCGATCGCTTTATTAAGCTCATTACCGCTACTTACCCCCTTTCCTTCAGGTGCAGCATAGCCTGTGATCGCATTAAAGATCAATCCGATCAACAACAGCATAATGCATAGGAATGCACTAAAATGGTTCCTGGTCCGACAACTTCCTGTTTTCATAATTCTCTCCTTAATCATATCTCTTTTCGTCATTCATATTGTATCTCATCATCAAGCAAAAGCTATGCTCAATGTTGTTCCATCATCTGTTTTGCAAAGAAACCTGCGATATTCTCACGAAGATCCTTTCTCTCAATAGTCTTTAAAAGATATCCCCAATCGTGTTGTGTATATCGAAGTAACTAAAAAATCATTTTTTCTCACAAGTCTTTATAACCTACGCTATTTATTCTATCATATCGCCCTTAAGCTTGCCACTAAAAATGAGTATTTTCACGATTTTTCCATAATGAAAAAGGAGATACCTCGCGGTATCTCCAATAGTTTTAATCGTCTTCAAGTCAATCCTCAAGAACCTTTGCGGCATAGGAGCAGGTCGGGATGATCCTTGCTTTTTCCCGTTCGGCTGCTTCGATCACAAGGTACACAAGACGCTTTGCTATACCCTTGCCCCCATAGGATGGATCAACCTCAGTATGGTAGATCACATAGACTCCGTTTTGAATTCTGTAATCGCATTCGCCGATCCTTTTATCCCCATCATAAGCAACACTGCATTGATTATCTTTATCAAGCTTAACCTCTATACCATGATCATAAACGCAGGTCAATGCTCCCGAAGGACACTTTGATACTGCTTGCCACACCTTTGCAGTCGGTGCTTCCTTAAGATCTATCCAAGGCTTTCTGTTGATATTGAAGGCTTCGGGACAACCGGTAACGCATTCCTTTGCGTGTCTGCATTTGTCCGAATCCCAAAAGACTGAAATGTCTGAATTCTCATATAATCTGTGCATAAGTCTCGCCCTCCTTACTTCCAAGGTCTTACTTTATCAATCCACCCATTTTCTTTCCAGTATTTGTAATCGGTGTATTCAGGATCCTGCTTTCCGAGACTTGTCTGCAACATGCGTACAACCATAAACTTTGCCTTTGCCATAAGCCCCGCACTGGCAGGCCTGCTATAATCAACTCTATGCATTTTCTTCGCAAGAGATGTAAGCTTTTTTCTAAAGCCTTCCTTCTTCTTTTCATCGATCTTATTCCAATCAATATCTGCCATCAATTTAAAGCTGATAGTCTTGATCGCTGTAACGCCCCACCACGACAGGCTGTCCTTGATATCCTTCGCCGTGGGTTTTGCACCTGATCCCAAACACTGCGTAATGATAACAGCACGCTTTCCGAACATCTCCTTTGCAGGTCTATGAGGCATCCACCTATATCCGAAATGGTCTAGCATCGCTTTCATAGCTCCCGTTGCATGAAATACATAGGCCGGTGATGTGAACACCAAAAGATCTGCTTCAAGCAATGATCTTTCAATCCTCTGAATATATTCTGCATCCTTACACAGATGCTCGTCCTTAAGAAAGCAGGTTGTACAACCGACACAAAAATTGGGGCAGTCCTTGGGAAGATAGTATTCCGTTATCTCTGCATCATTCTTAAATTCTTCCAGAAACATTTCCTTCATTCTGTATGTTACACCATGTTTCTCGGTGCCGTTTATGACTGTGATCTTCATTTTCTCCTCCGATAGTGGTATGCATCAATTATTTTTCTGTTAGATAATCCATACACACTCTAGTCTTGGTATTGGGTCTTACCACTCCATCAGCAACTGCAACATGCTTGGGATGTACGGCATAGCCCTTTAACGAAGCTTCGTCTTCAAATGTAGAATCGAGCATCACATCAGCATTTGATGATTCGAGGCAATCGATCTGCACTTTGATATCAACCAAGCCGGGAATCTGACCGGCAAGGCCCTCTAATCCGGCCTTAATATCTGTCTTGACCTTTGCCTTCTCCTCTGTTCCCAATTCATCCTTTAACTGCCAAAGTATAATGTGTTTAACCATAATTCATATCTCCTTGTCATTTTTAAATATTTGCTCCAAGCCACTACACTTCATCCACCACCTGAAAGATGATGAACTTTAGATAATAGCTCTCATCCGCTGCCCACAAAATGGGATGATCCGGTGCCTGAGTCCTAAACTCAACCTGCCTTAACCGCTTGTGGACCGCTTTCGCCGCTTCCTTTACAGTCTTGGTAAATAATTCCTGTGTCATAAAATGGGAGCAGGAACAGGTGGCTAAATACCCCCCGTTTCTTACCAGCTTAAGTCCCTTCATATTGATCTCTCGGTATCCCTTGACTGCCTTCTTTGTTGCCTCTCTTGACTTTGTAAATGCAGGGGGATCAAGGATCACCACATCGAATTTATCACCTGCACTCACCATACGGGGAAGCTCATCAAATACGTCCGCAGCTTTAAATTTAACTCTGTCGTCTAAGTGATTGAGGACCGCATTGGCTCTTGCCTGTTCTATGGCATACTCTGAAATATCAAGTCCCAACACACTGGTTGCTCCGCCATATCCGGCGTTTAATGCAAATGTTCCCATATGTGTAAAGCAATCAAGCACTGTCTTGCCCCGACAGATCTTTTGCATCGCAAGACGGTTGTACTTCTGATCAAGGAAGAATCCAGTCTTCTGACCGTTTACAACATCCACCATGTAATGAATATCATTTTCCACGATCTCTACATCAGTATCAAATTCTTCTCCGATAAAGCCTTTATGTTGTGGAAGGCCTTCTTTTTTTCGTTCCCTTGAATCGCTTCTCTCATAAACGCCACGGATCGAAATACCATCTTCTGATAAAACCCTCTTAAGTTCTTCTACGATCACTTCCTTGAACTTATCAATTCCCAAGGCAAGGGATTCCACCACCAGAACATCCTCGTATTTATCTATGGTAATACCCGGAAGAAAATCCGCCTCACCAAATATAACTCTACAGGAGCCGAGATCCTTCTCGGCCAAAACGGTCTTTCTGTATTCCCAGGCAGCTTTAACCCTGTCATAAAAGAACTGATCATCAATAACAGTATCAGGCTTTCGACTAAGCATCCTAACTCGAATCTTGGAATTGTCATTTATATAACCAATGCCCATGGGATACCCGTCAAAATCTATGAGATCAATGATATCCCCATTTTCATAAGCTCCTATGTATTCTGCTATTTCATTATCAAAAACCCAGGCGCCGCCACCCTTGAGATATCGACCCTCTCCCTTTTTTAGCTTTACAACTGCTCTCTTTTCCATATCAGCACCACCATCATTTTCGTATCGATTCTAACTATTCTATCTTAGGATTCTCGTCGTTTTATTGTACCCCATATCACCACCTTATTGCAAACAAAAATGAGTTCAACTTTACAAATTTATAAAAAGTTGAACTCATTATATCTTAAAGCTCTCCGATATATTGTCGAAGCTTCCGTCATTTAATAAAACCCCGGCGATCACTCGCCGAGGCTTTAACAATATATTTATTTTACAGTAACTTTCTTTGCATTTGACCAAGGACCTATAGGTCTGTAAGCCATGGCCTTTCCTTTATACTTACTGTCAAATGTAAACGCCGCAGAGATAGGCACTGTTTTGCCCTTGCTGTATCCGCCAAGGTTTACATCCTTGATGACCACTTTCTTTCCTGTTATCTTTGCAATGGAACCATTACAACCCTTTGCGCATACATAGAGATACTTTGCCTTGGGCTTCTTGTTAAGTGTAATGGTGATGGTTCCTGTAGTTCCCGAAAAGCTTGAACCACTATGCCATTTACCCCAGTAATCCCAATATCCGGGGCGCTTGCCGGAACGCTTCTTTGCTCCTGAGATTTTTACCGATACTATCACGGGCTTGTCCTTGGGAGCTGTCACCTGAACCATGGTCTTTGACATAGGAGAAACCTTGGTAACATTCTTTCCGTTGCCCATCTTTTCTGTGACAAAGCTCTTTATTCCGATCTCATAGTATGTGGCATACTTAAGTCCCGTAAGCTTCATCTCCTTGCCGCCGGCAAAACTCTTCTCGCTCCACTTCTTTGAACCGACCTCACGATAGCAAAGGATGGAACCTGAAGTCTTGGTGAAGGTCGCCTTAAATGCATTGGGACCCATAGTAATAGCATTCTTCTTTACTTCCTTGATGTAGTATCCACCTGGAGTTGAGGGAGTAGCCACATAGTACATGATAGTTTCTGCATCATGCTGGTAAAGATTTGTAGCCTCCTTGTGGTAGGTGTCTGTCTCATCATCAACCTTATAGAAGGCTCCCACTCCAACGCCGATCTTGCTAAGTCCTGAATTATTCTCGATATCGGACATCTTTGCAGTCACATCACATGAATATGTAGTTTCGTCTCCAAAAAGATGCATCAAAGTGCCGTCACCGTCTGCATCGGAAACGCCCTTACTTCCGCCTGAGAACTTAAGAGAAACCTGACCGTCACCGCTTCCTGATATTGAATATGCAAGGCCGGGAACCTTGTTGGTCAATGTAAACTTAAATGTAACTGCATCCTTCGTAACCTTGGTGATCTCGAGGCAAGATGTATATGCCGCACAGTCAATGGTAGTCTTTTCGCCTACCTTAAAATCCTGAAGATAAGCATAGTCAGCCTTCGCTGTAGGGAAATCCTTGTATGCCTGCTCCAATACCTCCTGAGTACTAACCGATATCTCGGGGATCTGAAGATCCTGAGCTACAGCTATACACTGAGCATCATCATTCTTTGCATCCTTGTAGCCATAGCCACCGATCTTTACCTTGGCACCAGGCTTAACATGAGTCTTCATAGTATAAATGTACCAGCTGCCACTCGAAGATCTCTTAAAGGAACCATCAAGCTCGCCATCCTCATGGGTAACTGAACCATCTTCATTTACGATATAAAAATCATATTTGCTATAGGCTCTTGCAGTCGTGAATTCAACATACAGAGAAATCTCTACCCCATCGCTGACTTCTTCAAACTTAACACTTTTAATGACATTGCCGGTCTTTGGTGAAAGGCTTACATCTGTTTCCTTCAGTCTTGCCAAAGCACTAATAGGCATGAGCGCCAAAACACACAATGTCATAAGTAAAAATGCATAAAGGCTTTTTGTTCTTTGCTTCATTTTTCTTCTCCTTTTTTCTTGATAATATTGGTGTTTTACCACCAAAACATAGTATCATTGACGGTTTATTTTGTCAACGAAGGGACATCGAAATCCTACCATCCCGAATCCCAGTCTGTATAGCTTGAATCCCAGGAACTTCCGCTATCCCAGGAGGAATCTCCCCAGGAACTTCCGCTGTCCCAATCGTAGCTGTCATAGCTGTCTGAACTGCTATATGAAGAACCTGTATTATACCAGGTGCTGTCCTCAAACAGGGAACCCTGATGATCAGTATACCTGTAATCATCGTCAGTATCATCATTGATGATGGAATCGAGCTCATCTGAATTGGATGCATATGACCAGCTATCCCCTGCTGTATCATAGGAATACCAGGATGAACCCTGATAGTAATAATCGTTTCCGTTGTACCTGTAATAGCCGTTAGAAGGCGAATGATCAAACATCGTAAATATCAATGCGATAACGATCAATAGAACCCCCTGTGTTAAAGGACTAAAAAATATCAGGGCAATAATTGTTAAAAAGATATCGCCTATCGTGAGCTTTCCGGATTTTTTAGTCGCCCTGTTATTACCGTTGTTGGCTATATTGGCCTTTTGATTTACTATCTCACTTCGAAGTCGCTGATAAAGCTCATTTACTGCATAGCCTTCATCTACGCCCTTGTAACGAACCACTCTCTCGCCGTCACTCTTGTTCTTGTATACAACAAAATTTCCATCCGAAGCCTGATATATTCCAAATGCCTTCGGAGCCTTTATATCCTTGCCGATAAAGAATCTGGTCTTTTCCTCTGGAGGAAGATTGTGATCGGTGTACCATCTTTTAAGCTCTTCAATGGTCTTCGGCTGGTCGGATGCCACACGATTGGCAGTGGGCATGACTCCACCGCAGTTAGGACATGTTGCCTGCCCTTCATCTATCATTTGTCCGCAAAAATCACATTTTACCTTCATCTGCTCCTCCTTCCCAAGCTTCCTCGGAAAAATTAAATTCCATTTCAGGAATTTCCTTATCTTCTTTAGAGAGCTTTAAAAACTGCTTTACGCAGACCAAGGCAACAAGTATCTCGTAGATCACAAAAAGCACGATATACACCGGTTTTTTTGTATTCAGGCAGAGCTGATAGAACCCGTGCATAGCAGTAGGGACAACAAGGGCACTGATAAGACTTATCATAGCTTTTCCGTCATTTCCTTCACTCTTATGAAGCCTTGCGAGTCCATAAAAATATCCCATAAATACCGCATATATCATATGTCCCGGCGCAGAGAATATTACACGAAAAAGACTTGCCCCTGAGCCGTGGAGGATCACATAAATGATATTCTCAACGGTTGCAAAGCCAAGTGACACCATAGCCGCATAAACTATGGCATCAAAGGTATAATTAAATTCCTTGTTCTTCCATGTGATAAGCTTGAGAACAACAAACTTTCCCAGCTCTTCAACGAGTCCAATGAGGACAAAAGAGAAAATGAAGATATAAAGAAGAGATGATGAATCCTTTAAAATAAATTTTAAAAGCTTCTCTCCAAGAAGTCCGATAACCTCTGCGCTGACGAGCGTCAAAGCACCGGCTCCTATCAGTTTCATCAAAAGACCGATCGGTTCTTTTTCGATAGTATCATATTTCCAAACAATAAAGAAAAGTATTATGCTTGGAATGATCGCAAGAATTATCATGATATGGTATCCTTTCTAATTTTTTCGTACGATAGTATCAGATCAACTCACCGCTAAAATGCTGAATCTCATGCTGAATGATCTGAGCTGTGTAACCTGTGTATTTACCGTGCTGTTTTTGAAAATTCTGATCCAAATAATCAACTTCAATTTCCTTATAGCGGGTGCAAGGTCGCACACCATCGAGTGAGAGGCATCCCTCTTCAGTCTCGTACTTTCCGGACTTCCTTGTGATCACAGGGTTTATCATCGGAACGGAAAAGGGGCCGACTGCTACCACGATGATCTGCTTTTTAACTCCGATCATGTTGGCAGCCATACCTACGCATCTTTCCCTGTTTGCAGTTAATGTATCTATGAGATCTTGTACAACCTGCTTGTCAGCTTCCGTTGCGGGTTCTGACTTCTGTTGTAAAAACATCGGATCTCGAACTATCTGTTTGACCATTGGTTTTCTCCTTCTGATAGCTATCGATTTGGGTGCAAACATGATTATATGTTGCACTTCTTTAAAGTGAATCTTACTATATTACCTTCTTTCGTGCTCTCCAGTTCATACAGCTCATCATAGCTTAAAAGAAGGCCGGTGGGATTCCTGCCAATAATAACATACTGATTTTCGGCATCTAAGGAAATGTAGTGACGCATGTTGTCATCTAAAAGAACATCCGCATTATCTATAATAAACAGTTTTCCCTTAGATTTTTTTATAGTCGTTTTATAATTTTTCTTGTTATCAAGATAATTAAAGCATCGGATTCTTTTGTCCTCTGCTGCTATTTCTTGCAGAAAAGAAAAAACAGCCGACTTACCCACCCCGGAATCACCCATAATAAAAGTAATATTATTATCAGTTGTCAGGTCTACAACAAAAGATGTGTGACTTGTTTGAATTTTATCAAAAATAACCGGTTTAATTTTCACTTGCCCACCACTCCTTTAATTCATCATACTCATCGATGATTCTGTACTCTTTCTTTTCAGCTACACGAACAACAGTCATATCAAAAGAGATAAGTGGATAATCACAGTATATATTTCCTTCTGGTAACGCATATATAAGATCAAGTGCATTCTCACCGCATTCGCGAATATCAAAAATAATATCCGGATTATAAAAAATATTCAGCAAAGTCTTGCACCCAGTAGAAAGTTTATCAATATTTAATACCTCCCCACCAAATCTTGACTTGATCATATATTTACTTACATATTCTGATGCGTCAATTTTTGAAATATAAAAAACAGCGCGTTCGTCTAGCAGTTCGACTGTGTATTTATTAAAATAAATATCATTTAATTTGACGAGTTCTATTCCCTTAGGAATGTTTTTTTTCTTATATACCGTTATCATTTATAGTCCCACCTTTGCCAATGCAGTCTTCAACACCGAGTATTCTAACAATTCTTTTTTCTTTTCCTCAGCTGTTAGCCTGCTCTCATTCAAACCACAAATGTCGTCGTTCTGCCTAACTGACCATTCGCAGCAGCTGTTAATAAAGCATTCACCAAGCCTTTTCTTATCTGTTTCAAAGCCTGTATTCCTAGTAATAGCCAAAAGCAATTCTCCAGATATCTGTTCTGAATTATGATTGGTCGCATACGGAAAAATTGTTTTCATTTCCGTTAGTTTTTCAGCAGTTGCGCCAATTGATATCATTTCCACAAGCAATTCACGTGCCTTGATTAAAGCTTCCCGCTTGTTCTTCAATTCATCTTCCTCAGCAAACACCCATTCAATTAGGTGTTCAAATGACAATAACACATATTCGAACGAGTGGATATCTACTATCAACACATTTTTCTTATCGGCCGCAACTTTCTTAAGCCTTGAAAGCTCGCGGATAATATTCGGATTATCAGCTGCAGTGTCCATCAAAATATAATATTGATTTCCATCTAGTTCTATCTTGCTTGTTGCTTTGCACAGTCTGCTATTATTCATTTTTGTTTCGACAATAGCATCTGGATGAAACAATCCGAAAATTTCTTTCCAGAATGTAAAACCTGCGCCACTATCCTCACATCAAATATATTTACCCATTTTTCCAACCCACATCTTTACTTTTTAATGTACGGAACATGACCACCTGTAACAATGGTTTCTACTTGCATATTATTATTTCTTGATTTTTACTCTTGCTTAATTCTTCATCTCTGGTCTCCCGTTGCTCTTTCACAGCTCACTTCTTTTGGATCAAGCAGTGAAAGAACATATTCCTCGGTGACATCAAACCTTTTCACTATTCTCTCTACAATAGTATCATCTGTTTCACCACATTCGCGGTATGTATTGATAGCACTTCCTATCTGTATTTCCTTATACCTTCTTTCAAGAGCAGCTCACATATCAGAACCTCCCTCCAAATAACCGCCTGTTACAATGTTCGCTTTAGGATTACCATTCTCATCCAAAACACCCATCCGAATTAAAGCATCCATTGATTCTGATTTTCTGGATCCATATTCTGTAACTCTGCTATCATTCTATTGACGTTCATCTGCATATTATCAATGTATTCCTGTGTGATCATACAAGCTCTCCATGCCTCCTAAAAACTCCCATATGACAAATAATAGCACACAAGATGATTATTATCCACCACTAATAATTTTAAAAAGGATGAAGCTCATTAGGCTACATCCTTTGCAAATCTATAATTATTTAAGCTTCCATTTAAGAGTGTCCCCTGATTTTGTCTTTATTTTTAAAATTTTACCTTCTTTAATATATTTTGCAGGTATCTTATATCTATACTTTTTCTTTGCCTTTTTAACTTTCTTTACATTTATCCTGGATTCTCGGATTAACATGACGAGGTCGGCAATGCTACTCCGAGAATCCAGGATATAACAAATAATAACACACAAGATGATAATTATCCACCACCAAAAAGCCTTCCGAGAAAAATCTCGGAAGCTGATAAGCGCCCTCGCCTTCGGCTCGGTCGCGGACATTCGCTAAATGCCCGCGAAGGCAATAAAATAGGGACTTTCAAGCAAGCTTGAAGTCCCTATTTATATTGCTTTTTAAGCGCTTACCTCATTGTTTTCGCGTTGATTACTCAATAATTGTAGCAACACGTCCAGAACCTACTGTACGTCCACCCTCACGGATAGCAAATGTAAGACCCTGCTCCATAGCGATAGGATGGATGAGCTCTACTGTCATCTCTACGTTATCACCAGGCATGCACATCTTAACATCCTGAGGAAGGTTGCAGACACCAGTAACGTCTGTTGTTCTGAAGTAGAACTGAGGACGATAGTTATCTACGAAAGGTGTATGACGTCCACCCTCTTCCTTAGTAAGAACGTATACCTGAGCGGTAAACTTCTTGTGGCATGTAACAGTACCGGGCTTAGCAAGAACCTGACCACGAACGATCTGGTCACGGTTGATACCACGGAGAAGTGCTCCGATGTTATCACCAGCCATAGCCTCATCAAGCATCTTACGGAACATCTCGATACCGGT
>JAFYAS010000035.1 GCA_017540605.1 Lachnospiraceae bacterium | reverse complement strand
TTGGCTTTGGAGACTGCAGGATTTCTGGTCTTTACCGCAAACACAGTCAATGAAGCCAAGAAGATGCTTGATTCTTCCGACTATGATCTTCTTTTATTGGATGTCAACCTTCCTGATGGCAGTGGACATGATGTTTTGGCATGGATCAGACATTATGGCAAGGATATTCCTACGATTTTCCTGACTGCCAATGATGATGAAGCTGATGTGATAAGGGCTCTTGAGGGTGGAGGCGATGACTATGTCACTAAACCCTTTAGGATAAGAGAGCTTATTTCAAGGATAAATGCGAATCTACGAAGATATGAAGGTAAAAGGGTTATAGAACCTGAAAAAAATGAAATAGCTGTATTTACTGTAGATGAAAAGCGTTATGAGATAAGACTTAGAGGTGAGCCATTGATGCTTACTCCTGTGGAATACAGGTTGTTAAAGCGATTTATTGATGCAAAAGACAGAGTTTTAAGGCGAGATTATCTGCTTGATGAGATATATGATGTGGATGGATCTCTTATAGATGACAATACTCTTTCGGTGTACATAAAAAGACTTAGGGAAAAGCTTGGAGATGACAAAGATTCCATAGTTACGGTCAGAGGTGTAGGCTACAGATTCAATCCGCCGACAGAATAAGTCACACAGGTGATAAAATGCATAGAAACAGAGAGCTTCGGCGGTATACTATCAGGTATATCGCCGTAACCATTATAATAGGGATCATTGTGGGCGTAGTGCTCTTTATTTTTGTAAGAAATCTGGAAAATATATATATCAGTGAATACATAAAGCTTCCGGAGGTTTACAACATTTTAAAAAAATATGGATACACCGACTACTCAATGTTCAAATACAATGATATAGTTGCAGAATGTGTGAATCATTTCTATTTTTGGTTTATTTTACTGTATCTTGTTTTTGCGACTTGTGGATACTTTCTTGGATTTATGCTTTTTAGAAAGACCATCAGGCCCTTTAACGAGCTGTATGATCATTCAAAAAAGGTGCTTGATGACAATGAACCCATTGCATTGTCTTTATCCTATGACGATGAGATCGGTAGGTTCGTTGATGTCTATTCAAAGCTGGTATCTGCGGTTTATCAGGGGAGAGAGGATGAAAAGAAACAGAAGGAATTCCTTAAACAGACAATTGCTGATATCTCTCATCAGCTTAAGACTCCGCTTTCTACGCTTATCTTAAATCAGGAGCTTTTATCGGGAGAGCTTCCTGATGACAAGAAAAAAACCATTCTTGAGAAATCGGGAGATCAGCTTGATAGGATGGAGTGGCTTATTTATTCCCTTCTAAAGCTTGCAAAACTGGAGGCAGGAAGTATTACCTTTAAGATGAAAGAGGCACCTATTCACTCAACTATTTGCAAGGCAGTAGAAAATGTACGGACTATTGCTGGTGAAAAGGGCGTAAATATACGTTTGGATTGTGATGAAGAAATGATCATAAGTCATGATCCCATGTGGCTTTCGGAAGCTCTTACCAATATCATTAAAAATGCTGTTGAACACTCTTTTGAAGGTGGGATTGTGGATATAGAGGTTAAGGATACACATTTGACAGTGACCATAACTATAAAGGATCACGGGGAGGGAATTGCTGAAGGAGATATACCCTACGTTTTTAAGAGATTCTATCGTTCGGGTGACAACATGAAAGAAAATGGCATAGGTATCGGACTCTCCCTGGCAAAGGAGATCATCGCCAAACAGGGCGGTGACATCTTTGTCGAAAGTGTTCCGGGAGAGTATACCTGTTTTTCTGTGGTACTGCTTAAGCCTCAGATCGAAGCTCCGAAGTAATGTCCATTTCATCGGCCTTCTTAATAGCTAACCTTGCAAGAATGAGCATTATGAGAATGAGCACAATGCCGCCGAGTAATAACACTGACCAGGGAATTGGAAGTGTTGAAAAGAGCAGCCCATTCTCTAAAATAGTGTTGTAAATGTAAAGTATAGGTGCGATGAAAAGCGTGGTTAAAAGGATCGCTATAAACCAGGCGGTTAAGCCTATCTCCAGTTTTTCAAATGTGAGCATCTTGTTGAGCTGTTTTTTGCTCATACCTATAGCTCTTAACGATGCGAATTCCTTTCTTCTTACAAAGGTGTCTGTGACCATATTGTTTACTATGCTCATGATCCCAAGAATGAAAATATATATAGCTACAAATGTACCTGCTATGCGATAGCCTCTGAATTCTCTGTTTAACTCGTAGTTGTAATCAAGCCATGAGAATTGACAGCCGAATTTTGATAGCAATTCTGTTGATAGTTCATCTTCATTGAAATTGTTGTCATCAAGTTCCATTATAATGCTTTTAAACAGCATATCTGTTACATCTTTGTCGTATTGATCATCAAAGAAATGTTTCGACATGATCACTGTGGGAAAATTGCTTAAAAAGCCATTTATCTTTCCCTCTGCGATAGCCTTGATGGTCAGATCCTCTTTGGGAGCACTGCCGTTTTTTATTGATTCGTTTGAAAAGAAAAATGTATCGTTTCCGGATTGTTCCATCTCCACTAAAAATGAAATCCTGGGGATGGTCAGCTTGTCATTTTCTTTTAGATCGAAGGTTTTTACAAGTGAAGCTTCTCTTTTGTCCTCGGGCACATCCTCTTCGGGATAGACCATCCTGGTATTTACCAGTATGCATCCACCGTCGGATAAAAGCTTATTTGCATCCTTTCCGATGCATTGACTCAGATCATTAAGCTCTGCTTCGTCGCAGATCTTTAAGTTTATAATGGGACAATCATTAACATTCATAAGGGTTTCCCCATCCACCTTCGGTGCCTTTGTGTATGAGGGGAAAGCATCAAATCCGTAAGTCCTTTGAAGTCTTTTTATATAGGGCTTGCTCCTTAAAAAACTGTATATATTATCCGGATTTTTAAGCTTTATATCTGAAAATACATAGCTGTTGTAGTTGCCATTTTGATATATGAGATCATTGCTTGATTGTTTTCCTATGGCTTTTATGCCACCTGCCAATATGATCACGATTATCAGACTGATAGAAAGCGAGGCAACTGCGTTTGAAAAGCCCCGCCTGTTCCTTTTGGCATTTTTGTAGGCATAGATGGCTTCTGTTCCAAATAGCTTGAATAAACCGGCATTATCCTTTTTTATCTTTATTTCTTTTCCCATATAATGCGATCTTATGCCGTCTACAACGCTTATTTTTTTGAAGAACATAAGCGGTTCTATTATTGCGATGGTGACTGTGGCAAATGAGAAGACCAAGGTAAGTAAAAATGCAGCTAAGGAAAATCCGGTGCTGATTGTATTCAATTTTAAAATGTCCTTTAATAATACGGACATGATCAGATGCCCCAGTGCTATGGATAGAAAGAATGATATTGTACATTCAAGATAGCATTCGACAGAAAATATCTTTTTTATATGCCTGTTATCTGCTCCAATAGCCTTGAGCATTGAAAAATCCTTAAGCTTGTCCACAAGATTGGCGCTGAAGATGCTTCTGACCATAACTGATGCAATGTAGATAATAAGGATAAATATATCCAAACAAATAACCGCCAATGCTGTGATCAGTCCCTCTCTGTCTTGGAGATAGAAGAAACCGAGAGTACTGTTGATAGTGAAGGGATTCATTCGGCCTCCATATCTTTCAATCTCTTTAAGACCTAAACTGCTCTCTATTTTTTTGCAATAATTGTACCATGTAAGACAGCCCTCAGCTATTGTGAATTTCTTTTTGAAGCTTACATAGGTGTCAAGCTTCATATCCTTTGGTGCTAATGAGATCGCAGTAGGATAGGTATTGATATAGGTTTCATAATCGAGCTTTATGATACCGCAGATTGTAAAAGCTTCACCCTCGTAGTAGGAAGAGTCTTCCCCTTCAAGGATAGGCTTTATTTTATCACCCACCGATGGCTTTTTTTCAAAACTGTTTACCACTGATTCGCTAAGGAGTATTTCCCTCTCATTTTCCGGAGCCCTGCCTTCGATCATTTCATAGCTTAGGATGGAATCGTTCATGGTATCAAGATAAATGTGCCTGATCTCTCTTGAAATATATCCCATATTTTCCGGTGTAGCTCCTCTGAATCCGGTAAAACATATTTCGTCTTCGTATGCTTTTTTTGCAGAGCTTATAGTAGCATAGTTTTTGATCGTATCATATTGAGCGTCACTCAGTTCATAAAATATCGCATCGTAATCTCCGGATTCTTTTTCGTATCTGTATTTATCACCAAGAGTATTTATAAGGAGAGTGATCATTATATAGAAGAAGCATGAGGACAATAAAAGGCTTGCGATAATGATATAAGCACGCTTTCTTTGATATTTAAAATATTTAAGTCCCAGTTGTTTATATGATCTCATATGATTATCCCTTCTGTTCTAAGAGCTTTCCGTCGGATATTCTTAATACCCTGTCTGCCATATTGGCAATGCTTAAGTCGTGGGTGATGATCACTAAAGTTTGTTCATAATGATCAGCGGTGGTCTTTAATAGCTTGCATACCTCTATACCGTTCTGCTTATCGAGATTACCTGTGGGTTCGTCTGCCAGTATGATAGAAGGTTTGTTGGCAAGAGCTCTGGCTATGGATACTCTTTGCTGTTGTCCTCCCGAGAGCTGGCTCGGGAGATGGTTTTCTCTATCAGATAGTCCGAGAACCTCGATGAGTTCGTCGATATGAGCCTTGTCCGGTTTCAGACCATCTAAAAGTACGGGCATCTCAATATTTTCTCTTACTGTAAGGACAGGGATCAGATTGTAGCTTTGGAAGACAAAGCCTATTTTCCTTCTTCTGATCCTTGATAGTTTTTCATCTTTGAAGCATGTGATGTCTTCACCATCAATGATCACCTTGCCCTCAGTAGGTTTATCCAGCCCTCCTAAAAGATGTAAAAGCGTAGATTTGCCGGAGCCGGACGTCCCGATCACGGCGATGTGTTCACCCTTCTCAATATCAAAGCTGATATCATCCACAGCCTTTACTTCATTTTCACCTTTGTTGTATATCTTACTCAGATTTCGTACGCTAATGATATTCATGGCAACCTCCTAGTTTTTTATTCTATTATGACATATCAATCTTACAATTCGGTGACAAAAAAATCCCCTCTCGAAAAAAATCGAGAGGGGTGGTAGATGAATTCATATAATTATAGGTAATCGTGTCTGATATCTTCGCCTGAAAGGGGTGAAAGATAAGCGGGTGCGATATCGAATACTGTCTTGGCACCCTTCATACCTTCCTTGTTCATACGGTAAGCTGCTCTTGCATAAGCTACAAGAACTGAACCGGTGAACTCAGGGTTTGAATCGAGGTCGAGCTTATATTCGATCACATGCTTGTTGCCCTCGCCTGTGGTTCCTGTGTAGATCACTGAACCGCCGTGGGGAAGACCTGAGTGATTGGCCTTAAGCTCTTCTTCTGTGATAAATGTAACGGTGGTATCATAGTCTGCAAAGTAGTTGGGCATGGTCTTTATAGCCTCTTCGATTTTTGCCTTGTCTGCGCCTTCTTCAGCAACCACAAAGCACTCTCTGGTGTGCTTCTGTCTGGTGGTGAGAGTGGGGTTAGAGCCTGAACGAACAGCATCAAGTGCCTCGGGAACGGGAACAGTGTACTGTCTTGCATCCTTTACGCCCTCGATCCTTCTGATGGCATCTGAGTGACCCTGGCTTACGCCTCTTCCCCAGAAGGTATATGCGCTGCCCTCAGGAAGAACTGAAGTTGCATAAAGTCTGTTGATAGAGAACATTCCGGGATCCCATCCGCAAGAGATGATGCCGATCTTTCCTGCTGCCTTGGCAGCTGCATCAACATTTGCAAAATGTGTGGGTATGTTGGCGTGTGTATCGAAGCTGTCGATGACATTGTAAAGCTTTGCATACTTCGGTGTCATCTCGGGAAGGTCGGTTGCTGATCCTCCGCAGATCAGCAGCACATCGATATCATCTGTCATGGTCTCAAGTGCATCTGTGTGATAAACCTTCGCTCCTTCTGTTGCAATCTTTACTGTAGAAGGATCACGTCTTGTGAACACAGCTACAAGCTCCATATCCTTGTTCTGCTTGATGGCAGCCTCAACTCCGCGGCCGAGATTGCCATAGCCAAGTATACCTAATCTGATACTCATTTGATTAACTCCTTTATATGAAAGATAATGATAGTCTGCCGTACCTTGCGCAGACAGATATGATTATACCCTTGCGAAAAAAAAGTGTCAATTACATATGAAATCAAAAAAAAGTATTTTATATTAAAAAAATATCTATTGACATTATATATTAAATAAAATAATATACTTTTTGGATATTTTTTAGTTTTCATTAGGAGGTAAGAAAAATGAAACAAACAAAAAAGTTACTTTTTATGCTTGTCTTTGCGGTATGCTTTTTAGCAGCAGGGTATAAAACCAAGGCTTTTGCTGCAGTTAAGCAGACAGCTCAGACAGATTCTACGGCTACTGTAGAATGGGATGCCAATGCAAATGCTACTGATTATACTGTTCAGATCGGAGCAGATTATAAGTCTATTGAAGGCGTTGCTCCTGTGTCAACAGCCGGAGCTAATAGCTACACATTTACCGGACTTCAAGCCGGAATGTCATATTATGTTAAGGTTTGCTATACTTTTACAAAGTATGACGGCTCTGTTGTAACTGATGGATATGTTGGTTCAGTTACTATTCGTACAACGGCCGGAAAGGTAACAGGTGTTAATCAGGAAAGATGGTGGAAGTATATAAAGAGTGTTGATTTCAAATGGACCGAACAGCCCGGTGTTGATGGTTATGAGTGGATTGCTTATAACTCAAAGGGTAAGAAGTATAAAAAGGGTGAGAATAAATATCACTCAAGTGTAAAGGCAACATTTTCTATTGATAATAATATGATATATACTGTGAAGGTTCGCGCATACAGTAATATTGATGGTAAGAAGGTTTATGGCGCTTGGTCAGCAAAAGCATATCTTTTTACTCAGCCTACCGTAAAGAGCATGAAGGCAAAGAATGGTACTATGTCAGTAAGTTGGGGAAAAATAAGCGGCTCAACCGGATATGTTGTGTATGCTTCAACCAACAATAAGAAATTCAAGAAGGTTGGATCTACTTCAGCAAAGAAGAATTCTATATCATTCAAAAAGATTGGTAAGAAAAAGCTCAATACAAAGAAAAAGGTATATATATACATTGTAGCTAAGAAGAAGGTCGGAAAAAAGACATATGACTCAGGCAAGAACTATAGCTATATGTATGAAAGCGGTAGATTTAATGAAACCTATGCTCAGGACAGATAGGAATTAGCTGTCATAGCAGAGAAAGAAGGAGGTAATTGTATGCCTCCTTCTTTTTATTTTCTTATTGGATTTTTCATTAAAATGTGGTAAAATGTCTTTCGGCTATGTTCATTCGCATTTTTCAAGGAGATTCTTATGAACAAAAAGAGTATCATAAAAAGAATATGGTCGGTGCTTTTGATATTTTTACTGGTTTTTTCGCTGGTAAATGTGTCCGTTGTATCTGATACTCAGGCAGCGTCCACCTCGCTATCAAAGCACGGCAGACTTTCGGTAAAGGGTGCCGATCTGGTGGACAAGAATGGAAAGAAGTTCCAGCTTCGCGGTATCAGTACTCACGGCATCAACTGGGATGTAGGTGAGCCCTATGTGAACAAGGCAGCATTTAAGACCCTGAGAGATAAGTGGGGAGTGAATGCGGTAAGACTTGCTATGTATACCGAGGAATACAACGGCTACTGTACCGGTGGTGATAAGGCAAAGCTTAGAGCGCTTGTTGACAATGGTGTTAAGTATGCCAAGGAGCTTGGTATGTATGCCATCATAGATTGGCATGTGTTAAAGGAAGGCAATCCAAATGCACATCTTAATGAGGCAAAGGATTTCTTTACCATCATGGCTAAGAAACATAAGAATGACAAGAATGTTATTTACGAGATCTGCAATGAGCCAAACGGCGGTGCAAGCTGGTCTGATATCAAATCCTATGCAAAACAGGTTATAAAGACTATCAGAAATTATGATAAGAAGGCGGTGATCATCGTTGGTACACCGACCTGGTCACAGCTTGGATCCGATGGTACCTCCAATGAGGTTGCGGACGGCCCTATCACAGGCTTTAAAAACATTATGTATACTCTTCATTTTTATGCCGGAGAGTGGTCGCACAATGAATATCTTCCAAAGAAGGTAGAATATGCGAGAAAGAAGAAGCTTCCCATCATGGTAACTGAGTTCGGGCTTTCGCCTGCAAGTGGTGACGGTGATATCAGCACAGGGAATGCAGATAAGTGGTTTAAGCTTCTTGATAAATACAATATCAGCTATTTTTGCTGGAGCTTAAGCAACAAAAATGAGTCGGCATCACTTTTGGCTCCTTCCACATCGAAGAAGAGCGGATGGAAGAATAGTGATCTTTCAGCAGCCGGCAAATATATCAAGAAGGAATATGTAAAGAGAAAGAAGAAGGCAGGAATCTAGAATGGATAAGTTGGAGCCGATTTACGGCATACTGCTGGTTATTGCATTTGTATATCTGGTCATATGGACGATAAAGGTCTTCAATGTGGCACTCAATGAAAAGCGTAAAAAGCGCATTGAGGCTAAGATGGAAAGCATCAGGCTGCGTACCATAGGTGTTGCCAAGAACTACTGGTACAACAAGCAGGATGTGGAGGACAGACCTGAGAACCGTTCCGTTGAATCCTACTACCATTATTTTAATGAGGCAAAGGATTGTATCAAGGATCTCATCATTGAGATGTATGATTGCGGTCTGGTAAGGACTGAGATGCTTGAGGCCATTGCTTATAGCGGTGGTATGGTAGGTAAGGAAGCCAAGGATTTTGTCCAAAAGATACACAACGGCAATGTGGTTGCAGCAATACAGGAAAAAAAGAATCTGGTAAAGCAGGGTGGAGACAAGGATACCATCAAGATTCCCGTGGTTGATTGGGATTTGGAGGATATCTTAGAGGAACAGCTTGCTGAGGCAGAGAAACGCGAGAAGGCAGAGGCATTTGCTGCCGACATGGCTCTTAAAGAGGCTGAGAAGGCTTTGAAGGTTGAGAAGGCTACTGCCAGGAAGACAGAGGCTGCTCCTGAGCCTGATGAAGAGGATGAATCAAAGAAGGAAAAAACTTCGAGAAAGTCAAAGAAGAAGACAGCAAGGACAGGCAAGGAAAGACTTGAACAGGATAAGAAAAATAGAATACTGAAAGAGCAGATAGATGCTGAGGACGAGGAATTTGATAAAGAATTCCTTGATGAACAGAAAAAAGATGATGATGAGGAAAAGCCACAGGGTGATCCTGAGGTTGCAAAGCAGGTTATGGCAGCCATGAAGGAGCATGAGAAAGAGAAGGCGGCTTCAGACGGCGAGACTGAGGATCTCTCAAAGAAGAAAAAGAGAGGTCCGAAGAAGAACGCTGACAAGAACAAGATCACTCCCATGACCAAGGCTGAGAAGGCAGAGTTTGAGAAGAAGATACTTATTCAGACTGCTGTATACGAGAGCTGGGTAAGCTACGTGTTCCAGCTTTATGAGATCATCAATATCAATGCCAACGAGGAGATCAGAAATCAGATCCGCGAGTCCTTGATGGAATATGGACGCAATGATGTGGAGGTTCTTCTTCATAGTCCTGAATAAAAGTGTGAGAGGATATGCCACTGCTAATATGGCAGTGGCATTTATTATTTGAAATGAAGATAAGTATCTGTGCAGTAGGCAAGGTAAAGGAAGCTTTTTTTAGGGCTGCCATAGCTGAGTATGAAAAGCGATTGTCAAGATATGCGAAGCTTGAGATTCTTGAGGTTCCGGACGAAAAGACTCCGGATAAAGCCTCGGAGGCAGAGGAAGAGCAGATAAAAACCAAGGAAGGCGAGAGGCTTTTAAAGCTTATAAAGGATGATGCATTTGTTATAGTCCTAGATATAGGGGGAAAACAGCTTGATTCTGTGCAACTTTCCAAAAAGCTTGACACTCTTGGAATAAGTGGTGTGAGCCATATTCAATTTGTCATAGGCGGTTCCCTTGGTTTGTCGGACGCCGTATTAAAAAAAGCTGATTTTAAATTAAGCTTTTCACCTATGACATTTCCTCATCAGTTGATGAGAGTGATACTTTTAGAGCAAATATATAGAAGCTATCGGATCATTAACAATGAGCCGTATCATAAGTAAAAAAGGAGAATGACAAAATGAGAGTAGCAGTTATCATGGGCTCCACCAGCGATGTTGATAAGGTAGCACCCGCTGTTGAGCTTCTTAAAAAGTATGGAGTAACTGTAGATGTGAGATGTCTTTCAGCGCACCGCGCACATGCAGGGCTTTCCGCATTTATGGAAGAGGTAAATGGGAATGGGACAGAGGTAGTGATCGCGGCAGCAGGAATGGCGGCAGCGCTTCCCGGAGTAGTGGCTTCGCAGACAGTACTTCCTGTGATCGGAGTACCCCTTTCAGGCTCGGTGCTTGATGGTCAGGATGCCCTATATTCAATCGTTCAGATGCCTCCCGGAATCCCTGTTGCAACAGTTGCGATAAACGGAAGCAAGAATGCAGCATATCTTGCTCTTCAGATCATCGCCACCAATAATGCAGAGCTTAAGGCAAAGCTTCTTGATGACAGAAAGCAGATGGAAGAGGCAGCTATGAAGGCAAATGCAGAGGTTATTGAAAGATTCAGGTAGATTAAAATACCTTAAATTATAAGGGTTTATAAAAAATATGCCGATAAAAACAAGGAGTTGTATTGTTGAGACTCCTTGTTTTTTAATTATTAGAAAACTTAGATTGTTTTCAGAATGTGGATAAGTTGTTGATAAATTGTGAACAAAATGTAAAATTTTTAATTGACATTGACAGATATATTCTGTATTGTAGAATTATCTATTTTTATACGCATTTGTACGTTTTTGCGTTTAGATATACACAAACAAAAAAGCCAAGGAGGGTATAAGGTATGAGAAAAATAGGGAAGAAGCTCTTGTCGATGACGACAGCTGCGGCAATGGTCGTAGGTCTGTTTTCAGTGGGAGGGACGAAGGAGTATGTAAAAGCGGCACCTGCAGCTTATGATAGCGCAAGTGCTGTTAATTATGCTACCATTTTGGGTAGAGCAACTGACTTCGGTATTGTGGCCAATGAATTTCAACATGATAATCATATGGAAACCACCTATGCCATCAAAAAATATTCCAATTCAGGCAATGTTACTGATGTGGACTTTATTACCGGTACAGCTCAGTTTATAGTTGCGGAAGTTGCGTCAGGTAGGATTGAATTGGGAGCAAAACAGACTGCCAATACCTACAATATGGAGGTCTCAAACACTATCTATAACACAAAGGATGATAATGATCGTTCTTTTCAATATCCCATCCCTACTGCTGGTGGTTCTACTCAGGGAACAGGTGTTATAGGAGCATTTAAGATTGATTATGATTTTACAGCTCATAATGATCAAGAGCTTTTAGTCAATTCAATAGATGATGATACCTGTTCGGAGAATATACAAAGGATCATTGACAATGCCAAGGAAAGATCGGCAGAGATCAATGAAAAAGCAACCTCGGCTGAATATGCGGTTAATTACAAGGATTATCTGTATGATGACAATGGTCATAAGTGGGGAAGCAGTGAGTGGCAGAATCCTGCCCATTATTATCTTGATCTTAGAGATTCTATTTACAACAATAGAGTTATCTATATCAATATGGATTCAGATATAATCAATATGATGAGGGGTGGAAATGTTTATGTCAAGAAGGATCCGTCTTCCATCATCTGTTTCAATTTCCCAAAAACAACTGAAGATATTGAGATAGGTCGTATGTATGTATCTGAGGATGGTAGCGACAATTATGTTTCTTCAGTTACAGGAAGTGGTGGAAATACTATCTCTGAGAATGGTTTTTCAAATGATGTGATCGATAAAGCTATATGTCAGAAGATCATTTACAATATCCAAACCTCAGGTAAGATATCTCTTAATGCTGTGGGGGGAACCATTTTGGCTCCCGACCCCAACAGTACCATAGATGTAACCGGCTCAAGTGCGGGCTGGGCTGTTGCTGCGGGTAAGATGGTCAACCATGCTGAGTGGCATTATATCTATAAGGGTGGAAGCCAGGATACTCTGACGGATCAGATAGGTCAGATCCATTTTGCGGCAAGAAAGACATTTACCAAGCACTATGCTGAAAAAAGTAAAGTAGTAGAGGATAAGAGCGTATTTACTGAGCCCGGTGATTATAATTTCAACTGGTATGAGACCGATAGCGGTTACAATGCCACTGCAGCCAATCTGGTGGATACAGTACCCAATCAGGCTACCAATACCATCAAATTTCCTATGCTCAAGTTTTATACTGATGAGGCTGATGCTAATGCCGCTTCTGCTTCCAAGTACTATATCCCTGCTGATACTTCTAAAGACTATTATTACGTGATCAAAGAGGTTGATGCCGGAAAGAAGAAGAGTGCTGTTACCAATTCCACAGGATATATAACCATTCATCTTGTGGTTACAAATACATCAGGAAAGCTTAAATATACTGTTTCTTCCAAGACCTATGTGCCCAATGAAGCCGGTTCCGGTCACATAGTTTATGCTCAGAATAACAATGTAAATATGTCAGGAGTGGAGTTTTCTCTCGGTGCTTTTTACAACAAGATAGATGACAGGGGAAGCTTGAAGCTGTCAAAGGAAGTATTGGGAATAGATGATAAATCAATATATTCGGATCAGGTATTTAAGGTAGCTATCAAGAATTCTTCGAATAAATATATTGCTGACAAGAAGGGAACACTTTCAGATACCATAAAATATATCTCGATCAAGGCAGGAGAGACGATCACCATCGATAATCTTTCTGTTGGAACTTATACTCTTTCGGAGGATGCGACTTCAGCGAAAATTACCGGATATAGCTTGAACTCTGCTGTATTTGACAATTCGACAGTTACCATTTCTTCTGACGGAGATGTAAAGACTGCAAAGGTTACAAATACCTATGCAAAAGAGAATGATGTGGCAACAGGTACCATCAGCCTTACAAAAAAGGCAATAGGCAATCCTACTGATGATACCTATACCATATATGTGAAGGAAGTTACAAGCGGCAATTATGTAACAAGTCTTAATTCAGGAGTTTTGGGAGAAAAGACTGCATTTACCATCAAGAATGGTGGCAAGCTGGTATTTAAGAATCTTCCTATGGAGATTTCGGGAACATCAGCAACTGCTAAATATGTGATCGAAGAGGATGATGCTTCAAAGGCAGGGTATGACTGGACGAAGAAACTTATGGTTTCGGGTGCGGAGGTTGCTGACAGCTCGGTTACACTTACTTCTGATGAAACAGCTGGTGGATGGCCTGTAGCATCAAAGGATGCAGAGCTTCAAAATTCTTATGTTGAAAGAAAAAGTAAGTTGACAATAAAAAAGGTTGTAGAAGGTTATACCGGATCAGAAACTTACAAGGTATATGTGAAGAATAAGACAACCGGGACCTATGTTCAGGATCTTAACGGTACCCTCGGATCGGCAAAGACGGCTTTGACAGTTCCGGCAGGAGGCCAGATCGTGATCGACAATCTCTCTGTAGGACCCTATACCGTCACAGAGGATGGAGATTCTGCAAGAAGAAACGGCTATAGCCTGAAGATAACAGGCGAAGGAGATGTAGAGGTTCCGGACAGTACTGCGGGTGGTGTGCTTACCATAACCAATACATATACCCCTCAGCTTACCTCTGTTTCCGTTACTGCAAAAAAGAAGCTTGTTGATACTGATAATAATGTGATTCCCATGACAGCAGGTCAGTTTACCTTCAGACTTAAAGGAACTATTGGAGAATCTGCTATAGATATTACTGCAACAAATGCTGCAGATGGTACTATTGATTTTGGAAATATTGCTATTCCTCAGGGTCTTGCTGATGGAACTTATACTCTTGATATGTCTGAGGTGGTTGATCCTTCGGGCGAGTATGAGCTTCAGAATTCATGGACAAAGAATCAGGTTCAGATATTTTACTATAGTGGTGCGGCTACAGTAAAGTATAACTGGTCTGAGACAGGAATAGAATTTGTCAATAAAAAGAGTGCTGAGTCTGTTACAGTTGATCTTACGGCTAATAAAAAGCTTGATGACGACTTGGTGACCACAGCGGGAGCATATAGCTTTCAGTTGGTTGATGAATCAGGTAAGGTTGTTCAGACAAAGACCAATGATGCTAACGGAAAGATAACCTTCGACACTCTTACATTTGGAAAAACAGGTGTATATAACTACAAGGTAAGAGAGGTAGTGGGGACTGATACAAGTATTGAATACGACTCAGTTGAGAGAGCTGTTGTTGTTACCGTTACTACTGAGTGGGATGGAACATTAGGTAAAAATGTTCTAAAGGTTAAGACCAAGGTAGATGGAACAGAGACAACAGATATGACATTTGTTAACAAGACAAAGGGTACGGTTGTAAAGAAGGGTCGTATCAATGTCATAAAGGTAAAGGCGGGAGATGCTGTTACAAAGACAACCTTCAAGGTTGCAATAAAGAGAAGTGATAATAAGTATATCACAGATACAAAAGGAAGCCTCTCGGATACCGAGACCTGGCTTAATATTACTTCGGGTGCTCCGGGACTTATGATCACAGACCTTTTAGTGGATGGTTATACCTATACTGTTGAAGAGGATCTGACGGATGCAAATGTTGCGGGCTATGAGCGTTCAACGGGATTTAGTGTTGCAGGTGGAAATGTGACATTGGAGGATAGCAAGACCTCTGTAGTGACGATTACAAACAACTATACCAAGCAGATAGGTAAGATCGAAGTTACCAAGACCTTGACCGGTGTAAAGGCGGGAGTAAATCCGGAATTTTCATTCTCGGTTTATGACGGAAGTAAGTATTATGCTGAGGATGGAACTGCAAGTGATCAAAAGGTTTTGATTACAATAAAGGGTGGAGAAACAAGGACTATAAATAATCTTCCTTTTGGTACTTATACGGTAGCTGAGGAAACGGGAGCAGGTTATACAGATATTTCAGATCATACTATGCTGCCCTCAAGTAAAACATCAGTATCGGGTATTGTGATCGATACGATAGGCCAGACAAAGACTGCGGCTCTTGTTAATAATTATTCTATTGATACAGGCTCGCTTACTCTTAAAAAGACTGTAGATAAGACCAACGCTGCATCCTTACCGGTTGACGGTACGAAGAAATTCAAGATTGCGGTAAAAAATGCTGATGGCAACTATATAAACGATACCAATGGAGCTGTAGGTGATACAACACCTCGCTACTTCGAGGTGACTACAGCCACACCTATTACCATAAACAATCTTCCTGTGGGAAGCTATACCATAGAGGAGGATGCGGCAAGCGCAGCGGTGACTGATTATACCCTTGAGGATGTAACGGGACTTGGATCTGTTAGCGTTACCAAATCTACAACTCCTGCTGAAGCCAATGTTACCAATAAGTATAAAACTCCCAAGAAAGCATCGGGAACTCTTGTAGTAACAAAAGCAAAACATACAGATAGTGACGAGATACCTGACGCTGAGACCTTCCCCATCAAGATCAAGCTTGATAAGAGCGGAAGCTTCAATGTAAATGGAAAGATGGTAGAGTTTACTGCCAATGAATATAAGACCTTCAATCTGAAGGTTGGGGATACCCTTACAATCAACGAATTGTGGACAGATATTACCTATACCGTGGAAGAGGAGAATAAGAAAAACTATTCAGGAAGCATTGCATATTCAAATTCTACCCATAAGGTGGCAGCGGATAATACAGATACGGTCACAGTAACCAACAAATATGATAAGCCTCAGGGTAAGATTTCTGTAACAAAGGCTATAGAAGGCGTTCCTAATACTGATCCTGCTTATACTGCAAAGACCTTTGCGTTTACTGTAAAGAAGGATTCGGCCTATTATGATGAGATGGGTAAGGAATATACAACACCTCAGAATATCAGCATAAAGGCGGGAGAAACTAAGAATATTGAGAATCTTCCCATAGGAATCTATATCATTACTGAGGTAGGAGAGGATACCGATCTTGCCATAACAGGATATAAGATACTTGCAACAAGTGTAAAGAGCGGTACAGCTGCAATAAATGCAAAGACGGACACCAAGACTGTAACACTGACGAATAAATACGAGAAGATCGTAGAGAAGATAGGAAGTCTCATTATCACCAAGACAATAAAGGGTGATGTAACAAAGGAGGAAGCTGAAGGCGCACTTCGCTTTGAGGTAACAAAGTCCGGTGAGGCTCCTGTAACCTATACTCTAAATAACTTCGACAGCTATGATGCCTCAACAAAGACCTGGACCATGACACTCGGTGCGGGAAAATATACCGTAAAGGAAAGCATATATAGCGTCACCGGATATGAGCTTGTTTCTGCAACCTACAAGGTGGGAACGGGAGAGAGTAAGGATGCAACCTCGAATACTGCTTCTGTAGATGCAAAAGAGGAAACGGTAGCTGTTGCATTTGAAGACAACTACACAAAGATCATTGATAAGGGCAATCTTGTCATCGAAAAGACCATAAGCGGTCCCATAAGCAAGGAGGAGTTCGAGGGAGCTCTGACCTTCAAGGTGACAGGTCCTGGGCTTGATAAGACCTATACATTGGCAAGTCCTGAATTCACCCAGGTAGGAGACAAATATGTGCTCACCCTGAACAATGTTCCAGTAGGTGACTACACTGTGGTTGAGACAACCAAGGACTTTACCGGCAAGGATGTAAGCGTTACCTATACCGTAAATGGCGGCGCAAAGAATACAGGAAAAACTGCAACAGCAGCTGTAGCCAAGGATACAACAACAAATGTAGCCTTTGATGATGCCTATAGCGATATACCTGAAGGTCCAAAGACCGGCAAGTTGATCATCAAGAAGACACTTCAGGGTGATATTACGAAGGAAGAGGCAGAAGGCGCTCTTAGGTTTACCGTCACCAAGGAAGGCGAGGCGGCTAAGGAATATACTCTTAAGGATTTCAAGTATGACGAGATACTTAAGATATATACTCTTGAGCTTCCCGCAGGGAAATATACTGTCAAAGAGACCATCTATGATGTGAAGGGCTATGAGACAGTATCTGCAACCTACAAGGTAAATGGTTCTACTGAGGCGAAGGATGCGAAGACCACTGAAGCAGTAGTTGATGCAACCTCTACAACCGCAACTGTAGAGTTTGAGGATTCATACAAGAAGAAAGAAGAAGCATCTACAGCGGATTCAATCACTCCGACCACAGAGGCGCAGCTTACCACTGCTGAAGATAAGCAGACAACAACTGAGGAAAAGGATAAGAATTCTGATAAAAAGTCTGACAAGAAGACTACAGAAGAGGCGGAGTCAAAGCAGACATCAGACAAAAAGAAGAACGCAAAGGGCAATCTGGTGATCACAGTATTTGATGAGAAGACCGGAGATGTAGTGCCCGGAGCAAAGGTTGAGGTGATAAACCCTGATGGCACGAAAAAAACCTATACAACCGACGATTACGGAAAGGTGACAATCAAGAATACTGCTCCCGGTGATTATACGGTAGCTGTAACTGATGTGCCTAAGGGCTATACGGTAACAACCAACAAGAAGGTAACACTCACCGTAAAGAAGAACAAGACCTCAAGCGCAACTATAAAGATCGACAAGGATGGTAAGGTATCTGTTAAAAAGAAGGATTCATCTCCGAAGACAGGTGATGATGCTCCATTGGTACCTGTGGCTATCACATTTGTAGCATCACTTTTAGGCTTTGCGCTCCTGTTCTTGAAAAAGAAAAAATAAGATGATATAATGAGCGAAGTAGCAATCGCGCTTGCGCGAATTGATGTTTTGCGAAAAAACACACATAATACCTCTTCCGGAATACGGAGGAGGTATTTTATGCTAAGCTGAAAGGAAAAAAGAGTGAACAATAACCCTATTGGTATCTTTGATTCGGGACTTGGAGGTATCAGCGTCCTTAGAGAAATGAAGAAGATACTACCCTGTGAGAATTATATATATATGGGTGATTCAAAAAATGCACCGTACGGAACCAAGCTTACAAGCGAGGTTTATGAGCTTTCAAAGCATTGGGTTGAATATTTCCTTGAAAGAAATGCAAAAGCCATCGTCATAGCCTGCAATACCGCAACCTCAGCAGCTGCAGCAAGACTCAGGAAACTATATACAGATATACCCATCATCGGTCTTGAACCAGCTCTAAAGCCTGCTGCCACCAAGTACGCAGACACCGGAAAGAAGATACTCGTATTGGCAACTGAATTAACCCTTCGCGAAGACAAATTTCAACACCTGTTGCATCAATATAGTGACAAAGCGGAGATACTCCTTTTGCCTGCTCCCGGAATAGTAGAGCTTGTTGAAGCAGATAAAGCAGACTCAGAAGAAATGCTATCCTACATTGAGAACCTACTATCTCCCTACATAGTAAAGAATATATCCGGAGTAGTACTTGGCTGTACCCACTTCCCCTTTGCAAAATGGGCAATAAAAAAAGTCCTCGGAGAGAACGTAGAATTCTTCGATGGAGCCGAAGGGGCCGCCAGAGAAGTACTCCACCAGCTAAAGCTCCACGACACACTATCCTCCTCAACAACTCCCGGAACCATAGAGCTTCTAAACAGCAGTGACGATCCGGATAAAATCGACCTAAGCCAACGCCTACTAAACACAGTGGAATAGAATTTTACTCTGCGTAGTCTTTATCCGCCAAAAGCTCAAAGAATAAAAATAAGGAGAGGCGACACACATATCCTAAACAGGACTCCATTTTTACGTCGGTACTTAGCGCCTGTATTTTAGGCGCTTATGTACCGCTACGTAAAAATAGAAGTGGCGCTGGATGTCCGGTGGACATCCGTTTAGCGCGGACCGTAGTGAAACGAAGACAGCGGGTCCTGTGTGGATTGTGTGTTGTCTCTCCTTGTGTAATCTTAGCTGCTTTTGGCGTTTATCATTAAAGCAAAATATACTTAAGCACAAACAACACCGTCAGCACATACATCAGCACGCTGATCTTCTTACCCTTAGTATTACCGCTGAACACATTGAGCACAGTCCATGAAATAATACCTGCAGCAATACCATCAGAGATGCTGTATGTAAGAGGCATAACCACCATGCAAAGGAAGCAGGGAATAGCCTCGGAAACATCGCTAAAGTCAAGCTTAGTCACATTACCCATCATAAAGAATCCAACCACGATCAAAGCGGGAGCGATAGCGAAAGAAGGGATAGTGAGGAATAAAGGTGAAAAGATAGTAGAAAGAAGGAACAAAAGAGCAGTAACAATCGCGGTAAGACCTGTTCTACCACCTGCTGTAACACCTGCAGCACTCTCAACGAAGGTAGTGGTGGTAGAGGTACCGAGAACAGCACCAACTGTGGTAGCCATGGCATCGGCTAAAAGTGCACCACGGATCTTCGGAAGCTTGCCATTTTCATCGAGCATATCAGCCTTTGCAGAAACACCGATCAGGGTTCCCAATGTATCAAAAAGATCGACGAAAAGGAAAGAGAACATGATCACGATAAAATCGAAGATCTTGATAGACCCCAAAGTGTCGCCATCAAAGCAACCTGCGAAGGTCTGACTGAGAGCAGAAAAATCAAGGCTTATGAACTTGCTGGGGATCACTGAATACATACCTGCTTCAGGGTTCGGGATGTAGATATTGGAAAGCTCGCACATGATACCGAGAATCCAGGTGATCACGATACCGAGAAGGATGTTGCCCTTTACACCGCGGATCATAAGAAGAGAAGTGATAAGGACACCGATGATGGCAAGAACGGCACCAACAGTTTCGGGGGTGCGCTCGCCAAAGGATCTCAAAGTAACAAGAGTAGAACCATCAACAACGAGCTTAGCATCCTGAAGACCGATGAAAGCAACGAAAAGACCGATACCAACGGAAACAGCAGTTTTAAGGTTGGTAGGGATGGCGTCAAAGATAGCCTCTCTCACATTTGTAAGTGAAAGAACGATGAAGATAATACCTTCAATAAATACTGCGAAGAGAGCAACCTTCCATGAATAACCCATATCGCCGCAAACGGTATATGCGAAGTAGGCATTGAGGCCGAGACCCGGCGCAAGAGCGAAGGGGTAGTTGGCAAGAAGAGCCATGAACAAGGTGCCTAGAAAAGCTGAAAGAGCAGTAGCGATAAGGATCGCCTGCGGATCCATTCCCGAAGCTTTAAGGATATCGGGATTGACAGCCAGAATGTAAGCCATAGTCATAAATGTGGTGAGACCGGCAAGAAGCTCAGTTTTGGTATTCGTGCCGTTCTCTTTAAGTTTGAAAAACTTTTCCATTTCGGAATCCTCCTAATAAAATTATACTCTATCAAGATACCACAATGACAATAAAAAGGCAATTAAAGGTTGCCTAAAACTTGATATTGCGGTAAAATATGGAGAGAAAAAACGAAGTGGTACAGTCGGATGATAAATATATACAGAACCGATGACAATGTCATAAGAGAATTTACAGAGTATGAGGATCAGACATGGATCAGGATGACGAAGCCATCCGTAGAGGAGATACAGAATGTTGCAGACAAGTTCTCCTTGGATCCGGCAGATGTGAGAGCTGCACTCGATGATGAGGAGAGTGCACGTATCGCATTGGAGGATAATTATACTCTTATTTTGGTTGATATACCTATGTCCGAGGTGAGAAACAATACCGAGGCATATACAACATTTCCTTTGGGAATCATATTGACACACGGGCATATCATTACAGTATGTGCGAAAGAGACTCCTATACTTGATTATTTTGTAAAGAGTACGGTCAGGGATTTTAGTACAAAGAAGAGAATGAGATTCCTGTATCAGATACTATATAGAACCTGCGTGACATATCAGATGTATCTTCGTAATATCAATAGAAGAAGAACTCAGATAGAGGAGCATATCAACGAGGAGATGGAGGATTCTGATCTTATCGGTTTGCATGAGCTAGAATCCAACCTTGTGTACTTCGCAACATCTCTAAGGGGCAATGGTGCGGTACTTGAAAGACTAACAAGATACGAGCGTATAAAGCAGTATCCCGAGGACAAGGATCTTCTTGAGGATGTGATGATAGAGAACAAGCAGGCTATCGAGATGACGGCTATTTACCGTGATATCATCAACGGTACCAGAGAGCTGATGAGCTCGGTGCTTGACAACAGACTGAACAATACCATGAAGAACCTGACAAGTATCACCATAGTTATGGCGATCCCTACTATTGTGTCAGGACTATATGGAATGAATCTGAAGGCAGAGGGTATGCCCTTTGCCCTCAACACCTGGGGCTTTGGCATAGTATGCGGGATCATACTTTTGATGTGCGGTATTACAGCTTGGGTGCTTAGAAAGATAAAGCTTATTACTTAATATACATTTTGGGGTAATATAATGTATGACCGGAAAAGGAGGTTACACAATGGAGGAGAAGGTATTTAAGAATTCGGACGTGCTTAGCTGGGTAGGATATTTTGCGGACAGGATGGATACAAGTCCTGAGAGGATTCACATGATCAATACCTGTGGCAAAAAGAAGAATGTACTACCCACCATAGAGAGTCACAAGAGAACTATGATATTCGCTGATGGTGCGAGAAAGGATCTGTTTTACGAGCTTTGGGAGGCAGGCTATGGAGAGCTTGATGTGTGGTTTGGAAAAGGTCCCGGGCTCAATGAAGACATCAAGGAAACCAAGGTACAGACGGTGATGAATTATGAGATCACCGAGCCTACGGTTATTTTTATTATCAATGATAAGACCAGAGAGGCGAGCCGTTTCGGTATAAAGAATGAATATTTCAGCCGGGGAACAGTACATTATGTAGGACATGAGATCAGAGCAGTCATTATGAGTATGCTTGCCTGCGATATACAGGATACTATATGTATCGTAACAGGGGAGAGTATAGTAATAGAGGCGGCTATCATGGCCAGTGAGGGAACTATCATAGCGGTAGAGCCGGATTCAGGATCCATGGCTGCAATGTGCGACAATGTGGCAAAGTTCGGCGTTCACAACGTAGAGATAGTAGCTGATCTTAATGAAGAAACATTGGCTCCCCTTCCTGCACCGAGACTTGCATTTATCGTTGCCACCAAGACCATAGAGGAAGATATCAAGAAATTACAGAAGAAGAATCCCGATATGCAGTTCATTATATATACTCTTGAACTTGATATGATGGCTGATATGAAGAATATCTACAAGAACTGTGGTCTGGAGATCACAGAGATGCTTCAGATACAGATATCGAAGATGAACAAGGATACAACATTTTCTGCACAGCCTGCACCATGGCTCATCAGAGGTGAGAAGGTCAGGTAAGAAATTGATCAAAAACTATGAAAAGGACTCATATCACGAGTCCTTTTTCGGTATGATGGGAGGTATTTATGTCTGAAGAACTAAATAAAGGATATCCTGCCTCGTACTTTTTGAATGGACATGTAAGCAGAGTAAATGACCGCTTTCCAGCGATATGGAGATATAATCAGGAAAAGAATGAACATATGACGATAAGGATCACAGAGGAGCTTTTTAAGCGGGCGCTTTGGCGGTGTGTGGATGAATGCGAAAGAGTGGATCCATTAAAGTTGTTTTCAAAGGACAATGAAAAGACTAAAGGGGATTTTGCTGTACTGTTAAGCGGAGGGCTTGATTCATCCTACCTTACAGCACTTTTGGCGAAAAATCATAAAAGAGATTTTGATACCTATACCCTTCGTTATATCTGTAATGCCGATCCTGAGCTTTCGAAAAACAGTGACGTAGAATATGCGTTAAAGCTTTCGGAGGAGCTTGGACTGATACACCATCAGATAGAGCTTACGGGAAAGGAAGCCCTTGATAGTCTTGAGGATATCATAGCCTTATTTGAAGAACCCTATTCAGGCTCTTTTTCACATTTCTTTGCTTTAAAGGCCCTGCCTGATCATGTGGATTATATATTTACAGGGGATGGGGCTGACGAGCTTTTTATGGGATATCCCCTACATCTTACAGCGATGAATGAAGAGGGAATATCCTTTATGGAGCTTTTGGCACATCAGTGGCGTATGCCCCCATCTCTTCTTGGGAGTCTTATTGAGGATCAGGAAGCGTTAAGCTCCATCGGTATGGGAGAATATCTTGAGGAATTGGAAGACCTTTTTTCCGGCGGAGATAGGGCGATATCCGTGGCTGATAATTATTTGTACAAAGATGTTTTGCCGAATCAGATACTTATGGCAACGGACATATTTTCAAAGCATTTTGGAAAGAGAATATTGTCACCCTATCTTGATGATGAGCTTATAGATCATGTAAGAAGGATAGAACCGTCTTATAAGCTTTCGGGTGCTGAGACCAAGCATATTTTGCGAACTATGGCAAGGAAGGTACTCCCCGAGGAATATATTAACAGAAGGAAGGAAATGTTCGTGCCCCCAATCACATATTGGATGATGGATGAATGGAAGGAAGCTGTAACGGATATACTGGGCTTTGAGCACCTATCAGGAAACAGTATTTTAGATGCCGGGGGAGTATATTATCTGTTGAAGGATTTTTATTCTGCTCCTCTTACCAGGATGAGGACCGGAGAGCTTATTTGGACATTGCTTGTATTCCAGTTGTGGTACGAAAAAAATGCGTAGATCATGAATAAAAGGAAAAAGATAATAATTGCGATAATCCTCTGCCTGGCTTTGTTGGCGGGAGTTATATATCTGCTTAATGCAAATGAAAATAATGAATATGTGACCTACAATGAATTTACCGAGCTTGTTGAAGGTGGCTTAGTCGAAAAGGTAAGTGTTGCTGAAGACAGCTTGATTTTTCAAAAGAAGGATGATGAGAGGTTATATAAGACCGACAATCCGGAGAGCATCACTCTTAAGGAATATCTTTTGAAAAATGATGTGAAGGTGGAAACTCAGACAAGCCCTATGACTGTAGTTTATACAGTGCTCGATCTGATGCTTTATGTCATCATTTTCGGAGGGCTTTTGATTGCGGCCAAAAGACTCGGTGGCAAAGGACGGTTTAAGATCATCCGTCCGGGAAAGCATAAGGAGCTTCCGGGCTTTGATTCGGTTATAGGAATGGAGGATCTAAAGGAGGAGCTTAAGCAGATAGCTCATATGCTAAAGGACAGGCGGGCTTATGAAAAGAAGGGCATCAGACTTCCTAAGGGAGTGCTTTTGGTGGGTGAACCGGGTAACGGAAAGACTATGCTTGCAAGGGCTTTGGCAAAGGAATCCGGAGTCAATTTTATTCCGACCAAGGCAACGGATTTCGAGAGCATGTTTATGGCGATAGGCCCCATGAAGATCAAGCAGCTTTTTAGAACTGCTAAAAGGTATGCTCCCTGTATCATTTTTATAGATGAATTTGATGGCATAGGAACTATCAGAAATTACAATGGCAACGGCGTGGAGACCGAGAATACCAGGATTGTTACGGCTCTATTAAATGAGCTTGACGGTTTTTCGGGCAATTCGGATATTATAGTTGTGGCGGCGACCAACAGTATTGAGGCCTTGGATCCCGCACTGATCAGACCGGGACGATTTGACAGAAGGTATAAGGTTCCCTATCCTGATGAAAAGGAGAGAGAGGAGATCATAAAACTATATACCAATGGCAAGAAACTCAGTGATGATGTGGATATAGCAAGGCTTGTGGGCGGATTTCATGGAAGCTCTGGGGCAAGGATCGAGGCGGTCATCAATCAGGCGGCGATGCTTGCGGATAGACGCGGTGAGACTGTCATTACCATGAAGGATTTTAAGGAAGCGGCAAAGATGGTATAAAACGGAGGGTATGATATGGAGAAGTATCTTATTGCTTTGGATCAGGGAACGACAAGCTCCCGATGTATAGTATTTGACAAGAAGGGTAATATGAAGGCTGTCACACAGCGAGAGTTTACTCAGTATTATCCTGAGAATGGTTGGGTGGAGCAGGATGCAGGTGAGATATGGGCGACGGAGCTCGGTGTACTTACTGAAGCCATGGCTACTTTAAATCTATCACCGCATGATGTAGCTGCTATCGGTATCACAAACCAGAGAGAGACAACTATCGTGTGGGATAAGGTGACAGGAGAGCCTATATACCGCGCTATTGTATGGCAGTGCAGAAGAACGGCTGATGAGATAGAAGCCTTAAAGGCAGAGGGTTATGATAAGGTTATACTTGAAAAAACAGGTCTTATTGCTGATCCCTACTTCTCGGCTACCAAGCTAAAGTGGATACTTGATCATGTGGAGGGTGCGAGAGAGCGTGCTAAAAAAGGTGAACTGCTTTTTGGAACTGTGGATACCTGGCTTATTTGGAAGCTTACAAAGGGTAGGGTTCATGCCACAGATTATACCAATGCATCAAGAACTATGCTTTTTAACATCCATGAGCTTTGCTGGGACAAGGAGCTTTTGGATAAGTTTGATATACCGAAGAAGATGTTACCTGAGGTGAAGGATTCATCATGTATCTACGGATATACAGATACAACGGTGGCCGGAGGCGATATCCCCATAGCAGGAGTTGCCGGAGATCAGCAGGCTGCCCTTTTCGGTCAGTGCTGCTTTAGGCCAGGTCAGGCAAAGAATACATACGGAACAGGCTGTTTTTTGCTTATGAATATAGGAGATGAAGCAAAGCCCTCGAAGAATGGTCTGGTCACAACTATCGCCATAGGCTTAAACGGAAAGGTACAGTATGCCCTTGAGGGAAGTGTGTTTGTAGCAGGGGCAGCAGTACAGTGGTTGAGAGATGAGATGGGGCTTATCACCAATGCTGCTGAGACTGAGACTATAGCAAATTCCGTTTCTGATAGCAACGGAGTCTATGTTGTTCCTGCGTTTACCGGACTTGGTGCGCCTTATTGGGATGCTTACGCCAGAGGGGCTATATTCGGACTTACCAGAGGAGCAAATAGAGCTCACATAGTCAGAGCAACACTTGAATCTCTTGCGTATCAGGTAAGTGATGTGCTTTCTGCTATGGAGACGGATTCGGGAATGAGACTTTCTGACCTTCGCGTAGATGGTGGAGCCAGTGCAAACAATTTTTTACTTCAGTTCCAGGCTGACATACTTGATACGGATATCATCAGACCAAAGGTCATAGAGACTACGGCCTTAGGTGCTGCCTATCTTGCAGGCCTTGCTGTGGGATTTTATAAGGATCTTAATGAGATCGAGAAAAATGTAGAGATTGAACGCGTGTTTAAGCCTGAGATAAATAAAAGCCTCCGAGAAGAAAGACTCGAAGGCTGGAAAAAATGCATAGAAAGACTTAGATAAATTTAGATAAAGCCGCCGTCAAAGCCTATGATCTGAGAAGTCATATATGTTGGCATATCGGTAAGCTTAACAATGAATTCAGCCGCCTCCTTTGGGCTTAAGAATCTTCCTGCGGGAATATCATAGGCCAGGGCGGCTTTTTCTTCGTCGCTTAGGTGGGAGTTCATTTCCGTATCTACCACACCGAGAGCAACGGCGTTTACTGAGATGTTGCTGGGGGCAAGCTCCTTAGCGAGAGCCTTTGTGAATGCGTCAACCCCGCCCTTGCTGGCGGAATAAGCAACCTCCATAGAGGCTCCGACGTTCCCCCACATAGAAGAGATGTTGATGATCTGTCCGCTTTTTTGACGAACCATTGAGGGAACGATGGATCTTGTTGTGTTGAAAACTGAAGTGAGATTGGTACTGATGACCTTGTTCCAATCATCTATAGTCATATCAGTTAAAAGTCCCGTATAGGATATTCCTGCATTATTTATGAGGATATCGATGGTTCCAAAATCAAGAAGAACCTTTTTTACGAACTCCGATACAAAGGAAAAATCTCCTATGTCGCCGCAGCCTGCGATGACCTTGACATCCATTTTTTCCAGTTCGTATCTGACGCGTTCGAGCTCCTCTTGATGGGAATATCCCATGATAGCTATTTTTTTATATGATTCCCCAAGAGCTATGGCAGTTTCTTTTCCAATACCTCTGCTTGCTCCGGTGATAAGTACTGATTTGTTCATATTCAATAATATCCTTTTGTTAAATGATCTGAATAACAAGATTATAACAAATGCAAGGTTGAAATGATACATTATTTTTGCTATAATACTAAGGATTTTTGATTTTTTTAAGCCCCAAAAGAGGATAATCGGGCTTTTAGGAGGTAAAACTATGAGTAATAAGGCTATGAAGGTATTTGGCAATGCTTTCCTTAAGGCGTTGGTTGTATTGTTGGCAGTCGTGATCGTTGTTTTTTCTGCGGTATTTATCATAAAGGTAGCAACCGGCGGTGGCAATACGAATAATCAATCAGGAGCAGGTGTTGTTGAAGATACAACTGCGGAGAGTGAAGTAACTGAAGCATCTACGGATGCAGCTGTTTCTACTGAGGATATCCTTTCAGATACTGAAGAGGCTGATGAGTCAGACCCTGCAGCAGGTGATTCTGATGTGTGGGTAGAGGACGAGGATGAGACTCCTGCTGATCAGGGTGATGATGCAGCTGCTACAGAGGCATCAGAGAGTAATGATCAGGCTGCAAGTACAGGAGCAATTTCAGCAGATTCCAAGATTGCGGTACTTAACAGTACAAAGCAGAAGGGCCTTGCTGGTGAGTGGGCCAAGAAGATCAAGGCACTCGGCTATTCCAATGTTTATGCCGGCAATTACAAGCTTGGCACTATGGAAAAGAGTAAGATATATTCAGGCGGTAAGGATGTAAGCTCTATCACGGGAAGCTTAAAGAAGCCTGATGTAAGCGATGAAAAGCTTAAGGATGGTTTCAATCTTACCGATGGTTCGGTTGATATCGGATCGTTAGATATAGTTATTGTCATTGGTGAGAATGACAATATCTTAGCGGGTAACTGATAGTTATCAGAGGTTTAATGTATGGATGGACAGGTTAACTTATTTGGTGTGATGGTCTCTTTGGCCGGCGCAAAGGAAGCTCTGCAAAAGACGAATGAGTTGTTCGCCGATTCAAAGAGGCATATCATCAGGTTTGTTGATACCAAAGCATGTATGACAGCAAAGAATGACGAAGACTGCAAGGCTTTGATAGAGCGCGGTGATCTCGTGCTTCCGGCAAACCTAAGCACTGAAGAGGGTGTCAAGCAGTATGTGAAGGGATATCGAGAGGTATTCTGGCACAAGGATTATTTTGAGGGACTCTTTACTAAAGCGGTAGATGAAGCTATGGAGATATACTTCTATACCGCTACGGATAAGGAATATGATCAGATATCAGATTTCCTTTTAGATAGTTTTCCCTATCTTGCTATTCATGGAAAATCTATGGAGAGCCTTTATGAGAGTGATACCGGCGAGATCAATTCCAGATACGGAATGCTAGCCAATGATATCAATTCAGTGGCGCCGGAGATACTCTTTCTGTATGTAGATATCAATGAACAGAACAGCTTTCTTGAAAGATGCTATGATGTGGTGAATGCAAGAGTTATGATCTGTGGGACGGGTATGTTTTATTATATATCCGGTGAACAGGTATCTGAGCTTTCCGGAGATGAGGTTATGCCCGAAAAGCTTGGTAAAAGATTGGTCTATATGTTTGAGCGCATCAAACAGGCTATAAAGGGAATGGCCTTCAAAAGCGCAGTGCTCCTTAACAAATCTAAGGATACAGATAGTAAAAATGACGAAAAATCAGATTAAAAAGCCTTGTTTTATACGAAAAACAAGGCTTTTTTTCACGAAACACAGTCTTTGAAACCGCTTAAAATAAGGGTTTTTTGGGATAAAATATACAAAAAACAAGGGATTATATGTCATTTTACACCTTAAATATGCTCTAAATAACGGAAAATCAAATGTCTATGGACAAAATATACAAACTTTCAAAGATTTCTTTGTTCATAAGTAATATTGGCAATTTAGGGCAAATGCGCTAAACTATCCATTAGTCAAAAATGTAAATCCAAGGAGGAAATTTCAAATGGCTAGTTTATCATTAAAAAATATTTACAAGATTTATTCTAACGGCTTTAACGCTGTTAAGGATTTCAATCTTGAAATTGAGGACAAGGAGTTCATCATCTTCGTTGGTCCTTCAGGATGCGGTAAGTCTACAACACTTCGTATGATCGCAGGTCTTGAGGACATCAGCTCAGGGGAGTTATGGATCGGTGACAAGATGGTTAACGACATTGAGCCTAAGGACAGAGATATCGCCATGGTATTCCAGAATTACGCTCTGTATCCTCATATGACTGTATATGACAATATGGCATTTGGACTTAAATTAAAGAAGGTACCCAAGGAGAAGATTGACAAGCAGGTACATGAGGCTGCAAAGATTCTCGATATCGAGCACTTGCTTGATCGTAAGCCCAAGGCTTTATCCGGTGGTCAGAGACAGCGTGTTGCCATGGGACGTGCTATCGTACGTGAGCCCAAGGTATTCCTTATGGACGAGCCTCTTTCAAACCTTGATGCAAAGCTTCGTGTACAGATGCGTGTTGAGATCTCAAAGCTTCATCAGAGACTTCAGACAACCATCATCTACGTTACACATGACCAGACAGAGGCTATGACTCTTGGTACCAGAATCGTAGTTATGAAGGATGGTATCATCCAGCAGGTTGATACTCCTCAGGCACTTTATGACAACCCTTGCAACCTCTTCGTTGCCGGATTCATGGGTATGCCTCCTATGAACTTCATCGAGTGTAAGGTTGTTAAGTCAGGCGCAGACATCCTTTTGATGTTTGGTTCG